>NZ_JCBCUX010000017.1:0-172394 GCF_059862645.1 Pseudomonas sp. MF08831 | reverse complement strand
CACGCTGGCCGAACGCAGGCTTGAATCCGTGGGTAACCCGGCAGGACGCCGGGTTAGCCGCGTTGGGCCATGGATGGCCCGTCGCGGCGGCCCACGGATTCAAGCCGGAGTGAGGGCACACCGAGCCCAAGCGAGGGGCCGAGTGGTGGGGCAAAGACCTTTTGGTTACTTTTGGCTGGGCCGGCATTCCGGGCGTTTGCCAAAAGTGACCCGCTGTAAGAGCGGAACCACCAGCGGCCGTTACCGCAGCAACGGATATGTACTCTCCCCCCCAAAAAAAGTCAGTCCAAATCACTCGCATCATGCCGCTCACGCAGCTGCTCCGAAACCTCCCCGGAAACCCGATTCACCCGCCGCCCCCGCTGCACCGCCGGCCGCGCCTCAATGGCGTCCGCCCAACGCAGCACATGCTTGTACTCATGCACCGACAAAAACTGCGCCGAATCCCCATACAACCGGCCTTTGACCAACCCGCCATACCAAGGCCAGATCGCAATATCAGCAATGGTGTACTCATCCCCGGCAATGTACTTACTCACCGCCAACCGCTGATCCAGCACATCCAGCTGGCGCTTGGTCTCCATAGCGAACCGATTGATCGGGTACTCCATCTTGCTCGGCGCATACGCATAAAAGTGCCCAAACCCGCCGCCCAGGTACGGCGCACTGCCCATCTGCCAGAACAACCACGACAAACACTCCGCACGCGCCGCCGGCTCATTGGGGAAGAACGCCCCAAACTTCTGCGCCAGGTACTGCAAAATCGCCCCCGATTCGAACACCCGAATCGGCGTATCCCCACTGCGATCCAGCAACGCCGGGATCTTCGAATTCGGGTTCACCGCCACAAACCCGCTGCCAAACTGATCACCGTCACCGATCTTGATCAGCCAGGCGTCGTATTCCGCGCCGGTATGCCCCAGGGCCAACAGCTCTTCCAGCAGGATCGTGACCTTCTGACCATTGGGCGTGGCCAACGAATACAGCTGCAACGGGTGCTTGCCAACCGGCAGTTCCTGCTCGTGGGTCGCACCGGCGATAGGCCGGTTGATACTGGCAAAGGTGCCGCCGCTTTCAGTGTCCCAGGTCCAGACTTTCGGGGGTACGTACTCGGTCATGCTCACTTCTCCTTGGTTTCATTAGGGGTCGACGCAGCCAATTGAGCCACGTTCCATCCGCCGCCCAGCGCCTTGATCAGGCCCACATTGGCGCTCAACTGCTGGGTTTGCAATTGCAACACGCTGCGCTTGGCTTCCAGCGCCGCCACTTGGGCGGTCACCACATCCAGATACGCCACGGCACCCTGGCGATAACGCGAGGTGGACAGGTCTTCGGCGTATTGCGCCGCCGCCGCCGCATCGCGCTGATCATCCAGCGCAGCGCCCAGTCCGGCGATTTGCGACAGGTTATCCTCCACCTGCTCGAACGCGCCCAACACCACGCCACGGTATTTGGCCGCCGCTTCATCGGTGGCGGCCTTGGCGATGTCCACCTGGGCCTGCCGCGCGCCGCCATCAAACAGGGTTCCTACCAGCGACGGGCCGATGGCCCAGAACAGGTTGGGCGCGCTGAGCAAGCGGGCAAACTCGTCACTCTGATAACCGCCTTGGGCGCTCAGCGTGATCTGCGGGAACCACGCCGCCTTGGCGACGCCAATCCGCGCATTGGCCGCAGCGATGCGACGCTCGGCCGCCGCAATATCCGGCCGGCGCTGCAACAGGCTGGAAGGCACCCCGGTCGGCACGTTCGGCAAGGCAATCGGCGCCACGTTCACGGCGACGCTATAAGTGGAAGCCGACTCACCGAGCATCGCCGCTATCGAATGCTCCAGCAGCGCCCGCTGCACCTGGCTCTGGTTCAACTGCGACTTGACCGTCGACAACTGCGTACGCGCCCGCGCCACATCCAGGCCGGAGACGATACCGCCGCCATGCAAACCTTCAGTCAGGCCAAGGGCCCTGGCGTAAGCGTCGCGCGTCTGCTCCAGCAACTGGTTCTGCCAGTCGATACCGCGCAGGCGGATATAGCTGTCGGCCAATTGCGCCTGCAGGCTCAGGCGTACCGACGCCAGGTCTGCCCTGGCCGCATCCGAATCGCTGGTGCCGGCTGCCACGGTGTCGCGCACGCGGCCCCACAGGTCGACTTCATAGTCGACTTCCAGGCCCAGGGTCGCGGAGTTGTAGACATCCGGTGAAGTGGCCGAGCGCAGCGGTTTGGTGTCTGACTGGCGAATGCGCTGGCCATTGCCAATGGCCGAGATCTTCGGGAACAGCCCCGAACGGTCCTGGGCCAGGAACCCTTGAGACTGCTGGTAATGCGCGAGCGCGGCGCTCAGGTCGGCGTTGTTTTTCAGCAACTGCTGCTGCATCGCATCCAGTTGCGGGTCGTTGTACACGCGCCACCAGCCATCCCGGTTGGCCTGATCGTTCGGCGTGCCGACCGTCCAGGGGCCTTGGGTGTGAAACTGCGCGGCCATCGGTGTTTGCGGCACGTTCAGCGGTGGCGCCAACGAGCAGGCGCCCAAACTCAACGTGGCGATCAGGCCCAGCACATTGCGCTTAGCCATGGGGTTTGACCTCAGTGGCGGCGACAGCCAGCTGCACCGAATCATCATCAGCCAGGCCATCGGGCGGCGTGTCGATCACGCGGTCGGCGGCCTGCAGGCCACTGGCGATTTCAACGCTGTCACCGAAATCGCGGGCGATGCTGACGGTCTTGAAGTGCACATGGTTGTTGGCGTCCAGGGTCGCGACGCGCATGCCCTTGTCATCGAACACCAAGGCGCTGGACGGCACGCGGATGACGTCGGCCTGCACCGGCAGGTCAAACTGCACGCTGGTGTAGCCGCCGGGCAGCAAGCGGCCACCGGGGTTGTCCACCAGCAGTTGCACGAGCGTGCTGCCAGAGGCGGCGTTGACCGCGTCGGCGGTGGCAATCACTTTGCCGGTAAAGGTTTCGCCGCGGTACTCCGGCACGCTGAGGCGCGCGGTGGTGCCTTCGCGAATCTGTGGCGAGAAGGTTTGCGGCACCTGCACATACACGCGCAGGCGGCTGACGTCGGCCACCGCAAACAGCTCTTTGCCGGCGGTGCCGCCGGCGCTGATCAACGCGCCTACGTCAGTGCTGCGCGCGGTGACCACACCGGCAAACGGCGCGACCAGATGCTGGAAGCCCTTGGTTGCGACCAGCTGGTCGACATTGGCCTTGGCCGCCGCCACTTTGGCTTGCTTGGCGGTCAGGTCACCGGTGCGTTCATCCACGTCCTGGCGCGACACCGAGTCGTTCGCCAGCATGGCCTGCCAGCGTTTGGCGGTGGTGTCGGCGAGGTGTTCATCGGCTTGGGCCGAGGCCAACGTGGCACGGGCCTGCAGCAGTTGCTGGTCGAGTTCCGGGGTGTCGATTTCCGCCAACACTTGCCCGGCTTTGACGCGGGTGCCGATGTCGACATTCCAGGATTTCAGGTAGCCGTTGACCCGCGCAAAGATCGACGCGCGTGAATACGCCTCCATCCGCCCCGGCAAGTTGAGCACCGGGCCCTGGGCTTGCACCACCGGTTTGATCAGGTTGACGCTGGGCAGCGCCTGGGCGTCGGTCCAGGTCTTGAGGTCGCGCGATTCACTGGCGCGCACGCCGATGCCGACACCGACGATGACAACCACCACGGCCGCGCCCCCGATCAGCCACAACAGGCCACGGGAAGACTTGGATTTAGAAACGGAAACGGACATGTCAAACCCCTTGGGTAACGGTGGTCGCACGCGTGGCGTGCTGGCGACGCCCGTGGACAAGACTGAAAATCAACGGAACCAGAATCAACGTGGCAATGGTGGCAAAGGCCAGGCCGCCGATCACCGCACGGCCAAGTGGCGCGTTCTGCTCGCCGCCCTCGCCCAGGCCCAAGGCCATGGGCGCCATGCCGATGATCATCGAAATGGCCGTCATCAACACCGGCCGCAGCCGGGTGAAGCCGGCTTCGAGCGCGGCCTGCACCGCATCGCCGTGCACCGCCAGGCGTTCGCGACAGAAGCTCACCACCAGAATGGCGTTGGCAGTGGCCACACCCATGCACATGATCGCCCCGGTCAGCGCCGGCACCGACAGCGGCGTGTGGGTGACAAATAGCATCCACACAATGCCTGCAAGTGCCGCCGGCAATGCGGTGATGATCACAAACGGGTCGGCCCAGGATTGGAAGTTGACCACGATCAGCAAGTAGATCAGCACCACTGCGCCGAGCAGGCCGAACAGCAAGCCACTGAACGCCGCGTTCATGGTCTGCACCTGGCCTTGCAGGATGACCTTGGAGCCGGTCGGCACTTCACCGGCGTGGGCGGCGATGATCTTCTGGATATCGGCGGCAACGCCACCGAGGTCGCGGTCTTGGATCGCCGTCAGCACTTCGACCACCGGCTGGATATCCGATTGGGTGAACACCGAATTACTGTGGCTGCGCTGGATATTCGCCAGGCCGCCCAATGTCTGGTCGGTGGCCGCCCCGCTGCTGCCACTCAACGGCAGGTTGTGCAGCGCCGCCAGGCTTTCAAGGCTGTACTGCGGGGTTTGCATGACGATCGGGTAAGAGATCCCGTTGGCCGGGTTCAACCAAAAGGTCGGCGCCACCTGGCTGGAACCGGCGAGGTTGACCACCAGGCTGTTGGTCACGTCACGCTCGGTAAGGCCGACCAACTGCGCACGGGTGCGGTCCACGTCGATATTGAACGTCGGCAGTTGCCGCGACTGCTGGATACGCGCATCGACCACGCCCGGCACGCGACGAATATCCCGCAGCAACGTACTGGCGTAGGTGAAGTTGCCCGCCAGGTTATTGCCGGTGATTTGCAGGTCAATCGGCGCCGACGAGCCGAAGTTGAGAATCTGCCCGACGATGTCCGATGCCGGAAACGAGAACACCGCACTGGGGAACTCGCGTGGCAGGGTTTCACGCAATATGCGCATGTATTCCGCCGTCGGGCGGTGGCCTTCATTGAGGCTGATTTGAATGTCGCTGTCTTGGGAACCCACGGTGCCGGTGTTGTTGTACACCACGTTGATACCGCTGATGGACAGGCCGATGTTGTCGACCAACGCCTTGAGCTCATTGGCCGGGACTTTGCGCCGGATCGCGTTTTCGATGTCGGCGATCAAATGCGCGTTGCTTTCCACCCGTGTGCCCACCGGGGCACGCACGTGCAGCAGGATCAGCCCGGAATCGACCTCGGGGAAGAAGTTGCGCCCCAGGAACGGCACCAGCGCAAACGACACCGCAACAAACGCCAGCAGGCCGATCACCACTGTGCGGCGATGGTGCAAGGCACTGTCCAACACGCTGTGGTAGCGCTCGCGAAACCCTTCAAAACGCCGTTCGAAACCGCGCTGGAAATTCACCAGCGGGTTGCGCGATGGCGCGTGCCCGTCCTCAGCGTGCCCATGCGGTTTGAGCAGGTAGTTAGCGAGGGTCGGCACCAGCGTACGCGACAGGATGAACGAGGCGATCATGGCGAAAATCACCGCTTCGGCCATCGGTACGAACAGAAAGCGCGCCACGCCGTCGAGGAAGAACATCGGCACAAACACGATGCAGATACACAGCAGCGAAACGAACGCCGGCGTGACGATTTGCGCCGCGCCGTCGAGGATAGCGGTCTCCACCGGCTTGCCCTGCTCCAGGTGCCAGTTGATGTTCTCGATGGTCACCGTGGCGTCGTCCACCAGGATGCCGACTGCCAGCGCCAGGCCGCCGAGGGTCATGATATTGAGGGTTTCGCCGAGGGCCGAAAGCGTGGCAATCGACGCCAGGATCGCCAACGGAATCGACGTGGCGATGATCACCGTCGAACGCCAGCTGCCAAGGAACAGCAGGATCATCAGGCTGGTCAGCGCCGCCGCGATCAAACCTTCACGGGCCACGCCGCTGATCGCCGAGCGCACGAACAGTGACTGGTCGCCAATCAGGTCGATGTTCAGGTCAGGCGGCAAGGCGGCCTTGTTGTCCGCGAGTTTTTCCTTGATCCCGGCGATCACGCCCAAGGTCGAGGCCGAGCCGGTCTTGAGCACCGGCAGCAGCACCGA
Source organism: Pseudomonas sp. MF08831 (assembly GCF_059862645.1). Classification (NCBI taxonomy): domain Bacteria; kingdom Pseudomonadati; phylum Pseudomonadota; class Gammaproteobacteria; order Pseudomonadales; family Pseudomonadaceae; genus Pseudomonas; species Pseudomonas sp. MF08831. The sequence continues at coordinate 166,325 of NZ_JCBCUX010000017.1, read as the reverse complement.
GCGGTTGCCGTTCACGTGCACGATGTTGGTTTGCGGCGGGTTGCCGTCGCGCACGGTGGCCACATCGCGGATCAACACGGTGGTGCCGTCGGCGGTTTTGATCGGCAGGTTTTCCAGGTCATGGAAATCCGACGGTGCGTTGTTCAGTTGCAGGTTGAATTCGTAGCTGCCGATCTTCTGCGTGCCCACCGGCGTGATCAGGTTCTGCGTGGCCAGCGCGGTGGCGACGTCTTGCGCCGACAGGCCGCGCGCCTGCATGCGCGCCGAATCAAGGTCGATCTGCACCTGGCGGCTCTTGCCGCCAAAGGGGTATGGCAGCGCCGCACCGGGCACGGTGGTGAGCATCAGGCGCACCTGATTAAGGCCAATATCGCCCAGGCGCTGCTCGCTCAAACCGGGGCCCGACAGGGCCAGTTGCACGATGGGCACGGTCGAGGCGCTGTAATTGAGCACCAGCGGCGGCACGGTGCTGGGCGGCAATTGCCGCAGGATCGCCTGGGACACCGATGTGACCTGGGCGTTGGCCGTGCTGATGTTGACGCCGGGCTGGAAGAAGATCTTCACGATCCCGTAGCCATTCATCGACTGCGCCTCGATATGGCGAATGTCGTTGACCGTGGTGGTCAGCACGCGCTCGAACGGCGAAGTGATGCGCCCCGCCATCTGGTCGGGCGGCAGGCCGGTGTACTGCCAGATCACCGCGATGACGGGGATACGGATTTCGGGAAAGATGTCGGTCGGCGTGCGCCAGGCCGCCAATGGGCCGATGATCAGGATGAAAATAGCCAATACCAGAAAGGTATAGGGGCGCCGCAACGCGATGCGCACGAGGCTCAGCATAGGAGGTGATCCAGACAGGGGTTGGATGATCAAGCAGGCAGAGCCGTGCCGTTTTCCCGCCTCGCCCCATGCGTTTCCTGGGGAGTTTGTAACGACATCCGGGTCACAAAGAGGCATATGCCACGATATCCAATTTAGTGGCGTACGCAACTAATTTGTTTCAAGCTGTCTCAGTCTTCATCTGCGAGCTATCTTCGGTCTGAAAGGCCTTGTCCTGACAGGTCGCGCAGGCATAATCACCCGCGTCGTGTTTTGTATCAGAGAGTATCTGCCCTTGAAATCTGCCCCGCCTTGCTCCGAGAGCCCCAGCGCCTGCGTGAACGGTGCCGTGCGCCGTACGTCCCGTCGCCTGGGTCAGATCTATGACGAGGCGTATGCGCCCTGCGGGTTGAAAGCTACCCAATTTGCGGTGCTCAACCGTATTGCCAAGGCGGGTACGCCGAAGATGGGCGAGCTGGCCCAAGCCTTGGTGATGGACCTTTCCGCTCTCGGCCATACGCTTAAGCCGCTGGTACGCGATGGGTTGGTGGAACTGCAGGTGGACGAACTCGACCGCCGCACACGGCGGGTGTTGCTGACCGAACAGGGCAAGCGCACACATGCGGCGGCCAAGCGTATTTCGAACAAAATGGCGGAGCGTTTTGATCAGGCGTTCGGCCGGGAAGCGGCGGCGCAGTTGCGCCAGACACTGGACTTTATTGCCTCCGATGACTTTGCCAAGACGTTGCTGGCCAACTTGGAAGACTGAATGCGGGGCTTTTGAGTACATATCCGTTTTTTGGGTGATGGCGGGTATGGGTTCCGCCCTTACGGCGGGTCACTTTGGAAAAGCCCCAAAGTAACCAAAGGGCTCTTGCCCCACCACTCGGCACCTCGCCTAGGCTCGGTGTGCCCTCGCTCCGTACTACCTGCGTTCGGCCAGCGTGGTTTGACGGGGCGCCTAAGATCAAGATCAAGATCTACAGCACGGCGGCCTAGTAGCCGACCTGAGTGGTTAGATCAAAAGCAAGAGCGAGGCGGCCTGACAGACGACCTGATCGTGGAAACTGAACTGAGTTTAATGTGGGAGGGAGCTTGCTCTCGATGGCGGTGTGTCAGTCAGTTCATTTGTAACTGAACCACCGCATTCGCGAGCAAGCCCGCTCCCACATTTGGAGCTCAGTACATCAGGTAGATGTGTGTGTACTCGGTCAATGTGGGAGCTGGCTTGCCTGCGATGGCATCAACTGGTTATGCCTGAAGTACCGAGGTGCCTGCATCGCAGGCAAGCCAGCTCCCACAGAAAAGCAGCTCTGCTTTTGCTCTGCTTTTGCCCTGTTGCCCTGCTTTTGCTTCAACCACTCAGGTCGGCTACTAGGCCGCCGTGCTCTGCTTTTGATCTTGATCTGCTTTTGACTTTGATCTTAGGCGCCCCGTTAAACCACGCTGGCCTCACGCAGGCTTTGGAGCGGGGGTAAACCGGCAGGACGCCGGTTTAGCCGCGCTGGGCCAAGGATGGCCCATCGCGGCGGCCCCCGCTCCAAAGCCTGCGTGAGGGCACACCGAAGCGTGAGCGAGGTGCCGAGTGGTGGGGCAAGAGCCCTTTTGGTTACTTTTGGGGCTCTTTTCCAAAAGTGACCCGCTGTAAGAGCGGAACCGATATCCGCCTTCTCGCAAATAATGGATATGTACTAAAACCTACTCGCCTAGCCCCCCAGGCACCCGCACCCGCCACGCAATCAACAAAGCTGCCAGCAGCATCAAAACCCCAGCCGCAACAAACACGCCACCAATCCCACTCAAACTAAACATCGCGCCGCCCCCCGCAGCCCCCGCTGCAATGGCCGACTGCACCGACGCAACCACCATGCCACCGGCGCTTTCCGCCTGGTCCGGCACAGCACGCGCCACCCAGTTCGACCACGCCACCGGCACGCCGCCAAACGCCATCCCCCATAACGCCAGCAGCAACGCTTGCCCCGGCAGCGAAGCCGGCAGCAGCACCAACGCGAGCGCCGCAACGCCCACCAACACCGGCATCAGCACCAACGTACCGCGCGGGTTGCGCACCAGCATCCACCCGGCCAGCAGCGTGCCGACGAAATTGGCCGCGCCAAACCCCAGCAGCATCAACGCCAGCCCCTGAGCGCCAACCCCTGTGGTGCTTTCCAGAAACGGCCGGATATAAGTGAACAGCGCGAAATGCCCGGTGTGCACCAGCACGCAGCCGAACATGCCCATGGCAATGCCTGGGCGCAACAGCACCTCCAGCACGGTGCGCAGGCGCGCGGTGTCGGTCGGCGCCAGGCGCGGCAACGTGAACAGTTGAAACACCAGCGTCACCACCCCCACCGCAGCCGCCGCGACAAACGCACTGCGCCAGCCATACACACCGCCAAGGTAGCTGCCCAGCGGCACGGCGACGACGGTACCCACCGCAATCCCGCTGAAAATAATCGACAACGCCCGTGGCAGCAGCGCAGGCGGCACCAGGCGCATCGCCACGGCCGCCGCCATGCTCCAGAAACCGCCAAGGGCGATGCCCAACAGGATGCGCATCAACAGCAATACGGCCAGGCTGGACGAAAGCGCCACCAGCAGGTTCGACGCAATCATCAGAGTGGAAAAGCCCAGCAACACCAGGCGCCGGTCGAGGCCACGGGTCAAGCCCGGTACCAGCAAGCCGGCGAACAACGCCACCACCGCCGTCACCGTGACCGCCTGGCCGGCCAATGCCTCCGAGACCCCAAGGTCCAAGGCCATCGGCGTCAACAGGCTGGCCGGCAAGTATTCCGCCGTCAGCAGGCCGAACACCCCCATTGCCAGGGAGAACACCGCCATCCAGGCCGGGGTGGTCGGCTGCGCCCTGGTGCCGACATGGGCTGCATAATCATTCATCACAAAACATCCTCAGGAAATGAGCGAGGTCGCCAGTCTAGGTTCGCCCTCCAGGATGATCTATGATGCAAACCCTTGAGTTTTTGACCGAAACCCCGAGCATGACTTCAACTGACGCGTTTACCGTCTCTTCCGACCTCATCAATGAGCTGCTGCAGGGCATGCGCCTGCGCGGGGTGCAGTACCGTCGCATCGAAGCCGGGCCTGTGTTCGGCGTCGGTTTTGAGGCCACGCCCGGGCACGCGTATTTCCACTTCCTGGCCGCGGGTTGCGCCACCTTGAGCCTGGACGACGGCAGCCTCTACGCGCTGTCGGCCGGCAATGCGGTGTTCATCTCCCATGGCGGCGCTCATCAGCTCTTGTCGAGCCCGGGCGCAGCGGTGCGGGATATCGGCAGCTTCGAAGCGGCCTCGCTCGGTGATGCGGTGTGCGCCGTGAAGGCCCCCGCCGACGCCGACAGTTCAGCTGGCAGCTTGCTGTTCAGCGCCTGCATGGAATTTGAATTGGGCAGCATCCAGGGGCTGGGTCGCCTGATGCCGGCGATGATGCTGATCGATGCGCGGGGCCAGCGTTATCCGGGGCTGATGCCGATTCTGGCGACCATGGAGCGCGAAGTCTGCAGTGCCCGTATCGGCTACGCGGGCATCCTGGCGCGCCTTGCCGATGTGGTGGCGGCGATGATTGTGCGCGGCTGGGTCGAATGCGCCTGTGGCAACGCGTCGGGCCTGGTGGCCGCGTTGCGTGACCCGCGATTGGCGCGCGCCCTCCTCGCCTTGCACCAGCAACCGGGCCGCGACTGGAGCGTGGCCGAGTTGGCAGCGCAGGGGCACACCTCGCGCTCGGTGTTCGCCGACCGCTTCCAGGCGACCCTCGGTATTCCGCCACTGCGCTACGCCACGGAACTGCGCATGCGCCTGGCCAGCCAATGGCTGACCCTGGAGCGGTTGCCGATCGAAGAAGTCGCGCAGCGCCTGGGCTATACCTCCCAGGCCGCCTTCAGCCGCGCCTTCAAGCGCATTACCGGGCAACCGCCCGGGGCGAGTCGTGCCAGGAGCCCAGCATGAGCGACAGACTCCAAGACATCCTTGCCGACCACCTGCACGTGGTGTTCTGCGGCATCAACCCGGGCAAGGGCTCTGCCGCCCTCGGCCAGCACTTCGCCAATCGCAGCAACCGCTTCTGGCGCACGTTGCACCTGGCGGGTTTTACCCCGCATGAAATTCGCCCGGAGGATGGGCGCAGCCTGCTTGACTATCACTGTGGCCTGACCACCTTGGTCGAGCGCCCGACGGCGAGCGCAGGGGAATTGGCGCGGCATGAATTCACCGAAGCGGCGACGGCGTTTGAACACAAGATCCGCCACTGCCGGCCGCGCATCGTGGCGTTCCTCGGCAAGCCCGGTTACAGCGCGTTGTCCGGCCAGCGCAAGATCGCCTGGGGCTGCAGCCGCAGCGAATGGGCGGCGCCTCGGTGTGGGTGTTACCCAACCCGAGCGGGCGCAACCTGGCGTTCAGTCTGGAGCAACTCGTGCAAGCCTATCAGCCGCTGCGCGCGGCCATTGCGCAGGCCGGCCCGGAGCCCTTAATCTCTTGAGCCAAACACCCCGAGAGCCTTGGAGGCTGCATGAAACTGGTCGGCATGCTGGACTCGCCTTACGTGCGTCGCGTCGCAATTTCCCTTGAACTGTACGGGGTGGATTTCGTACACGAGTCGCTCTCGGTGTTCAGCACCTACGCTGAATTTTCCGCGATCAACCCGGTGGTCAAGGCGCCCACGCTGGTGCTCGATGATGCAACGGTGCTGATGGATTCCAGCCTGATCCTGGACTACTTCGAAACCCTGGCGCCGACCGACAAGAAGCTTCTGCCACACAACGCCGGTGCACGCGCCAAAGAACTGCAAGTGCTCGGCCTGGCCCTGGCGGCGTGTGAGAAAACCGTGCAGATCGTCTACGAGCACCACTTGCGCCCAGCGGAAAAATTGCATGAACCGTGGCTGGATCGCGTGACCGGGCAGCTGCTGGCCGCTTATTCGCTGCTGGAAACACACCTGGCCCAGGCGAGCGGTGAACGCCTGAACCAGGCCGCGCTGACGGCGGCCGTCGCCTGGTCGTTCACTCAGTTAAAACTGCCGACGGTGCTCAAGGCCCAGGCGTTTCCCAACCTGCAACGCCACGCCGATCAGCTGGAACAGCACCCGGCGTTCAGGAAATACCCCATCGAATAACTGGCCTACACCCAGCCCCCATCCACAATAAAGTTTTGTGCCGAACACATCGCCGACGCATCGGAGGCAAGAAACAGCGCCATGTTGGCGATGTGTTCCGGCAGCACACTGCCTGGCAAACACTGGCTGCGGCTGATCAGTTCCCTGGCCGCATCGTCCACCCACATCGCCAGCTGTTTTTCGGTCATGACCCAGCCGGGCACCAGGGTGTTGACCCGAATACGGCTGGGGCCCAATTCCCGCGCCAACGCTCGGGTCATGCCATGGGCCGCCGCCTTGCTGGCGGCATACACCGGGTAGCCCGCCGACGCCATCATCCAGCCGACCGAGCCGAGGTTGATAATCGCCCCGCCGCCCGCGCTTTTCATCATCGGCACCACCGCCTTGGCAGCAAAAAAAGCGTGCTTGAGGTTGACGGCGATCAGCCTGTCGAACATCTGCGAATCGACCTCTTGCAGCGTATGACGCACGTCATTGGCCGCGTTGTTCACCAACACGGTGATCGGCCCCAGCGTTTGCTCAAAACGGGCTATCGCCGCTTTGTAGGCGATTTCATCAGTGATATCGCAGCACACGAACTCAACGCGATGCCCTTGGTCACTCAACAACGCCGCCAGACGCTCGCCCTGGCTCTGCGCGCGGTCCACAAAGGCCACCTTGGCGCCTTGCGCGGCGAAAGCGCGCACCATGAATTCGCCAATGCCCGAGGCACCTCCGGAAATCAGTACGGTCCTACCCTTCAGGTCGGGATAAACGGCGTGTGCAGTACTCATATAACGCTTGCCTCAATCAATTAGTCTTATTTTATTTTGCGTATCTGGGGTTTAACGCTATAAATTCGCTGTCAACTCGACGAAATATCGCACATTAGTAGAACTATTCCACTGAAAACAACAAAAGGAAGTTCGACCATGAAGCACCCTCGACACCTGCTTTCGGGCCTCGCCCTGTCCATGCTGATTGCCAGCGGTGGCGCCCAGGCCGCCGGGCTTAGCAGTGAACACAAGCCTTTCGGCAAAACCAACGACGGCACTGCCGTCGAGCAATACATCTTGCGCAACAGCCATGGCATGCAAGCCACGGTGATCACTTACGGCGGCGTATTGCAGTCGCTGAAAGTGCCGGATAAAAACGGCAAGGTCGATGACGTCGTACTCGGTTTCGACGACGTGCAGGGCTATCAGAGCGGTACGGCCTTTTTCGGCGCGAGCATCGGCCGCTTCGGCAACCGTCTGGCCGCCGGGGCGTTCGAACTCGATGGCAAGCGTTACCAGGTGCCGCTCAACGATGGGCCCAACTCGCTGCACGGCGGTGCCCAGGGCTTCGACAAGCACGTGTGGCAAGCCGAACCGGTCAAGGGCAAGGATTCGGTCGGCGTGAAGCTGAGCTACCTGTCCAAGGACGGTGAAATGGGCTTCCCCGGCAACCTCAAGACCGAGGTCACCTATAGCCTCAACGATAAAAACGAACTGCACATCGACTACAAGGCCACCACCGACAAACCCACGGTGCTGAACCTCACCAACCACAGCTACTTCAACCTCGCCGGCGCGGGCAATGGCGACATCCTCAAGCAAGTGGCGACCTTGCATGCCAGCCACTACACGCCGGTGAATGCCACGTTGATTCCGACTGGCGAACTGGCACCGGTCAAAGGCACGCCGATGGATTTCCTCACACCCACGCCGATCGGCCAGCGCATCAAGGACGACCATCCGCAGCTCAAGTTCGCCGAGCCCAAACAGGGTGGGTTTGACTTCAACTGGGCGCTGGACACCAAAGGCAATATCAAGCAACTCGCCGCCGAGGTGCACGACCCCGCCTCCGGCCGCCGTTTGCAGCTCTACACCACCGAGCCCGGCGTGCAGTTCTATACCAGCAACTTCCTGGATGGCACGGTGAAGGGCAAGGCCGGCAAGGCGTATGCGCATTGGAGCGCGTTTACCCTGGAAACCCAGCACTTTCCGGATGCACCCAACCAGCCAACATTTGCTTCGACCCGATTGAACCCTGGGCAGACCTACACCCAGAACACCGTGTTCAAGTTTTCCGCCGACTGAACTGTGGGAGCGGGCTTGCTCGCGAAAGCGCTGGTTCAGTGACAGATGCAGTGACTGACACTGCGCTTTCGCGAGCAAGCCCGCTCCCACATTCAGTGATGTTCCGGCGTGACTCAGCAGTGGTTCATCGGTTTGGCCAACCCTCAGTTCCAGAGGCCGATTTTTTCCAGTTCCTGCTTGAAGTTCTCGCGGGTGATCAGCGTCACTTCATCCATGGCGGTGTACTTGGGCGGTTCCTTGCCGGTGGTGACCCAGTCGAACATCATCTTCGCGGTGTTGTAGCCTTCAATGTGCGGGCTGGGCAGCATCGAGCCGAAGAAGCCGCTGTTGGCTTTCTTCAATTCGCCGATGGCGTCGGTGCCATTGATGCCGATGCCGATCACATTGGCCGCGGCAAAGCCTGCGGTTTCGGTGGCGCGTACGCCGCCGAGCACGGTGTTGTCGTTCATGCCGCCGATGATCAGGTTTTTCGCGCCGCCGGGCAGTTTGACCAAGGCCGAGTTGGTGGCGTCCATGCTGCCCGGAACGTCGAGGGTCTTGGCGGCGGTGAACAGGATGTGATCCTTGGGAAGGCCTGCATCTTCCAGGGATTTAACCGAGCCGTCGGTGCGCTTTTTACCGGTGTCGAGTTCGTTGAAGGTGTTGATCACCGCATAGGTGTCCTTCCAGTCCCAACCGCGTTTTTTCGCTTCAGCCGCCATCGCCGCGCCCTGCTTCTGGCCGACTTCAAAAGCGGCCATGCCCAGGTACGGCACGTCCTCCATGAAGTTGCCCTTGGCATCGACAAAGCGATCATCCACGGCAATCACTTTCAGGCCGTTGGCGCGCGCCTTGGCGACGATGGCCGGGCCGAGGGACACGTCCGGCGGGCAGATCACAAAGCCCTTGGCGCCGTTGGCCGCCAGGCTGTCGATGGCGGCCAGGGTTTTCTCGCCATCGGGCACGGCGATCTTGATCACGGTGAAGCCATGTTCCTTGCCGGCTTTTTCGGCAAACGCCCATTCGGTCTGGAACCACGGCTCTTCAGCCTGCTTGACCAGAAAACCGATCTTCACTTCTTCAGCAGCCAGCAGCAGGCCGCTCAGGCCCAGGGCTGACACCGCTACAGCGGCGCAGCACAGGGAACGCAAACCACGACGACGATTCATACGGGTGACTCCTTGTTGTTGTTTTTGAATGTCAGGATTTAACCGGCAAAGCGGTGACAGGGTGTACCGGGTACATCGACCTCGATGGCCAATACCGCGCCATCCAGGGGGTGATCCAATGGGCTGGCGGCGCTGGTGATATAGAGCGTGGTGAGATTGGGCCCACCAAATACGCAACTGGTGGGGCGGCTGACGGGCAGTTCGATGACGCGGTCCACTGCACCGTCGGGCGTCAGGCGCAGCAGGCAACTGCCGTCCCAGCGTGCATTCCAGACATAGCCCTGACTGTCCATTGCCGAGCCGTCCGGCCCACCGCGTGGGTGCGGGCCAAACCAGACCTGCGCCGGGTCGAGCTGGCCGCCCTCCTGGATCACGTGCCGATAAAGCGTGCCGTCCATACTGTCGCCGAAATGCACCTGACTGCCGTCCTCGCTCCACAGCAAGGTGTTGGGAATGCCCAGGCTACGCAGCAGCGGCGTGACCTGCGCATCGGCGTCGACGCGAAACAGGCCACCGGAACGTCGGGTGATCGGCAGGTCTTCGCCCTGCTCGCCAATGTTGTTCTGCATGGTGCCCAGCCACAGGCGACCCTGGGCATCGCAGCGCGCTTCATTGCCCCGGTTACCGGGTTGCGGGTCGGCCACACACAGCAGCGTCAGCGCTTCGGTCACCAGGTCGAGCCGGTAGACGCCGCTGCTCAAGGTCACAAGCGCATCGCCGCTTTCACACGGAATAAACGCCGAGACGTGCTCGGGCAACTGCCAGATCTGCAACTGCCCGTCCATCAGGCGCAACGCCTGTTTGCCGATAATATTGACCCAATACAGCGCCTGGGTCGGCGCATCCCAAAACGGGCCTTCGCCCAACTGTGCACGGTGTGCGGTGACGGCATTAAACGGCATGTGAACTCCTGTTTTTTACAGCGGCTCGCGCGATGGCGTGCCATCGACCAGCCGCTGGATGCGCAACGGGTTGGCGTTTTTCAACGCGTCGGGCAGCAGGCTATCAGGGTAATTCTGGAAGCACACGGGACGCAGAAAGCGGTCGATGGCCAGGGTACCGACCGAAGTGCCGCGCGCGTCCGAGGTGGCCGGATAAGGCCCGCCGTGGACCATCGCGTCGCAGACTTCAACGCCGGTTGGGTAGCCATTGAGCAGGATGCGGCCGACTTTTTGTTCCAGCAGCGGGGTCAGTTCGGTGAACTGCTCAAAGTCGGCCGGCTCGCCAATAATCGTCGCCGTCAGTTGGCCGTGCAGCCCCTGCAAGGCGGCGCCGAGTTGGGCTTGATCAGTCACTTCGACCACCACTGTGGTCGGGCCGAACACCTCTTCCTGCAGCACGTCATCGCCGTCGATCAGCAGGCGGGCGTCGGCCTTGAACAGCTGCGGCTGCGCCTGATTGCCCGCTTGGGCACTGCCCGCCAGGTGCTGGATACCTGGGTGCGCGAGCAGCTTTTCCAGGCCTTTGCCATAGCTGCTCAAGGTGCCGGCGTTGAGCATGGTTTGTGCCGGCTGATCATTGATCAGGCGGGTCACCTGCTGGGTGAATGCGCTGAACTGCGGCGATGCGATGCCGATCACCAGGCCTGGGTTGGTGCAGAACTGACCACAGCCTTGCACCACCGAGGCCGTCAGATCGCGGGCGATGGTGTGCGCCCGCGCCTGCAACGCCTGCGGCAATACGATCACCGGGTTGATGCTCGACATCTCGGCAAACACCGGGATCGGCTGCGGCCGGGCGGCGGCCATGTCGCACAAGGCGCGACCGCCCTTGAGCGAGCCGGTAAAGCCGACCGCCTGGATCGCCGGGTGCTTGACCAGCGCCTCACCGACGCCGCCGCCGAAGATCATATTGAACACGCCCGCCGGCATTTCGGTGGCGTGGGCCGCGCGCAGGATTGCATCGGCGACTTGCTCGGCCGTAGCCATGTGCCCACTGTGGGCCTTGAACACCACCGGGCAACCCGCCGCCAGCGCGGCTGCGGTGTCGCCACCGGCGGTGGAAAATGCCAGGGGAAAGTTGCTCGCGCCAAACACGGCAACCGGGCCGAGGCCAATGCGGTACTGGCGCAGGTCCGGACGCGGCAACGGCTGACGCTCGGGCAACGCTTTGTCGATGCGTGCACCGTAGAAATCGCCACGGCGCAGCACCGTTGCGAACAGGCGCATCTGGCCGCTGGTGCGGCCGCGCTCGCCGTTGATGCGCGCGGCGGGCAGCGCAGTTTCGCGGCAGACCAACGCGATGAACTCATCACCCAGCGCGTCCAGCTCGTCGGCTATTGCGTCAAGAAACTGCGCGCGCCGCGAGGCACTCAACCCGCGGTATGCCGGGTAAGCAGCGGCGGCCGCCGTGGCGGCGGCGTCGACTTCTTCGGGGGTCGCCTGGAAAAAACCCTGCGGCAAGGCTTCGCCGGTGCTGGCATCGACGCTGTGCAGGGTCACGCTGCCGAGGGCGCTGCGCTGGCCGCCGATGTAGTTGTGGCCGAGGAATTGGGTCATGTAGATCTCCTTAAAGGGTGATGACATTGCCGGGCTCGAACACCGCGTCAGCCTTGCCGACCGTGTTGACCAGCGGCGCGCCGAATTCGGCCTGGCTGATCTCGAACACATCGCCCGCTTGGGTACGTATACCGTCGGCAAATGACAAGGTGGCGGTGCCGAAGAAATGCACGTGCACGTCGCCCGGTGTGAGGAATTGACTGTATTTGAAGTGGTGATACTCAAGGTTTTCCAGGCTGTGGCACATATTGGCCTCGCCGCTGAGGAATTCGTTTTGCCAGATCACTTCGCCGTCACGCAGGATGCGGCTGGTGCCCGCCAGGTGCTGCGGCAACTCGCCAACGCGTAACTCAGGGCCATAGCTGCAACTGCGCAACTTGGAATGGGCCAGGTACAGGTAGTTTTTGCGCTCCATCACGTGATCAGAGAATTCGTTGCCCATGGCAAAACCAAGGCGATAGGGTTTGCCGTCGTGGCCGATCACGTAGAGGCCGCCGATTTCCGGTTCTTCACCGGCGTCTTCGGCAAACGGCGGCACCGGGAAAGCCTGGCCCGGGCGCACCACGATGCTGCCGTCGCCTTTGTAGAACCACTCCGGTTGCACACCGACTTGGCCAGACGCGGGCTTGCCGCCCTCCACGCCCCATTTGAAGATGCGCAGGGTGTCGGTCATCGCACTGTCGTCACCGGCCTGCTGGTGCATCTTGTCCCGCGCCGAGGCGCTGCCCAGGTGGGTCAGGCCGGTGCCGCTGATCAACAGGTGAGCCGGGTCCGGGTGGTCGAGCGGCGGCAGGATTTTCAGGTCGGCCAGCAGTGCACCGTAGTCGTAGCTGTCGCCCAGGCCCAACCTGTCGACCTGCTGCGCCAACTTGATGCCCGCCTCGATGGCCGCCAACGCCAGCTCACGCACGCTGCGGGCCGTTTGCACTTCGCGCAGCTGGGTGCCTTCTACGAAGCCGACACGGCGCTCTCCGTTGCGTAACTCAAACTGAACTAAACGCATGAAATTTCTCCTCGATTAAGTACGCGTGGCACCCCGGGCGCTGGCGGCAAATTGCTCGGCGGGCAGCACGTGCTTGCGTTCCAGCACGCGGTACACCACGCCTGTCAGGATTAACCCGAACACCATCACACCCGACAGGAAGTACAAGCCCGAGCCCAGGTTGCCGGTGTACTCCTTGAGCGCGCCGATCACGAACGGGCCGATGTAGCCGCCGAGGTTGCCCACCGAGTTGATCAGCGCAATGCCCGCCGCCGCACTGGCGCCGGCAAAAAAGCGCCCCGGCAAGGTCCAGAACACCGCCGTGCAGGAAAACAGCGCGAACGCCGCCAGGCACAGCGCGGCCATTTGCAGCACCGGCAAGCTCAGCCAGGCACTCAAGAACAGCCCGATGGCGCCCAGCACATACAGCCCCGCGAGATGGCCGTAGCGATCATTCAAACGGTCGGAGCTGCGCGGGATGATCAGCAGGCCGAGGATGCCGAAGATATACGGCACCGCCGAGACGAAACCGGTGACCAGGTCACTGCCGCCGAACTGCTTGATCAGCGTCGGCAGCCACAGGCCGAGCCCATAAATGCTCAGGGTTACGGGCAGGTAGAACAGCGCCAGCAGCAGCACTCGCTTGTCCTTCAGCGCATGCAGCGGGTTGCCGTGGCGGGTCTGGCCGTAGGCTTGCAGGTCTTTATTCAGCTCGCCGGTGAGCCAGGTTTTCTCGGCCTCGCTCATCCACTTGACCTGCTGGGGGCCGTCCGGCAGCCAGCGCAGCACTGGCCAGGTCAGCAACAGCGCCGGCGTGCCGATGACAACGAACAACCACTGCCAGCCATGCAGGCCCAGGATGCCGTCCATGCCCAGCAAGCCGCCGGACACGGGGCCGGTGATCATCATCGCAATGGGTTGGGAGAGGATGAACAGCCCGAGGATCTTGCCGCGATGGCGCACCGGGAACCACTGGGTGATGTAGTACAGCACGCCCGGAAAGAAACCCGCCTCCGCCGCGCCGAGCAAAAAGCGCATCAGGTAGAAACTGTGCGGCCCTTGCACGAAGGCCATGCCGATAGTGATCGCGCCCCAGGTCAGCATGATGCGCGCAAACCAGCGCCGAGCGCCGAAACGGTCGAGCATCAGGTTGCTGGGGATCTCGAACAGGAAGTAGCCAATGAAGAACAGCCCCGCGCCCAGGCCATAGGCGGCGTCGCCAATGCCGACATCGGCGCCCATGTGCAGCTTGGCGAAACCCACTGCCGAGCGATCCACGTAGGCGATCAGGTAGAGCAGGATCAGGAAGGGAATCAGTTTCAGCGTGATGCGCCGAATAAGCCGCAGCTCCTGGCTCATGGGTCGATCTCCGATTGTTGTTTTTATAGAAGCTCGGGGGGCGCCTCTCGCGAAAAACCGCCAGGGTCATGCCTCAGTTAAGTCGGACTATATAGTATGACTATTTGCAAAACAACACTTCCAAAGCCTCGATTTTGCGCTTATGTTTAGCCGTATATAGAACATATAGTCATACAATAAGAGAGGCCACCATGCCTGAGAAAACGCCCACCCTCCGCTCCGCCCAGTGGTTTGGCACCGCCGACAAAAACGGCTTCATGTACCGCAGCTGGATGAAGAACCAGGGCATCGCCGACCATCAGTTCCATGGCAAACCGATCATCGGTATCTGCAACACCTGGTCGGAGCTGACGCCGTGCAACGCGCACTTCCGCCAGATCGCCGAGCATGTCAAACGTGGTGTCATCGAGGCCGGTGGCTTCCCGGTGGAATTCCCGGTGTTTTCCAATGGCGAGTCCAACCTGCGGCCCACCGCCATGCTCACCCGCAACCTGGCGAGCATGGACGTGGAGGAAGCGATTCGCGGCAACCCCATCGACGGCGTGGTGCTGCTGACCGGTTGCGACAAAACCACCCCGGCGCTGCTGATGGGCGCGGCCAGTTGCGACGTGCCGGCCATCGTCGTCACCGGCGGGCCGATGCTCAATGGCAAACACAAAGGCCAGGACATCGGCTCGGGCACAGTGGTGTGGCAGCTCAGCGAACAGGTCAAGGCCGGCACCATCACCCTGGACGATTTCCTCGCGGCCGAAGGCGGCATGTCGCGCTCGGCCGGCACCTGCAACACCATGGGCACGGCCTCCACCATGGCCTGCATGGCCGAGGCACTGGGCACTTCTCTGCCCCACAACGCGGCGATCCCGGCGGTGGATGCGCGCCGGTATGTGCTGGCGCATATGTCCGGCATGCGTGCGGTAGAAATGGTGCGCGAAGACTTGAAGCTGTCGAAGATCCTCACCAAGCAAGCATTTGAAAACGCGATCCGCGTGAATGCCGCCATCGGCGGCTCAACCAACGCGGTGATTCATTTGAAAGCCATCGCCGGGCGCATCGGTGTCGAGCTCGACCTGGATGACTGGACGCGCATGGGCCGCGGCGTGCCGACCATCGTCGACCTGCAACCGTCTGGGCGCTTCCTGATGGAAGAGTTCTATTACGCCGGCGGCCTGCCCGCCGTGCTGCGCCGTCTTGGCGAAGCCAACCTTATCCCCCACCCGGACGCCTTGACCGTCAACGGCAAGTCCCTGGGCGAGAACACCAAGGACTCGCCGATTTACGGCCAGGACGAAGTGATCCGCACCCTCGACAACCCGATCCGCGCCGACGGCGGCATTTGCGTGCTGCGTGGCAACCTGGCGCCGTTGGGCGCCGTGCTCAAACCATCGGCCGCCAGCCCCGAGTTGATGCAGCACCGTGGCCGGGCTGTGGTGTTCGAGGACTTCGACATGTACAAGGCGCGCATCAATGACCCGGAGCTGGACGTGGATGCCGATTCGATCCTGGTCATGAAAAACTGCGGCCCCAAGGGTTACCCGGGCATGGCCGAAGTCGGCAACATGGGCTTGCCCGCCAAGCTGCTGGCCCAGGGCGTGACCGATATGGTGAGGATTTCCGATGCGCGCATGAGCGGCACCGCTTACGGCACGGTGGTATTGCATGTGGCACCGGAAGCCGCCGCCGGTGGCCCGTTGGCCACGGTGAAAGAAGGCGACTGGATCGAACTCGATTGCGCCAATGGCCGTCTGCACCTGGACATCCCCGACGCAGAGCTGGCAGCCCGCATGGCCGACCTGCCGCCACCGCAGAAGCTGATCGTCGGCGGCTACCGTCAGCTGTATATCGACCACGTGTTGCAGGCCGACCAAGGCTGTGACTTTGACTTTCTGGTGGGCTGCCGTGGGGCTGAAGTCCCGCGTCATTCCCACTAATTGGGATGCTATGATGCCGCCTATTTAGCCAGGGCCTCCCGTTCGTTATGGATCACCAGCCGTCCAAGCCGCGCAAGAGCATGCATGCCCAGATCGTCCAGGACTTGGGCATGCACATCGTTTCCGGTCGCTTCAAACCCGAAGAACGCCTGCCCATGGAGGCCACGCTGTGCGAGGAGTACAAGGTCAGCCGTTCGGTGTTGCGCGAGGCGACGCGCGTGCTCAGCGCCAAGGGCCTGGTGTATTCCAAACCTCGGGTGGGCGCGGTGGTGCGCCCGCGCTTGAAATGGCATTTGCTCGACCCTGACGTGTTGTCCTGGCTGATGCAAACCACGCCTCACAGTGAGTTTTTCAACACCCTGGCCGGCGTGCGACGCATCCTCGAACCGGAAATCGCCGCCATGGCCGCGACTACCGCCACCGATGAAGACATCGCCACCATCGAAAAAGCCTACCTGGGCATGGAAACCGCGAAGACCCATGACGACCTGCTGCAGGCCGACCTGGACTTCCACCGCGCGATTGCTGACGCCACCCGCAACGATTTGCTCGCCTACATGTGCAACATGCTGTCGCTGCCGCTGCGCGAGTCGATCAACATCACCAACCGCCGCCCGGACATCCAGGGCCTGAGCCTGCCCCGCCACAAGGCCATTCTCACGGCGATCCAGAACCGTGATGCCCTCGGCGCCCGGCACGCCTCGCTGGTGCAGCTGGATGACACGCGCGTGGCGCTGGACACGGTGATGAACGTGCTGACGCCGCTGTAAATTCATCGTCTACGCTCAGGAGGTCAGTTCGAGGAACCGGCCATGTGCGCACGATGCTCGCAGTACCCCTTCGCGGCGCCCTCCACGCCTCTCGCCCTGCTGCAGCTTGAAAATGACATGTTGCACGCCGACCGCGCTTCTGTCCTCTGGCTGAGAACACGCTTTGTTCTCAGAACCGCAGGCTGCCCGCCAAGCGGCGGTGCACATCGCGTTGTGCTGGAGACTCAACACCCAAATGGGAACGTGACCACTGCCGGCTTAATACGCTGGTTCAAGGGTAGAGGACGGTGCAATGGTCAGGCTTGTCATACTGCTATTGGGGGTTGATTACCTTCGGTCATATTGGCGCACGCTGACAGCCATTGGGGTTGTCGGCACCCTGTGCGGGAGCATCCTATTCATTGATGCACTGGATGACGCACTGTACTTCCCGATAAACCCTTTCGCCTGGTTACTGTTGATCGAGGGCAGTGCGACGTTGGTCGTGGCACACAGCGGGATCGTCGGGCAGCGTAAGCTTCGCTACCTCAAAGGCTTGTCTTTCGTGACGGCTGCATCACTGATCCTGGCAGGCCACCACCACGGCAACTTTATTCTTTCGATGATCTTCGGCACGTTGTTTTTAGCCGACGGCTTACTGCAGATCGTGTCCGCTTACGTTGTCCGCTACCGAACCTTTCGTATCGCAATGTTCGGCGGCGGGGTCGAAATCGCTCTGGCCGTGTTCTTCTTTCAACCCTACCCAACACACTATATCGGCACGGTCCCCTACTGCCTCGGGCTGGGATTGTTTTTTGCAGGTTGGAATATGTTGCTTGTTGCGGGCCGCGCCCGGCGAATGATCTCCAACCCGGCGCTAAACGAGGATGCTGATCGCCCCATGCCTGGGCCAGGTCACACAGAGCAAACCACGTGTGAGCGTCCCACAGGAGAGAATGCCCGGCCCCTTATCGTCCATATTTGGACGCCGCTGGGTGTAGCGAATGCTGAAGTGGTACGCCGCCCATCGCTTTACGCCGTCAGTGGAAAAATGAAAAAACATCAGCCGAGTCCGGTCGAAAATCAACGCCGGATGATCTCGAAAAACCTATGTGATTTTTTCTCCGCCGCCCCAGGCTGCGTATCACGTCTGACTGACCCTGATTCGCTGAGCCGTTTCGATAAAAAACCCGGACAATGTCCGGGTTTTTTTACCCTAGAGTTTTATCAACTGCCCAACTCGCCACGGGTGTCGGCGTCGAAGCGCTGACGGGCCTGATCAGCCGCCGGTTTGAGCAAAGCGAGCAGCGCCGCCTCACTGTACAACTGAGTGACCGCCAGTTCCTTGGGGGTCGGCTCAATCGGGATCAGCACCTCTTCGCCGTCGGCGTGCAGCCAGATGGCCACAACGTGCAGTGCCGAGATGAACAACACGCGCAGTTCCACGGTTTTACCCTGCAATTGCGGCGACTGTTCCGCCAGTTTCAGCGCATCCACCGTCGCCGCTGCCAACGTCCCGTGGTTGAGCGAAGCGAACTCGACATGCCCACGTACGTCGGCCAATTGCGCGTCGGCAATCGTCGCCCCGTCGGCAAATACCAGGTAATGCCAATCGCCGACTTCAGCGTCTTTGAGGCCCTTACCAAGACTCAGGTCCTCCAGGCTGAGCGAGTAGCCACGATAGCCTTCGCTCAGCCTGATTTGGCCTGGCACGGCGGCTGCGAATTGTCGATTGACGCCGAAGCCCTGAGTTTGCAGCGCGGCTTGCAGCGCCGGACGCAGTACCTGTACGCCGTTGGAAGGCGCCTTTGGATAAGTCAGTTGCATGATGCAGCCCTCCTCAGTTCTTTACGGTGAAGTAAGTGTTGGTCCAATTGCCGCCGCCGTTGTAAGAACCGGGGAACGAGTTCAATGCGCGAGTCGAATAGCCGTAGATCGAATCTGCGATCAACAGGTAGTTGCCGTTGGTGCCATAGATCACCAGAAAGTGCGCACCGCCACCGTACCAGGCGCAACGCAAACCGATGGGGCGGCCCATGTTGAGCTGGTTCTGGATGGCCGACATCTGCAGCGAGCCTTGATTCATGCCGTTGTAACTGCGCGTGATTCGCAGGGCGGAATCCAGATAGCCGTAGACGTTGCACGGGCCGGGCTGGTTGCAGCAGTTGCGGTCCAGCGCGTTACTGGCGACACCGCACTGGGTCCAGGACCCGGTGCCGTAGTAGTTGCCGACCGACGCGGAAACCGCCGCCCAGCACCAGTTGGTCTGGGTTTGTTTCTGCATGCTGAAATTCAGGCTGGCGCCAGCCATTGCTTTAGTCTGATGCGCCGCTTCGACCAGTTGCGGGTCGAGCAGATGGCCGATCAGGCAGTTGGGCTGTGTGTCGCCGGTGAATCGGGTTGTTTCAGGGGTTAACATTTTTCAATCCTCCATGAATGAAAACACGCATCCAGCGTGTAAAGGTACAGCGGTGTTGCTGAGCTATCGACGTTCCGAGATGCCCGGATTAGAGGGCGCGTTCCGATCTGGCTCGACCTAACCCTAGGCGTTAATATGCATTAACGCAAACACATAAATGCACAATTGCATAATCATTGAAAAAGATGGCAGACGATGAGGATCACCGTGTTCGTTTCCTCCACCTGCCTTTCGCCGATTGATAACAAAACGCCCCAAACAAGTCGGGGCGTTTTGCATTGGCCTTCATCAGGGCTTCGTCACAGCGTCATGTTGCCCTTCACAAGAATGATTGAAAGCACCTGGGGGGTTAGGTTTTCAGCGCTCGGCCGCAGGCGGGTTTAGAGAATAAGTTCATGGCTGCAGTTGAACCGGGTCCGCCACACTGTGGCTGTCCTCAGACTTGATTAGAACGTTGCTGTCCTCGTCAATTTGATAGGGAACATCAGCTTCCACGCCGTCGCTGCCCGTCTTGACGACCACGTTGGTGTAGCGCTTACCGTCCCAGCAGCGGAAAACCAGTGTCGAGTTCTCCCCGCCTGAAAGCGTCGAGCCCAGACTCCCTATGAGCCTGCTGTCAGCGCCTGCGGTCAATACGCAGTTCTTGCCAGCCGTCAGCTTGCTACGGTCCCCGGCCATCAGCACACAATCGTCGCCGGCAGTGAGTTTGCTCCGGTCGCCAGCCGTCAGGTAACTGTTGCTACCGGCCAAAAGCTTGCTGCGATCGCCGGCTGTCTGGGTGCTGTCTGCACCGGCAGTCAGCTTGCTGCGGTCGCCCGCCATCTGGATACTTTTAGCGCCGGCGATCAACGTGCTGCGACAACCCGCAGTTTGCGAACTGTTTTTGCCGGCAATCAACATACTTTTGTGCCCTGCAATCTGGGTGCTCTCATGGCCCGCAATCAGCGAACTCTTATGGCTCGCAATCTGGTTGCTGCCGTATCCCGCCGTCAGGCTGCTGCGCATGCCTGAGGTAAGACTGCTGCCGTAGCCCGCCGTCAGTACACTGTGCAGTCCACTGATGAGTGTGCTGCCGTAGCCCGCGGTCAAAAAGCTGCGCGTGCCACTGGTCAAGCTGCTGCCATAACCGGCAATCAGCGAGCTGTCCTGCCCGGCAGTACCGGTGCTGCCATAGCCTGCGGTGAGCGTGCTGTCGCGCTCCGCCATCTGGGTACTGCCATAACCGGCCGTTAATGTGCTTTCACAACCGGCAGTCTGCGAACTGCCGTAGCCGGCCATTAACGAACTGCCAAATCCGGCGGTTTGCGTGCTGCCATAGCCGGCAGTCAGCGTACTGCTGTCCAGGGCGGTCAGCGTACTGCCATACCCCGCAGTCATGACACTGTCGTAACCCGCAGTCTGGGTGCTGCCATAACCCGTCGTCAGGCTGCTGTTGTAGCCGGCGGTTTGAGTGCTGCCGTAACCGGCGACCAGCGTACTGTTGTAGCCCGCCGTTGAAGTGCTCCCATAACCGGTAGTCAGCGAGCTTTCTTCCTGGGCGGTCTGGGTACTGCCGTAGCCTGCGGTCAGGGTACTTTTGTAGCCGGCGGTTTGCGTACTGCCATAGCCGGCAATCAGTCTGCTTTCATAGCCCGCTGTTGATGTACTGCCGTAGCCGGCAGTTAACCAACTTTGCTCTTGAGCCGTCTGGCAACTGCCGTAGCCGGCTGTCAGGGTCGACTCATAACCTGCGGTCTGGGTGCTGCCGTAACCCGCAACCAACGAACTTTGATAACCCGCCGTGGAGGTACTGCCATAACCCGTGATGAGCGAGCTATTGTCCTGGGCCGTCTGTGTACTGCCATAGCCGGCCGTCAGGGTGCTCTCATAGCCCGAGGTTTGCGTACTGCCGTAGCCGGCGATTAATGAACTGTTGAATCCGGCAGTTGAGGTACTGCCGTATCCTGCAGTAAGCGAACTGTCCTCCTGCGCTGTTTGGGTGCTGCCGTAGCCTGCAGTGAGTGTACTTTCGTGTCCTGCGGTCTGAGTACTGCCGTAGCCTGCGATCAGCGAGCTGTCAGCGCCCGCGGTGCTCGTACTGCCATAACCTGCGGTGAGTGAACTGCCTTCTTGTGCTGTCTGCGTGCTGCCGTATCCGGCAGTCAGAATGCTTGCGTAACCGGCTGTCTGGGTACTGCCGTAACCGGCGATCAACGAACTGTCGTAACCACCGGTTTCAGTACTGCCGTAGCCGGCGATGAGATCACTGCTTTCCTGGGCGGTCTGAGTGCTGCCGTAACCCGAAGTCAGAATGCTTTTGTAACCGGCCGTCTGGGTGCTGCCATAACCGGCAATCAACGCACTCGCGTGACCGGCAGTCTGCGAACTGCCGTAACCGGCAGTCACCATACTGCCAGGTCCGGTGGTGGCCGTGCTGCCGTAACCGGCAGTCAGATCACTGCCTTCCTGAGCCGTCTGAGTACTGCCGTAACCAGCAGTCAGGGAGCTTTCGCCGCCCGCAGTTTGGGTGCTGCCATAACCCGCGATCAGCGAACTGTCGGAGCCCGCAGTGCTCGTGCTGCCGTAGCCGGCAGTGAGGTCACTGCCCAATTGAGCTGTTTGCGTACTGCCATAACCGGCCGTCAGGGTGCTGTCTCCCCGGCAGTCTGCGTGCTGCCATAGCCGGCAATCAGTGAGCTGTCGGAACCCGCAGTGCTGGTACTGCCGTAACCGGCGGTAAGGTCACTGCCCACTTGAGCCGTTTGGGTACTGCCGTAACCGGCCGTCAGAGAGCTGTCTGTGCCGGCAGTTTGCGTGCTGCCATAGCCGGCAATCAGTGAGCTGTCGGAGCCCGCAGTGCTTGTACTGCCGTAACCGGCGGTCAGATCACTGCCTAAGCGGGCTGTTTGGGTGCTGCCATACCCTGCGGTTAGAGAGCTTTCACCGCCGGCAGTTTGCGTGCTCCCGTAGCCAGCGATCAGCAAACTGTCGGAGACGGCGGTGCTCGTACTGCCATAACCGGCGGTGAGATCACTGCCTTCTTGAGCCGTTTGGGTACTGCCGTAACCGGCGGTCAACGAGCTTTCGCCGCCTGCCGTTTGCGTGCTGCCATACCCGGCAATGAGCGAACTGTCGGAGCCGGCAGTGCCGGTGCTGCCGTAGCCGGCGGTGAGATCACTGCCCACCTTGGCTGTTTGTGTACTGCCGTACCCCGCCATCAGGGAGCTTTCATCGCCCGCGGTTTGTGTACTGCCGTAGCCGGCAATGATCGAGCTATCAGAACCCGACGTTCCGGTACTGCCATAGCCTGCAATCAATGTGCTGCTGTCTCCGGCAGTTTCAGTGCTTCCGTAGCCTGCAATGAGTTGGCTCTGATTAGCGCCAGTGAGCGTACTGCCATAAACGGCCGTTTCCAGCGTTTGCGTAGAACGCACCGTAGTACGGCGAGTGACCACATCGGCAGGAGCCTTGGTCACAACCGGCAGGGCGGGAAGAACAGCCTTCGTCCCTGATTGCGCATCAGGAATAACCAAGGCCTCAATCAAATTTGTCGTGGAGGCTTCATACTTGCAAGCATTGTCCTGAATAAAGTCCAGTGCACTGCTTCGCGTACCGACATGAACAACTTCAGCACGAGAAAATTTCACGCCTTCATCCTCTTCGAGGAAAATCAGGTCACTCACTGCCACTTCACACACTACCCATCTCGCGTCTGCCTGCGGGCTCAACTGCGCACTCGCGCCCTGCCCCCACAACACGCCAGTCAACCCATTTTCAAGCTTTAGGGTGGGTTCCCAAAACTTGCATTCGACCCGTCCTGAAACAGGCCAGATCAGACCACAGTGGTCGGCCATATTATTAGCGCATGTTCGCAGCACCAGAACTTTTTCGGCTTTCATTTTGAAACACCTTTACAACTACTTCTGTAAAATCCTTTGGAGGCAAACTTCCATAACAAACACATCAACAAAATCAAGGCGGCCGATAACGCGAGCACTGACCAATTGAATTGACTGCGCCCTGCTGAAAACCAAATGCCTTAATCTTGAATAATCAGGAAAACACCGGCGGTATAAAACCACTGGCAAACAACTCGACAGCACAGCCAGGCGACTATCAACGGCCCACCCTGTGTCTATTTTTTACTGCCCGACATAACCCTTTACCCGCAGGCAGTCGTTGATCAGTTCAACTTGTTTTTGCGCAATAACAATCCCGTCACCCACGGCATTGCCCATGCCGGACGTTTTGTCGTCAGCCGAAGGCGAGGAGTGATAGCTTGCCGTCGCCGCTTTGGCCTCGTACTGACAACGGGCTTTGTCTTGCGCAACATCCGTGGTTTGCCCGTCTATTCTCTTCCAATTGCGGACAGAGGTTGTGCACGCGCACAACGTCAACGCGTGCAAAATCATAAACACACATCTCATGCTTAACTCCTGGGGTTAAACAGTACTTCCCCTGCGCCACCTTTAAACTGTGGGCGAAGATAGGGTCGGGCACTGCACCGGAAAATTACCTTGTGTCGCCCTGAAGTCATCATTGAATGCATTGAAATAAAAGTGAAGTAAAACGAAGTATATTTCAGTACCCATAAGAAATACTTAATCAGGAATTCGACAATGAAGCTCGATGCGAGGCACATGCAGGCGTTTCTGGCCGTCATCGAAGGTGGCAGCTTCGAAAAGGCAGCCGAATACCTGAAAGTGACTCCGTCAGCCGTCTCACAGCGGATACATGCACTGGAAGCGCGTCTGGGTAGCTCCGTGGTGGTACGGGGGCGGCCGTGCGAGCCGACTCAGATTGGGAGGAAGTTGATGACTTATCTGCGTCGCGCGACAGTGCTGGAGGAAGAATTGCTCAACGATATAGCAGGAACCGGCGAGGACTATGTACGGTTGGTAATAGGCGTGAACGGCGACACCTTGAACACATGGTTTTTCCCGGCATTGGCAGAGACGTTTGTCAGCGAAAAGATTCTCCTAGAGCTCGTGGTCGATGATCAGGATCATACGTATGCCCTGCTGGAGAGTGGGCAAGTCATTGGATGCATAGGCACGCGTCCAGTGCCGATGCGTGGCTGCTTTGCAGAACCGCTAGGGTCGGTTCGCTACCAATTGGTGGCATCGACGGCCTTTCAGGCGCGATGGTTTCCGTCCGGGCTGACACGCGACGCCGCACGCAGGGCACCGGTGCTTGCCTACTCTCGCAAAGACACATTGCAGTCAGAATTTTTACAGTCGCGTTTGGGCCTGCATGCAGATGCCTTTCCGAGCCACTACCTGTCGCTGCCCGAAGCGCGCTTTCGGGCGATACGTCATGGC
The DNA here is from genome assembly GCF_059862645.1 of Pseudomonas sp. MF08831. Lineage (NCBI taxonomy): Bacteria > Pseudomonadati > Pseudomonadota > Gammaproteobacteria > Pseudomonadales > Pseudomonadaceae > Pseudomonas > Pseudomonas sp. MF08831. The sequence continues at coordinate 141,939 of NZ_JCBCUX010000017.1, read as the reverse complement.
CTCGGCTACGGCATGGTTCCGCAGATGAAAGCCAGTACCTTGCTTAAAAGTGGAGATCTCGTGGATCTGGTCCCTGGGCATTTCACCGACGTTGCGTTGTATTGGCACGCCTGGGCCTTGCAATCTCCACGCATGGAAGCGCTCTCCAAGCATGCAGTAGCTGCCGCCAGGCGCATCTTGAATTTCAAGAGGCAAGAGACATTCGTGGTTGGCACGTCGATCAGATAACACCCTCGCCGTTTCAACCCACACTCATGCAATGGGCAGATAAACGCCTCACTTTCAGGCTCCCATTTATCCAAATCGCCGGATTTGCAGGGTAAACATCAACGGCGTCTGTGCTGTGGACCACTTACGCCGACCGCCCCGGCCTATAAATCAGCGTGTGAAACCTGATAACCCGTAACTTAAACGATTCAGGCCCAAGGCGAACCTTTCTCCGCAAACGGGCGTCCGAGCTTAAGCACTGTTGCTTATCGCCCGCTTCGAGGTTCACGTTTGAAAGCCGCCATCATCAAAAAATACCGCTTGGTCATCAAGACCATGGGCTATGTGGGCTGGTCCCTGTTCTGGCTATTGTTGTGGGATGTCGCCGTCACGGTGGATTTCATGCTGTTTCTGACCACCAAGATCAATCTGCCGCTGATGCCGCTGACATTGCTGGGTTCGGCCCTGGTGGTGCTGATCAGTTTTCGCAACAGCAGCGCCTATAACCGCTGGTGGGAAGCCCGCACGCTGTGGGGCGCGATGGTGAATAACTCGCGCAGCTTTGCACGCCAGGTACTGACCCTGCTCGACGACCCTGAAGGCGAGGTGAACCCAGCCAAGGCCACGCTGTTGCGCCGCCATGTGGCGTATGTGAATTGCCTGGCGGCGCACCTCAGGGGCAATCCATGCCCGGACGAGGTGCGTGCATTTATCCCGGCTGAAGAGTTCGCGCGCAAGGGCGCCACCAATAACTTTGCCAATGACATCCTCACCGGCTCTGCAGCGTTATTGGCGCGTGAATACAAGACTGGGCACCTGGACAGCATTCGCCTGGCTCGGCTGGAGTCCACCCTGGTGGACCTGTCCAACGCCCAGGGCGGTATGGAACGCATCGCCAATACGCCGCTGCCCTACCCTTACGTGTATTTCCCGCGGCTGTTTATCTCGCTGTTCTGCCTGATCGTGCCGGTGGGCCTGGTGGAATCCCTGGGCTGGTTCACGCCGCTGGCGTCGACGGTGGTGGGCTTTATGCTGCTGGCGATCGAACGCATCGGCACCGACCTGCAAAGCCCGTTTCACTCCAGCGAACACCAGATCCAGATGGAAACCCTCTGCGAGACCATCGAGAAAAACCTGCAATCGATGCAGCGTGATGCGTTGGGCGGTGACCGTTTGCTGCACGCGTAGAACCTATCATTTCTACCAGTGCACCTGACGCGCGGTTTTGGTTAGCCTGTACCGCATCAATTCCAAGGAGGTACACAGCATGCAGGTTCGCGAAGGTTATGCCGATTTCCGTGGCTATCGGACGTGGTTCCGGGTCACTGGCGATTTGAGTTCAGGGCGCCTGCCCTTGATCATTGCCCACGGCGGCCCGGGCTGCACCCATGACTACGTCGACAGTTTCAAAGACCTGGCCGCCACTGGCCGCGCGGTGGTGCACTACGATCAGGTCGGCAACGGCCGCTCGACCCACTTACCCGGCGCCTCCGTCGATTTCTGGAGCGTGGAGCTGTTCCTGGCAGAGTTGGACAATCTGGTCGAGCACCTTGAGATCAGTGACTACGCGCTGCTGGGCCAATCCTGGGGCGGCATGCTCGGCGCCGAGCACGCGGTGCGCCAGCCTGCCGGCTTGAAAGCGTTGATTATTGCCAACTCGCCGGCCTCGATGGATTTGTGGTGCGACGCAGCAAATGAGCTGCGCCAGGCGCTGCCGCCCGAGGTGCAGGCCACGTTGCTGCGCCATGAAGCCGCCGGCACCACCGACACCGCTGAATACCTCGCCGCGGCGGAGGTGTTTTACGCGCGCCATGTGTGCCGTACCCTGCCGGTGCCCGCCGAAGTTGAGCGCACCAATGCCGCCATCGAAGAAGACCCCACCGTTTACCACGCGATGAATGGCCCCACTGAGTTCCATGTGATCGGCAGCATGCGCAACTGGACGATCATTGATCGGCTGCCGCAGATCCAGGTGCCGACGCTGTTGATCTCCGGGCGCTTCGACGAAGCCACACCGGCCACGGTGCAGCCGTTTGCCGACGGCATCAGCGACGTGCGCTGGCAGATTTTCGAGCAGTCCAGCCATATGCCGCATGTTGAAGAGCGTGACGCGTGCATGACGTGTGTAGCCGAGTTTCTTGCCTCCCTTGAGTGAAAACACAACGCTCTGTGATGGGCAGGCTTTAACTGGCCAGCATCCTTGAAGTGGCCAGCAGGCTTGCCCTGCGTTGGGCGGCGAAGCGGCCCCAATAAAAACACCGCGGTCTGCCAGCCAGAACGCGGTGTTTGTTTTCAGGACTGCTTTGCCGTCCAACGCAGGGCAAGCCTGCTCGCCACACAAAGCCTGCTGGCGCCTCCAAGCCGGTTTGCAACAACACCATCCCGAAGGCTGTAAAAGACTATTACCCAGTAGAATGTACTAACCAGTTACTTATCTTGCTAACATTCGACCTTTAGTCACTCACCTTCGAGTCCTGTCGACATGAAACGAGCATCCCGCGCCGCTGGCGCCTCACGATATCTTCTGCTGGGCCTGGGCATCATCATTGCCCTGCTCGGCGTGGCCCTGGCCGTTGGCGGCGCCAAACTGGTCAGCCTGGGCGGTTCCTGGTACTTCCTGATCGGTGGCGTGGCCATGGCCGTTTCCGGCCTGTTGATCGCGCGGCGCAACCCGGCTGGCGCGTGGCTGTTCGCCGCTTTTCTGGTGGGCACGGCTGTCTGGGCAGTGGCGGACGTAGGGCTGGTGTACTGGCCGCTGTTTTCGCGGCTGTTCATGTTTGCGGTGATCGGCGTGGTGGTGGCGTTGGTGTATCCGCTGCTGGTGGGCAAGCCCGCTCGCGGCGCGTATGGCATTGCTGCCGTGTTGGCAGCAGGCGTGGCCGTCGCTGCAGGCAACATGTTTGTGGCGCACCCAAGCGTGGCGCCCACCGGTAAAGGCCCAGGCATCACGCCAGTGGCTGCAGCCGATGCACAAAAAGACTGGGCCCACTACGGCAACACCGAAGGCGGCAGCCGTTTTGCAGCGCTGGACCAGATCAACCGCGACACCGTCAACAAGCTCAAAGTGGCGTGGACCTACCACACCGGCGACGTTGCCATCAGCGACGGCAACGGTGCCGAAGACCAACTGACGCCCCTGCAGATCGGCAACAAGGTGTTTATCTGCACGCCGCACAACAACCTGATCGCGCTGGATGCCGACACCGGCAAAGAGCTGTGGAAGAACGAAGTCAATGCCAAATCGGCGGTGTGGCAGCGTTGCCGTGGCATGGCGTATTTCGACGCCACCGCGCCCATCGCTCAGCCGACCCAACCCAACAGCTCGCCGATCATGGCCGCCAGCGTGCCAGCCGGTGCGCAATGCCAGCGTCGCCTGCTGACCAACACCATTGACGCACGCCTGATTGCGGTGGATGCCGACACCGGCAAGTTCTGCGAAGACTTCGGCACCCACGGCCAAGTGGACCTGAAAGCCGGCCTGGGCGATGTGCCAGACAGCTACTACCAATTGTCGTCGGCACCGTTGATGGCCGGCACCACCGTCGTGGTGGGTGGCCGCGTCGCCGACAACGTACAAACCGACATGCCCGGCGGCGTGATCCGTGGTTTCGACGTGATCACCGGCCAAATGCGCTGGGCCTTCGACCCCGGCAACCCCGAAGACAAACAAGCGCCAGCCGCCGGCAGCACCTATGTGCGCAGCACGCCGAACAGCTGGGCGCCAATGTCATACGACCCGCTGATGAACACGGTTTTTCTGCCGATGGGCAGCTCGTCCACCGACATCTATGGCGTTGAACGTACCCAACTGAATCACAAATACGGCGCCTCGGTGTTGGCGCTGGACGCCTCCACCGGCGCAGAAAAGTGGGTGTACCAGACCGTCCACAATGACCTGTGGGACTTCGACCTGCCGATGCAGCCGAGCCTGATCGATTTCACCCCACCGGGCAGCGACAAGGCAGTACCGGCTGTGGTGATCGGCACTAAGGCCGGGCAGATCTACGTGCTCGACCGCGCCACCGGCAAGCCGCTGACAGACGTCAAGGAAGTGCCGGTCAAGGCCGCGAACATTCCCAACGAGCCGTATTCGTTGACCCAGCCTAAATCGGTGGGCATGCCGCAGATCGGCGCGCAAACCCTGAACGAATCGGACATGTGGGGCGCCACGCCCTACGACCAATTGCTGTGCCGTATCGACTTCAAGGGCATGCGCTACGAAGGCCTGTACACCGCGCCGGGCACCGATAAATCGCTGAGTTTCCCAGGCTCGCTGGGCGGCATGAACTGGGGCAGCATTTCCACCGACCCGGTGCACGGTTTTATCTTCGTCAACGACATGCGCCTGGGCCTGTGGATCCAGATGGTGCCGTCGCAGAACAAGGCCCAGGCCTCGTCCGGTGGCGAAGCGCTGAACACCGGCATGGGCGCGGTGCCACTCAAGGGCACGCCGTATGCGGTGAACAAAAACCGCTTCCTGTCGGTGGCCGGCATCCCGTGCCAGGCGCCGCCGTTCGGCACCCTGACCGCCATCGACATGAAGACCCAGCAGATCGCCTGGCAAGTGCCGGTGGGCACGGTTGAAGACACCGGTCCGCTGGGCATCCGCATGCACCTGCCGATCAAGATTGGCCTGCCGACCCTCGGCGGCACGCTGTCCACCCAGGGCGGCCTGATCTTTATCGCCGGCACCCAGGACTTCTACCTGCGCGCCTTCAACAGCGGCAACGGTGATGAAGTCTGGAAGGCCCGCCTGCCGGTGGGCAGCCAAGGCGGCCCGATGACCTATGTGTCGCCGAAAACCGGCAAGCAATACATCGTCATCACCGCCGGCGGCGCGCGCCAGTCCACTGACCGTGGCGACTACGTGATCGCCTACGCCCTGCCATAACCCTGTGTTCGCGCGGTGCCGCCCCCGGCACCGCGCTTTTTTGTCTGGAAAACCACGCATGACCCCCACTTCTCATTTGCCCCTTGGCCGCCTGGTGCTGGGCCTGGCCTTTGCTGCCGCCCTGCCCGTTCAAGCCGACGACACCACCCTGACCGGCGACTGGGGCGGCCTGCGCCGTGAACTCGACGAGCAAGGCATCCGCTTCACCGGCGACTACAGCGGCGAAACCGCCTACAACGCCGACGGCGGCCAACACCGTTCGGCGCGCTACTCGCAAAACATCAAGCTTGGCGTGCAGTTCGACCTGGGCAAGCTCTACGGCCTGAACAATGGCGACCGCATCCAGCTGACCATCAACGACCGGCGCGGCAACAGCGCCTCCGAAGACCTGGTGGGCAACCGCCTGCCGATCCAGGAAAACTACGGCGGCCTCTACACCCGCCTCACCGAATTGAGCTACGAACGCACGCTGTTCACCCCCGCGCTGAACGTCAAGCTTGGCTACATGGCCATGGGCAACGACCTCGGCGGCCTCGACAGCGGCATCCTGTGCAACTTCATGAACGCCGGTTTCTGCGGGCACCCGCTGAACATGTCCGGCGGCAGCGGCTGGGCCAACTACCCCAACGCACACCTGGGCGCACGGGTGAAATACGACTTTTCGCCGGCGTGGCAACTGCGCGTGGCGGCGTTTAATGTCGACCCGTCGAGCAACGGCAATTCCAGCCGCGCCTGGCACTTGGGGCCCAAGCACACCACCGGCACCGTGGTGCCTATCGAGCTGGTCTACAAACACGCGGGCACGCTGCCGGGTGAATACAAGCTGGGTTATTACTACGACAGCTCCGATGTGAAACGCATCGGCAGCAATAAAACCGTCAGCGGTCGCGGCGGTCACTACCTGCTGATCGACCAGGCCGTGTGGGCGTCCAGCGCATCCGCCGGTCGCGTGCTGCACGCCTTCGGCCAATACTCGGCCGCCAGTGAGGCCGCCTCGCCGTTCAGCAAGTGGTATAGCGCGGGCGTGGTGCTGTACAAACCGTTCGAAGGCCGCCCGCGCGACACCGTCGCCCTGGGTTACGGCCACGCGGTGCCGAACCCTCGCAGTCGCGACGTGCAGGAACTGGCAGCGTTCAACGCGGGGACGGACTATCCGAACCTGAACAATGCCGAGCAGTTGATCGAACTCAGTTATGGCTACCAGGCCACGCCGTGGCTGACGTTGCGTCCGGATGTGCAATACATCATTGAGCCGGGGACGTTTTCGGGTACAGAGATCGACAATGCACTGGTGCTGGGCTTGCAGGTCAAGGCAGTGTTCTAGGCCGCGCCGTTCAGCCACAAAACGCCGCCGGTACCGCCCTGCCCAAGGCCCGCTCCCACATTCGAACTTTTGCTGACGCAAAAACCACCGCCTGAACACGGTGAAAAGTGTGGGAGCTGGCTTGCCTGCGATGGCGGTAGACCAGTCCCCAACAGGCTGACCGTCACGCCCTCATCGCGGGCAAGCCCGCTCCCACATTGATCTTCTGCTGGCGCAAAACCACCGCCTGAACACGGTAAACAGTGTGGGAGCTGGCTTGCCTGCGATAGCGGTAGACCAGTCCCCAACAGATTGACCGTCACACCCTCATCGCGGGCAAGCCCGCTCCCACATTCGATCTTCTGCTGGCGCAAAACCACCGCCTGAACACGGTAAAAAATGTGGGAGCTGGCTTGCCTGCGATCCCGGTAGACCAGTCCCCAACAGCTTGACTGACACACCCTCATCGCGGGCAAGCCCGCTCCCAAATTGATCTTTTGCTGGCGCAAAACCACCGCCTGAACACGGTAAAAATGTGGGAGCTGGCTTGCCTGCGATGGCGGTAGACCAGTCCCCAACAGGCTGACCGTCACGCCCTCATCACGGGCAAGCCCGCTCCCACATTGATCTTCTGCTGGCGCAAAACCACCGCCTGAACACGGTGAAAAGTGTGGGAGCTGGCTTGCCTGCAATCGCGGTAGACCAGTCCCCAACAGATTGACCGTCACACCCTCATCGCGGGCAAGCCCGCTCCCACATTGATCTTTCGCTGGCGCAAAACCACCGCCTGAACACGGTAAAAATGTGGGAGCTGGCTTGCCTGCGATAGCGGTAGACCAGTCCCCAACAGCTTGACTGACACACCCTCATCGCGGGCAAGCCCGCTCCCACATTGATCTTCGGCTGGCGCAAAACCACCGCCTGAACACGGTAAAAATGTGGGAGCTGGCTTGCCTGCGATAGCGGTAGACCAGTCCCCAACAGCTTGACTGACACACCCTCATCGCGGGCAAGCCCACTCCCACATTGATCTTTTGCTGGCGCAAAACCACCGCCTGAACACGGTAAAAATGTGGGAGCTGGCTTGCCTGCGATAGCGGTAGATCAGTCGATCTAGTCGGCAACTGACACGCTGCACTCGCGATGCAAGCCCTGGATCATCAACCGCCCTGGTTAAATTGGGCACCGGTATCGACAAAACGCAGGCCAGGGCTCTGCGCGCCAAGGCGGTGCTTCAGCTCACCCCTGTTGCGCAACGCAGCAACATTCGCTGCCGAATCAATCATAGTCATCGTCGCTATCGTCACTGCCGCTATCCTGCGCACTGTATTGCTCGAGCATGAACTGGTCGTTTTCCTCTTTCTCCGCCGGGGTCAGGTGTGTGCTTTCATCCCACAGTCTTCGTTGTGCGGGCGTCAGGTCATATTCATCCACAAATCGTTCTGCAGGCAGTATGTTTTTGACTTCGGGTGTGAGGTTCGTATCGCGCAGTTCGGCGGATGGCGTGTAGTGACCGCTCGAGTTTGTCCAAAACTCGGGCTGGCCATCTTTTATGTAAATAGTCCCCGCATACATCACATCAGTAGTCCCTCCCTTCAGTGATTTCAGCCCGCTGGTCAGTGCTGAGTGCCCCTCCACCCAGCCGGGGTTGGTTCGCAAGTTGTAGGGGTAAGGCTTGCCTTGAGGGGTGAGGCCTTTGTTCATCGAGCCGACATACACCCTGTCCGGTTCATCCGCACGTATAACAAATGCGTACGCACCATCGGCAATAAACGGCTTGGCGTCCCGCGGGTCTTGCGAAGTCAACGCATAGCGCCCACTTGGCCTTCGATTGAACTCCAATATTTGTTCAGGGGCCGCGGGTCTTTGTTGCGTGGTGCCTGCAATGTGTTCCTTGAGTGGAACGAATTCAGTTCTGCCCCCGCCGGCAACCCCTCTTCGTTTCCAAATACCGGCGTTGTCCGGCTTGGCAATTTTCCCGCTACTGACTAGTTTTCCGGGGTTGTGCGGGTCTTTGACACGCAATAGAAAATAGCCGCCCCCTGCATCTGGCTTATCAGCGACGAAGTACTTTTGCCCCGCATACTCTACTTCTCGCATCTGCCCGATAGCGCCCGACGTATCAGCCGCAGGACTCACCTTAGGCGCACCCTCAAGGGGAACGGACACCGCCTCGGTATTTTTCAACGCATTGTTAACGCGCACCAATTCGAAATCGTTGGTCTCAGGGTTGTGTTTCCAGAAGTACTTCAGAGGAGTTGCGGCGGCAGGTCGTTCACCTAACCCCACCTCCACGCCAATTGAGGCAAGTTCATGTACCAGTTGCAGGCCTGATAACACCGCCGCCGCACTGCCGCCTACGCGGTCGTCGGCGGTCATGCCATAGATGGCGTCATGGACGCCAAAGACCACATTGCCCACATTGCCCACCACAGGTAGGTAACCGAAGGTATTGCCCCAAAAGTCTTTCGCAGACTTCCAGTTTTGCTGTGAGGAACCAAATACTTCAGTTTGGTCGGACCACACGGCATTTTTGGCGTTGACCTCTTGGTATTGAGTGGCAATACCGGCATTCAAATCGCCGTATTTCAACCGATAATCCGTCGCTCGCGACTCGGTGTAGTTAAACGTCTCCCAGACCGGCACCCCTTTATCTTTGAGAAAACTGGCGTACCCCGGATAGTGGGCATTAGTGCCCTCAATAAAACTATCAAGCACACGTTCCGCCTTTGGCCAATGTGCATCGTGCCTGCCTTGTCTGTCGCTGGCATTGAAACCGCGCAGCAGATCACTTCGATTGTTTTTAGCCCACTGGGCGAATGCCTTGTCGCCCGTTATTTCATGGACCATGCCGTTCTTTAAGTCGACCATCACGCCCTGGTTAGGCCTGTGCTCAGGCTTACCGTCATAGGGGGTATTGGGAATAAAGGCATACCCTGCCAATGGATAGCCATACAGGTTGGGAATAATGACCTGCCCATTTTTTTGCAACGTTCGCTTGATAGCCTCTTGACCTTCAAGGCTTAACTTTTCGAAACTTTCTTTATCGTTAGACAGGTGCTGCAAGGTGCCGCGTACCGCATAGGCGTCCGCTTTTCCGGAGCGTTTGGACAGCGCGCCGTTAGCATCCCGCATGGGCGTTGCTATTTCATTTTCCCAATGTTTCTGAAGCTGTTTGCCCTGTAATTCCAGATCGGCGACCTTGGTCAGGTCTTGTTTTTCGATTTCCATGAATTGGAAATTGACCGGGCCTCCTCGCTGCACTTTGTCATGCGCGAGGGCGCCGGCTGCAATTTCCCAGGCAAAGTAGGTGCGTTTGTCGGTGTTGGTCAGTGCTTCGGGTCGCCCTTTGCCGGTGTAGGAGGTGAACGTCACTGTGACCTTTTCATGCGGGTCGTACCCTGCCGCTAATAACCCACCGCTGAAGTAACCCGCCGGTTCCAGGAACTGGCGCACCTTCTGGAACCTGATATTGCTTTCGCCTTCGCTACCACTTTCTACGTTTTGGATTTGCGTCACGACACGACCGGCATAGGCATCGATACGCTTCAGTCGCTCCTGTTGCGTATAGCTCGCCGTCGGCGGGGTGACGGTAACGGCTCCATAGATCACCGCTTTGGCAACATCAGACTCGTGATTGGGGGCTGGAGGGGCAATCGGTTTCTGCCCAAGACTGACCTGTTTATCCTCAGAACCGGTCATTTCTCCCGGAACACTGTTTTGCAAAGGTGGCGACGCGTCGACTGCTCGGGGATTACGGCTCTGCCCTTGAGCGGGTCCGATACCGGCGCCAAAGGGGTTGGCGTTGGCGGCTGGAGGAACGGGGGAAGACGGACTTATATTCATCATCGGCTGGCTTTTTCTGACTGTTGCCCTGGATAAGCCCCCCCGCAATTGAAGATCCAGGCCGGATCAAGCACCGGATGCTTCGGTTTGGGGAGCCTCGTTCACCGGTGTTGTTTTTTCGTACAAAAACCGCACGAACTTACCTACACCAGCGACCAATCAGTCGTACGCCAGAGTGAATAGGTTCCCTCACTGAAAACGTCGTTTGTTACGTGGTGTTTTCGCCAATTCCTACGGTAGCTGTGCGTAGGGCACCTTCGGGTGCGCCGGTTTTCCTATTGACCGGTCTGCTAGCCCGCCTACAGCCGCCACCCTCGTTTAGCCGCGTTGGCGCTAGCGTCCTTGTTCAATAGCAGCTGCACCATGGATAAAGTCGTCCCCAACCGGCCCCTCGGTTAAGCCAAAGCCCGGGCGGGGGAAGATTCTGGCGGTGTGGCATTGGCTGGAGATGGCCAAGACCACAGTGGATCGCTCCAGCGAATGCCTGAACCCAACAAAAACCACGGCCTGAATAAACGCGGTCAAAAAAATGTGGGAGCTGGCTTGCCAGCTCCCACCGTTGATCTACAGCGCGCTGAGGTTATTTGGACACGGGCATCGCAAACTCCGCGCCCTGCTCGATGCTCTCTGACCAGCGCTGCATGATCGACTTCTGCTTGGTGTAGAAGCGCACGCCTTCAGTGCCGTAGGCGTGCATGTCGCCAAACAAGCTCTTCTTCCAGCCGCCAAAGCCGTGCCAGGCCATCGGCACCGGAATCGGCACGTTGATGCCGACCATGCCCACTTCGATACGCCGGGCAAACTCGCGGGCAATGTTGCCGTCGCGGGTGAAGCAACTGACGCCGTTGCCGAATTCGTGGTCGTTGACCAGCTTGATCGCCTCACCGAAGTCATTCACGCGCACGCAGGCCAGCACCGGGCCGAAGATTTCTTCGCGGTAGATGCTCATGTCTTTCGTCACGTGGTCGAACAAGGTTGCGCCGAGCCAGAAGCCGTTTTCCAGGCCCGGTTCGCTGGGCACATAGTCGCGCCCGTCGAGCAGCAGTTTTGCCCCGGCTTGCACGCCTTGTTCGATATAGCCGCTGATGCGCTCCAACGCAGCCCGCGACACGATCGGGCCCATCTCGGCTTTCAAATCGCGGCCGTCGGTGATGCGCAATGTCTTCGCGCGCTCGGTCAAGGCGGCGATGATCTTATCGCCCACATCACCCACCAGCACCGCCACCGAAATCGCCATGCAGCGCTCGCCGGCACTGCCATAGGCGGCGCCCATCAGCGCGTCGACGGTTTTTTCGATGTCCGCGTCGGGCATCACCACCATGTGGTTTTTCGCGCCGCCCAGGCCTTGCACACGCTTGCCATTGCGCGCGCCGGTCTCGTAGATGTATTGCGCAATCGGCGTGGAGCCGACAAAGCTCACGGCCTTGACGTCCGGGTGTTCGAGCAGGGCATCCACCGCTTCCTTGTCGCCCTGTACCACGTTGAACACGCCTTTGGGCAAGCCGGCTTCGCGCAGCAACTCAGCCATGAACAGCGAAGCGCTCGGGTCGGTCGGGCTGGGCTTGAGGATGAAGGTGTTGCCCGCCGCGATGGCGATCGGGTACATCCACATCGGCACCATCACCGGGAAGTTGAACGGCGTCACGCCGGCCACCACGCCCAAGGGTTGGCGCAGGGTCCAGTTGTCCATGCCCCGCGACACCTGGTCGGAATGTTCGCCCTTGAGCAGGTTGGGAATGCCGCACGCGAATTCGAGGATGTCGATGCCCCGGTCGACTTCGCCCTGGGCGTCGGTGAACACCTTGCCGTGTTCGGCGACGATGATGCGCGCCAGGTCGTCTTTGCGGTCACGCAGCAGGTGCAGGTATTCGAACAGTACGCGGGCACGGCGGATCGGCGGGGTGTCGGCCCAACCGGCGAAGGCGGCCTGGGCGGCGGCGACGGCCTCGCCCACGGTCTGGCGGCTGGCCAAGGCCACGCGACCGGTCACCTCACCGGTGGCCGGGTTGTAGACGTCCTGATAGCGATCATCGCGGGAAACGCGCTGGTCGTTGATGTAATGCTCGAGGATGCTCATGGTAGTGGGTCCCAGGTCGGTAAACGTTGGAGCCCACGATAGGCTTTCAGTTTGTTCCGAACCAGAGCAGAATCCAGAACTGATTGTCCTCATAAGCGAACAATAGAATCATGGAAAAGGCTGAGATCGAAGGGCTGTGGACTCACATTCATTGGCTGTCGGTGCTTGAGGAGCAAGGCACCTACACCGCCGCTGCCGCGCGCCTGGGCGTGAGCAAATCCGCTGTCAGCCAGCGCATTTCAGACCTGGAAAAAGCCACCGGCACCCGGCTGGTCACCCGCACCACGCGCAGCGTGCGGCTGACCGATGCGGGCCTGTCACTGACCCGCGAAGTGCGCAGCGCCTATGCGCAGATCGCCCGTAGTTTCTCGTCGGTGCGCGACGCTGCCGGGGAAATTCGCGGCCTGGTACGCCTCACCGCGCCGGTGGCATTTGCCCGCCAGCAACTGGTGCCGCACCTGTCCGAATTCCTGCAACTTTACCCGCAGGTGCGCATCCAGCTGGACGTCTCGGATGCCTTGAGTTCGCTGGCGGCCGAAGGCTACGACCTGGCGGTACGGCACGGCTTCCAGGTACCGGAAACCCATGTAGCGTGGAAGCTGTGCGACACCGGCTCGGTGCTGGTCGCCACGCGCGAGTACCTGCAACAGCACGGCGAACCGCGCGAACCTGGCGACCTCACCGCGCATAACTGCCTGTACTACCCTCGGGGCACCGACCAGCCGGCATGGACCTTTGAACGCGGCGGCAAACAGGTTGAACGGGTGACCGTGCCGATCTCTGGGAGTTTTTCGACCAATAACAGTGAAGCGCTGCGCGACTCAGCGATGAACCACCTGGGCATTGCCCTGCTTCCGGATTTCAGCGCGCAGTCCGCCCTGGCCCATGGCAACTTGGTGCAGGTGCTCACGGGCTGGACGCTCAAGGGCGCGTTTGCCGATGAGATTTACCTGATTCGACCGTACTCGCCCCATGTACCGAAATCGGTCAGTACGTTAGTGAGCTATCTAAAGGATAAGTTATCCGGCGGTTTTCGATTTGTGGGTAAGTAATACACTCATACAGACAACTTAAGCGGAACCATTCTCGACAAGTAGTTATTACCGATCTACTTATAGCCAGCGGCAATAATCCAAATAACAAACTTCAAGACCTTGTAGTGAACTTGTTACCGGCGAAAGCCCGCAACAACGGGTTCTTGACGCTTTGAAAAAAGCCATACAACTAATTGTAAAGCGTAAATAAACAGCGCTGTTTAAACCGCGCCAACCTCTCGGCTTTAAACTCCTTGATGCGCAAACTTGCAAAAAAACCACAACCGGCTACGTTCATGAATACCGTGAAAGCCATCAGCCATTACGCACACAGCCAGCCCAACGGGCGAGGGACTCTATTGCTCTGAAAACAGCGCTTAACACTGACACGGAACTTAGTCTTAACTCTCAAAAGGGATGCTTTGATGAAGCGCAGCCGGTGGTACCGTGCGTTCTCGAAAAAGGGGCCAGCCGAACATTTTTGGCTGTCGTTGATAGGCTTTGCTGTGCTGGTGATCGCCAGCTTCCTGTTGTTTGAACAACAGATCCAAGACTTCCTGCTTCACCTCAACCTGTATCAACCTTCGACGCCTGCCCAAGCATTCAACCTGGCACTGCTGCTGCTCGCCCTGCTCGCCCTCGATGTGGTGTTGCCGGTGCCGTCAAGCCTGGTGGCGTTGCTGGCGGTGGCCATGCTCGGCAGCCTCGGCGGTTACCTGGTGATTTTCATAGGGCTGTGCCTGGGCGCCGGGCTGGGCTATGTGCTGGGCGCCGGCTATTTGCGCTTGCTGTCCGGCCGCCTTGGCTTGCATCAGCGCCAGCCAGGGCAGTTGGCGTATCGGTTGAGCACATTGTCGTTGATTTGCCTGCGTGGCGTGCCGGTGCTGGCGGAAACCTCGGTGGTCGCCGCCGGCATGCAACGCTATCCGCTGCGCGCATTTTTGCTGATCACCACCCTGGCCAATGCCGGACTGGCACTGGCTTACACCGCCATCGGCACGCTGCTGATCGAGCAGAACTCACTGCTGGTCACCCTCCTCGCCAGCATGGTGTTGCCGCTGGCGTTTATGGCCGGTTATAGCCTGCTCAAACGCAAACCCGCTGGGCAGCAGCCGCTGCGCGGACGGTTCGAGGTCAGTTACGACTACCCGGTGATGTTCACCGATCACGTGTTTGATCCGCTTAACCCGTGCCTGCATCGCGCGCTCATCACCCAGCACGCGGCACCGGTGACGGTGATGGTGTTCGCCGATGCGCAACTGCTGCACAGCGCCCCACAGTTGCTGGCTCAAATCGACGCCTATTTCGCTGCCCATGCAGACCTGCATTTGCAAACCGCTCCCATCGCCGTGCCGGCGGGTGAACTGAGCAAAACCGCACGCGTGCTGGAGCAGCTCTACACCGACATGCTGCAACACGGCCTGGACCGGCATTGCTACGTGCTGGCCCTGGGCGGCGGCGCGGTGCTGGATGCGGTGGGCTACGCCTGCGCCACCTTCCACCGCGGCATCCGCCTGATCCGTATTCCCAGCACGGTGCTGGCCCAGAACGACGCCGGCATCGGCGTGAAAAACGGCATCAATGCCTTCGGCCAGAAGAACCTGCTGGGCACCTTTTGCCCTGCCACGGCGGTGATCAACGACTTCCAACTGCTCACCAGCCTCACCCGCCGCGACCAGATCGCCGGGCTGGCCGAAGCGGTCAAGGTAGCGCTGATCAAGGACCAGGCGTTTTTCGCGTGGATGGAACAACACGCCGATGCCCTCGCCCGCTTTGATCACCCGGCCAGCCGCCACGCGATTCGCCGCTGCGCCGAGCTGCACCTGGCGCACATCACCGGCGCCGGCGACCCGTTCGAACGCGGCAACGGTCGGCCGCTGGATTACGGCCATTGGGCCGCGCACAAATTGGAGAACCTCAGCCAGCACCGGCTGCGCCATGGCGAAGCGGTCGCGGTGGGCATGGCATTGGATGGGCTGTATGCGAATGCCTTGGGGTTGTTGAGCGATACCGACACTGAGCGAGTGATGAGCCTGCTGCGCAAACTGGGGTTCAACCTGTGCCCGCCTGAACTGACCTTGAGAGATGCGCAGGGCCGCTCGCCGCTGTTGCTGGGGCTGGAGGAGTTCCGCCAGCACCTGGGAGGGCAACTGTCGATCCCCATGCTCAACCGCATCGGCCAGTCGGTGGACCTGCATGAAATCGACAGCGCGACGATGGAGGCCGCGCTGCAACGCTTGTCGACCGCAAGCGAAGCAGCGCTGACGCTGGACGAGGGTTACGCACAATGAGCCCGATGAAAACCTGGATGACCCTGGGCCGCGTCTCCAACCTGCCCACGGTATGGACCAACACCCTCGCTGCGGCCCTGCTCGCCAGCAGCGCCGGCGCCCTGGCACCGCCGTCGTCGCTGGTGTGGGGGCTGCTGCTGATCACGCTGTCGTTGCTGTACCTGGCCGGCATGCTGTTGAACGACTGGCTCGACGCCGACTGGGACCGGCAACACCACAACCCGCGTCCGATCACGCTGGGTTTGGCCAGCCGGCAGCAAGTCGGCCTGGCCACGGCGCTGCTGCTGATACTCGCCGCCGCGGCGGTGCTGGGCCTGAGCCGCTTGATCGACGAGCCGCATTGGCTGCTTGGCAGCGTGGTGCTGTTGGTGGGCTGCATCGTCGGCTACAACCTGCTGCACAAGAAATACGCCCACAGCGTGTGGCTGATGGGCGCCTGTCGCTCGGCGCTGTACCTCACGGCGGCGGCCAGCCTGGCGGTGCCGCCGGAGCCGATCTGGCTGTGCGCGATGCTGCTCGGCGTGTACATCAGCGGCCTGACCTACCTGGCGCGCCAGGAACACCGCAACCAGCTGATCAGCCGCTTGCCATTGCTGCTGATGCTCAGCCCATTGGCTCTGGCGTTCTACTCCAACACGCTGTGGTTCTGGCCGGTGCTGCTGCTGTGGCTGGGCTGGCTGGGCTGGCATTACCGCAAGCACCTGGCCAACCCGCAACACCGGCAAGTCAGGGCGTTTATCGGTGCAGGGCTGGCCGCCTTGCCGCTGTTTGACGCACTGGTTTTGGCGGTGGCCAATCAACCGATGGGCAGCCTGTTGTGTGTGGTGGTGTTTTTCCTGCTTCCCCACTTCCAGCGTTGGATCAAGCCGACATGAACATGCGCCAGGATGGCCTCGCCGCACACCTTCAAGCCCTGACCCAGCAACTGACCGCCGCCCAACTGGAGTGGTGGCAGCAGGCGCAGGCGCAGCTCGCCCAGCAACCCAACGCCACCCTGGCGGCGTTGTTGAGCGGCCAATGCAAGCGCCTGCTGCCCGCGTCGGCCGTGGAGTTGGCACGTGCACTGGTGCTGGCCAAAGCACTCGAACACACCCCGGTAACCGAGCAGGTGCCGCTGCTGCGTCAGCTGTTCCTGTGGGGTGACGACCAGGAAAAAATCGCCCTGCTGGGTGCCCTCGACTGGCTCGACAGCGACGGCCTTTGCGTGGCGCTGGCCCTGCAGGCCGGGCGCACCAGCAACCCGCAGGTATTCGCCGCCCTCGCCCTCGACACGGCCTACCCGTCACGCCATTACCCGGAGCGCGCCTTTCACCAACTGGTACTCAAAGCGCTCGGCATGGGCCTCGACGTGGGGCGCGTGGTGGGGCTCACGCAGCGCCAGGGCGTCACGCTCAACCAACTGGCCCTTGACCTGCTCGATGAACAGCTCGCGGCCGAGCGC
Organism: Pseudomonas sp. MF08831; assembly: GCF_059862645.1. Lineage (NCBI taxonomy): Bacteria > Pseudomonadati > Pseudomonadota > Gammaproteobacteria > Pseudomonadales > Pseudomonadaceae > Pseudomonas > Pseudomonas sp. MF08831. Next base: position 124,849 of record NZ_JCBCUX010000017.1, on the reverse strand, counting down.
ACCGTGTCCCCAGGGCTGCCCACCGTCATCGCCTTTGACCTGCTCAGCGCCGCGCAACGCCAGCGCCTGCGAAGCCTGAGCCTGCCGCCGCAATGGCGCGCCTACCTGAACTGACACCGCACAACGCCGCCCCTGCCCTTGACGAGGATTCACCATGCTCAAGTACTTCGATCCGCATATTCATATGGTCAGCCGCACCACCGACGACTACCAGAACATGGCCGCCGCCGGCATCACCGGCGTGATCGAACCGGCGTTCTGGCAGGGCCAGGCACGCACCAGTGTCGGCAGTTTCGTCGACTACTTTGACACGCTGCTCGGCTGGGAACGCTTTCGCGCGAGCATGTTTGGCATTCATCACTTCTGCACCATCGGCCTTAACCCCAAAGAAGCGAATGACCTGTCGATCGCCAATGAAGTGCTGCAGATTCTGCCGCGCTACCTGGTCAAGGACGGCGTGGTGGCAGTGGACGAAATCGGCTACGACGACATCACCCCTGAAGAGGACCGCTTTCTTGCCGCGCAGCTGGAGCTGGCCAAGCAATTCAACCTGCCGGTGCTGGTGCACACGCCGCACCGCGACAAGATCGGCGGCACCAAACGCACCCTCGCGGTGATCCGTGAAGTGGGCATCGCCGAACACCTGGTGATCATCGACCACCTCAACGAACTGACCTTGCCGCTGGTGCTCGACAGCGAGTGCTGGCGCGGCCATTCCATCTACCCCAACACCAAGATGTCGGAGCAGCGCATGGTCGCACTGCTCAAGGAATACGGCACCGAAAAAATGGTGGTCAACAGCGCGGCGGATTGGGGCATCAGCGACCCACTCAAAGTGCCCAAGACCGGCCAGGCGATGTTGGCCGCAGGCTTCACGGAAGCCCAGGTCGAGCAGGTGCTGTTCCATAACCCGGTGGACTTTTTTGCCCAAAGTGGCCAGCTCGACAAGGCGCGGGTGAGCACGCCACTGCCCATCGACCAGCGCAAGCAATGGCAGGAAAACTCGGCCCTGCGCGGCCAGGAACCGGTGGTCAAATGAGTGCCGGCAGCGGCTGGACGGCCGCCCAACTCGGGTATTGCAGCAATGTGCACCCGACGCGCGACCTGGCCGGGTTACGGGCCTCGATCAAGCAGCATTTTCAAGGCGTGCGCAATTTGCGCGGGCTGCAGCAACAGGACAGCGGCCTGTGGATTTGCGCCCACGCGGCGGCGCAGCTGCAGCAGGAATCGGCACGCGTGCAGTTCCTGGCATTGCTCAAGCACAGCGGCTTGCGCCTGACCTCGCTGAACGGTTTTCCCTATGGCGAATTTCATCAGGGCGCCGTCAAAGCCGACGTCTACCTGCCCAATTGGGCCGACCCGCAACGCCTGGCCTACAGCCTGGACCTGGCGCGCCTCCTCGCCCATGCCTTGCCAAACGACTGCGTCCACGGCGTGATCTCCACGGTACCGCTGGGCTATGCCGCCACCTGGACGCCGGCATTGCAGGCGCGCGCCGACGAGCAACTGAGCCAACTCACCGCCGCACTCGCCCACCTGCATTGGGAAACCGGCAAGAAAATCGTGTTCTGCCTGGAGATGGAACCGGACTGCGTGCTGGAAAACACCGAGCAGGCCATCGCATTTTTCCAGCGCCGGCAATCCATGGACCCCAACCATGCCTACTTGGCGTTGTGCTTCGATGTGTGCCATCAGGCGGTGATGTTCGAAGACTGCTACCAGTCGCTGGAACGGCTGCGCGCGGCCGAGGTGCCGGTGGGCAAGATCCAGCTGTCCAACGCGATGATTTGCCGCTTGCCATCGGACGACGCCAGCCGGCGCGAACACGTGCTCACGACCCTCAGCACCTTCGCCGAACTCACGTACTTGCATCAGGTGAAAGCGCTCACGGCCCAGGGCCATCGAGTGGCCTGGCCAGACCTGCCGGCCGCCCTGAATGACTGCGCCGGGTTCGGCGAACTGCGCATTCACTTCCACATCCCACTGTTCAGCGACCACCTGTTGCTGCCCGAACTCAGCGGCAGCCAGATTGCCCTGGCGCAGACCTTCGACTACCTGGCGGCGCATGCCGATATGCGCCCGGTGCTGGAGGTGGAAACCTACAGCTGGGGCGTGCTGCCCGTTGAATTGCGGCCCGCTACCGAGGCCGCTCAATTGGCCGGCATCGCCGCTGAGCTGCGCTGGGTCGAAGAGCAACTGCGCCAGCGCAACCTGTTGCACGTGCAGGAGGCCTACGCCGATGCCCTCTGAACAACCGCTGCTGCTGATCAATGTGGTCGGGCTCACGCCCTCGCTGCTGGGCGAAGCGACGCCGCACATCAACTCCCTGCTCAAGACCGCCAAGATGGCCAGCCTGCAACCGGTGTTCCCCGCCGTAACCTCGACGGTGCAGGCCTCGATCCTCACTGGCGCACCGCCGTCGCAGCACGGGATTGTCGGCAATGGCTGGTACTTTCGCGATCAGGCCGAGGTGCGTTTCTGGCTGCAACACAATGGGTTGATCCAGGGCGAAAAGGTCTGGCACACGCTCAAGCGCGAGCTCCCGGGCTTTCGCTGCAGCCAGTTGTTCTGGTGGTACAACATGTACGCCGACGTGGACGCCGCCATCACCCCGCGCCCGCATTACCCGGCCGATGGGCGCAAACAGTTCGGGCTGTATTCGTCACCGCCCGGGCTGCATGAGCAGATCGAGGCGCAGATTGGCGAGTTCCCTTTCCATGGCTTCTGGGGGCCGGCGGCGGGCATTGCATCAAGCCGCTGGATCGTCGACTGCGCGATGGCCGAGTTCCAGATCAATCGCCCTCACCTGCAATTGATCTACTTGCCTCACCTCGACTACAGCTTGCAGCGCGTGGGGCCTGAACATCCCTCGATTGCCGATGAAGTACGCGCCATCGACGCCGAGGTGGGGCGCCTGCTGGCCTTCGCCGCGGCGCAGGGGGCGGCGGTGATGGTGCTGTCCGAGTACGGCATCGAAGCGGTCGAGCAGTCGGTGTCGATCAACCGCGTGCTGCGCGCCGAAGGCCTGTTGCAGGTGCGCCAATCCTTGAGCTGGGAACTGCTCGACCCGGGCGCCAGTGCGGCGTTTGCGGTGGCCGATCATCAGGTTGCGCACATCTACGTAAAGCAGGCACAGGACATTGCGCGGATCAAAGCCTTGCTGCAGCGCCAGCCCGGTATCGAGCAGGTGCTCGATAACGCCGAGCAACGCGCCTGGCAGCTTGACCACCCGCGCAGCGGCGAGCTGGTGGCCGTGGCCGCCGCGGGTTACTGGTTCGATTACTACTACTGGCTGGATGAGCGCAAGGCGCCGGACTTTGCGCGCACCGTGGACATCCACCGCAAGCCTGGCTACGACCCGGTCGAGCTGTTCATCGACCCGGCGATTCGCTTCCCCAAACTGAAAATGGCGCGCCGCCTGCTGCAAAAAAAGCTCGGCTTTCGCTACTACATGGACCTGATCCCGCTGGACACCACGCTGGTGCGTGGCAGCCACGGGCGCCTGCCCAGCAGCGCACAGACCGGCCCATTGCTGATCACCAATTGCGATCTGGCGTTACCGCAGCAGCTTGCGGCGACGGCAGTCAAGCAACTGCTCCTGGAACACTTCCTGGGGCGCCCACACCTCGAACTGGCCAATGCCAAGGAGCTTCCATGCGGCGAGCCTTATCTATCACTGTCCTGAGTGCACTGGCCGGTTTGGCCCAGGCCCAAGGCGCAAACACGGCCTTCGACTGCACGGATTTTCTGCAGTTTGGCGGCAATATCGACAAGACGCGAACCACCTTCACCCAAAGCCCCGAGACCCTGGCCTGGAACTGGTTTGTCTGCCTCAACCAACCGGCTGCGGCACAAAGCCCTGATCGGGCCTGGGAAACCATGAAGCCTTCAGACCAGGTTTACCTGGCCAATGGCACGCAACCCCTGCCCTACGCCCAGCGCACACCCGTGCCCGCCGCAGTGCTGACGCAAGCCCAGGCGATGGGCATGAACGTCAATCGTCTGTTCCACAACCTCAACGCCACGCAACAGGTGGACGGGCTGATCCTGGAAATGGGCGGCCAGGTGCCGCAAGCCCAGCAAGGCCAGGCGGTGCGGTTTCAACTGCTGATGGGTCCGGACACCTTCAACTACATCGTGCAGCAGAAGGTCTACAACGTGAATGGCCAGGCCGCATTGACCAGCGACCTCAACTTTCCCTCCACGGCCTGGGAACTGAAGGCCGCCTGGCTGTGGATCGGTAACAACCCGACCTACCAGCAGCAGTTGGCCAACGATGGCTACTACATCGCCCAGACCTACTACCAGCAAGGCACTGAGTACGTGGTGGGCTATGCCGCGTTGAGCGGCTTGCATGTGATCAACAAATTGAACCCCGACTGGGTGTGGACCACCTTCGAAAACCGCAACAACAGCAAGTACACCGTGACCAACGCGATCCCGCCCACGCCGATGACCAACAGCACCGGGCCGACCCCGGCGGCGCAACCGGTCAATACGAGTTTTCAGGCGAGCAACCCGACACTGGCGCAATACGAGTTGATCGGCGTGCAGTCCAATACCACGCCTACCCTGCTCGCCAACTCCCAATTGGAATCGGCGTTCCAGAACCAGTCGTCGTGTTTCGCCTGCCACGGCACCGCCGCGTATTCGCCCACCAAGGGCTACTTCAACTTCGCCCTCAAACAAGACGGCGGCATCGTCTACCCCACCGCTGCACTGCCGGCTTCCGACTTTGTCGGGTATCACAAACTGGACTTTGTCTGGTCGCTCAAACGCGCCCAGTGGCAACGCTAAGGAGCCTCACATGAGCGTATTGAATTTCCCGCGTATCTACCTGGGCGGCCATATGTTCTGGAACCCGCCGACCGCCAACAACAACGACATGTACCCGCTCTACGATGCGGTCAAAATGCAGATGAACTGGCGGTTCCTGGAAGCCTTCAAGATCACGCCGCTGAACGCCGCCAGCCAATTGCTGCCGTGGACCATCGCGCCACTGGCGCCGGCCGCCGTGCCGGACTACGTGATGCAGGTGCCGGGCAATGCCGGGCAGTTGGCATCCCCCATGATTCCCGGCGAATGGAACCTGTTCGGCGATAACGCCTGCGGCACCGTGAGCTACAACCAGACCCAGTCGGTGATCACCGGCGGCGAGTTGCCCGACGGTGGTTACGTCAGCCAGGACCCGCTGATCAATCAAAGTTATCAGTTGCTCGGCAATCCGTTTGGCGGCGCGCCGACGTCGCCGGCACGGTTTGTCGACGTGAGCCCGTGGCAGAACACCTTCACCGCGCTGTACTTCGACAAGCTGGTGCTGGGCAATGCGCAATGCGGCCTGACGCTCAACCGCGAACACCGCATGCTCGACCGTTTCCTCAATTTCAATTGGGCCAACCTCGGCGGCCTGGCGTACGTGACCACCACCTGGCAGACCTGCTTTCCGAAGGAAAACCTGGCGTGGGTGATCGGCAACTCGGCGTTGCTGCAAAACCTGCAGGCGCAGATGGCGCAACAAAACGCCAAGGGGCTGATGTTCCGCTTTACCACCTACCTGACCTGCTACGACAAGAACGGCATCTTCAACAACTACCCACCCATCGACACCCACAGCTCCACGCCCGAGGCCCAGGCCAAGGTACAGGCCATGTATCAGCAGGCGCTGGATAACGTCGGTGATATTTTCTTCAACCCGGCCTATAGCCGTACCGTGGGCAGCCTGGGGTTGTGGTTTGAGGACGAATTCCCCACCGCGCCGGCCGGCAGGCGCCTGGTGCCGGCCGCCAAGGTGGCGATCTACAAAACCTCACCGGGCACCACCAGCCAGGTCCAGCTGGGCGTGATCTCGGCCCAGGCCCATGGCAATACCTTGTCGCTGGACCTGGGCAACGCCTTTCCGTTCTACCCCATCGACAGCAAGGCCGACATCCCGGTCGCGGCCAAGTACCAGGCCGGCGACTACCAGATCGGCATCCGCCAAGGCACGCAATTCAGCCCGTTGGCCAGCTTTGGCTATGACGATTACCAGCAATTGGCGTTCGACAAGCGCGCCGGCATCCTCGACCTGCCCCTCACCGTCGAGGCCCAGGCGCAGCTGCAATCCGGCACGCTGGAGCTGCAACAGCAAGGCACCACGCCGATCATCGCCGCGACCCAGCAATTGTGGACCGCCGAGGTGGTAGAGAGCGCCAGCTTTATCGACGTGGGCGACACCAAGACGTTGCAGGTGATGGTGCAATACGACGGCCAGCCCGCACCGGCCGGCACTACGTTGTGGGTGGCCGAATACGGCAATGCCTATATGCTGTGCACCACCGATTACTACCTGGCGTTCAGTAACGCGGCGGACTTTTCGCTGTTCAACAACGACCCGCAGAACCCGGCCAACAACAGCCCCTGCCTGCCGCAATTTGCCGGGGCGAAGACCTTGGCCGGCCAGATCACCGAAGGCACGGGTCGCCAGCTCATGGCAACCCGGCTGGCGGTGCCCGCCGATCAAACCGTGCCGGTGACCTACCAGCAATTTCTGCCGACGCCCGCCGCTGTCGCCCTGAGCCCGACGCTGACGTTCGCCAACCCGATCACCCTGCAACGCACGTTGCAAGACCCGCTGAACAGCCCGGTGCAATTTAGCCTGACCAAGATCCAGACCGACGCCAACGGCATCGCCAACCTGACGGTCACGGCCCAGGCGCCGGGCTTTCCGACCCTGCGTTTCTTTGTCCAGGACGGTCAGCAGGAACCGGAGATCCCCTTCAGCTTTCCGCTCAACCAGGCCTTTACCGATTTTCTCGCGCCGCTGCGTGTGCTGCCGCTGGAACCGCAAATGCAGCAGGATTTCGTCAACGCCTGGAACCTGATTTATCAGCGTGAAAATGCCGGCCAGCTGATCTGGGAGACCTTCATCTACCCATTCATCCTGCAGCCGTTCTATTACCTCTACCCGATCATGAGCAAGTACATGCCGCTCAATAACCTGACGCGCATCGAGGGCGCGGTCGACCAACTGATCGTGTTGATCAGCAAGGCCTATCAGGAGGAAAGCACGCTGGCGATGCCCATCACGCGGGACATGCCGCAAAGCCGTCGCGCGGTGCTGGAACTGTGGGCGCAGGCGTTGGTGAAGCGTAACTACCCGCCCGTCCCGCTGAGCATGAACGACTACGCGTAAACCGCGCACAGGACCACCGGGTGACGCACCTGCCACCCGGTTTTCAAAGGAGTGTTGTATGAACGCCAGCCGCTTGAGCCGATTGTTGCTATTGCTGATGCTGCTCAGCCCCGGCGCTTTTGCCGGGGACGACAGCGGCAAGCCCCTGGCACTGGCCACGCAACTCAATTGCCAGCCGCCGACGCGCGCGCCCGCAGCCAATGCCAGCCAGGACCAGTTCGATCAATACAGCTGGCAGCTGTTTATCGCCTTGAACTGGCCGGCACAGGACGGGCAGCGCGGCACGCCCAATTGCAGCAAACAACCCGGCGACCCCGGCTACACCGTGTGGCAGACCTACAAGACCGTCAGCGAAATTTTCCTGCCGGGGGCCGCCAACCCCGGGCCGTGGAATAGCCCGCTGATCGCCAGAAGCCTGGGCATCATCAACATCGCAGCGCTGAAAAACAGCTCGCTGGTCAACTCCATCGACCAGGCGGTGGGCGGCTGGTTGATCGATCAGGCAGGCAACCCGACCTACTACGATATCTCGGCCAACCAGGCGTCCTACAACTACATCGTCGGCAATAACTTCTACAACGCGAATGTGGTGTCCAAGGCCAACACCATCAACTTCCCCAATGGCGTGATCGAGGTCAAATCCAGCTGGCGCGTGCTCACCGCCCGTGACAATGCCAGCCATTACCTCACGCAGTTTGCCCGCGTCGCGCGGTTCAACAGCCAGGGGCAGCGCATTGGCGTCGGCGAGGCGTACCTGGGCCTGGTGGGTTTGCACATCATCACCAAGGTCAACGGCTACCCGCAGTGGATCTGGTCCACCTTCGAGCAGGTCGAAAACGTGCCGCCCAAAGCCAAAGTCAACGGTCAATGGGTCGATCAACCGGCGCCCGGCACCGCCTATTCCTACTTCAATGCGGCCGCGCCCGCCGCCGCGCTGAACCAGTCGCCCTGCAATTGGCAAACACAAGGCACCCAGCTGGTCTGCGTGCCCAAGCCCGGCACCACGTTCCAGACGCCCAACCCGCTGAACCGCGTGACGCCCATCGCGGATGTGACGAACTGGGTGAACAACAACTACCGCAACGATCCGGGCCTGCAACGCAGCGTGTTGAAGTACTACCAGTTGATCACCACCCAGCGCCCGCTGATGCCGAACAACCCAGGCAATCCGCTGGGCCAGCCGACCCCGGCGCTGTCGGCCAACGTGACCATGGAAAGCTATATCCAGCCCACCAGCAGTTGCATGAACTGCCACTCGATGGCGACACCGGTGAAGAGCCCGTTCAAGTCCGACTTCTCCTACCTGTTCAAATTTGCCAACAGCCCCATCACCCCACACGCCACGGGCAAGGAATAGACCATGAGCATCCTCAACGGACCACGACTGAATTTCTGGGGCGGCATCCGCACGGACGTAAGCTTGCCAAACAACTCGCCGACCATTCCTTTCAATGGCAACAAGCAATGGCCGCTCTTCGACCTGACCACTTCGACCCTGGCACCCGGCGCACAGCCTTACACCGACGACCAGTTGAACAGCATGATCAACGCGCCCGCCGGCAACTACTACACCGCCGGCGGCTGGAACCACTACGGCCAGCACGTGGTGGACCTGCAGCACGCCTTGATCAGTTCCCAGGGCAGCCCCGGCAACATCAGTACAACGGGTGACCAGGTCGGTCAGCCGGTGTACCTGCTCGGGTCAGTGGACCCGGTGAGCGGCCAGGCACCGGTGTCCGGGCCGATGATGGTGGATCTGGACCCCAGCGCCACGACCACCACGCAGATTTTTGTCGGCGGCCTGCAAATCGGCAGCAATGACAATATCCAGCTGCTGATTCGCTGCAATGCGGTGTGCAGCAGTTTCGACGTGACCGGGCGCGTGCTCGAGCCGGCAAAGATGGACGCTCCGGGGTCGTTCCATGCCAGCGGCACGTTCCAGCTGACGTTCCCGCTGAGCAGCATCGTCAGCTGGAACCCGAACAGCAGCGGCCTCAAGGCGATCATCCAGGCGCCGGGCGCGACGGGCATCGTCCTGCGTTTCGTGATGTTCGAGATGTGCCCGCAGATGACCACCGCGCAGCTTGATGCCGATTATGCTGCCGGCAAATACACGCCCAACCCGAGCATCGGCCGGGTCATCGGCACGCTGGCCCCGGCCTTTGCCGGCGAGCCGCTGAGCTGCCAGCCGGGGCGGCAATTGGTCAATGCGGCCACGAACAATGCCGCCTATGCGGCGCTGGGCAATAACGGGCTGTTGAGCCTGGACATGGTCAACGTGATTCCCAAGCAAACCTTCCGTGCGGTACGGGACGACATCACCAGCCCGATCGGGCCGAATGCGAATTATGGGCCGGTGACCATTTCGGCCGGTGCCGCGCCGCTGATCACCCTTAACCCGACTGCCAGCCCACTGGTCAATTACTACGTGTATGGCGGCATCGTCGATGTGGCGCTGACCACCAGCCAGCAGCAGGCCGTCAGGACCACGCCGTTGGCGATCAACGCCCCTGGCCAGGTGGCCGGGACTCAGTTGCAGGCGACCGAGTCGACCTATCGGGTGTATGCGGATCAGCGCAATGTGTACCTGGAGGATTACCCCAACGGCCTGACGATCACCTTGCAGGTTCGCTACCTCGGCGGGCCGGTGCCCGGCGCCACCACGATCGGCCTGGCAGCGAGCGCACCGGGCGTCTACGAGCAGAAGCAGTACACGGACTTTCTCAACTTTCCGCCCTCGCTGACCGTGAATGCTGGCCAACAGACGGTGAGTTTTCCCGTGACGCTCACATCCGGCAGCGCCGCCCAGGCGGGCTTCGTGGCCCTGACCTACACGGCCAATGGCGTGGACAACGGCGCCTTTTTCACCAACTTTCGAAAATACGCTCAGACAGACTTTGGCATCGCCAGGGGCAGCGTCATTACCTGGCAACAGGTGTACCCGAATGTGCTGCGCTTTCACTACCTGGCGTTCCCCGCCATGTCGCGCTACGTGCCGTTGAACCAGCCTGACGCGATCATGGGCGCGAAGAACGCCATCCTCGCGCGCACCTCGGACGCCTACAAAGGCACCACGTTGTTCATGCCGGTCGTGCGCTCGATGTCCCCCGCCCAGCGCGCACTGCTGCGGGCCTATCTCACCGGCAGCCCGTGGCAGCCACCGCAATAGGAGGCAAACGCTATGACACTCCATATTCCCGTACAGCCCATCGAAGCCCTGCGCCCGAGCAGCGTTATCGCCGAAGGCCTGCTCAACCCGCGTGGTGTGTGCCTGCAGGCCGATGGCAGCCTGTTGCTGGCCGAAGCCGGCTCAGGCTCGGCAGACCAGCCTTTGAGCAGTCGCATCAGTCGACTGCCGCCCGACCCTCTAAGGCCGGGCGCCTATCTGCCCGGCGAAGTGCTCGCTCAGGGTTTTCGCAGCATGAACCTGCAGGCGCGCATGCTGCGCGATGAAATCATGGGCCTGTCCGACATCGCCTGCGGTGACGGACGTTGCCTGGCCAGCCAGACCGATTACGTCGGCGGTTCCAGACTGCTCGATCTGCAATACAGCCCGCCCGAGCCGTTGTTCCACAGCCGTGGCAACCTGAACGCGCTGTGCTACCACCCGACGCGACGCAGTTGGCTGGCGGTGAAACCGGATACCAATGAACTGGTGGAGTTCAGCCACGGTGAGCAAGAACGCGTGCTCGCGCAATTGTCCGTTCTGGATGAGGGTCAGGAGGCTGTGCCTGTCACCCTGGTGTACGAGCCGCACACAGACGCCGTGTTGATCAGCCTGTTCTCCGGCGAATTGCACGGCGACCCCGCGCGCAAAGGCATCGACTTTGCCGACTACGCCGGGCAAGTGATTCGAGTTCACCCGGCCAGCGGGCAGACCGAGGTGGTGATTCGCGGCCTGCAACTGCCCACCGGGCTGGCGCTGTGCCCGCAAGGCAATCTGCTGGTGCTGGAGCTGTGCAGCCATCTGCAACAACCCTTGCTGCCGAACTGGAATGGCGAGCCGCTGCACGGAGGCTTTACGCGCTTTACCGGGCGGCTGTTGCGCTGTGACCTGCACAACGCAACGGTTGAAGTGCTCGCGCGCGGGCTGGATACGCCCTCCAACCTGTGTGTGGTGCAGGACGCGGTAGTGGTGAGCGAAGGCATGGGCTTGACGGGCCGACCGCTGCCGACACCCGACGGCAGTGTGGCGCCGCTCAGTGGCAGGCTGCGGCGGGTGCAGCTATGAGCCTAAACCGCATCCTCCAACAGCAGAATGGTCGCGGGGCCGGCGCGAAAAGACGGATTGTGCCGGGCCGCTTCGACCATATGAGCGGCCACATGGTGGGCGCCCAGGGCGTCCTTCGAGGCCCACTTTTCGATCAAGACAAAACTGTCAGGGTTGCCGACCACGGGGTGCAAATCGTAGTGCAGACAGCCATGCTCGGCCCTGACCAATGGGGCCAGTTTCGCGAACGCTGCACGTTGCTCGGCGCCCTTGCCGGGCTGCGTATTGATCATGACGACAAGCCGCACTTCATCTGACATGCAAACACCACCGCAAAGGTTGGTTAAGGAAGTCGCACAGTACGTGAGCACACCAACAAGGTGCAAAAAAAGCTTAACCGAGGGGCGCGTTTCACAGGGTTTTCACAGTCGCACGCATAGGCTCAACTCAGCTCCTAAGTGAACACCTTTAAGCCCGCGCCCCCATCGTGGGCTTTTCTTTGTCTGCGATTCTGAATGCGCGGCGGTTAATCCCTTATCCATCACACGCCAGAACTCAGCGTTTACGTAGCCCATCGCTCAAACGCTTTTGCGCCCAAGCTTAAGTAAACTCACCCAGCGCGGTTTTTTGCTCCGCTTCATCCGTTGACTGAACGGCGTGACTTGGCGATGACGCTGAACCCATCGCAACCCAGCGCGATAAATCAAACACGCGCATAGAAAATTTGAATTAGTCAGTTGCCCGCCCGGTCAAGAACTATGAACGCAGTAAATCTGACGAGGTAACAGTGATGACTATCCAAGCAGAGACACTCGTAGAACTGACCGAAGCGCTTCAGGAACGCGGCCTGAATCTGGTTTCAGATGTGCACTTCACCCGCGCGCCGTACCGGCAGAACCACCGCTGGATTTGCACCGTCGCGTAATGCTGCATTTTGCCGGCGGTCAGGCTTAATGGCCGACCGCTGGCACCGCTTTGATCACCCTACGTCGAGCGGCTTTCGTTACGATTTTGTTGTTTTTTAACGCCCTTCCCGGTTTTTCGCTCGTATTGGTGATGACAGAACCAGACGACCAGAAGCAGGCCTGCCAAGCCAAAAACGAACAGCAACAGCTCTAGTGCGGGACCTTCGTGTGAAAACATTTTTCGTTCCTCATCCTGAAGTCGTGCGAACCGAAATCGGTCGCACCCGAAATTATTCGTAACAATTCAAACATTTTCAGGTTAATCGCCCAAACCCCGCATGGCAACCCCGAATCGGCTTAAAACCATTGACCTAGACGGGTTGCTTGGTTGATCGCGTTCTGCAGGCAATAAAAAACCCGGCGCAGGGGCCGGGTTCGCTGACGTGGGAATGATCAGTTATCAGGGTGTTCACTCGCGACCGAATCAGCCGCGTCGACATCCGACATATCTTCTTCCAAAGGCGCGTCGTCATCAGGCGGCAATGGGAGCGCGTCCTCGTCTCGACGCGGATCATGGCCCGTTTCGTTGTCTGTGCCGCGCGTCACGGCTTGCTGGGAAAGGTTTCCTGGCGCCTTCTCATTGATTTCCATGTTGACTCTCCGCTTCGGCGCACGGGAAATGCGCACTTAAGCTTGAGAGACGGCGCAGCATTCAGAGTGCAAAGCATTAGACGAATGGTGCCAATCAATGCTTGGCATTGAGGCTTTAAGCTTGGGATGTTTACTGCCGCACGCTGGCAGAAACGCAAAAAAACCTGATGGGCCGCCGGCGATGGCCGACGCACAACGTGAAACAACTCACATTTATGCAACGCCGATATTGAAGGTCAATAATTGACCAACCTATATTTCGCTCCACCGCAATTTTTTCTCCAGACAAAAAAAGCCTGCGCCTTGTCGGGCGAGACTCTTTCGATATACTCCGATTAATTATCGGAGCGAACAGGGATGGATCCCATGAAATACGGAATACTTCTCTTAGGCGTCCTTACTTTTAGCGGCTGTAAAACTTACAGCGGTGGCCAAGATGGCCCTGACATTAAGGCTGGCGGACTTCAGGTCAGTTGCACTGCAACCCCAGCCAATCAGCCCGGATGCTACACCCCGCCCCCCTCTTGGTGGACCAAGCTCCCTGACCATTTTTTCATTCGTGGTAGCGGCTTTTAAAGTTCGAAGCGCTGAGCTGATCCTTTCTCTAGGCGAAAAAAAACCCTCAAGGCGGTATCGGCGTGCTTGTTTGCCGCGGTTACCGTACGTTTGGATACCAGCGAATCAGCCTTAGCCTGGAGCTTCGCCCTGAGGTCTCGCTCCCATCCATCCCGCTTGGCGCGTTTGTTGATTGCTCCGTGAGTGATGCCTTGGGTTGATGCGATCTCGCGAATGGAAAGCAGACCGGCCCGGTAGGCACGTTCGATTGCCTCCCAGTCGGGTTGCTTGGTTGTCATAATGATCCTTCAAATTGTGAAAACATGACCTTGGCAGTGCACGGAGAATATTTGGAAGGGTGCTAATATCAAATCGCCCATCAATGAAGGAAGGTCATCATGAGATACAGCCTCTTCGAGAATCAGAGAAACGAGCTCATCTTGCTCGCGCGCATCCTGCTAATGATCCTTTTCCTCATTACCGGCTGGGGAAAACTGACTAACTTTGACGGTACCGTTACTTACATGAGCTCACTTGGTGCTCCCCTGCCCATGCTGGCTGCGGGCATTGCGGTCGTCATGGAGTTCTTTGTCGCTATCGTGATCGTCTTGGGCTTTTACACTCGACCACTCGCGTTTTTGTACATCCTGTTCGTACTCGGCACTTCGCTGATCGGGCATCACTTCTGGACGATGGTTGACCCAGAGCGGTCGGCCAACATGATCCACTTCTTTAAAAACATCAGCATCATGGGCGGCTTACTGTTGCTAGGCATTACCGGCCCAGGAACGTATTCGATCGATGGCAGATAAAGAGTGATCCATCCGTGCCGCACTCACCTGCGGCACACCTACCCTTCCGCGTTATCCAGCAGCACATCAATCAACTTCTGCTCTCCCAGGCGCATGGCACCCAGGCATTGCAGGTCGTCGCACTTAGGGCCGAGGCTGTCGGAGCGGGTCGGTACCTTCTACGAAATCTTGGACGACCGGATGAATCGGGTCTTGGGGATCGCAGCATGATCAGCCCGGAACTCAGCACCATCCGCCAAAAGGATTTAGACCGCGACTGGATCGCCCGCGCCATGGCCGAATACGAAGGCCGTGGCACCCTCGAAACACTGCCAATGCAGGTCCGCGACGTTGACTTCGGCACGATGTTCAATGGAAAGGCCAAGGATGGTTCGCGGGCCGAGCCTAACCCTTCGCTGGAGTCCAAGATTGCGGCAGCAGCGCCAACGCTGACTGTCACCGAGGCCATGAAAACGCTCCACCTCAGTGAGCGAGATTTAAAACTGATGGCGTCCCGCATGGGCTTCAAGTTCAAGCGCGGCTACACCACCAACCAGGGGCACAAGGCTGCCGACGGCCCAATGGTTGAGCGGATCATTGCCCTGCGCGACGTAGGCCTGAGCCGCTCCAAGGTCATGAAGCAGACCGGCATGTGTTACGAGAAATTCCACCGTCTGCTGAAGGACTACAAGATCGAATTCCCGGCGCTCCCGTTTCACCTAAGGAACGGAAAGACCAAGCCTTGAAACGATCCATAGCCCGCCCCCAGCAACGCTCGTCAAACCTGGCTCGCACTGCCGGCCAGCGGAATAGAAGAGGTAGGCCATGGCCGCCGAACAGAAGGAACGCACGGCCAAGCTTGCCGAGAAGCGGCTGGAGCTGGGCGAGCAGGAATTGCGGCACACGGTGCCGTACGGCACCCGGCAGATGCTCGATGAGCTGATGCGGCGGCATGAGATCGAGGAAGTCAGCGAGGCGGTGCAGCTACTGGTGCTGAATGGCCGGGTCGAGGATCTGCCGCCGGCGCCGCCGAAGGTCAAAGGGCCGTCCGACATCATCCGCCACTACTTTCGACAGGGAATGCGTGATCGGTTGGCAACGTTCACTGCCGAGCTGGGCGAAACAAAGGACCGGGCTACCATCTGGCGACTGATCGCACTTGCCCACTCGCTTGGCGCCGAGAAGTCATCGCCACTCTTCGAAATTAAGCGCCACAGTTACGAGATATCCGAAACCGTGGCGCGCAAATTACGGCAAGCAGGCTTTGCCGAATCGCTCCAAATGAACGCCGAAGACGACGGCGACGAATAACAGGCCCTAACGGCAACACCAAGCGTTCGCTACCTGAAAGTGTCTCCGACCAATGCTATCGACGAGGCCACTCCTTCACGTCTTTATTTGATGGGTCGTCTAAGGCCGGATCAGTCTTACGGAACCATCCTCCGACTTGTCCATAGGCCATTTTTAGCTCGTTCAACACCGTTATCGCGTGGCCTTCTTTGAAGTTGCTCCTTAAATCATCTTCAGCCATGTTAATGAGTTCGTTGATATCGGCGCCTTTGTTTTCAAGCGCACGAATAAGGGCGCAGAGTGCTTTCTCCTTGCACTCTGCAGATAACTGGAATGCTTTTTCTCGAAAATCAGCTGGTAGATCAGACACGAAAATACTCCATTGGCTTCAGTGTGATCTCCCGTAATACCCCAACCAAAACCAAATTGCCACCACCGGCCACCGGAGGGCGGCGCCTGACTGGAGATAATCCATGACCATGCCAAAAGTCGTTCCGGCATCGCGTAAGGTGCTGGCCTACTCCGTAGAGACCAACGACCCCGAAGAATCCAACATCCAGTTCGCCACCTCGAACGCCGCAGCGCGGCGCCAGGGTGCGGATGAGATTGGCACAGACTTCGGTGCGGTGTCCTGCCGGCGCGCGCATTGGGCTGACCAGTATGCGGGCCAGCGCTTTATCCCGGCGAAGGCTTACATCGACGCCGGCTGGTGGTTCGGCTGCAACCATTGCGGGGCCAGGTGCGACAGTGATGCCAGCTATTGGGATGAAAAGACAGAAACTGATATTGCACTGAACCTGGTGTTCGATGATCGCGTGGTCTACTGCTCTGCGGACTGTAAGTCCGGACACGAAGCCGAGGTCGCGGCCCGCAATGCAAGATTCGAAGAGTTCAAGGTTCGGATCTCGGCGGCGAGGCCAGGCGTCACCTTCACCGAGTTCATCGGCGGTTACCCATGGTGCGGCAACAAAGGGCTGTTTACTTTCCCGGTGGCAAATACGGCGGCTCAGTGACTGACTCGGAAGAAAGCGAGGACCTGAAATGGTATGTGGCTCAGGGCGACAAAGCCGCTTGGGACGACTTCATCGCCAAGAATTCAAGCACCTGGTCCTATCTCCTAGTCAGCTTCGATTCTCGTTAATACGTCCGCGTGCGCGTCGCTAATTTCCTTGCATGCCCTGACGCTGTATGCAGAACCGAGGTTGAAATGTCCACCGCTATCCATGATGTAACCGGTGGCTTTGCCCAGCCACGCATGCATATCAACATCGCTTTTTTCTGCTGCAGCGATTAAAGCAACCAGTGCTTGTTCAAGTGCGATTTCACGTGATCCAGCCATTTATCTCTCCTTGATCCGGCTCCATGCCGGTCACCCGTAATACCCCATATCAACGAATCACGCCAGCCGGCGAGGCGAAGCCATGCCTATTACCCCGGAATACCTGAAATCAATCCTCGCCTACTCCGCTGAGACTGGCGTGTTCACCTGGCTGGTGAGCAGAAGCCGAACACCCGCGGGCTCAATAGCGGGGAGCTTGGTTTCCAGTGGCTATCTGACGGTGATGATCGACAGGAAGCGGCACAACCTGCACAGACTCGCATTCGTCTACATGCTCAGCCAGCACCCGCCCGAGTTCGTAGATCACATCAACGGCCAAAAGACTGACAACCGCTGGATCAACCTCCGCGCGGCGAGCCCAGTGGAAAACGCCAGAAACCAAAAGCGCAGTTGCAAAAACTCCAGCGGAGTCTCCGGTGTCTCGTGGGATTCGCGAGGTCTATGGCGATCTTTCGGATACCTGGCAGGCAAACAAATAACCCTGGGGCGCTACTCATCAAAGTTTGATGCAGCGGCCGCCAGAAAATCCTTCGAAAACAGTCTCGGCTATCACGAAAATCACGGGAGATAAGCCCCTATGTCCGCACAACAGAAGAAACACCCCTTCGATTTCAAAACCCAATACGGACTCGGCTTCAACACTCAGGACGATGAGATCGTTGTCGACTTCTTCTGTGGTGGCGGCGGGACCGGTACCGGCCTGGAAATGGGCCTGGGCCGCACGGTGAACGTGGCGAAGAACCACAGCCCGCAAGCGATCAGCATGCACACCGTGAATCACCCAGGCGCCCGGCACTTCACCACCGACGTGTTCGAGGGTGACCCGGACACCGAGTGCGGCGGCAAGGCCGTGGGATGGTTCCACATGTCGCCGGACTGCACGCACCACCGCCAGGCGGCCGGCGGCCAGCCGCGCAAACGCGAGATCCGCAACCTTTCGTGGATCGGCCTCAAGTGGGCTGGCATGAAGCGGCCCCGGGTGATCAGCCTGGAGAACGTGAAGCAGATCCTGCAGTGGGGCCGCTTGATCGCCAAGCGCGACAAGGCCACCGGCCGGGTGGTGAAACTCGGCGGCGACGTTGCCGCACCTGGTGAGGTCGTGCCGGTGGGCCAGCAGTTCCTGATCCCTGACCCGAAGCACCGTGGCCGGACATGGTGCCGCTTCGTGGCGCTGCTGGAAGGCATGGGCTATATAGTTGAGTGGAAGGTGATCAAGGCGTGCGACTTCGGCGCGCCGACCAGCCGGGAACGCCTGTTCATGATTGCGCGGTGCGACGGTCAGCCAATCGTGTGGCCGGAGCCAACCCACGCCAAGAACCCTGCCAAAGGCCAGCAGAAGTGGAAAACAGCCGCCGACTGCATCGACTTCACCGACCTGGGCAAAAGCATTTTTCGGCCGCAAGAAAGACCTGGCCCCGGCCACCCTGCGCCGCGTTGCCAAGGGCATGAAGAAGTTCGTCATCGATAGTGCCGCGCCATTCATTGTGCCGATCGCCAATTGGTCCGGCGAGGCAGTGCAGTCAGCCGGTGAACCGCTGCGCACAATCACCTCCTACCCAAAGGGCGGCGCCTTCTCGGTGGTCAGCCCGATCATCGCACCGGCAACGCACCAGAGCAGCGACCGAATCAACGACCCGCTCGACCCGTTGCCGACGGTGACCTGCGCAAACCGCGGCGAGCTGACGCTGATCAGCCCGTTGATGGTTGGAGCCGGTGGGCCTGAGTATTCCGGCAAGCCGGTGAGCGTCGACCAGCCGACCGGCACGCTTATGACACAGAACCACCGAGCGCCGGCTTCGGCCTGCATCGTCCAGGCCGGGCACGGCGAAGGTTCTGGCGCAAACAAACGCCGCTCCCACGGGGTCAATGACATCTGCGGGCCGGTGGGCACCGTCACTGCAAGCGGCGGCGGGCAGTCCGTCAGCACGGCGGTGATGATCCAGGCGAACGGCGGATTCAACACCACGCACGCCGAGGGCATGCACGAACCCATGACCACGGTGACCGACACCGGCAGCCAGCAGCAGTTGGTCAGCGCGACTTTGATCACGAACACCACGGGCCATGCTCCCAGCGATCTTGCCGGGCCAGTGCCGACGGTGACCACCGGCCAACACCACGCATTGGTTGCAGCAAACCTGGTGCACATGCGCGGCAACTGCGATGCACGGGACGTAAATGATCCGCTGCACACCATCAGCGCCGGCGGCCAGCACCACGGGTTGGTCAGCGCATTCATGGAGCGGGCATTCGGCGGCAGCATTGGCCAGGGCCTGGAAGAGCCGGCGCCGACCATGACTGCCGGTGGCGGGGGCAAGAGCTCGCTGGTGTCGCTCACGTTATCGCCTGAGCACAAAGCCGGTGCCCTGCGGGTCGCTGCGTTCCTGATCAGCTACTACGGTACCGAGAACATCAGCCCATGCGACTCTCCGGCGCCGACGATCACCACCATGGACCGCCTGGCCATGGTCACCGTGATGGTGAAGGGCACGCCCTACGTGATCGTCGATATCTGCCTGCGGATGCTGAAGCCGGCCGAACTGTACAAGGCCCAGGGCTTCCCGGCTGACTACATCATCAGCCACGGCGCCGACGGAAAGCCGTTCACCAAAACCCAACAGGTGCACATGTGTGGCAACAGCGTCAGCCCGCCGCCGATGGCAGCGCTGGTGCGCGCCAATGGCCCATGGCGCGCCGAACAACGCCAAGCACGCGTGGCTTGACGATCAGCAAGCGCCAGGCGGTATGCCGTCTTTGTTGAAGTCCTTTAGGCGTTCCCGCTCTTCCTCGGTGGAATGCGCTGGGGTTTCTTGCTCAGGCTCTTTCTTCTTTTCTTCAGTCATCGCTATGTCCTCTGGGTGGTAGCTGTTTCGGCACCTGGTGGAATCAGCAGTTCAAATCAATCCACTCCTCCGCCCGGGCATGGCCCGGCAAGGACTCCCCATGCCTACAGAAAACCGCAAGACAGACATCCGAAGCATTGTTACCGACTCACTCGTCGGCATGATCGCTGCTGTTACTCGAACCACGCCGCCGGCGAACGAGCCTCTTCCGTCATTCATCCAGGCGCCTGTTGATCGGGCAGTTGATCGCATCAAGTCGTTCCTGCTGCCAGGCGTGACCCTCCAGGCATCCCACGCCAACCGCGTCTACGTTGCCGGGCCCATGACTGGCATCGACGACTTCAACTACCCGGCCTTCAACGCCGTGGCCGATCAACTGCGCGCCCAAGGCTACGAAGTCGAAAATCCGGCAGACCACGGCATCGTTGAGGGTACCCAGTGGGCCGACTACATGGCCTATGACCTGACCCGCCTTGGACTGTGCGGTGTGATCGCCCTGTTGCCCGGCTGGGAGCATTCAAAGGGCGCCCGCCTGGAAGTCCTGATCGCCGAACGCCTCGGCATGACGGTTGTGGAGGCCCATGATTTGTTAACGAAGAACACTGAAGGGTCAAGAGCTAAAAGTGACCATCCCCCCTTTCAGAGTGGCAATCACTGGCTACATGATCCCGTCAGGCCAGATCGCCTGGATCAACCGGAACGGCTGGAAGTACGTGCTGACCCGAGCGCGCCGGCCGGTTGTCGGACGGGTTATGCCCGGCTGAAGCTGGCCGGCGTGAAACCATCAGCAGAAAACGTCGCGGCTGAAGCCTGGTCGCTGGATCTGTCAAAAGTAGGATAAAACGATGCGAGCAAAAAAGGCGGCAAACAGGGACCTGCCGCCGCGAATGATTCGGCGGGTGCGCACGCTGAAAGGTGGTAAAGAGTGGGTTGGGTATTACTACGACGGGAGGGATGAAGACGGGAAGCGGGTTGAGATCCCGCTCGGGGGTGACTTGGATATCGCCAAGGCTGAATGGGCAAAGCTCGATTGCAAGCCAGTGCCGACGAAAAACGCACTGCTGACCCAGGTGTTCGATCGTTACGAGCGGGAGATCATCCCAGGCAAGGCGCCAAAGACACAAAGCGATAATCTGCTGAGCCTGAAGCAACTGCGCAAAGCGTTCAACGATGCGCCCATTGATGCTGTGACGCCGCAGATCATCGCGCAGTACAGAGACAGCAGGACAGCGAAGGTACGGGCCAACCGCGAGCTCTCACTGCTGTCGCACATCTACAACATAGCGATAGCGCGCGAATGGGGCCTTACTGAAAAACAACCCTGCTGCCGGCGTGCGCAAGAACAAAGAAGCTCCGCGAGACTTTTACGCTACCGAGGAGATATGGAGCGCGGTATACGCAGTTGCGGCCTCGGAACTGCGTGATGCAATGGGCTTGGCCTATCTTACTGCCCAACGCCCAGCGGACACGCTGTCGATGCGGGAGGCGGACGCCGTTAACGAATTCCTGCAGGTATCCCAAGGCAAGACATCCAAGAAGCTGCGCATACGCCTGACCGCCGCCGGCGCGCTCAATGACCTGGGCACCCTGGTTGCAAGACTTATCGAGCAGAGACATTCGCGAGGAGTGCGCAACCCATACCTGATCATCACCGAGGATGGCCGGCAGGTTACCAAGCACATGCTTCGCCTTCGCTTCGACGACGCACGCGACAAGGCTATCGCAACCGCCAAAGAGAAAGGCGACGGGGTGTTGGCGGCCAGCATTCGCCAATTCCAATTCCGTGATATTCGCCCGAAAGCGGCAAGCGAGATCCTCGACCTGGGGGATGCAAGCCGACTGTTGGGACACACGGACAAGCGGATAACCGAAACAGTTTATCGACGTGTCGGAGAGATCGTGAAGCCAACTCGGTGACCGCAATTTGCAACGAGTTGCGGAAACTGCCTGAAATGATGCGGAAACGATCAGCCGTTAAGATGGCGGCGACACCAACCCCCAGAAACGCAAAAGCCCCGCTTTCGCGAGGCTTTTGTGTAAATCTTGGCGGGAAACCAGGGATTCGAACCCTGGGAACGCTATTAACGTTCGCCGGTTTTCAAGACCGGTGCATTCAACCACTCTGCCAATTTCCCTTTTGCATCACAGGATTATAGTAGTCCATCCCGTGTCAGCGGGCGCCATAATACCCGAATGAAACACACTGTCAAACTCTCGGCATCACTTGTTACAGAGCGTCTGTTATGATCTTTGCGACTGAACGTTTCAAAACTGAAGGAGTGTCGCCATGCGCGAACAGAATTACGCAGTGAATGGTAACGCGCAGGCTGAGCAGCTTGAAGTCAGCCGCGTGTTGCGCAATACGTACGGCTTGCTCGCCCTTACCCTCGCATTCAGCGGCTTAATGGCGTATGTAGCGCAGCAAATGCGCGTTGGCTACCCGAATATCTTTGTCGTATTGATCGGTTTCTACGGTCTGTTTTTCCTGACCAACAAGCTGCGTGACTCGGCCTGGGGTCTGGTGTCGGCGTTTGCCTTGACGGGTTTCATGGGCTTTATCCTCGGCCCGATCCTCAACCGTTACCTCGGCATGGCCGGCGGCGCGGAAGTGGTCAGCTCGGCGTTTGCCATGACGGCCCTGGTCTTTGGTGGTCTGTCGGCCTACGTGCTGATCAGCCGCAAGGACATGAGTTTCCTGGGCGGTTTCATCACCGCTGGCTTCTTCGTGTTGCTGGCAGCAGTGGTCGCAGGCATGTTCTTCCAGATCAGCGGCCTGCAGTTGGCGATCAGCGCAGGGTTTGTGCTGTTCTCCTCTGTATGCATCCTGTTCCAGACCAGCGCCATCATCCACGGCGGTGAGCGCAACTACATCATGGCGACCATCAGCCTGTATGTATCGATCTACAACCTGTTCATCAGCCTGTTGCAGATCTTCGGCATCATGGGCCGTGATGACTGATTGCTAGCGCCATAAAAAATGCCCCGCCTCGAAAGATGCGGGGCATTTTTGTTTCTAACGGTTCAATACCGATTAGGTTCCATTTCCAGCTCAACCTTGAAGCGTTCAGCAATGTCCTGCTGGATACGCAGCGCCAGGTCGGCAATATCGTGCCCTGTCGCCGCACCATAGTTGACCAGCACCAGTGCTTGCATCTTATGCACGCCCGCATCGCCATCACGAAAGCCCTTCCAGCCGGCCTTATCGATCAGCCAGCCGGCCGCGAGTTTCATCTGCCCGTCAGGCTGCGGGTAAGCCACCAGGTCCGGATACAGCGCCTGTAGCTCTGCGGCAAGCGCTTGAGACACCAGCGGGTTCTTGAAAAAGCTCCCGGCATTACCCAGCTCCGCCGGGTCCGGCAGTTTTTCGCGGCGGATGCTGCAGATTGCGCGGCTGACGTCGCTGGGCGTCGCCTCGGTGATCCCCTGCCCGGCCAGGCGTTGCTGCACCGGGCCGTAGTCGAGCTTCAGGTGACTGGTGCGACTCAAGGCAAAACGCACGCGCAGAATCAACCAGCGCCCGGTTTCGTGTTTGAACAGGCTGTCGCGGTAAGCGAAGTTGCACTCTTGCAGGCTGAAGTCGCGCAGCTCGCCCGTTTGGCGGTCCAGAGCAGTCAGGCCGGCAAACACATCCTTGATCTCTACACCATAGGCACCAATGTTCTGCATCGGCGCGGCACCGACAGTGCCGGGGATCAGGCTGAGGTTTTCAAGACCGCAGAAACCGTGCTCCAGGGTCCACAGTACAAACGGGTGCCACGCTTCGCCCGCTTCGGCCTCGACCACCACCTGCTGCCCATCATCCTGCAACACGCGAATGCCTTGGGTCGCCATGCGTAACACCAACGCTTGAATGTCCTGGGTCAGCAATAAGTTGCTGCCGCCACCGATCACCAGCAGCGGCACTGCGTGCGCAGTCGCATAAGCCAGGGCCTCGCGGACATCGGCGTCACTATGGGCCTCGGCAAACAATTGGGCGCGTACGTCGATGCCAAAGCTGTTGAATGGCTTGAGCGATACCTGCGCAAGCACGTGCAAGGTCATAACCGCCCCTTCAACTCGATCACCAATAAATCACAGGCGCGCTCGATCAGGTCAAGAACCCGTTCAAAGCCTTGTTCACCTTCGTAGTAAGGGTCTGGCACCTCGTCCACTTCAGACTCAAAACGGCGCAGGAACAAGTCCAGCTCTGCTTTACCCTGCCCGGTGTGCAGCGCCTTGAGGTTGCGCAGGTTGCTGTGGTCCATGGCCAGAATCAGGTCATAACGCGCGAAGTCGGCACGCGAGACCTGTTGGGCGCGCTGAGCCGACAGATCATACCCGCGCAGCAACGCCGCACGCTGGCTACGCTGGTCCGGCGGGTTGCCGACATGCCATTCACCGGTGCCCGCAGACGCCACTTCGACCTGGCCTGCCAAGCCCGCTTCGCGCAGTTTATGGCGCAATACGCCCTCGGCGGTGGGCGAACGACAGATGTTGCCCAGGCAGACAAACAGAACCTCCATCAGGCCCCCAGCAGGCGACGGACGCGCTCAAGGTCTTCGTGGGTATCGACACCGGCCGGCGGTGCTTCCAGCGCGTCGCCTACATGGATACGCACGCCATGCCACAAGGCACGCAGTTGCTCCAGAGATTCGGTGTTTTCCAACCAGCACGGGCCCCAGCTGACAAAGTCATGCAGGAAACCTGCGCGATAGGCATAGATACCGATGTGGCGGCGGTAAGGCACGCCCTCCGGCAAGACGTCGCGGCGCTTGGCAAACGCATCGCGCGCCCAGGGCAGGGTCGAGCGGCTGAAGGTCAGCGCCAGCCCATTGATGTCGCTGACCACCTTGACCACGTTCGGGTTGAACAGGGTGTCGATGTCTTCAATAGGCTCGGCCAGGGTCGCCATGCGCGCTTCGCCATGGGCAGCCAGGTTGGCGGCGACCTGATCGATCACGCTCGGCGGGATCAATGGCTCGTCGCCCTGCACGTTGACCACAATTGCATCCGCCGCCAAGCCCAGCTGTGTGGCGACTTCGGCCAGGCGGTCGGTGCCGGAATTGTGGTCTTCGCGGGTCAACACCGCTTCAGCGCCAAAACCTTTGCAGGCCTCGATGATGCGCGGGTCATCGGTGGCCACCACGACCCGTTCGGCGCTGCTTTTGCAGGCCTGCTCCCACACCAGCTGGATCATCGGCTTGTTGCCGATCAATTGCAGCGGCTTACCCGGCAAGCGGGTCGATGCGTAGCGCGAAGGAATGACAACGGTAAAGGCGGTGGTCATTTATCCAGACGCTCATCGGTGGTCAGGGTACGGGCTTCGCTCTCCAGCATCACCGGGATGCCATCGCGGATCGGGTAAGCCAGGCCGGCGCCTTTGCTGATCAGCTCGGTTTTGTCGGCGCTTAGCTTGAGCGGGCCTTTGCAGATCGGGCAAGCGAGGATGTCGAGCAGTTTGGTGTCCATGAGCGTTTCCTGGGTAAAAGCGATTTAAGGCAAGAGTCGGGCGGGCAGCAAGCGCATCAGTTGCGTGTCGAACCAGGCGACAAACGCCGGTGACGGCAGCGCATCCACTGCAAGGTACCACCAGTCGGGACGGGCAAAGGCGCGGCACTTCACCGCGTCCTTTTCGGTCATGACCAGCGGCAATGCCGGCGTAAAATTCAAGACATCGGCGCTGTAGGGCGCGTGGTCGGCAAACGCATGCGGTATCGGCAGCCAGTGTAGCGTTTCAAGGGTAGTGAAGAAACGCTGCGGGTTGCCAATACCCGCGACCGCATGGACCTGCTGGCCCACCGGAAAATAATCGGCGGGCTGGCGCTCACCGGTTTTCAAATTGATCAGCGCTGTGGGTTGCAGACGGAAGGCGAAGCCATCCTCGCGATCGGACGCGGCACCGTTATAGAGCAGCGCATCGACACTCTGCAGACGCTCGACCGGCTCACGCAAGGGCCCGGCCGGCAAGCAACGGCGGTTGCCGAGGCCACGGGCGGCGTCGATCAACACCAGTTCAAGGTCTCGGGCCAGGCGGTAATGCTGCAGGCCGTCGTCGGAAAGAATCAGGTCAAGGGGCTCGCTGGCCAGCAGCGCTTTCACCGCGCGACTGCGGTCTGGGTCAATCATCAGCGGGACGCCGCTGCGCTGCACGATCAGCAACGGCTCGTCACCGGCCACTTCAGGGCTTTGGCTCGCCTCGACCCGCCACGGCAACTGCGGCGGTTTGGCACCGTAACCGCGACTGACCACCCCTACCCGCAAACCACTGCGCCGGCAGTGATCGATAAGCCACAGAATCAGCGGCGTTTTGCCCGTGCCGCCCACAGTGATATTACCGACCACCACCACCGGTACCGGCGATTGATAGATCGCGCCCTCGCCCGCCAGAAAACGCGCACGTTTGCGCTGCACCACGCGGCGATACAAAGACTCCAGCGGCCGCAGCAGCGTGAGGGCCGGGTGGCCTTCGTACCAGGCCTTGAGCAAACGATCGGACATGGCCATCAGGGTTGGGCCGCCGCCTCTACGGTGGTCATGCGCAGATGGGTGAAGCCGAGCTTGCCGGCAGCATCCATCGCGGTGATCACGGCTTGATGCTGGGTTTTGCCGTCTGCACTGATCGAAAGTGGCATGTTGGTATCGCCGCCGGATTCTTTCTGCAAGGCGTCCATCAGGCTGGTGAGGTCATTTTTCTCAAGCAATTGGTTATTCACCGAAAACACCCCGTCGGCGCTGATGGCAATATCCAATTGCTTGGCATCCTGGTCCTCGGCCGGCGAGCCGCTCACCGCTTCCGGCAAGTCGACACGCAGCTGGGTTTGCCGGGTGAACGTGGTGGTGACGACGAAGAACAGCAGCAGGATGAACACCACGTCAATCAGCGACGCGAGGTTGATATCAACGTTTTCCCGTTGCTTGCGGCGAAATTTCACACCCGGCCCTCGACGAAATCGACATCACGATCGCCCTGCACCACTTCCACCAGTTTGATGGCTTCCTGCTCCATACCGACGACGAGTTCATCGATGCGGCGTTGCAGGAAACGGTGGAAAAACACCGAAGGAATACCGACCATCAGGCCCGCAGCCGTGGTAATCAAGGCCTTGGAGATACCGCCTGCCAATACCGCGGCATTGGTGGTCATGCCTGAGCCCATGAACGAGCTGAAAATATCAATCATGCCCAACACCGTCCCCAGCAGGCCGAGCAATGGCGCCATGGCCGCGATGGTGCCGAGCGCATTGATATAGCGCTCCATCTCGTGGATGACCCGGGCGGCGGCTTCCTCAATGCACTCTTTCATGATCTCGCGACCATGTTTGGAGTTGGCAAGGCCGGCAGCCAGGATTTCACCCAGGGGGGAGTTGGCGCGCAATTCCTTGAGTTTGTCTTTATCCAGTTGCTTGTTTTTGATCCAGCCCCACACCTGCCCCAGCAAATGCTCGGGCGTGATGCGGCTGGCACGCAGGGTCCACAGGCGTTCGGCGACGATGCCGAGTGCGGCGATGGAGCTCAAGATGATCGGCAACATCATCCAGCCGCCGGATTTGACCAATTCCCACACAGTGAATGTCCCCTCGAAAAAGTGCGCCACTTTACCATATAGGTTCGTCAGCGTGGCTCGTCAGCCACCGGCCCGCCCGTCGCGGGCCCGGGCCTTGGGCGATGTTGGTTTAGGGTAACGCGTCACGCCAGAAGCGGCGTTGACTGCGAGCAACATCAGGTGGTTGAAAGGCGCCCAATTGCACCCGCACGGCGCCTTGCTCGGCGCTGTCGTACACGCGACTGCCCAACGCCTGATAACGCGCCAGCACTTGCGGGTGCGGATGACCGAACGCGTTGCCACGCCCCCGTGAGATCAGGACCGATTTGGGCGCAAGTTGTTCCAGCAAGGGCCAGGATGAAGAACTGCGACTGCCATGATGCGGCGCCTGCAGCCAATCGGTCCGTACCGCCAGGGGGGACGCGAGGAAGGCCCGTTCGGCAGCGCGGTCAATATCGCCGGTCAACAGCAGGCGTTCGCCGTTGGCGCTTACACCCAATACACAGGATTTCGGATTGCTGCTAGTGGCGCCAGGCCACTGCCACAGTTCAAACGCCACACCGTCCCACTCCCATTGCTCGCCACTGACACAGGGTTGAGCATCGAGCAATGCCGGCAAGCCTTGGGTTTCTCCTCCGATTACCCGCTGGACTGCAAGCCCTTGGGCAACTGCTGCCGCACCGCCCGCGTGGTCCGCGTGAGCATGGCTGATCACCAACAGGTCCAAGGTCTCGACCCCGAGCTTTTTCAACGCGGGCAGCACCACACGCGCGCCAAGATCAAACTCGCCGGAACGCGGCCCCGCATCGTAAAGCAAGGTGTGATGACGCGTGCGCAGGACCAGCGCCTGTCCCTGGCCGACATCCAACTGCACCACTTCAACCTGCCCAACAGGCACGGGCTGCCTGGGTGGAAAGACCGCCAGCAGCAGCATTGGCCAGCCCAGCAGCCGAAACGGCAGGCCTTGAGGCAGCAGCAACAACACCGCGCCCGCCAGGCTTACACACCAATACACCAGGGGCACCTCGGCCGGTATCCAGGCCGGCTGCTGGCTCGCCAGCAGCGTCAGGGCCCTGAAAAGCCCATCGAGTGCGCCGCCGGCCAGCCACAGCAAGCTTTCACCCACAAACGGAATCGCCAGCAGTGCAGTCCCCAGCAGCGCCAATGGCAATACCACCAGGCTGATCCATGGCACGGCAAACAGATTCGCCACTGGCGCACTCAGGCTTACAGGCAAGCCCAGCACCAGCAGTAACGGAAATAACCCGACGGCAATCAACCACTGTGGACGCGTCCATGCGTGCCACAGACTCCATGGACCCAAGCGCCCGCTGAAGGCCAGTACCAGTACCGCGACGGCCGCGAACGACAACCAGAACCCCGGCTGCAAACTCGCCAACGGTTCCAGCACCAGCACGGCGTCGAGCGCCAACAACAGTGGCCACCAGATCCCCAAATGCCGGAAGCGCAAACGCCACAGCAATACCAGGCCAACCATCACACAGGCCCGTTGTACCGGCACACCAGACCCAGCCAACAGGCCGTATCCCAGCGCGGCGGCAAAGGCCAGGCCACACGCCCATGGCAGCCACGGCAAGGCTCGAGGCCAACAGCCGTGGCGGGCGAGCCCGGCCACCAGGCCGTAGATCAACCCCGCCAGCAAGCCGATGTGCTGGCCGGAAATCACCAGCAGGTGCACGGTTCCGGTGTCCTGCAATACCTGCCAGTCGCTGGCAGCCAGCCCAGAGCCATCGCCCAATACCAACGCCGCCAAACCCGCCTCGCGCCCTTGGGCGTCCACCGCCGCCAAGCGTTGCCGGACAGCATCGCGCCAGGCATTGCGGGCTGGCGCCAGGCGCTGGCCGTCCTTGACCGATCCCGTGGCCCCGATACGTTGGGCCAGGAGCCAGGCTTCGTGGTCAAAACCGTGAAAGTTGAGCAGCCCCGTGGGCCGCTTCAACGTGATCGCCAGGCGCCAACGCTCACCGCTGTTGACTGGCGGGCCACCGTGCCAGGACACCCGAATGCGCTTGGGTAAGCGGGCTGTGCGTGACCGACTGTCGGTCAGTTCAAACCGTACGCCGGTGCTCGTCTGCTGCGCCAACCCGGTCACGCGGCCTTCTACCCAGCGCGTCTGGCCATCCAGCGCCGGCTTCAGACGGTCGTCCAACGCCCACTGCGCGCTCAGGCACGCCCAGCCCAATCCGAACAGGAAAAAGGCCACCGGGTAGGTGCGAAAAGGCAACAACATCAATGCAATCACCCAAATGGCCAGTAACCATCCGGTAGGCGGCAGTGCGGGCAAAAGTCGCAACGAAAGCAGGCCAAGTCCGAGCGCAAACATGCCGATTTTCATGAATCATCCTTTGCAAGTGATCCACTCAGTCTTAGTCGCTCGCCCAGCGCTGCCGATGATGTTTTGTCACAAAGTCTGAATTTTCTGTTTATAGAATGCGGGCATACTTGCCCCTCGAACTGACCTGGACCCCTTATGCCCCGGCGCTTATTCAAACGGTACATGCCCGATCCCACGAGTATCAGGGAACACAAGTCTTTACGATTTCTCGGCACGTTGCTGCATGACCCCAACCTCTGGCACCTGAACCGGCACTCCGTCGCGCGCGCCATGGCGGTGGGCCTGTTCGCGGCATTCATCCCGATTCCGCTGCAGATGTTGCTGGCCGCGATCCTGGCGATTGTGGTGCGCGGCAATATGCCTATCGCCGTCAGCCTGGTGTGGCTGACCAACCCGATCACCATGCCGGTGGTGTTTATCTGCACTTACCTGACCGGTGCCTGGCTGATGAACGTGCCGCCGCGCAGCCTGCCGGACAACCTCACCTGGGAGTGGATCAGCGGCCAGTTGAGCACGCTGTGGCAGCCATTCCTGTTGGGGTCGGTGGTCTTGGGGCTGGTGTTGGGCGCGTTGGCCTACTGCCTGACCATGGGCTATTGGCGTTGGTGGGTCGCGCACCAGTGGAAGAAGCGCAAGCAGCGTCGCGCGTGAAAAAAGCTAACGCGCCAACAGACGCAAATGGACCCGCAGGCCTTGCCCGGTATTTTCCGCCCACAAACGCCCGCCCTGACGCTGTACGGCATTACGGGCGATGCTCAGGCCCAGGCCGAAACCGCCATCACCGGGCCGTGACCCTTCCAAGCGTGTGAAAGGCGCGAAAATTCGCTCCAGGTCACACTCATCAATGCCGGCGCCCTGATCCTCCAGCCAGATATGCCAGTAATCAGCGTCTCGACAGCCATCAAGCTGCACCCGCCCGTGCGGGGGCGAATGCCGAATGGCGTTACGCAGGATGTTTTCCAGGGCCTGGGCCAGCGCGTTCAGGTTGCCCTGTACCCAGCAGTCTGCGGGCAACCGGCAAGGTAAACGCGACGCCGGCCAGTCACTTTCAAAGCAGGCGTTTTCCCTCAGCATGTCCCACAGGGCCGGAAGTTGAATATCTTCATTGGGCAACGGCGTGCGTTCGCTGTCCAGCCAGGCCAGTTGCAGGCTGTCTTCCACCAGGCGCTGCATGGCATCGATTTCCCGGCCCAGGCGCTCACGCAACTGCGTCAAATCCTGTTCGCTGTCGCAGGCCACGCGCAAACGGCTCAACGGTGTGCGCAGCTCATGGGACATGTCCCGCAACAGTTGTTGCTGCAACACCACCGTGCCCTGCAAGCGCTCGGACATATGGTCAAAGGCCCGGCCCAGTTCACCCAGCTCGTCCTGACGGCTGGTAGCCTCGCGCGACATGCGCGTATTCAATTGATCGGCGCGCCAGGCATTGGCCTGCTCACGCAATTGATTCAGGGGCATGATCAAAAGCCGGTAAAGCCCAATACACAGCAACAGCGTAAACAGGCCTGGAATCACGCCATTGGTCACCACGCGCCAAAACAACTGGTAGCGCCCAGGCATGAAACGCTGGGGCAGTTCAATCACCAGTGAACCCGCGCCTGGGTCGACCGGAAACGGGATTTTCATCCACGGCAGGCCTTTGACATGCCGGCTGACAGGCCACTCCAACCCGCGCAGAAAGGTCAGGCGCTGGCTTTCCTTGTCACTCAGTGGCGTGCTGCTCAAAGACTGCAAGTCGTTGCCGATCACACCGATCCACGTGGATTCACGCTTGGCCATAAGCGCTAACCAGGCATCCACGCCTGTCCTGCCCTGGGTACTCCAGGCCAGTTCGGCGCCCGCGGCATAACCCAGCAGAATCTCGCGCGACTCCTCGGCCACGTAGGCATTCTGCTCTTCCATGTAGCGGCCCCAGGACCAACTGAGCCAAATCATCAGCAAACAGAAAGCGATCAGCAGGCAGGCCAGTTTCCAGAATAACGAATGCTTGCCCGGCAACCGCTCAAAGCCCTTCATCATGGCCGCTCAGTACGTAACCCTTGCCCCATACCGTGCGCACTTCACACTCGCTGTAGCCGATGGCCTTGAGCTTGCGGCGAATCTGGCTGACGTGCATGTCCAGACTGCGGTCGTGGGGCGCATAACCGCGCTGCAACACATGCTGATAGAGGAAGGCTTTGCTGAGCACTTCGTCAGCATTGCGGTGCAGGGTTTCCAACAGACGGTATTCGCTGCGGGTCAGCCCGGCCCAGTGCGCCTGATAAAAGACATCGCACAGCTCGTCGTCAAAGCGCAGCGTGCGAGTGTCGTCGCGCACCGCCCGAGGCGTGGGCAGCGGGCGCCGATCCAGGGCCACGCGGCGCAAGATCGCTTCAATGCGCACCCGCAGCTCGATCATGCTGAACGGCTTGGGCAGATAGTCGTCCGCACCGAGGCGAAAGCCACTGATACGGTCGGCTTCTGCGCCCAGCGCCGACATCAGGATCACCGGGATCGCATGGCTCTGGCGCAGGTGGGTGAGGATCGACAACCCGTCCATCCCGGGCAGCAGGATATCCATCAACACCACGTCGAACGCCTGGTCGCGGGCCATTTGCAGACCTTGCTGGCCGTTCTGGCACCAGGTCACCTGGAAGCCACAGCGGCCCAGATGCTCATGCACATAAGCACCCAGCACAGGGTCGTCTTCGATTGTCAGGATACTGGGTGAGCCAGCTGCGGGAGTCATTAGCGTCTGCAAGTCATTCTCAATCGCTGATTATTCAAGATTAAACTGCCCCAGGCAATCGCCACCCGGCTCTCAATGGCCCGAAGATTGCGGTATGTCATTAATTTGCGAGATTCCAGACCGCGCAAATGGCTACACTGCGCAGGTGGCGTGGGCCGGATGCCCGCGCAGATAATCGAAAACAATGTGGTAGCAGGAGAGTGGCGTGCTTAGAAGAATGGGGATAAAAGGCCGCGTACTGTTGCTGACCTTATTACCGACCAGCCTGATGGCCCTGTTGTTGGGGGGTTATTTCACCTGGATGCAGCTCTCGGAGTTGCAAACCCAATTGCTGCAGCGTGGCGAAATGATTGCCGAGCAGTTGGCGCCGCTGGTAGCCCCTGCCCTGAGTAGCAAGAACACCGACCTGCTGGAACGCATCGCCACCCAGTCGCTGGAACAACCGGACGTGCGTGCCGTGTCGTTTCTGGCGCCGGACCGCTCGCCCCTGGCGCACGCCGGCCCGACCATGCTCAACCAGCCGCCCGTCGGTAACAGCTCCCACCTGCTGCAGCGCACCGGCAATGACGCCACGCGCT
Organism: Pseudomonas sp. MF08831; assembly: GCF_059862645.1. NCBI lineage: Bacteria > Pseudomonadati > Pseudomonadota > Gammaproteobacteria > Pseudomonadales > Pseudomonadaceae > Pseudomonas > Pseudomonas sp. MF08831. The sequence continues at coordinate 91,910 of NZ_JCBCUX010000017.1, read as the reverse complement.
ACCTGCTGCCGGTATTTGGCCGCCACCGCAACCTCGCAGGCGAGCTGATTCCCGATGAAGCCGATCGTTTGCTGGGCTGGGTCGAGGTAGAGCTGTCGCACAATGGCATGTTGTTGCGCGGCTATCGCAGCCTGTTCGCCAGCTTGCTGTTGATCGCCATCGGCCTGATCTGCACCGCCGCGCTTGCGCTGCGGATCAGCCGCACGATCAACTCGCCGATTGGCCAGATCAAGCTGGCCGTGGCCCAACTCAAGGACGGCAACCTGGAAACCCGCTTGCCACCCTTGGGCAGCCAGGAACTGGACCAGTTGGCCTCGGGCATCAATCGCATGGCCGAAACCCTGCAAAATGCCCAGGAAGAGTTGCAGCACAGCATCGATCAGGCCACCGAAGACGTGCGCCAAAACCTGGAAACCATTGAAATCCAGAACATCGAGCTGGACCTGGCGCGCAAAGAGGCCCTGGAGGCCAGCCGTATCAAGTCGGAGTTCCTGGCCAATATGAGCCATGAAATCCGCACCCCGCTCAATGGCATTCTCGGTTTCACTCACTTGTTGCAAAAAAGCGAACTGTCGCCGCGCCAACTGGACTACCTGGGCACCATCGAAAAGTCCGCCGACAACCTGCTGGGCATCATCAACGAAATTCTCGACTTCTCGAAAATCGAGGCCGGCAAGCTGGTACTCGACAGCGTGCCTTTCAACCTGCGCGACTTGCTGCAAGACACCCTGACCATCCTCGCGCCCGCTGCCCATGCCAAGCAGCTCGAACTGGTCAGCCTGGTGTACCGCGATACCCCGTTGGCGCTGGTCGGCGACCCGTTGCGACTCAAGCAGATCCTCACCAACCTGATCAGCAATGCGATCAAGTTCACCCGCGAAGGCACTATCGTGGCCCGCGCGATGGTCGAGGACGAACAGGAGGACAGCGTACAGCTGCGCATCAGTGTGCAAGACACCGGCATCGGCTTGTCCAACCAGGACGTGCGCGCACTGTTTCAGGCGTTCAGCCAGGCCGACAACTCCCTGTCGCGGCAACCGGGCGGTACCGGCTTGGGCCTGGTGATCTCGAAACGACTGATCGAGCAGATGGGCGGTGAGATCGGTGTCGACAGCACGCCGGGAGAAGGCTCTGAATTCTGGATAAGCCTCAACCTGCCGAAAACCCGCGATGACGTCGACGACCTGCCCTCTGCGCCACTGCTGGGGCGTCGCGTGGCGGTGCTGGAAAACCACGAGCTGGCGCGTCAGGCCCTGCAACACCAATTGGAAGATTGCGGCCTGGAAGTGACGCCGTTCAACACCCTGGAAAGCCTCACCAACGGCATCACCAGCGCGCATCAGACCGAGCAGGCCATCGACCTTGCCGTACTCGGCGTCACGGCCAATGATATTCCGCCCGAACGCCTCAACCAGCATTTGTGGGACCTGGAACACCTGGGCTGCAAAGTGCTGGTGCTGTGCCCGACCACCGAGCAGATGCTGTTCAACCAGTCGGTGCCCAACCCCAACAGTCAGTTGCAGGCCAAACCCGCCTGTACGCGCAAGTTGCGCCGCGCACTGGCCGACCTGATCAGCCCGCGCCCCTTGCGCAGCGAACCCGGCGAGCCGCTGTCCAGCCGAGCGCCGCGCGTGCTCTGCGTGGATGACAACCCGGCAAACCTGTTGCTGGTACAAACCCTGCTCGAAGACATGGGCGCCAAGGTGCAGGCGGTAGAAAGCGGCTATGCCGCCATTGACGCGGTGAAACAGGAAACATTCGACCTGGTGCTGATGGACGTACAAATGCCCGGCATGGACGGCCGCCAAAGCACCGAGGCTATTCGCCAATGGGAAAGCGAGCGCCACGGCACGCCGTTGCCGGTGGTAGCCCTCACCGCCCATGCCATGGCCAACGAAAAACGCGCGCTGCTGCAAAGCGGCATGGACGACTACCTGACCAAACCCATCAGCGAACGCCAACTGGCCCAAGTGGTGCTGAAGTGGACCGGCCTGGCCCTGCGCAACCAGGGCCCGGAACGCACCAACGACAGTTCGGGCACAGGCGTGAAACTGTTGGTACTGGACCATGAGGAAGGCCTGCGTCTGGCGGCCAACAAATCCGATCTGGCCGCCGACATGCTCGCCATGCTGCTGGCCTCTCTGGAAGCCGACCGCCTGGCGATCACCGTCGCCCGCGAAGCCAAAGACAACAATGCCCTGATCGAGCGCGTCCACCGGCTGCACGGCGCCACCCGTTACTGCGGTGTGCCGCAATTGCGCGCCGCCTGCCAACGCGCCGAGACCTTGCTCAAGCAGGACGACGCCAAGGCCATGGCGGCCCTGGATGAACTGGACATGGCGATTGCCCGCCTGGCCAGTGAGGCGCGCGTCAGCGCCTGAGTTTATTTTATAGGCGCGGGCACTTGCGGCGCGGGTTTGCTCCTGTCTTCAAGGGTCTGCGCTTGCAACTCGCAACTTGCAGGGAGCTTTTTAATGCGCGTCATTCTTTTCAGCAGCCAGACCTACGACCGCGACAGTTTTCTTGGCGAGCCACTGCCGGCCGGCCTTGAGCTGCAATTTCAGCCTGCGCGGCTCAATCTCGACACCGTGGCCCTGGCCGAACACCACGAAGTGGTTTGCGCGTTTATCAATGACGACCTCAGCGCCCCGGTGCTGGAGCAACTGGCCGCAGGCGGCACGCGTCTGATTGCCCTGCGCTCGGCCGGTTACAACCATGTCGACCTGCCCGCCGCCCAGCGCCTGGGCCTGACCATCGTGCGGGTGCCGGCCTACTCGCCCCACGCGGTGGCCGAGCATGCCGTGGCGCTGATTCTCGCCCTTAACCGCCGCCTGCATCGCGCCTACAACCGCACCCGCGATGGCGATTTCAGCTTGCACGGGCTGGCCGGTTTCGACCTGGTGGGCAAGACCGTCGGCGTGGTCGGCACCGGGCAGATCGGCGCCACGTTCGCCAAGATAATGGCCGGCTTCGGCTGCCAATTGCTGGCCTACGACCCTTTCCCCAACCCGCAGGTGCAGGCCCTTGGCGCACGTTACGTGAGCCTGCCCGAGCTGCTGGCGCACGCGCAGATCATCAGCCTGCATTGCCCGCTGACCGCCGACAGCCAACACCTGATCAACGCCCGCTCCCTGGCGCAGATGCAGCGCGGCGCGATGCTGATCAACACCGGCCGTGGCGGCCTGGTGGACACGCCGGCGCTGATCGAAGCCCTCAAGGACGGCCAACTCGGCTACCTCGGGCTAGATGTGTATGAAGAAGAGGCCCAGCTGTTTTTCGAAGACCGCTCCGACCTGCCGCTGCAAGACGACGTGCTCGCACGCCTGTTGACGTTCCCCAACGTGATCATCACCGCCCACCAGGCATTTCTCACCCGCGAGGCCCTGGCCGCCATCGCCAGCACCACGTTGGGCAATATTGCCGCGTGGGCCAAAGGCCAGCCGCAGAACCTGGTCGAAGGATGATCGGCGGTCACATACCAGGCTCATGATGGGCCGGCACCCGTGATAGGATGCCGCGCCTATTTGGAGGATCCATGGCCGAACACGATTTCCGCTTCAGCTTGCTGAGCCCGCAACACACCCTGATCGAATGCCGCGCCCTGGTGCCGGGCCGTTATCAAGTCACCGGCAACGGTGGTTCGATCAAACACGGCGACGTGCTGATCGTCACCCTGCGTGGCAGTAAAACCCTGTCGATGCGCCTGACCGTCGAAGGTGATGCGCGCTACTCCATTCGCCCGGCAGGCCAATGGGTCGCCATGGCCCAGGGGCCAAAATTCGGCGAGCTGGAAATTCATACCTGGAAGGTCAACTGCGACAGCTGCGACACCGTGCTGGAATTTGAATTCGCGGTAGAAACCAAACTGACCAAAGAGCCGCTGCAACCTGCCGCCAACGCGCGCATCAAGGCATTGGGCTGGGCCAGCGAAGGCGACAAGCATCGCTGCCCTAAATGCCAGCAGGCCGCGCAATGAAAGGCCCGCTGCTGCTCGCGGCCGTCGGCATAGGCTTGACCGGCTGCGCCGGCGACGCGGTGAAGCTCAAGCAGGATCACAGCTATGTGGTGGAATGGATTGGTGAGCGGCCGCTGATGGATTACGCGCACCTGACCGTCACCCTTGGCGCCGATGGTCGCGCCTACGGCAATGGCGGTTGCAACCACTGGTTTGCGCCGTACACCGTAGAGGGTAACAAGCTGAACTTCGGCAAGATCGGCAGCACGCGCAAACTCTGCGCCGAGGCCTTGATGGAGCAGGAGCACCGCTTCTTCCAGGCCCTGCAAGGCGTCGAGCGTTGGGACATCTCGCCGATCGAGCAGACGCGTTTCTGGCCGGCTGAAGGCAAGCCTATTCGGCTGTGGCTTGAAGAAGGCTGATCGACATCATTGCAAACGGGCTTTGTTGTGGAAGCTGGCCTGCCTGCGACAGCATCGACTCGGTATCACAGACGTACCGGGTCGCCCGCATCGCAGGCTAGCCGCCTCCCGCACAGTTAACCGCGTAGGGCTTTGAGTTTGGCGAGCACCCCTTGCGCCGTCTGCTCGCCCATCAACTGCTCGCGGACCTTGCCCTTGTCATCAATGATGTAGGTCACCGGCAACGCCTCGCTGCGCGGGATATCGAAAATCTCTTCCGGGTTCTGCGCCAGTACGGTGAACTTGATCCCCAGCTTCTCGCTGGCGGCCTTGAGTTCTTCACCCTGCACATTGTCAAAGTTGACCCCGAAAACCCCAACGTTCTGCCCTTTCAGCTGCTCGGCCAAGGCATTGAGTTCCGGGATCTCCGTGCGGCACGGGCCACACCATTCCGCCCAGTAGTTGACCACCACCCAGTGTTTGTCCAAGCGCTCTGACGCGACCTTGTTACCGTATTGGTCAACGCCGTAGTCGTTACCGCAGCCGCTGAGCAGCAGGGTTGTGATGATCGCCAATGCACCGATCAGTCGCCTTGTCATGGGGTAATCCTTCGCAAAAAAATGAACGTTGGCTGCGACCTATCGCCTCTTACGGTTTAAGGACAGGACGCTGCGCAGGTAGAATACCCGCCACCTTACGCAAGATGCGACCCGCACATGACCGATCTGACGCTTTATCACAACCCGCGCTGCTCGAAATCCCGCGGAGCGCTCGAACTGCTGGAAGCCCGTGGGCTCACGCCGACCGTCGTGCGCTACCTCGAAACCCCGCTGAACGCCGCGCAATTAAAGGCGCTGCTGGGCAAGCTGGGCATCAGCGCACGCCAATTGCTGCGCACCGGCGAAGACGAGTACAAAGCCCTCAACCTGGCCGACGCCAGCCTCAGCGAAGCGCAACTGATTGCTGCGATTGCCGAACACCCGAAGCTGATGGAACGTCCGATCCTGGAAACCGCCGATAAAGCCGTCATTGGCCGCCCGCCGGAAAACCTGCTGGAGTTGCTGCCGTGACTGCGCCCTATGTGCTGGTGTTGTATTACAGCCGCAATGGCTCGGTGAGCGAAATGGCCCGGCAAATTGCCCGCGGTATCGAGCAAGGCGGGATGGAAGCAAGATTGCGCACCGTGCCGGCGATCTCCACCGAGTGCGAAGCGGTGGCACCGAGCATTCCCGACGAAGGCGCGCTGTATGCCAGCCTCGATGACCTGAAAAACTGCTCGGGCCTGGCCCTTGGCAGCCCGACCCGCTTTGGCAACATGGCCGCGCCGCTCAAGTATTTCCTCGACGGCACCAGCAACCTGTGGCTGACCGGCGCCCTCGTCGGCAAGCCAGCCGGCGTGTTCACTTCCACGGCCAGCCTGCACGGCGGGCAGGAAACCACGCTGATGTCGATGCTGCTGCCATTGCTGCACCACGGTATGTTGATTACCGGCCTGCCCTACAGCGAACAAGCACTGCTCGACACCCAGGGCGGCGGCACGCCGTACGGCGCCAGCCATCACTCGGGGCCCGACGGCAAGCGCATGCTCGACCAACACGAAATCACCCTGTGCCGCGCCCTCGGCCTGCGCCTGGCCACCACCGCCATGTTGCTGGAGAACGGCCGTGGCCAGAAAGCCTAAGGTCCTGCCGCCCCAGGCGTGGCTGGAACCACGGGTCAACGTCGCACGCGCGCTCAGCCTGCTGGCGTTTTTTGGGCTAGTGGGTTTGCTGTGCGGGTATTACCTGTTCGTCGCCGACCTGCACGGCGCACGCCCGTGGGTGATCCTGCTGATCGAATTGGTGCCGCTGCTGGTACTGGCGCCGGGCATGCTGCTCGGCAGCGCACGCGGGCATTCGTGGATGTGCTTTGTGGTGAATTTGTACTTCATCAAGGGCGCGCTGGCGGCCTATGACCCGAACCGGCAGTGGTTCGGGGTGCTGGAAATGCTCGCGAGCCTGGCGGTGTTTTGTACCGCACTGTTATATGTGCGGTGGCGGCATCAGTTGAATCGGCGGCTGGCGGCAGATGTGCAGCCGGCCTGAAGACCGCTGTCGCAGGCAAGCCAGCCCCCACACTTGATCGGCGGCGGTCAAAATGTGGGAGCTGGCTTGCCTGCGATAGCCTCACCTCGGTCTCAATGATTCACTGTGTAAGCCAGCATCATCGACAACTGACACATCGGCCGCCCGCTCTCGGCGTGCCATTGGTTGAATGCGCCCTGCACCGTTGCCAGATCGCGCAGGCTGGTCGGTACTTTGTCGACGATCTTCTGCGCATTCAACGCCGCCACCACGTCATAGCTCGGTACAAACGTGTCCTTGCCCACCATGCGCAAAAAACGCGGCGCCGACAGCCCGCCCAACTGGTGGCCGTGCTTGCTCAGGTACTTCCACAAGCCGACGATATCGGTCACCGGCCAGTCCGCGACAAAGGCGCCGAAGCTGCCCTTTTCCTGCTCAATGTCCAAAATCATCTGCGCATTGCGCGGCACGCTCTTGAGCTTGCCCAGGTGACGAATGATGCGCGTGTCCTGCATCAGGCGCTCCAGGTGTTCGGCGCCCATCAGCACGACCTTTTCCGGGTCAAAGCCGAAAAACACCTGCTCGAACGCGGGCCACTTGCCATCCACCACACTGTGCTTGAGCCCGGCGCGAAATACCCGCAGCGCCAGGGTCGACAGGTAGCGATCGTCACTGATTTTGCGCAACTGTGCCGGGGTCTTGGGAACAGGCAGGTGGGCTTCCAACTCGGCCGCTGAACCAAAACGGTTCAGACAATATTCGTGCAGCCACTTGTAATCGCGCATGCCCTCTCCTGGCAATTGAATTGAAGACGGCGCCCGTGAGCGCCGTCTTTTAGAGCGTTGAAACGTGTTAGAGGTTCACAACATTGACGAAGCGCGACGCGGCGCTCTCATCGATTTTCAGGCTGGTGAAGTCGAAGAGGTTGCGGTCGGCCAGCTGCGAGGGGATCACATTCTGCAGGCTGCGGAAGATGCTTTCAGTGCGGCCCGGGGTCTTGCGCTCCCAGTCCACGAGCATTTCCTTGACCACCTGACGCTGCAGGTTTTCCTGGGAGCCGCACAGGTTGCACGGGATGATCGGAAATTGCTTGAAGTCGGAGTAGGCCTGGATGTCTTTCTCGTTGCAATACGCGAGCGGCCGGATCACCACGTTGCGGCCGTCATCGGCGCGCAGCTTGGGCGGCATGGCCTTGAGGGAGCCGTTGAAGAACATATTGAGGAAAAACGTCTCGACGATGTCATCACGGTGGTGACCGAGGGCCATCTTGGTCGCGCCGATCTCATCGGCAAAGGTGTAGAGCGTGCCACGGCGCAGGCGCGAGCACAGCGAGCAGGTGGTCTTGCCTTCCGGGATCAACTCCTTGACCACCGAATAGGTGTCTTTTTCGACGATGTGGTACTCGATACCCAGCGCTTTCAAGTAGGCGGGCAATACGTGCTCGGGGAAGCCGGGCTGTTTCTGGTCCATGTTGACAGCGACGATCTCGAACTTGATCGGCGCGACCTTTTGCAGGTGCAACAGCACGTCGAGCATGGTGTAGCTGTCTTTGCCGCCGGAGAGGCAGACCATGACCTTGTCGCCGTCCTCGATCATGTTGAAATCGGCGACCGCTTCACCGGCCAGGCGACGCAGGCGTTTTTGCAGTTTGTTCTGGTTGACCGTAAGAGTGCCCATGGCGCTTGGATCCGCTAGAGGTGTGTGACGAAAAGCCCGGCATTTTACCTTCATGACCGACCGAGTTCCAATGTGGGAGCTGGCTTGCCTGCGATGGCGCTGTGACACACACGTGTAACTGGCTGACCCATCGCTGGCGCAGGCAAGCCGGCTCCCACGGTGGACCCCATCATTACTGACAGACCTCACCGCGATTAGCGCCCCTGTTTACAGCACAATTTGCTCTAAAGCCCTGCAGTTTTTCCGGTCATCACTTCCTATACTGCGACGTAAGGTCGCACAGCTATCCGGGACCTTTGAGGCCTTTGGCCCGTGGGCGCTCCGATGGGGGGCGATGGTAATAACGACAGGAGTGACTGGCATGATCCATCACGTCGTGGGGCTGTTTACCCATCCCGACCAGGAATGGCGGGAAATTCGTGGCGATAAGGAAGAAAGCATTGGCCACATGTACCTCACTCACACCCTGATTCTCGCGGCGATCCCCGCCGTATCGGCGTTTATCGGCACTACCCAGGTGGGCTGGGTCATCGGCAGCCGCGCGCCGGTGATGCTGACCCAGGAAAGCGCCCTATGGATGACCCTGATGTCGTACGCGGCCATGCTCGGCGGCGTGGCGGTCATGGGCGCGTTCATTCATTGGATGGCCCGTACCTACGACGCCAGCCCCAGCATGGCGCGGTGCGTAGCATTTGCCACCTACACCGCGACCCCGCTGTTTATCGGTGGGCTGGCGGCGTTGTATCCGCATATGTGGCTGGGAATGGTCGTCGGCACGGCCGCCATCTGTTACACGGTGTACCTGCTGTATGTGGGGCTGCCCACGTTCATGAGCATCGACCCGGACGAGGGGTTCCTGTTTTCCAGCTCGGTGCTGGCGGTGGGCCTGGTGGTACTGGTGGCGATCATGGCGTTCACCGTGGTCGTCTGGGGCTTGGGCGTAGGCCCGATCTACACCAACTGAGCGGCTGACCCCGCAGGCAAAGCCACCGCAAGGTGGCTTTGTGCGTCATGCATGACCATTCGGCGCCTGACAGATTCGGAAACACCTGCTTTTGCGGCATACTGGGCGCCTCTGGAGATATGGTCAGCATGCCCGAGCAACTCAATACCCGCGTCGAAGATTGTTTCCTGCAAGCAGAATCCTTTTTTAAACGAAGTTTCAAACGCCCCCAGGTCAGCCTCAAGCTGCGGGGCCAGAAGGCCGGTGTCGCGCATTTGCACGAGAACCTGCTGCGCTTCAACCCACAGCTGTACCGTGAAAACAGCCAACATTTCCTGAAGCAGACCGTGGCCCATGAGGTTGCGCACCTGATCGCCCATCAATTGTTTGGCGAACGCATCCAGCCCCATGGCGAGGAATGGCAATTGATCATGCGCGGGGTATACGAACTGCCGCCGGATCGCTGCCACACCTATGCAATCAAGCGTCGGCAAGTCACGCGTTACATCTATCGCTGCCCATGTGCCGACAGTGATTTCCCGTTTTCAGCCCAGCGCCATGGTTTGGTGAACCAGGGCCGACGGTACTTGTGCAGGCGTTGCCGGCATACCTTGGTGTACACCGGGGAAACCCGGGTGGAGTGAGGGCCCCATCGCAGGCAAGCCAGCGCCCACCTGTTGACCGCGCCGCCGATCAAAGATGGGAGCTGGCTGGCCCGCGAAAGCGGCCGAGCAGTCACCCAACCACCTTGGCCTGCCGCAATGCTGCTATTCGTTGCGCACTGAGCCCCAGCTCAGCCAACACTTCATCTGAATGCGCCCCCACCGCCGCACCCATGTGCCGAGGCTTTGGCAACCCCTGTGAAAACTTCAACGGGCAGGCGATTTGCGCCTGAGTCGAGCCATCGCCGCGTGGCACCTGGCTGATCAGCTTCCGCGCCTTCAACTGCGGATGCTCCACCGCTTCACTCAAGCTCAATACAGGCTCCACACACGCATCCACCCCGGCAAACAGCTCGCACAACTGCTCAAAGCTGCGCTTTTCAAACTCGACCTGCAGCGCCAGCTTCAGGGCTTTTTGCTGTTCCGGCCTGGGCGACAGGCCTTGCGCTGCCAACTCCGGTCGGCCCAACGCCTCGCACAGTTGCTGCATAAACGCAGGCTCCAGGCTGCCGACCGACATCCAGCGCCCGTCGCGCGTGCGGTAGTAATCATAAAAGCTGCCGCCGTTGAGCACCTGGGCCTCCCAATCCGGCTCGACCCCACAGGCCAGGTAACCCGCGCCGGCCATGGCGTTCAGGCTGAACGAACAGTCCGTCATGCTCACATCCAGGTGTTGGCCCACGCCGCTGTGCTGACGCGCTATCACCGCCGCCAGCAACCCCACCACCGCGTGCAGCGAACCACCGGCCACATCCGCCAATTGCACGCCCAGCGGCAGAGGTCCGCTGTCCTGGCGCCCGGTGTGGCTGGCAATGCCGGCCAGCGCCAGGTAATTGATATCGTGTCCGGCACGGTCCTTATAGGGCCCAGTCTGGCCGTAGCCGGTGATCGACACGTAGATCAACCTGGGGTTGATCGCATTGAGCGCCGCATAGCCCAGTCCCAAACGCTCCATGACGCCGGGGCGAAACTGCTCGAGGACGATGTCGTAGTCCTTGACCAGCTCACGCACGATCTCCAGCGCCTCGGCCTGCTTGAGGTCCAGCGCCAGGCTGCGCTTATTGCGGTTGAGGTAGGCGTGGCTGGCCGACGTGCCGTGATCGTGCGGCGGCAGAACGCGCAACAGGTCCACGCGTGTAGGCGATTCGATCCGCAGCACCTCGGCGCCCATGTCCGCGAGCATCAAGGATGCAAACGGGCCAGGTAGCAAGGTGGAAAAATCCAGCACTTTGAGGGACGCCAAGGGACCTGACATGGAGACTCCATTTCGGTTTCGAATGCCCACAGCGTAGGCAGGCTTGATCCTACCGGCAATCGTCAGAACGATCAGCGAGGGTGACCGTTTTGATCACGGCGGGCTTTTTCGCCGCGGCGGCTTTATCATTGGCCCACGTTTGCTTGCAGAGTGTTCCATGAAGTTCGCAATTGCGCTGTTTTCCGCCGCCCACGCGCCCTCCTCGCGCCGCGCCTTGCTGTTTGCCCAAGCGGCGATTGCCGGTGGGCATGAGATTGTGCGGCTGTTTTTTTATCAGGACGGCGTGTACAGCGCCTCCAGCAACATCGTCGCGCCCCAGGATGAGCAAGATATTGCCCGGCAATGGCGCGAGTTTGTCAGCGCGCACCAGTTGGACGGCGTGGTGTGCATTGCCGCTGCCTTGCGCCGTGGCGTGCTCAATGGCGAAGAAGCCAAACGCTACCAACGCAGCGCGGTGAACCTGGATGCGCCGTGGGCGTTGTCGGGCCTTGGGCAATTGCACGATGCCGCCCAGGCTGCCGACCGCCTGATCTGTTTTGGAGGGCCGTGACATGTCCAAATCCTTATTGGTCATCAGCCGCCAGGCGCCGTGGTCCGGGCCAAGCGCGCGCGAAGCCCTGGATATTGTGCTGGCCGGCGGTGCGTTCGACTTACCGATCGGCCTGCTGTTTATGGACGACGGCGTGTTTCAACTGGCGCCGCAGCAAAACGCCAAAGCCGTGCAGCAAAAAGACCTGAGCGCCAACCTGCAAGCGTTGGGCCTGTTTGGCATTGATGACGTGTTCGCCTGCGGCCACAGCCTGGCCGAACGCGGGCTCACAGCCCCTGCCAGCGCCCAGGCACTTGGCAACGATGCTATTGGCAAATTGATTGACCGTTACGACCAGGTGATTACCCTCTGATGTCGACTTTACATGTGGTGTCTCACTCACCGTTTACCGATAGCCGCCTCGCCAGTTGCCTGCGCGTATGCGGCAGTGCGGACGCGATTCTGCTGTGCGGCGACGGCGCCTACGGCCTGCACAACGCGGCGCTGCAAACCAGGGGCGTGAAGGTTTTTGTACTGGCTGAAGACATGCTGGCGCGCAATCTGCCGCTACCGGACTGGGCCGACAGCGTGGACTACCCGGGTTTCGTGCAGCTGTCCATCGACTACGACAAGGTCAACAGCTGGCTATGAACACCTTGACCGTAGGCGGACGCACCCTCGAATTGGACAAGGACGGCTACCTCGTCGACCTCAATGACTGGTCTGCAGAGGTCGCCAACGCGCTGGCCGCCGCGGAGCCCCTGGAATTGACCGCCGCCCATTGGGAGATCCTCGAACTGCTGCGCGGGTTCTATGAAGAGTTCCAGCTGTCCCCTGCCACGCGCCCACTGATCAAGTACACCGCCTTGAAGCTGGGACCGGAAAAGGGCAACAGCCTGCACCTCAACACACTGTTCAACGGCACTCCCGCCAAACTCGCCGCCAAGTTGGCGGGCCTGCCCAGGCCGACGAATTGCTTATGACCGACTTTGCCCCGCTGACCTTTGAAACCCCTGCCGAGCACCCGTTTGCGCAGTTCGTACGCATCCTGAGCAAAGGCAAGCGCGGCGCGCGCAACCTCACCCGTGAGGAAGCCCGTGAAGCCATGGGCATGCTGCTCGACGAAAAGGTCGAGGACACCCAGCTCGGCGCCTTCCTGATGTTGCTGCGCCACAAGGAAGAAAGCCCGGAAGAGCTCGCAGGTTTCACCCAAGCCGTGCGCGAACGCCTGAACGCGCCGGCGCTGAAGGTGGATGTCGACTGGCCAACCTACGCCGGTAAAAAACGCCATCTGCCGTGGTATTTGCTGGCGGCCAAGTGCCTGGCGCAAAACGGAGTGCGCATCCTCATGCACGGCGGCGGTGCGCACACCGCCGGCCGGTTGTACACCGAGCAATTGCTGGACGGTTTACAGATCCCGTTGTGCCGCAACTGGCAGCAGGTCGAAACGGCGTTCGAACACGGCAACCTGGCGTTTATTCCCCTGGGCGACTGGGCACCACAACTGCAACGCATGATTGACCTGCGCAACACCCTGGGCCTGCGCTCGCCGATCCACTCGCTGGCGCGCCTGCTCAACCCGCTGAATGCGCGCTGCGGCCTGCAAAGCATTTTCCATCCCGGTTACCAGGGCGTACACCGCGATGCCAGCGGCCTGCTTGGCGACAATGTGATCGTGGTCAAGGGCGATGGCGGCGAAGTCGAGATCAACCCGGACACAATCAGTCACCTGTATGGCACCACTGGCGGCCAAAGCTGGGATGAAGAATGGCCCGCCCTCTCCGCCCAACGCCACGTCAAACCTGCCAGCCTGGAACCTGAACACTTGAAAGCCGTGTGGCGTGGTGACGCTCAAGACAGTTACCCGCAACTGGCGCTGATCGCGACCATGGCCCTGGCCTTACGCGGCATCGGCCATCCGCGAGAGCAGGCGTTCGCATTGGCCCAGCAATACTGGGATGCGCGGGACAAATCGATTTAATCGATCATTGCCCCGCAGTCTTTGCGCTTTTAGTTCGAACTCATCCCTTTAGACTGGCCTCCAACGCTTATTAGCCAAGGAGCCAGTCATGGGTTTGCTGATCGAAGGACACTGGAAAGACCAGTGGTACGAAAGTAGCGCAGACGGCGCTTTCCAGCGCGAGCAGGCACAGCGCCGCAATTGGGTGACCGCCGACGGTGAGCCCGGCCCGAGTGGCGAAGGTGGCTTCAAGGCCGAAGCCGGTCGCTACCACCTGTATGTGTCCCTCGCCTGCCCCTGGGCGCATCGCACCCTGATCCTGCGCAAGCTCAAGGGCCTGGAAAGCTTGATCGAGGTGTCCGTGGTCAGTTGGTTGATGCTGGAAAACGGCTGGACCTTCGACAAGGCCCACGGCTCTACCGGCGACAAGCTCGATGATTTTGCCTACATGCATCAGCGCTATACCGCCGACACCGCCGACTACACTGGCCGCGTGACCGTGCCGGTGCTGTGGGACAAGACGCTCAAGCGCATCGTCAGTAATGAATCGGCGGAGATCATCCGCATGTTCAACAGCGCGTTCAACCACCTGACCGGCAACACGCTGGACTTCTACCCCGAGGAGCTTCGCGAGGCGATTGACGCGCTGAACGAGCGCATCTACCCCGCGGTGAACAACGGCGTGTACCGCGCAGGCTTCGCCACCTCGCAAAAGGCTTATGAAAGCGCGTTTGACGATGTGTTTGCCGAGCTGGACCACCTGGAGCAGCACTTGGGTAAGCACCGCTATCTGGCCGGCGAATACCTGACCGAAGCCGACGTGCGGCTGTTCACCACGCTGATTCGCTTTGATGCGGTGTATTACAGCCACTTCAAATGCAACCTGCGGCGGATTGCCGATTATCCGAATTTGTCGAACTGGCTAAGGGAGATGTATCAGTGGCCAGGCGTGGCCGAGACGGTGGATTTTGCGCATATCAAGGGGCATTACTACGCGAGCCACCGGACCATCAATCCGACGGGGATTGTGCCGAAAGGGCCGTTGCACAATTTTGATGCTGGCCATGATCGCGAGCGGCTGAGCGGTAAGGCCGTCTGGAACTGACAACCCCTCTTCCGGTAGCGATTGGGCTTTCGTGGCGAGCGGGCTTGCCCCGCGTGGGGCTGCGCAGCAGCCCCAGTAAAAACACCGCGTTCTGCCAGGCAAACCGCGGTGTCTGGCTTTAGGGCTGCTGCGCAGCCCAACGCGGGGCAAGCCCGCTCGCCACACTCAAATCACGCACTCAAGGGCGGTGTCACACCTGGGATTGTGCGCCTTCGAACCACTTCAGCTTTTCGCGCAATACCACCACTTCACCGACGATGACGAGTGTTGGCGCATGCACTTCATGCTCCGCCACCATGCGCGGCAAATCCGCCAGGGTGCCGGTGAAGACACGCTGGTTGGAGGTGGTGCCCTGCTGGATCAACGCCGCCGGCGTATCCGCCGAGCGACCATGCTTGATCAGCTGTTCACAGATAATCGGCAAGCCGATCAAGCCCATGTAAAACACCAAGGTCTGCGACGGGCCAACGAGGTCATGCCAAGGCAGGTCCGAGGTGCCGTTTTTCAAATGCCCGGTGATAAACCGCACCGACTGCGCATAGTCGCGATGGGTCAGCGGAATTCCGGCATACGCCGCGCAACCACTGGCCGCCGTGATACCCGGCACCACCTGAAACGGAATGCCATGGGCCGCCAACTCTTCGATCTCTTCGCCACCACGGCCAAAGATGAACGGATCGCCACCCTTGAGGCGCAGTACACGCTTGCCTTGCTTGGCCAGGTCCACCAATTGCTGGTTGATCTGGTCCTGCGGCACAGCATGATCGGCGCGACGTTTGCCCACGTAAACCCGTTCGGCATCGCGACGGCACAGTTCGAGAATGGCCGGCGCCACCAAGCGGTCGTACAGCACCACGTCGGCTTGCTGCATCAGACGCAAGGCGCGGAAGGTCAGCAGGTCCGGATCACCCGGGCCTGCGCCCACCAAGTAAACTTCGCCCGGCGCATGTGGTGGTTTCCCGTTGACCTTTTCGATCAGCAGGCGCTCAGCCTCATCGCCCTGCCCGGCCAACTGGCGGTCGGCAATCGGGCCCTGGAAAACTTCTTCCCAGAACGCGCGACGCTGCTGCACATCCGGATACAAACCTTTGACCTGAGCACGAAAACGCGCCGCCAGCCCGGCCAATTGGCCATAGGTGGACGGAATCCAGGTCTCCAGCTTGGCGCGGATCAAGCGCGCCAGTACCGGCGCATCGCCGCCACTGGACACTGCAATCACCAAGGGCGAACGGTCGACAATCGCCGGAAAGATCACGCTGCACAGGGCTGGCGCGTCCACCACGTTGACCGGCACGCAGCGACGCTTGGCATCACTGGACACTTGCGCGTTCAGTGGTTCGTCATCGGTCGCGGCGATGATCAGGGTGCAACCGTCGAGGTCGGGCTCCTGATAACCGCGCAAAATCAGTTCCCCGCCACTGCCCAGCACCAGTTCACGCAACTGGTCTTCGATCTGGGGAGCAACCACCCGCAGCAACGCACCGGCGTCGGCCAGCAGTCGGGATTTGCGCAAGGCAATCTCCCCACCACCGACGACCAACACACGACTGCCGCGCAGGTTATGAAACAGCGGCAGAAATTCCATTTAGCCGATGACCTCAACGCCGCCCATGTACGGCTTGAGCACTTCCGGCACGCGGATGGAACCGTCGGCCTGCTGATAGTTTTCCAGCACGGCTACGAGCGTACGGCCTACGGCCAGGCCCGAACCGTTGAGGGTGTGTACCAGCTCCGGCTTGCCGGTTTCCGGGTTGCGGAAACGCGCCTGCATGCGACGGGCCTGGAAATCACCGCAGTTGGAGCACGACGAAATCTCGCGGTATTTGTCCTGGCTCGGTACCCACACTTCGAGGTCGTAGGTCTTCACGGCACTGAAACCCATGTCGCCAGTGCACAGCGCCAAGACGCGGTACGGCAGCTCCAGCAGTTGCAGCACGCGTTCGGCATTGGCGGTCAGGCCTTCCAGGGCTTCCATCGAGGTCGACGGCTCGACCACTTGCACCATCTCGACTTTGTCGAACTGGTGCTGGCGAATCATGCCGCGCGTGTCACGCCCCGAAGCGCCGGCTTCACTGCGAAAGCACGGGCTGTGGGCCACGAACTTGATCGGCAGCTGCTTGGCATCGAGGATTTCGCCCGCGACGATATTGGTCAGCGACACTTCGGCCGTCGGGATCAGGTACAGGTCGGCTTCGCCGTCGCGGCTGATCTTGAACAGGTCTTCTTCGAACTTCGGCAGCTGGCTGGTGCCCATCAGCGCCGGCGCCTGCACCAGGTACGGGGTGTAGGCTTCTTCGTAGCCGTGCTCGCCGGTGTGCAGGTTGATCATGAATTGCGCCAGGGCACGGTGCATGCGCGCGATCGGGCCGCGCAGCAAGGCAAAGCGTGCGCCGGACATTTTGGCGGCGGTTTCAAAATCCAGGCCACCGGTCAGCTCACCAAGCGCAACGTGGTCCTTGATCTCGAAATCAAAGGCCTTAGGCGTGCCCCAGCGGCGCACCTCGACGTTGCCGTCTTCGTCTTCGCCAATCGGCACGGATTCGTGCGGCAGGTTGGGGATGCCCAGCAGGATCGAGTCCAGCTCGCTCTGAATGCCTTCCAGCTCGACTTTGCCGTCGGACAGCTCGGTGCCCATACGCTCGACGTCCGCCATCAGCGGCGCGATGTCTTCACCGCGCTGCTTGGCCTGACCGATGGATTTGGAGCGCGCATTGCGTTCAGCCTGCAGTGCTTCGGTGCGGGTCTGGACGGTCTTGCGCTGTTCTTCCAGCGCTTCGATGCGCGCAACATCCAAGGCAAAGCCACGGGATGCCAGGCGGTCCGCTACGTCCTGAAGGTTGCTACGTAACAGTTTGGAATCGAGCATGTCGGTCTCTCGTTATCAAAGTTTGGTCAAGGACAGGCCAGCCCAGGTGGCGAGCAGCCCGCCGAACACGCTGATGCCCAAGTAGCCGAAGGCGACCAGGGCTTGCCCGCTTTCCAGCAGGCGCAGCGTATCCAGTGAAAAGGATGAAAAGGTCGTCAGACCGCCTACAAAGCCGACAATCAAGCCGGCGCGAATCTCAATCGGCACTTCCGGGCGCAACAGGAACCAGCCGTACAACAGCCCGATGATCAAGCAGCCCACCAGGTTGACCGCCAGGGTCGCCGCATAAAAATGCTTGGGCCAGTTGGCGCTCACCCACGTACCGGTGGCGAAACGCAATAATGTACCAGCGATGCCGGCTACGGACACGGCAAGAATGGTCTTGAGCACTACTTTCTCCGCTGTTTGGGGCTGAGGCGATCGAGTTGGGCGAGGTGATTGAGCTTTTCACCAATCTTCAGCTCCAGCCCACGGGGCACCGGCTGGTAGAACGGCTGCGGCTCAAGCTCATCGGGAAAATAGTCTTCACCGGCGGCGTAGGCGTCCGGCTCATCATGGGCATAGCGGTATTCGTCACCGTAGCCCAGTTGTTTCATCAGCTTGGTCGGGGCGTTGCGCAGGTGCAACGGCACTTCCAGCGAGCCGTGTTCGGCCGCAGCGCGCAGGGCCGACTTGAAGCCCATGTAAACGGCGTTGCTCTTGGGAGCGCAGGCCAAGTAAGTGATGGCCTGCGCCACCGCCAACTCGCCTTCCGGGCTGCCGAGGCGCTCCTGCACTTCCCAGGCGGCGAGGCACAGGCTCAGCGCGCGCGGGTCGGCATTGCCGATGTCTTCGCTGGCCATGCGCACCACACGGCGCGCCAGGTACAGCGGGTCGCAGCCGCCGTCGATCATGCGCGCAAACCAATACAGCGCGCCGTCGGGGTTGGAGCCGCGTACGGATTTGTGCAGCGCCGAGATCTGGTCGTAGAAGGCTTCGCCCCCCTTGTCAAAGCGCCGGCGAGTGTCGCCCAGCAGGCTCTGCAGGAGGTCGACGCCGATCTCGCTGTGGTCTTCGGCCAGATCCGACGCGTTCTCCAGCAGGTTGAGAAAGCGCCGACCGTCGCCATCGGCGGCGCTCATCAAAATCTTGAAGCCTTCGTCGCTGAGGCTGAGCTGGCGTTTGCCCAAGCCCTTGTCTTCGCTCAATGCACGCTGCAACAGCTTGCGCATCGCGGCTTCGTCCAGGCTCTTGAGCACATAGACCCGCGCCCGCGACAGCAATGCGTTGTTGAGTTCAAACGACGGGTTTTCGGTGGTGGCGCCGATAAAAATCAGTGTGCCGTCTTCGACATACGGCAAAAACGCATCCTGCTGCGACTTGTTGAAGCGGTGCACCTCATCAACGAACAGGATGGTGCGCTTGCCGTATTGCCCGGCCTGCTGCTTGGCCACCTCAACCGCCTGACGGATCTCCTTGACCCCGGCCAACACCGCCGAAACCGTTTCGAAGTGCGCATCCGAGACCTTCGCCAGCAAGCGCGCCAGGGTGGTTTTACCCACGCCTGGCGGCCCCCAGAAAATCATCGAGTGCAGCGCACCCTGCTCCAGGGCTTCGCGCAATGGCTTGCCGCGAGCGAGCAGGTGTTCTTGCCCGACGTACTCGTCCAGGTTGGTCGAACGCAAACGCGCGGCCAAGGGTTGAGCAATCGGGTCACTTCGAAACAAATCCATGGGCAGCGCTTGAAACCTCTAAACAGTTTATTCCTGGATCACGTCGGCACCCTTGGGGATGACGAACTTGAACTTGGAAGCATCCACGACGCCGTTGGCCTTGACCGCGGAGAACAGGATATCGGTGCGCTGACCAACGCTGTCGATCAGGCGCATGTTGTTGATCACGCCATTGCCAAACGACAGTTGCAGGCTGTCAAACAGCGTGTCCTTGGACTTGGGCTTGAGGGTGAACTCAATTACGTTGCTGGTTTGCTTGGAGGTGATATCAAAACTGTCGCTGATTTTCGACACATCGCCCGACAGCAGCAGCGCCGGGGTCTGGTTCAAACGCGGGTCGAGCTTTTTGATGGTCGCCTGCTCCAGGTCCGGGTCCCACAAGGTGACTTTCTGGCCGTCGGAGACGATGGTCTGCTCGTTCGGCGCGTCGGTTTTCCAGTAGAACAGGCCCGGGCGCTGTACGGCCATTTCACCGGCGGTTTCCTGCAACTGGGTGCCGCCACCATCCAGGGTCAGCTGGGAGAAGCGCGCCGTCAGGGTCTTGGATTTGTCCAACAGGTTGGTCAGGCTGGCCACGGAGGCCGGATCAGCGTGGGCCGAAACAGCAGTCAGGGCCAGGGCCGGCAACAACAGCATGCGGATAAGACGCATGGGAGTCCTCATTGAGTCGTTAAGGCGAGCCGCGTGCTACCACACGGCACGAGATCAGTCGCGCATCTGCCCGGGGGCGATGACTTCGCGCGAGCCGTTGGTGTTCATTGCGGTCACGACGCCAGCGTTTTCCATGGCTTCGATCATGCGGGCGGCGCGGTTGTAGCCGATTTTCAGTTTGCGCTGCACCGCAGAGATCGAGGCACGGCGGCTTTCAAGCACGAACGCCACGGCTTCGTCGTACAGCGCGTCGGTTTCGGCGTCGTCGTCACCACCGCTGCTGCCACCGTCGAAGCCGCTGCCGGCCTCTTCGACACCGGCGAGGATGTCGTCGTTGTATTCCGGCGCGCCGCGCAGTTTCCAGGCTTCCACCACACGGTGTACTTCGTCGTCGGAAACGAACGCGCCGTGAACCCGAATCGGCAGGCTGGTGCCGGGCGGCATGTAGAGCATGTCACCGTGACCCAGCAGTTGCTCGGCGCCGCCCTGGTCGATGATGGTGCGCGAGTCGATCTTGCTGGAAACCTGAAACGCCATGCGCGTCGGGATGTTGGCCTTGATCAGACCCGTGATCACGTCCACCGATGGCCGCTGGGTCGCCAGGATCAAGTGAATACCGGCCGCCCGGGCTTTCTGAGCGATACGTGCGATCAGCTCTTCAACCTTCTTGCCGACGATCATCATCATGTCGGCAAATTCGTCGACCACGACCACGATGGTCGGCAGCTTGGTCAGCAGCGGCGCTTCGTCGTGGATATTTTCGCGCTTGTACAGTGGGTCGGTCAGCGGCGTGCCGGCGTCCTGGGCTTCCTTGACCTTGGCGTTGAAGCCCGACAGGTTTCGTACGCCCATCTTCGCCATCAGTTTGTAGCGGCGCTCCATCTCGGCCACGCTCCAGCGCAAGGCGTTGGCGGCGTCCTTCATATCGGTGACCACCGGGCAGAGCAGGTGCGGAATGCCTTCGTAGATCGACAATTCCAACATCTTCGGGTCGATCATGATCAGCTTGGCGTCATCCGGGCCAGATTTGAACAGGATCGACAGGATCATCGCGTTCACGCCCACCGATTTACCGGAACCGGTGGTACCGGCCACCAGCAGGTGCGGCATTTTCGCCAGGTCGGTGATCACCGGCTTGCCGCCGATGTCATGGCCCAGGGCCAAGGTGACCGGCGATTTGAAGTTGTCGTATTCCGGCGTCGACAGCACTTCGGAGAAGCGCACGATCTGCCGGTCTTCATTGGGAATCTCGATGCCCACGGTGGTCTTGCCGGGGATCACTTCCACCACACGCACGCTGGTCACCGCCAGGGAGCGGGCCAAGTCTTTGGCCAGGTTGGAAATGCGGCTGACCTTGACGCCGGCGGCGGGCTGGATTTCGTAACGGGTAATAACCGGGCCCGGGTGGATCGAGTCGACGGAAACTTCGACGCCGAACTCCTTGAGTTTGATTTCCAGCAGATGGCCGACGGCCGCCAGGGACTCCGGGGAATAATTGAGTTGTTTCTTTTCGGCCGGGTCGAGAATCGAGATCGGCGGCAAGGTGCCTTCCACGGCGCTGTCGATAAACAACGGCGCCTGTTTCTCTTTCTGTACGCGATGGCTCGGCTCGGGAGCCTTGGGCGGCGCTGGGGCGATCACCGGCGGCACCTGCTTCTCGCGGTCCGACATGTGCTTGCTCAGGGCCTGCTCGCGCTCGATCAGGCGCTCCTTGACCTTGGCCTGTTCGCGTCGGTCCGGTGTGCTTGGGGCCACCACTTCGTTGACGCGGGTGTCCACCTCGCGCAGCTGCGCAACCATGCGTTTGCGATCAACGCGCGCCGACCACCAGCGGTTGGCCGCACCCTGGAACAATTCGAGCAGGTCGAGGGTGATCTTGCCGGTGACGTCCATCACCTTGAACCACGACAGGTCGGTGAACACCGTCAGGCCGAACAGGAACAGCGCGATGAACATCAAGGTGCTGCCCTGGATATTCAGGCTCTTGCGCGCCAGGTCGCCAAGGCTCTCGCCCAGCGCACCGCCCGCGCCCGCCGGCAAACCGGTGGGCGCATGAAAGTGGATGTGCGCCAGGGCCGCACCGGACAGCACCAGAAACACCAGGCCGATCAAACGCCAGGAGAACAGCCAGCCGCTCCACTGCCACGGCTCGTGGCGCTGGCGGAAGATCTGCCAGGTCTTGATCGCCAGCAACAACGGGAAGATGTACGCAAAGTAACCCAGCACCATGAACAGAATGTCGGCACTGTAGGAACCGGCAGGTCCACCGAAGTTCTGCACGTCTTCGATCTTGCTGTTGTGGCTCCAGCCTGGATCGTCCTTGCCATAGGTCAGCAAGGCCATCATCAGGAACAGGCACAGGGCGCCGATGGCGATCAGCGCCCCTTCCTTGAGTCGGTAGTGCAGGTGCTGGCGCCAGGCCGGCACGACTGCTGCTTTAGGTGTTGCGGCGGATTTCTTCAAAACGGGTCTTTTCCTGCGCCTTTAGCGCGTCCATCTGTTGAATGACTGCACACTACCGCTCAATCCGAGCGGCTGAAAAATGAACGAACGTCGCTGAATCTACTTTTAACACTGGGTGATGAAAGGGTGAAATGGCGATAACGCCACAATGGCCGCATTGTACGGGTTTGCGCCCGCGATGCCACGCCCTTGCCCATCACTGAGCAGCATAGACAAATGAAGCGTCACAGCATGTTCAATTTGAGCATGCATTGTCTTTGCTGACAAAGGCTTATGAGCTGTTTTTAGCAATCCAGGCAAGCTTGGCAAATGGCCTGCATTGTCTGGACCCGATTACGACCGCGACTCGGGCACAGAGTTGCAGAAACACGCGCTCACGCTAATCCTCGCCGATACCCGATTCGGGCTGGCCCCACAGCGCTGTGTCGACAATAATCACCGTTGCTGCGGCCGGCGACCCGCCTGCCACTCCCCTCCCCTTCCGTAAGCCTGGATGCCATGCTGACCTGGTTACAACGCGACTCCCTGACTTTTCCGCCGCTGGCCAAGGCCATGCGCGAACCCAATGGCCTGCTTGCCGCCGGTGGCGACCTGTCGGCCGAACGCCTGATCCAGGCTTACCGGCATGGCTGCTTTCCATGGTTCTCGCAAGGCCAACCGATTCTTTGGTGGTCACCCGACCCGCGCACCGTGATATTCCCCGACGAACTGCATGTCTCGCGCAGCCTCGGCAAACTGCTGCGTCAACAGCGTTACAGCGTGACGTTCGATCAGGACTTCGCTGCCGTCATCCAGGCGTGCGCCGCACCGCGCAGCTACGCCGATGGCACCTGGATCACCGAGGGCATCCAGAACGCCTACCTGGAGCTGCACCAGCGCGGCTACGCACACTCGGTGGAAGTGTGGGATGGTGGCGAACTGGTTGGCGGTCTGTATGGGCTGGCGATGGGCCAACTGTTCTTTGGCGAATCCATGTTCAGCCGTGCCGACAACGCGTCGAAATTCGGTTTCGCCACCTTGACCCGGCAGCTGCAGGCCTGGGGTTTTGTGCTGATCGACTGCCAGATGCCCAATGACCACTTGCACAGCCTTGGCGCGCGCGCCATACCGCGCAGTGATTTCGCGGCCTTCCTGCGCAACCATTTGGACCAACCCAGCTCTGGACCGTGGGTTTCCTAGGCGACTTCCTCACACGTGGCTTACACTTATTTCAAAGCTTATCCCGAGGGTTGATCATGACCGAGCTGGCGCGCTTGAAGTTTTATGCCACTCAAGCCCACTCTTGCAGCTATCTGCCCGACGAGCAGGCCACCACGCTGTTCCTCGACCCCAGCCAGCCAATGGACGTGCACGTATACGCCGACCTGTCAGAGATGGGTTTTCGGCGCAGCGGCGATCACCTGTACCGCCCCCATTGCCAGAACTGCAATGCTTGCGTACCGGCACGCATCCCGGCTGCGCAGTTTTTGCCGGACCGTAACCAGAAACGCATCCTCAAGCGCAATGCCGACCTGACGGTGACTGCCACCAAGCCTCAGTACAGCGAAGAATATTTCGACCTCTACCAGCGCTACATCGAACAACGCCATGCCGACGGCGACATGTTCCCACCCAGTCGCGATCAGTTTTCGACGTTCCTGGTGCGCGACCTGCCGTTTTCTCGGTTCTATGAGTTTCGCCTGGACGGACGCCTGCTCGCGGTGGCCGTGACCGATCTGCTGCCTAACGGCCTGTCGGCGGTGTATACGTTCTACGAGCCAGGCGAAGAACGTCGCAGCTTGGGACGCTTTGCAATTTTGTGGCAAATCGGCGAAGCCTTGCGTCTGGAACTGGAGGCGGTGTACCTCGGTTACTGGATAAAAAACTGCAAAAAGATGAACTACAAGACCCAATATCGGCCCATTGAGCTACTTATTAATCAAAGATGGGTCACGCTTAACTAGAACCCCTTGGCTTAAACACCCTTTTTCGGGCACAATGCACGCCGCTTTTGCCTGGCGCAGTTGCACCGGGCCATTCACTGGATACCGAGGGCTTTACTGCATGTCGAAAGAAGACAGCTTCGAAATGGAAGGCACTGTCGTCGACACCCTGCCCAACACCATGTTTCGTGTGGAGTTGGAAAATGGGCACGTCGTAACCGCGCATATCTCCGGCAAGATGCGCAAGAACTACATTCGTATTCTTACCGGTGACAAAGTGCGCGTTGAGCTGACGCCCTATGACTTGAGCAAAGGGCGCATCACTTACCGCGCCCGTTAATCAAGTCAATACAAAACGCCCGGTTCTGCCGGGCGTTTTTGTGTGTGCGCTGTCTATCCAGACGCGCGAGATTAATAAGGGAGTTGGCTTACCGCCGATAGCGTAATCACAGTGAGCACGTCGCTGACTGATCTATCTGATCGCAGGCGAGCCAGCCCCCACAATTGATCCTCAGCGTTTGAGACAGACAGCAAAAAGGCGCCCTTGGGCGCCTTTTTGCTTTGTTGCGATCAGCGATATCAGGCCATTTCGGCCGTGGTTTCGAAATCGAAGGTCAGCTCGCCGTCCTTCAGATCGATATGCACCACGCCACCATGGTCGGAAAGCTCGCCGAACAGGATCTCTTCGGCCAGTGGCCGCTTGATCTTGTCCTGGATCAGACGTGCCATTGGGCGAGCGCCCATTGCCGCGTCGTAACCACCCTCCGCCAGCCAATTGCGTGCCGCGTCCGTTACATCCAGCTGCACGCGCTTGTCTTCCAACTGTGCTTGAAGCTCGGTAAGGAACTTGTCCACCACGCTTTTGATGACCTCATGGCTGAGGCGACCAAACTGGATAATGGTGTCCAGGCGGTTGCGGAACTCCGGCGTGAAGCTTTTCTTGATCACTTCCATCGCATCAGAGGAGTGATCCTGATGCGTAAAGCCGATCGAAGCCCGCGCGGCGGTTTCAGCACCGGCGTTGGTGGTCATGATCACGATCACGTTGCGGAAGTCTGCCTTGCGCCCGTTGTTATCAGTCAGGGTCCCGTGATCCATAACCTGCAGCAGCAGGTTGAAGACTTCCGGGTGGGCCTTCTCGATTTCATCGAGCAGCAACACACAATGCGGCTGCTTGGTGATCGCCTCGGTCAACAGACCGCCCTGGTCGAAACCGACGTAGCCCGGAGGCGCACCGATCAAGCGCGACACCGTGTGGCGCTCCATGTATTCGGACATGTCAAAGCGCACCAACTCAATGCCCATGGCCTTGGCCAACTGCCGCGCCGCCTCGGTCTTGCCGACGCCGGTAGGGCCTGCGAACAGGAACGAACCGACCGGCTTGTCCGGCGACTTGAGGCCCGCACGCGACAGCTTGATCGCGGTAGACAGCGAGTCGATGGCCGCGTCCTGGCCGAATACGGTGAGCTTGAGGTCACGTTCCAGGTTACGCAGCAGTTCTTTGTCGGAGCTGGTGACGTGTTTTGGCGGAATCCGCGCGATCTTCGCCACGATGTCCTCAACCTGAGGCACGTCGATGCGCTTCACGCGCTTCTCGACAGGTTGCAGGCGCTGGTAGGCACCCGCTTCGTCGATCACGTCGATGGCTTTATCCGGCATATGCCGGTCATTGATGTAGCGCGACGCCAGTTCAGCCGCTGCGCGCAGCGCCTCATCGGTGTACTCGATGCCATGGTGCGCTTCGAAACGCCCCTTGAGCCCGCGCAGGATGCCGATAGTGTCTTCAACCGAAGGCTCGGACACGTCGACTTTCTGGAAGCGACGCGCCAAGGCACGGTCTTTCTCGAAGATCCCGCGAAATTCCTGGAACGTGGTCGAACCGATGCAACGGATATCACCCGACGACAGCAACGGTTTGAGCAGGTTAGAGGCGTCCATCACTCCACCGGAAGCCGCACCGGCACCAATGATGGTGTGGATCTCATCGATGAACAGGATGGCTTGCGGGCGCTTTTTCAGCTCACCGAGCAGCGCCTTGAAGCGCTTCTCGAAGTCGCCACGGTACTTGGTCCCGGCGAGCAACGCGCCCAGGTCAAGGGAGTAGACGACACTGTTGGCCAGCAGGTCAGGCACCTGGTTATCGACAATTCGCTTGGCCAGGCCTTCAGCAATCGCGGTTTTACCCACGCCCGCCTCGCCCACCAGCAATGGGTTGTTTTTGCGACGACGCGCGAGGATCTGCGCTACGCGCTCAACTTCAAGCTCGCGACCCACCAGCGGGTCGATCCGCCCCTGGCGCGCCAACTCGTTGAGGTTGCTGGCATAGGCATCCAGCGGGTTGCTTGAAGAAGAAGACTCACCGCCCTCGTCGTCCTGCATATCCTGCTCACCCTCGGAATGATCGCCGTGCCCTGGCACTTTGGAGATACCGTGGGCGATGTAGTTGACGACATCAATACGCGCAACGCTCTGCTGCTTGAGCAGAAACACTGCCTGGCTTTCCTGTTCGCTAAAGATAGCCACAAGCACATTGGCGCCCGTGACTTCACGCTTGCCGGAGCTCTGGACGTGGAATACCGCACGCTGCAAGACCCGCTGGAAGCCCAGGGTTGGCTGGGTTTCGCGGTCCTCGTCATGCACGGGGATCAGTGGCGTAGTGGAGTCGATAAACTCCTGCAGGTCATGCTTGAGTTTGTCGAGGTTGGCGCCGCACGCAC
Source organism: Pseudomonas sp. MF08831 (assembly GCF_059862645.1). Taxonomy (NCBI): domain Bacteria; kingdom Pseudomonadati; phylum Pseudomonadota; class Gammaproteobacteria; order Pseudomonadales; family Pseudomonadaceae; genus Pseudomonas; species Pseudomonas sp. MF08831. The sequence goes on along the minus strand of NZ_JCBCUX010000017.1, from coordinate 65,029 downwards.
GTAGAACGGTGGCGGCAGCTTCGTTATCCAAAAGTGCCAGCAGCAGGTGCTCGACGGTCATGAACTCATGACGCTTCGAACGGGCCTCCTTGAAGGCAAGATTGAGGGTGACTTCGAGCTCGCGGTTTAACATAGCTTCACCTCATACCCAAGTGGTCGGCGTTAACCGTCCTTCTCGATTTCACAGAGTAGCGGATGCTGGCTTTCCCTGGCGTACTGGTTGACCTGCATGGCCTTTGTCTCGGCGATGTCGCGGGTAAACACTCCACATACTGCCCGTCCTTCTGTGTGAACGGCCAGCATTACCTTGGTCGCCAACTCGCGGTTCAGGTTAAAAAACACCTCGAGTACTTCGACCACGAAATCCATCGGTGTGTAGTCATCATTGAACAAAACCACCTTGTACATCGGCGGCGCCTGTAAGGCAGGCTTCGCTTCCTGAACAGCAATGCCCGCAGAACCGTCGTCGTCATGTTCCTGATCCGGGCGATCCTGATTGAATGTTAGTCGAATCTGGCTGTTTGCATGCATGGAAAGAAAGGTTCGTCAGTGGTTCAAGTACAGTGATGGGGGCGACCTGTCAGAATTTCAACTCTGACCCAATGGTCGCCTTGACTATCGGCGAATCAGTGTTACAACCAATAGAGCCCACAGTGGGTAAAAAAGGTCCGCGCAGTCAACCTTATTTATTCGGGTTAGGACGGATAAACTGGATGATACTCCAGTGATGGAGTCTGGTGCAGAGGGATATGGTATGTCTGGCGTCAAGATCAATGGCAAGGTCAAATGGTTTAACAATGCCAAAGGCTACGGTTTCATAAATGCAGAAGGAAAACCCGAAGAAGATCTCTTTGCGCATTATTCAGCGATTACCATGGACGGGTACAAGACGCTGAAAGCGGGCCAAGCAGTGACATTTGAAACTATTCAGGGGCCCAAGGGACTGCACGCCGTTGCAATCTCGGCGGCTGAGGCGCAAACAGAGGCGCTGCCACCTGAAGAAATGCACGAAAAGAAGCTCAAGACAGATCAGCCCACTCAATCGAAAAAGAAGCAAACGGCCTGATCAGTTTTTCAGCAAGTGCCTCAAAAAAACCGGCCATTCCGAGACTTCAGAATGGCCGGTTTTTTATGGCGCGTAATTTACATATGCGAAATCAACGCATCACCAAAGCCCGATGACGACACCAGCGTCGCGCCGTCCATCAAGCGCTCGAAGTCATAGGTCACGGTTTTGGCCGAAATCGCACCATTGGTGCCCTTGATGATCAAGTCGGCCGCTTCGGTCCAGCCCATATGGCGCAGCATCATTTCCGCCGACAGAATCAATGAGCCCGGGTTGACCTGATCCTTGCCCGCATACTTGGGCGCCGTGCCGTGGGTGGCCTCGAACATCGCCACGGTATCGGAGAGGTTGGCCCCCGGCGCAATACCAATCCCACCTACTTCCGCCGCCAGGGCATCGGAAAGGTAGTCACCGTTCAGGTTGAGGGTCGCGATCACGTCATATTCGGCCGGACGCAGCAAAATTTGCTGAAGCATCGCATCGGCGATGGCGTCCTTGACCACCACGTTCTTGCCGGTTTTCGGGTTTTTGAACTGCATCCACGGCCCGCCGTCGAGCAACGTCGCACCAAATTCTTCAGCGGCCACTTCGTAGGCCCACTCCTTGAAGGCGCCCTCGGTGAACTTCATGATGTTGCCTTTGTGCACGATGGTCAGCGAATCACGGTCGTTATCCACCACATATTGCAGGGCCTTACGCGCCAGACGTTTGGTGCCCTCTTTGGAGACCGGCTTGACGCCAATCCCGCAGTCCTGATCAAAGCGGATCTTGGTGACGCCCATTTCTTCCTTGAGAAACTTGATCACCTTGATCGCTTCCGGCGAGCCGGCCTTCCACTCGATGCCGGCGTAAATATCTTCGGAGTTCTCACGAAAGATCGTCATATCCACATCGCCAGGCTTCTTGACCGGGCTGGGCACCCCTTCAAACCAGCGCACCGGGCGCAGGCACACATACAGGTCGAGTTGTTGACGCAGGGCCACGTTCAACGAACGAATGCCACCGCCGACCGGCGTGGTCAGAGGCCCTTTGATGGACACCACGTAATCCTTGACCGCATCCAGGGTTTCCTGGGGCAGCCAGGTGTCCTGATCGTAGACTTGAGTGGCTTTCTCGCCGGCGTAAACCTCCATCCAGGAGATTTTGCGCTTGCCGCCGTAAGCCTTTTCAACAGCGGCGTCGACCACCTTGATCATCACTGGGCTGATGTCGACGCCAATACCGTCGCCTTCTATATAAGGGATGATTGGTTGGTCAGGAACATTGAGAGAATGGTCTGCATTGACGGTGATTTTGTCGCCGACTGCCGGAACCTGAATCTTCTTGTATCCCATGCTGAACTCCATCTATGGATTGAACATCTGGCTGCGTTCGAGCCTACTCCAGATATAGGGCGACTGAAACCTCACGCCACGCTCATCTGCATCGAAAACAGCATATTGGGTCGCCTACAAGCCTGAAAGCAATGGCAAAATCGCCAATCTTGAGCACATCGTACGACGTTAGTAGCACCTGACAGCCTGCGACCTTTAGACCAATGGACGACGCACCTTTTGTATGAAGGCTCGGCGTAAGCATAGCGACCTATGTATAATGCCGCCGCTGACCCAAGAGTCACGACAGCTGACCGCTCTAGACAGTAGCCTTCAGCCAGAAAGCAGGACTATTACAATAGTCCACCCGCTTGACGCTCGACTGATGCAACCCAACATCACCGCGAAGAAACCTCGACATTTCGCTCATGGATGACTTTGAACGAACGCGCTCCACCCGGCGCATCTCGAGTTTCTGCGCACGCTTTCAGCAAAGAAGAGAGTTAATCCGAATATGCCCACCCGCTCGAAGATCATCTACACCTTCACCGACGAAGCCCCAGCCCTCGCCACCTATTCATTGCTGCCTATCGTAGAGGCCTTCACCGCTTCCGCTGATATTGCCGTGGAAACCCGCGACATTTCCCTCGCCGCGCGCATCCTCGCAAGCTTCCCCGAGCAACTGGGCACCAAGGCTATCCCGGACCACCTCGCCGAACTGGGCGACCTGGCCGTTACGCCTGAAGCCAACATCATCAAGCTGCCTAACATCAGCGCCTCGACCCCGCAGCTGCAAGCTGCGATCAAGGAGCTGCAGGCCCAGGGCTACGCCCTGCCGGACTACCCGGAAACCGTAACCACCGACGCGGAAAAAGAAACCCGTGCACGTTACGACAAGGTCAAGGGCAGCGCCGTGAACCCGGTACTGCGCGAAGGCAACTCTGACCGCCGCGCGCCGCTGTCGGTCAAGAACTACGCACGCAAGCACCCGCACAAAATGGGCGCCTGGGCTGCAGACTCCAAGTCGCACGTCGCTCACATGAGCAACGGCGACTTCTACGGCAGCGAAAAAGCCGTACAGATCGAAGCCGCTGACGCGGTGAAGATCGAGCTGGTTGCCAAAGACGGCACCGCCACCGTGCTGAAAGAAAAGACTTCGGTACAAGCCGGCGAAATCATTGATACCGCCGTGCTGAGCAAAAAAGCCCTGCGCGCGTTCATCGCCGCCGAAATCGAAGATGCCAAGAAACAAGGCGTGCTGCTGTCGGTTCACCTCAAAGCCACCATGATGAAGGTCTCCGACCCGATCATGTTCGGCCAGATCGTTGCCGAGTTCTACAAAGACGCCCTGACCAAGCACGCTGCCGTGCTGGAACAGATCGGCTTCAACCTGAACAACGGCATCGGCGACCTGTACGCTCGCATCAAGGCCCTGCCTGCCGAGCAACAGGCGCAGATCGAAGCTGACATTCAGGCGGTCTACGCCGCTCGCCCTTCCCTGGCGATGGTCAACTCCGACAAAGGCATCACCAACCTGCACGTGCCGAGCGACGTCATCGTCGACGCCTCGATGCCGGCCATGATCCGTGACTCCGGCAAGATGTGGGGCACCGACGGCCAACTGCACGACACCAAGGCGGTGATCCCGGATCGCTGCTACGCCACCATCTACCAAGCCGTCATCGAAGACTGCAAGGCCAATGGCGCTTTCGACCCAACCACCATGGGCAGCGTGCCAAACGTTGGCCTGATGGCGAAGAAAGCCGAAGAGTACGGCTCCCACGACAAGACTTTCCAGATCAAGGCTGACGGCGTTGTCCGCGTCACCGACAGCAAGGGCAACCTGCTGATGGAACAGGCTGTTGAAGCCGGCGACATCTTCCGCATGTGCCAGACCAAAGACGCGCCGATCCAGGACTGGGTCAAGCTGGCCGTCAACCGTGCCCGCGCCAGCAACACCCCGGCCATTTTCTGGCTGGACCCTAAGCGTGCTCACGACGGCGTGGTGGTCGAGAAAGTTCAGGCTTACCTGAAAGACCACAACACCGAAGGCCTGGACATCCGCATCATGTCGCCTGTCGACGCGATGAAGTTCACCCTGGAGCGCACCCGCAAGGGCCTGGACACCATCTCGGTGACCGGCAACGTGCTGCGCGACTACCTGACCGACCTGTTCCCGATCATGGAACTGGGCACCAGCGCCAAGATGCTGTCGATCGTGCCGCTGATGAACGGCGGCGGCCTGTTCGAAACCGGCGCCGGCGGTTCGGCTCCGAAACACGTGCAGCAGCTGGTCGAAGAGAACTTCCTGCGCTGGGATTCCCTGGGCGAGTTCCTGGCCCTGGCAGCGTCGCTTGAGCATTTGGGTGTCACTTACAACAACCCGAAAGCCCTGGTGCTGTCCAAGACCCTGGACCAGGCCACTGGCCAGTTCCTCGACAACAACAAGTCGCCATCGCGCAAAGTCGGCAACATCGACAACCGCGGCAGCCACTTCTACCTGGCGCTGTACTGGGCTCAAGCCCTGGCCGCCCAGACTGAAGACACTGCACTGCAAGCGCAGTTCGGCGAACTGGCCAAAACCCTGAGCGACAACGAGGCGACTATTGTTGCCGAGCTGAACGCCGTACAGGGCAAGCCAGTGGACATCGGCGGCTACTACGCGCCGAACCCAGAGCTGACCAGCAAAGCCATGCGCCCAAGCAACACCCTCAACGCGGCAATTGCCAAGTTGAAGTAAGGTTGTAAGGATGCAAAGAAGCCCCGGCCCCGTGCCGGGGTTTCTGCTTCTACCGTTCAACGCAAGAAACCGGATCACATGTGGGAGGGGCTTGCCCCCGATAGCGATGGATCAGTCGAGCTATTGGTAACCGACACACCGTCATCGGGGGCAAGCCCCCCCCTACACTGACCGCCATTGTGCCCAAACACCGCGTCATATCTTGAATCGAGGCCTCCCATGACCTGGCAACCCCACATCACCGTCGCCACCCTCGTCGAAGATGACGGCCGCTTCCTGATGGTCGAGGAACTCAAAGGCGGCCGCGCCGTGCTCAACCAGCCCGCCGGCCATCTGGAACCGAACGAAACCCTGACTGAAGCCGCCGTTCGCGAAACCCTCGAAGAAACCGGCTGGGACGTCGAGGCCACCGGCATTGTCGGGATCTACCTGTACACCGCGCCCAGCAATGGCGTGACCTACCAGCGCGTCTGCTTCACCGCCAAGGCGCTGAAACATCACCCGGACTATCAACTGGACGACGGCATCGTCCGCGCCCGCTGGCTGACCCGCGACGAGCTGATGGCCCTGCGCGACGACTGGCGCAGCGAGTTGATCATCCGTTGCATCGATGATTATTTGAGCGGCCAGCGCCACAGTCTGGAACTGATCCGCCCTTCTGTTTAGCCTTGCGGACGCGAGCCTGCTAGAATCGCGTCCTTTTTAAAGACACCCGTTGAAATCCTATGCGTGATCCAGCCCCTTCTGACACACAAAAGAAGCGCGTCATCGTCGGTATGTCCGGCGGCGTGGATTCTTCCGTTTCCGCCGTTCTGCTCATGGAGCAGGGTTATGAGGTGGAAGGCCTGTTCATGAAGAACTGGGAAGAAGACGATGGAACGGAATATTGCACCGCCATGGACGACCTCGCGGACGCCCAGGCCGTGTGCGACAAGATCGGCATCAAGTTGCACACCGCCAATTTCGCCGCCGAGTACTGGGACAACGTGTTCGAGCACTTCCTGGCCGAATACAAGGCCGGCCGCACGCCGAACCCGGACATCCTGTGCAACCGCGAAATCAAGTTCAAGGCGTTCCTCGACTACGCCATGATCCTTGGCGCCGACCTGATCGCTACCGGCCACTACGTGCGCCGTCGCGACGTGGATGACCGCACCGAACTGCTCAAAGGCCTGGACCCGAACAAGGACCAGAGTTACTTCCTGCACGCCGTCGGCGGCGAACAGATCGCCAAGACTCTGTTCCCGGTGGGCGAGCTGGAAAAACCCGAAGTGCGCAAGATCGCCGAGAAGCACGGCCTGGCCACCGCCAAGAAAAAGGACTCCACCGGCATCTGCTTTATCGGCGAGCGCCGCTTCAGCGACTTCCTCAAGCAGTACCTGCCGGCACAACCGGGCGACATCAAAACCACCGAAGGTGATGTCATCGGCCGCCACCACGGCCTGATGTACCACACCATCGGCCAGCGCCAGGGCCTGGGCATCGGCGGCTTGAAAGACGCAGGTGAAGAACCGTGGTACGTGCTGGTCAAGGACCTGGAAAACAATGTGCTGATCGTTGGCCAGGGCAATGAACACCCGCTGCTGTTCTCGGGTGCGCTGCTGGCCTCGGAGATCTATTGGGTCAACCCGATCGACCTGAGCACGCCGCGCCGCCTGACCGCCAAGGTGCGCTATCGCCAGAGCGACCAGCCTTGCACCCTGGAAAAGACTGCCAGTGGCTATCGCGCCACGTTCGATGACCCGCAACGCGCGGTCACGCCTGGCCAGTCCGTGGTGTTTTATGACGGCGAAATTTGCCTGGGGGGCGGTGTGATTGAAGTTGCCGAACCCTGGAGCAACCCGGCATGAGCCCGACCCAGGAGCAATTGACTGCACTCGGCGGGGTTTTCCTCGCTGCGGTACTGGTCGACAAGATCGCCAAGACCGGCCAGGTCACCGAGGCAGGCCTGACCTGCATGCTTGGCAGCCTGCTGATCCGCGACCCCAAGGACACCCTGGAAGTCTATGGTGGCGACGACCTGGCGCTGCGCGAAGGCTATCGCGCGCTGATCGGCGCGCTGGAGCGCGACCCGAGCACCTTGCAACGCGAACCCCTGCGCTACGCCCTGTCGATGCTCGGCCTTGAGCGCCAATTGGCCAAGCGTGACGACATGCTCGAGACCATCGGCAAGCGCCTGCCGCAGATCCAATCCCAGGTCGAGCACTTTGGCCCGGCCCACGAAAACGTGATCGCAGCCTGCGGTGCGCTGTACCAGGACACCTTGAGCACCTTGCGCCAACGCATCCAGGTGCACGGCGACATGCGTAACCTGCAGCAACCGAACAACGCCTCGAAAATCCGCGCCCTGCTCCTGGCCGGTATCCGTTCGGCACGGTTGTGGCGCCAGTTGGGTGGTCATCGCTGGCAGTTGGTGATCAGCCGACGCAAATTGCTCAAAGAGCTTTACCCGTTGATGCGCAACGAATAAGTCGCAGCAACCAGGATTTTTATCGCCTCACGCGTAATACGCCGGTCAGTTGGCAACGGACCGGCGGATTTTTTCATGTATGATACGCGCCCCATTTCGTTGCCCGACTGTCCGAGAACACCCCATGCAGCTTTCTTCGCTCACTGCGGTTTCCCCTGTTGACGGCCGCTACGCCGGCAAAACCCAGGCCCTGCGCCCTATTTTCAGCGAATACGGCTTGATCCGTGCTCGTGTTCTGGTTGAAGTGCGCTGGCTCCAGCGCCTGGCCGCTCACCCTGGCATCAGCGAAGTGCCGGCGTTCTCCGCCGAAGCCAACGCGGTGCTGAACGCTCTGGCGGAAAACTTCGCTCTGGAGCACGCCGAGCGTGTGAAAGAGATCGAGCGCACCACCAACCACGACGTTAAAGCCATCGAATACCTGCTCAAAGAGCAAGCGGCCAAGCTGCCGGAACTGGCCAAGGTCAGCGAGTTCATCCACTTTGCCTGCACCAGCGAGGACATCAACAACCTGTCCCACGCCCTGATGCTGCGCGAAGGCCGTGATGACGTGATGCTGCCGCTGATGCGCCAGACCGCCAACGCCATCCGCGAGCTGGCGATCCGTTTTGCCGACGTGCCGATGCTGTCGCGCACCCACGGTCAGCCGGCTTCGCCGACCACGCTGGGTAAAGAACTGGCCAACGTGGTGTACCGCCTGGAGCGTCAGATCGCTCAAGTCGCCGCCGTACCGCTGCTGGGCAAAATCAACGGCGCCGTGGGCAACTACAACGCCCACCTCTCTGCCTACCCGGAAATCGACTGGGAAGAAAATGCCCGCGCGTTCATCGAAGACGAGCTGGGCCTGGGCTTCAACCCGTACACCACGCAGATCGAACCGCACGACTACATCGCCGAACTGTTCGACGCGATTGCGCGCTTCAACACCATCCTGATCGACTTCGACCGCGATATCTGGGGCTACATCTCCCTGGGCTACTTCAAGCAGCGCACCATTGCCGGTGAAATCGGTTCCTCGACCATGCCGCACAAGGTCAACCCGATCGACTTCGAAAACTCCGAAGGCAACCTCGGCATCGCCAACGCCCTGTTCCAGCACCTGGCCAGCAAGTTGCCGATCTCCCGCTGGCAGCGCGACCTGACCGACTCCACCGTACTGCGCAACCTCGGCGTGGGCTTCGCCCACAGCGTGATCGCGTACGAAGCCAGCCTCAAGGGCATCAGCAAGCTTGAGCTCAACGAGCAGAAAATCGCCGCTGACCTGGACGCGTGCTGGGAAGTGTTGGCCGAGCCGATCCAGACGGTGATGCGTCGCTACAACATCGAAAACCCTTACGAGAAGCTCAAAGAATTGACGCGCGGCAAGGGCATCAGCCCCGAGGCGCTGCAAACTTTCATCGATGGCCTGGATATGCCAGCCGCCGCCAAGGCCGAGCTGAAACTGCTCACCCCGGCCAACTACATCGGCAACGCGGTGGCCCAAGCCAAGCGCATCTGATTCGCGCAAGGTCTCTTGAGACGCCCGGCCGCGCCGGGCGTTTTTATTCCTGTCTTAAAAGTGCTTTTTTTCAATAGGTTACACATGAATCCTGATATTCCTCTTCAACTTCTGGGCGGCATTACGGCACGCGAATTCCTGCGCGACTACTGGCAGAAAAAACCGTTGCTTATCCGTCAGGCCATCCCTGATTTCGAAAGCCCGATCGACGCCGACGAACTGGCCGGCTTAGCCCTGGAAGAAGAAGTTGAATCGCGCCTGGTGATCGAACACGGCGAGCGTCCGTGGGAACTGCGTCGCGGCCCATTCGCCGAAGACGCCTTCAGCACCCTGCCCGAGCGTGAGTGGACCCTGCTGGTGCAGGCCGTCGATCAGTTCGTGCCGGAAGTCGCCGAGCTGTTGGAGCACTTCCGCTTCCTGCCAAGCTGGCGTATCGACGATGTAATGATCAGCTTTGCCGCACCTGGCGGCAGCGTTGGCCCGCACTTCGATAACTACGACGTGTTCCTGCTGCAAGCCCAAGGCAAGCGCAACTGGAAAATCGGCCAGATGTGCAACTCCGAAAGCCCGCTGCTGCAGCATGCCGACCTGCGCATCCTCGCCGAGTTCGAACAAAGCGAAGAATGGGTGCTGGAACCGGGTGACATGCTCTACCTGCCGCCGCGCCTGGCGCACTTCGGTATCGCCGAAGATGACTGCATGACCTATTCGGTTGGCTTTCGCGCGCCAAGTGCCGCTGAAGTGCTGACCCACTTCACCGACTTCCTCAGCCAATACCTGACGGACGAGGAGCGTTATACCGACGCCGACGCTCAGCCGGCAAGCGACCCACACCAGATCCAGGGTGACGCGCTGGACCGCCTGAAGAGCCTGCTGGCCGAGCACATGAGCGACGAACGCATGCTGCTGACCTGGTTTGGCCAATTCATGACCGAGCCGCGCTACCCTGAACTGGTGGCGGGCGAAGAATTGGGCGAAGAGGACTTCGTCAACAGCCTGGAAGGCGGCGCGATCCTGGTGCGCAACCCCAGCGCGCGCATGGCGTGGTCGGAAGTCGATGACGATGTACTGCTGTTCGCCAGCGGCCAGAGCCGTTACCTGCCCGGCAAACTGCGCGAGCTGTTGAAGCTGGTGTGCTCGGCCGACGCCCTGCACAGCGAAAACCTCGGCGAGTGGCTCGCGGACGAAGACGGTCGCGACCTGCTGTGCGAATTGGTCAAGCAAGGAAGCCTGGGATTTGCCGATGAATAAGATTCACGTAAGTGTCGCGGACTGGCAAAAGGATATCGCTGAGATACGGCGCATTCGTGAAGCGGTGTTTATCGCTGAACAATCGGTTCCACCGGAACTTGAGTGGGACGCGGACGACGCCGACGCCGTGCATTTTCTGGCGTTCGAAGGCGATTTTCCGATTGGCACTGCGCGCCTGCTGCCCAGCGGCGAGATCGGGCGCGTATCGGTGCTCAAGGACTGGCGCGGCCTGAAGGTTGGCGACAAGCTGATGGAAGCCGTCATTGGCATGGCCGAGAAGCGTGGCCAGACCAAACAGTTCCTCAGCGCGCAGGTGTATGCGGCGCCGTTTTATGAGCGGCTGGGTTTCAAGATTGTCAGCGGTGAGTTTCTTGAAGTCGGGATTCCCCACGTGGACATGGTGCGCGAGGGCTGATCCAAAACCCAGTCGCTCCCTTCGCGAGCAAGCCCGCTCCCACACTTGACCAAGTAGATCCTTTGGAATGCGGCCGAATGTGGGAGCGGGCTTGCTCGCGAAGACAATTTCAGCAACACCCAAAAATGCCCTGCCATGCCAGGGCATTTTGCCGTCTACGATTCAACTTGCGACCCGCCAGGCCGACAAACTGGCACTATCACGCTAAATGACTCGCAGAGATAACGGACATGTCCCTACGCACCCTGCTCACCGCCCTCCTCCTGACCGCCAGCGTCTCAGCCGTGGCCGACACCGCAGTCGTCAACCTGAACAATCGCACCAGCGCCGACCTGCTACCGGTGGCGCAGAACTTCATCGGCAAGGACGGCAGCGTCAGCGCCTATGGCAACCAGCTCATCGTTAAAGCCGACCCGGGCAAGATCGAAGACCTGCGCGCGCTGCTCGCGCAGCTGGACACACCCGCCAAACGCCTGCTGATTACCGTCGACACCAATGAAAACAACCAGCAAAACACCGGTGACAGCCAAACGCGCATCATCAGCTACGGCACCGCCAGCCGCGACGGCGGCATCCAGCAGATTCAGGCCAGTGAGGGCGTGCCCGCTTTGATCCAGATTGGCCAGAGCGTACCGCTGACCACTACTCAGCCCGACGCCTACGGCCGCCCGCAAAACCAGACCCAGTATCGCAACGTCACCCAAGGCTTTTACGTCACCGCCAGCGTCACCGGCGAGACCGTGCACCTGGCCATCAGTACCAACCGTGACCGCATGAGCCAGGAACGTCCCGATGTAGTGAACGTTCAAAGTACCGACACAACTGTCAGCGGCAGGTTGGGCGAGTGGATCCCCCTGGCCGGCATCAACCGAGAGACCCAGGCCGACAAATCCTCTATAACCCGCAATTACTCTACTCAAGGCCGTGATGACCTGACTTTACGGGTCAAGGTCGACACCTTGAACTAAAGCACCAAAAACTGACTGATGAGTCGCCTTAGACTAAAGATGTAGTGCTTTAAAAAAAGCACTACAAAACATTTGACGATCCAAAAAAGCCTGTGCATGATGGCCTCGCTCCCGCTAATCAGGGGCCCTGGCAAGGGCCTTCGGATCGCCGCTCTAAGCTACCCACCTGAGCCGATTCGTGTCTGTACCGCCCACAAGGTGTGTTTGACGAGGTTGCGACTGGAACGAAGTTGTCCCGAGGGACGGAAGCTAACCAGGTAACCCGGCTACACACTGACGAATCGTACCAAGGCCCACGATGCCCGAAGACCGTTCACAGTTCGCCCTTACCTGCTCAATTCCCCCTTGAGCCACTCGTTCATCCCGTCGCCCTCCCCGCCAAACCCGGCTTGATCGCCAAGCTTCTGGTCAGCGAGCAGCCATCACCACGCACTGAGTACGTGGCTGGCAAATGGAATTTTCCACCTAGACCTATGCGACGAGGTTTTTCCCCATGGCACTGACACGCGAACAGCAAATTGCAGCCCTTGAAAAAGATTGGGCTGAAAACCCACGCTGGAAAGGCGTAACCCGCGCTTATTCCGCTGCTGACGTCGTCCGCCTGCGTGGCTCGGTTCAACCTGAGCACACCTTTGCAAAACTCGGCGCCGAGAAGCTTTGGAAGCTGGTCACCCAGGGTGCCAAGCCGTCCTTCCGTCCCGAAAAAGATTTCGTCAACTGCATGGGCGCCCTCACTGGCGGCCAGGCAGTCCAACAGGTGAAAGCCGGTATCCAGGCGATCTACCTGTCCGGCTGGCAAGTGGCAGCGGACAACAACTCCGCTGAATCCATGTACCCCGACCAATCGCTGTACCCGGTGGACTCGGTACCCACCGTGGTCAAGCGCATCAACAACTCGTTCCGCCGCGCCGACCAGATCCAGTGGAAAGCCGGTAAAGGCCCGGGCGACGAAGGCTACATCGATTACTTCGCCCCGATCGTGGCGGACGCTGAAGCCGGTTTCGGCGGCGTACTCAACGCCTACGAGCTGATGAAGAGCATGATCGAGGCTGGCGCTGCCGGCGTGCACTTCGAAGACCAGTTGGCATCAGTAAAGAAATGCGGCCACATGGGCGGCAAGGTATTGGTTCCGACTCAGGAAGCCGTACAAAAGCTGACTGCTGCTCGTTTGGCTGCTGACGTTGCTGGCACCCCGACCATCATCCTGGCCCGTACCGACGCTAACGCCGCCGACCTGCTGACGTCCGATTGCGACCCGTACGACCAGCCATTCGTAACCGGCGAACGGACTCAGGAAGGCTTCTATAAAGTGCGCGCCGGTCTCGACCAGGCGATCGCCCGTGGCCTGGCCTACGCGCCGTACGCCGACCTGATCTGGTGCGAAACCGCCAAGCCGGATCTGGACGAAGCTCGCCGCTTTGCCGAAGCGATCAAGAAGGAATACCCGGACCAACTGCTGTCCTACAACTGCTCGCCTTCTTTCAACTGGAAGAAGAACCTGGACGACGCGACCATCGCCAAGTTCCAGCGCGAGCTGTCCGCCATGGGCTACAAGCACCAGTTCATCACCCTGGCCGGCATTCACAACATGTGGCACAGCATGTTCAACCTGGCGCACGACTACGCCCGCAACGACATGACCGCCTACGTGAAGCTGCAGGAACAGGAATTCGCTGACGCCGCCAAGGGCTACACCTTTGTGGCGCACCAGCAGGAAGTGGGCACCGGCTACTTCGACGACATGACCACCGTGATCCAGGGCGGCACCTCGTCCGTGACCGCGTTGACCGGTTCGACCGAAGAAGAGCAGTTCCACTAAGTAGCGAGTACACGGCCAGTGCGGCCCCATGGAAGACCTAACCGCATTGCCGCACAACAATCACGCCCCGACTGGTTCGGGGCGTTTTTTTGCTCGGGAAAAACTTCCTGGGATACAGGAGATTAAAAATGTGGCAGCGGGCTTGCTCGCGAATGCGACCTGTCAGTCAAGGAAGTGCTGACCGAACCATGGTATTCGCGAGCAAGCCCGCTCCCACAAGGCAATGCACGCCATCTGAAGGTTTTGCGCAAAACATTGATCCAGAGCGGTGTTTACCCGAATCAAATCAGTTAAAAGATCCCCATCAGCAACTAAGCACCCATCAAGCAAGTAACGGCAACTTCCCCCGCCACACGAGAAACATTCGCTTAAACCCTGCGCAAACAATATTCATTATCATTTAGCGCATGAAAACTTCGTTACCCGTTAAACAAAACAGAATTGATTAAATGCCCGCTAATCCCCGCCCCACAAGGGCTACAGCCCCAAGAAGGTGCACTATGTGCTTATTCCATCGAATAATTTCGCTATCGGAATTTTACTTGCCCGGTGTTTAGCCATAAAATCACCGCGATTGATTGCAGTGCGACATATCGTCACTGCATCGTTACTTTTTCGAGCTCAGAGACCTTTGCTCTCTGTTAAGGATTTCCAGCATGACCGAAGCGACAGGACTCATGGCCCACAACTGGGGCTTTGCCATTTTCCTCCTCGGTGTTGTCGGCCTTTGCGCCTTCATGCTTGGTGTCTCCAGCCTCCTCGGGTCAAAAGCCTGGGGCCGCAGCAAAAATGAACCGTTCGAGTCCGGCATGCTGCCTACAGGTGGCGCCCGCTTGCGGCTCTCAGCCAAATTCTATCTGGTCGCGATGCTGTTCGTGATCTTCGATATCGAAGCCCTCTTTCTCTTTGCCTGGTCTGTGTCCGTCCGCGAAAGCGGCTGGACCGGATTCGTCGAAGCCCTCGTTTTCATAGCAATTCTGTTGGCAGGCCTTGTCTACCTATTTCGAGTGGGCGCCCTTGACTGGGCTCCGGAAGCTCGTCGCAAGCGGCAAGCGAAGCTGAAACAATGAGGCTTTGGCGATGCAATACAATCTCACCAGGATCGACCCGGATGCTCCTAACGAGCAGTACCCAATCGGCGAACGCGAAACCGTTTCCGACCCGTTAGAAGACCAAGTCCACAAAAACATCTACATGGGCAAGCTCGAAGACGTGCTGAGTGGCGCGGTCAACTGGGGACGTAAGAACTCCCTGTGGCCGTACAACTTCGGCCTTTCGTGCTGCTACGTGGAAATGACCACCGCCTTCACGGCGCCCCACGACATCGCGCGCTTTGGCGCCGAAGTTATCCGGGCATCACCGCGCCAGGCGGATTTCATGGTTATCGCCGGAACCTGCTTTATCAAGATGGCGCCGATCATTCAGCGTCTCTACGAGCAAATGCTCGAGCCAAAGTGGGTTATCTCCATGGGTTCGTGCGCCAACTCCGGTGGCATGTACGACATCTACTCCGTCGTTCAAGGGGTGGACAAGTTCCTGCCCGTGGACGTCTACGTGCCTGGCTGCCCGCCCCGCCCTGAAGCATTTCTGCAAGGCTTGATGCTGTTGCAGGAATCGATTGGCAAGGAGCGTCGCCCACTTTCCTGGGTCGTCGGCGATCAAGGCGTATACCGCGCCGAGATGCCTTCGCAAAAGGAACAGCGCCGCGAACAGCGAATCGCAGTCACCAACCTGCGCAGCCCTGACGAAGTCTGATCCAGCACCGCTTCTTTTATAGAACGAAACCCTGGCTTCATTCTTTACGTTGACCGAAAGCGATAAAAAACCATGACTACAGGCAGTGCTCGACGCATCCCGCCTTATAAGGCAGACGACCAGGATGTGGTCGTCGAACTCAATAACCGTTTTGGCCCTGACGCCTTTACCGCCCAGGCCACACGCACCGGTATGCCGGTGCTGTGGGTGGCGCGCGCCAAGCTCGTCGAAGTCCTGACCTTCCTGCGCAACCTGCCCAAGCCATACGTCATGCTCTATGACTTGCATGGTGTGGACGAGCGTCTGCGCACCAAGCGCCAGGGGCTGCCGAGCGGCGCCGATTTCACCGTGTTTTATCACCTGATGTCGCTGGAGCGTAACAGCGACGTGATGATCAAGGTCGCGCTGTCCGAAAGCGACCTGAGCATTCCGACCATCACCGGCATCTGGCCGAACGCCAGCTGGTATGAGCGTGAAGTCTGGGACATGTTCGGCATCGACTTCCCGGGCCACCCGCACTTGACGCGCATCATGATGCCGCCTACCTGGGAAGGTCACCCGCTGCGCAAGGACTACCCTGCGCGCGCCACCGAATTCGATCCGTTCAGCCTGACGCTCGCCAAGCAACAGCTTGAAGAAGAGGCCGCACGCTTCCGTCCGGAAGACTGGGGCATGAAACGCTCCGGCACCAACGAGGACTACATGTTCCTCAACCTGGGCCCGAACCACCCTTCGGCGCACGGTGCCTTCCGTATCATCCTGCAACTGGACGGCGAAGAAATCGTCGACTGCGTGCCGGACATCGGCTACCACCACCGTGGTGCCGAGAAGATGGCCGAGCGCCAGTCCTGGCACAGCTTCATTCCGTACACCGACCGTATCGACTACCTCGGCGGCGTGATGAACAACCTGCCGTACGTGCTCTCGGTCGAGAAGCTGGCCGGCATCAAAGTGCCGGACCGCGTCGACACCATCCGCATCATGATGGCCGAGTTCTTCCGGATCACCAGCCACCTGCTGTTCCTGGGTACCTACATCCAGGACGTTGGCGCCATGACCCCGGTGTTCTTCACCTTCACCGACCGTCAGCGCGCCTACAAGGTGATCGAAGCCATCACCGGTTTCCGTCTGCACCCGGCCTGGTACCGCATCGGCGGTGTGGCGCATGACCTGCCAAACGGCTGGGAGCGCCTGGTCAAGGAATTCATCGACTGGATGCCCAAGCGTCTGGACGAGTACCAAAAGGCTGCGCTGGACAACAGCATCCTCAAAGGCCGCACCATCGGCGTGGCGCAATACAACACCAAAGAAGCCCTGGAATGGGGCGTCACCGGTGCTGGCCTGCGCTCGACGGGTTGCGACTTCGACCTGCGTAAAGCACGCCCGTACTCCGGCTACGAGAACTTCGAATTCGAAGTGCCGCTGGCGGCCAACGGCGATGCCTACGACCGCTGCATCGTGCGCGTCGAAGAAATGCGCCAGAGCCTGAAGATCATCGAGCAGTGCATGCGCAACATGCCGGCAGGTCCGTACAAGGCGGATCACCCGCTGACCACGCCGCCGCCGAAAGAACGCACGCTGCAGCACATCGAAACCCTGATCACGCACTTCCTGCAAGTTTCGTGGGGCCCGGTCATGCCGGCCAACGAATCCTTCCAGATGATTGAAGCGACCAAGGGTATCAACAGTTATTACCTGACGAGCGATGGCGGCACCATGAGCTACCGCACCCGGATTCGTACCCCAAGCTTTGCGCACTTGCAGCAGATCCCTTCGGTGATCAAAGGCGAGATGGTCGCGGACTTGATTGCGTACCTGGGTAGTATCGATTTCGTTATGGCCGACGTGGACCGCTAAGCATGAACAGCACGCTTATCCAGACAGACCGTTTCACCTTGAGTGAAACCGAGCGCTCGGCCATCGAGCACGAGCTGCATCACTACGAAGACCCGCGCGCGGCGTCGATCGAAGCCTTGAAGATCGTCCAGAAGGAACGCGGCTGGGTGCCCGACGGCGCCCTCTACGCGATCGGCGAAATCCTCGGCATCCCGGCCAGCGACGTTGAAGGTGTGGCCACGTTCTACAGCCAGATCTTCCGTCAGCCGGTGGGCCGCCACATCATTCGCGTGTGCGACAGCATGGTCTGCTACATCGGTGGCCACGAGTCCGTGGTCAGCGAGATCCAGAACAAACTGGGCATCGGCCTGGGCCAGACCACTGCGGACGGGCGCTTCACGCTGCTGCCGGTGTGCTGCCTGGGCAACTGCGACAAGGCGCCGGCGTTGATGATCGACGACGACACATTCGGTGACGTGCAGCCTGCTGGCGTGACCCAATTGCTTGAGGGCTACCCATGACCCTTACATCTTTCGGCCCGGCCAACCTGATCAAGCGTTCGGCCGAGACTCACCCGCTGACCTGGCGCCTGCGTGACGACGGCGAACCGGTATGGCTCGACGAATACCAGGCCAAGAACGGTTACGCGGCTGCGCGCAAAGCCTTCGCCGACATGGCTCAGGACGACATCGTCCAGACCGTGAAAGACGCCGGCCTTAAAGGTCGCGGCGGTGCAGGCTTCCCCACGGGCGTGAAGTGGGGCCTGATGCCC
Organism: Pseudomonas sp. MF08831; assembly: GCF_059862645.1. Classification (NCBI taxonomy): domain Bacteria; kingdom Pseudomonadati; phylum Pseudomonadota; class Gammaproteobacteria; order Pseudomonadales; family Pseudomonadaceae; genus Pseudomonas; species Pseudomonas sp. MF08831. The sequence goes on along the minus strand of NZ_JCBCUX010000017.1, from coordinate 47,129 downwards.
AAAGACGAATCCATCAACATCCGCTACCTGCTGTGCAACGCGGATGAAATGGAGCCCAACACCTGGAAAGACCGCATGCTGATGGAGCAACTGCCCCATCTGCTGATCGAAGGCATGCTGATCAGCGCCCGTGCGCTGAAAACCTACCGCGGCTACATCTTCCTGCGTGGCGAATACACCACCGCCGCCAAGCACCTCACCCGTGCCGTGGAAGAAGCCAAGGCAGCTGGCCTTTTGGGCAAGAACATCTTGGGTTCCGGTTTTGACTTCGAACTGTTCGTGCACACCGGCGCCGGGCGTTACATCTGCGGTGAAGAAACCGCACTGATCAACTCCCTCGAAGGCCGCCGCGCCAACCCGCGCTCCAAGCCGCCCTTCCCTGCCGCCGTAGGCGTGTGGGGCAAGCCGACCTGCGTAAACAACGTGGAAACCCTGTGCAACGTGCCGGCGATCATCGCCGACGGCGTGGACTGGTACAAATCGTTGGCCCGCGAAGGCAGTGAAGACATGGGCACCAAGCTCATGGGCTTCTCCGGCAAGGTCAAGAACCCTGGCCTGTGGGAGTTGCCATTCGGCGTGACCGCACGCGAGCTGTTCGAGGACTACGCCGGCGGCATGCGCGACGGCTACACCTTGAAAGCCTGGCAGCCAGGCGGCGCCGGCACCGGTTTCCTGCTGCCCGAGCACCTGGACGCACAAATGTATGCCGGCGGCATCGGCAAGGTCGGCACCCGTATGGGGACCGGCTTGGCGATGGCGGTGGACAACACCGTGAACATGGTCTCGCTGCTGCGCAACATGGAGCAGTTCTTCTCCCGCGAATCCTGCGGTTTCTGCACCCCGTGCCGTGACGGTTTGCCCTGGAGCGTGAAGCTCTTGATGGCGATCGAGAAAGGCGAAGGCCAGCCAGGCGACATCGAGACCCTGCTGGGTCTGGTCGGTTTCCTCGGCCCAGGCAAGACCTTCTGTGCTCACGCACCGGGCGCCGTGGAACCATTGGGCAGCGCAATCAAATACTTCCGCTCTGAATTCGAGGCTGGCATCGCACCTGCGCGCGCCGGCGATCTGAATCAGGTGGTCACACCGACCATGGTTGGTGCGTAACGCTTAAAAAGGCGAAGGGCCCGTGCGCTTCGCCTTCTCATGTGCTGACGCCTTTAAGGCTGTGTAGATGCACATGAATAACAAGATTCCATTAGCCACGCCCGCTGACAACGGGCCAACGAAGAACTTTGAACCATGGCCACTATCCACGTAGACGGCAAAGCGCTCGAAGTCGATGGGGCAGACAACCTGTTACAGGCATGTCTCTCACTAGGCCTCGACATCCCTTATTTCTGCTGGCACCCAGCCCTTGGTAGCGTTGGTGCCTGTCGCCAGTGCGCGGTCAAGCAGTACACCGACGAGAACGACACCCGTGGTCGTATCGTCATGTCCTGCATGACGCCAGCCACCGACAACACCTGGATCTCCATCGAAGATGAAGAATCCAAGGCGTTCCGCGCCAGCGTTGTCGAATGGCTGATGACCAACCACCCCCACGACTGCCCGGTCTGTGAGGAAGGCGGTCACTGCCACCTGCAAGACATGACGGTGATGACCGGCCACAACGAGCGCCGTTATCGCTTCACCAAGCGTACCCACCAGAACCAGGACCTCGGCCCGTTCATTTCCCACGAAATGAACCGCTGCATCGCCTGCTACCGTTGCGTGCGCTTCTATAAAGACTACGCCGGCGGCACCGACCTGGGCGTATTCGGCGCCCACGACAACGTGTACTTCGGTCGCGTTGAGGACGGCGTGCTCGAAAGCGAGTTCTCCGGCAACCTCACCGAGGTCTGCCCGACCGGTGTGTTCACCGACAAGACTCACTCCGAGCGCTACAACCGCAAGTGGGACATGCAGTTCTCGCCGAGTATCTGCCATGGCTGCTCCAGCGGTTGCAACATCTCCCCGGGCGAGCGCTACGGCGAACTGCGTCGCATCGAAAACCGCTTCAACGGTTCGGTCAACCAGTACTTCCTGTGCGACCGTGGCCGTTTCGGCTATGGCTACGTCAACCGCGAAGACCGCCCACGTCAGCCACTGCTGGCCGATGGCGCCAAGCTGAGCCTGGACGACGCGCTGGATAAAGCCGCCGACCTGCTGCGTGGCCGCAACATCGTCGGTATCGGTTCGCCCCGCGCCAGCCTCGAAAGCAACTACGCGTTGCGCGAGCTGGTCGGCGCCGAGTACTTCTACTGCGGTATCGAAGCCGCTGAGCTGGAGCGCATCCGCCTGGTCCTGCAAGTGCTGAACGACAGCCCGCTGCCGGTTCCGAACATGCGTGACATCGAAGACCACGACGCGATCTTCGTGCTTGGTGAAGACCTGACCCAGACCGCCGCGCGTATCGCGCTGTCGCTGCGTCAGTCGGTCAAAGGCAAGGCCGAAGACATGGCCGATGCCATGCGCGTTCAGCCCTGGCTCGACGCTGCGGTGAAAAACATTGGTCAGCACGCGCTGAACCCACTGTTTATCGCCAGCCTGGCTGAAACCAAGCTCGACGACATCGCCGAAGAATGCGTCCACGCCGCACCGGACGACCTGGCCCGCATCGGTTTCGCCGTGGCTCACGCCCTCGACGCCAGCGCGCCTGCCGTCGAAGGCCTGGACACCGAAGCCGGTGAACTGGCCCAGCGTATCGCCGACGCCCTGCTGGCCGCCAAGCGCCCATTGATCATTGCCGGCACCTCGCTGGGTTCCAAAGCACTGATCGAAGCGGCTGCCAACATCGCCAAAGCCTTGAAGCTGCGCGACAAAAACGGTTCCATCAGCCTGGTCGTGCCGGAAGCCAACAGCCTCGGCCTGGCCATGCTCGGCGGTGAATCTCTTGACGCGGCCCTGCAAGCCGTGACCGACGGCAAAGCCGACGCCATCGTGGTACTGGAAAACGACCTGTACACCCGCACGGATTCGGCCAAGGTCGACGCCGCGCTGGATGCGGCCAAAGTGCTGATCGTTGCCGACCATCAGAAGACCGCCACCAGCGATCGCGCCGACCTGGTGCTGCCGGCTGCCACCTTCGCCGAAGGCGACGGTACGCTGGTCAGCCAGGAAGGCCGCGCCCAGCGCTTCTTCCAGGTGTTCGATCCGAAGTACATGGACGCCAGCATCCTGGTTCACGAAGGCTGGCGCTGGCTGCATGCCCTGCGCGCGACCCTGCTGAACCAGCCGATCGACTGGACCCAGCTCGACCACGTCACCGCAGCGGCCGCCGCAAGCGCCCCGCAGCTGGCACGTATCGTTGATGCTGCACCGTCTGCCTCGTTCCGCATCAAGGGCCTGAAACTGGCCCGTGAACCGCTGCGTTACTCCGGCCGTACCGCCATGCGCGCCGACATCAGCGTGCACGAACCGCGTACCCCGCAAGACCCCGACACCGCGTTCGCCTTCTCCATGGAAGGTTACTCGGGTTCGGTCGAGCCACGTCAGCAGGTGCCGTTTGCCTGGTCGCCGGGCTGGAACTCGCCACAGGCCTGGAACAAGTTCCAGGACGAAGTCGGTGGTCACATCCGCGCTGGCGACCCGGGCACACGCCTGATCGAAAGCACCGGCGATTCTCTGAACTGGTTCACTGCCGTACCGCGTCCGTTCAACCCGGCCCAGGGCACCTGGCAGGTTGTACCGTTCTTCCACCTGTTCGGCAGCGAAGAGACCTCTTCCAAAGCCGCGCCGGTTCAAGAGCGTATCCCGGCCGCTTACGTATCCGTGGCCAAGTCCGAAGCCGACCGCCTGGGCGTCAACGACGGTGCCCTGCTCAGCCTGAACGTCGACGGCAAGACTCTGCGTCTGCCGCTGCGCATCAATGACGAATTGGGCGCGGGTCTGGTTGCACTGCCAAAAGGCCTCGCCGGTATTCCGCCTGCGATCTTTGGTAAAACCGTTGACGGTCTGCAGGAGGCAGCGCAATGACCTGGTTCACCCCTGAAGTGATCGACGTGATCATCTCGGTCGTCAAGGCCATCGTGATCCTGTTGGCCGTGGTCGTTGCGGGCGCCCTGCTCAGCTTCGTCGAACGTCGCCTGCTGGGCTGGTGGCAGGACCGTTACGGTCCTAACCGCGTCGGCCCATTCGGCATGTTCCAGATCGCTGCCGACATGCTCAAAATGTTCTTCAAGGAAGACTGGACCCCGCCGTTTGCCGACAAGGTGATCTTCACCCTGGCACCGGTCGTGGCCATGAGCGCCTTGCTGATCGCCTTCGCAGTCATCCCGATCACCCCGACCTGGGGCGTGGCGGACCTGAACATCGGCTTGCTGTTCTTCTTCGCCATGGCCGGTCTGTCGGTCTACGCGGTGCTGTTCGCCGGTTGGTCGAGCAACAACAAGTTCGCCCTGCTGGGCAGCTTGCGGGCTTCGGCCCAGACCGTGTCCTACGAAGTGTTCATGGGCCTGGCGCTGATGGGCATCGTGGTGCAGGTCGGCTCGTTCAACATGCGCGACATCGTCGAGTACCAGGCGCAGAACCTGTGGTTCATCATTCCGCAGTTCTTTGGCTTCTGTACCTTCTTCATCGCTGGCGTCGCCGTGACTCACCGTCACCCGTTCGACCAGCCGGAAGCGGAACAGGAACTGGCCGACGGTTACCACATTGAATACGCCGGCATGAAGTGGGGCATGTTCTTCGTCGGTGAATACATCGGCATCATCTTGATCTCGGCATTGCTGGTCACGCTGTTCTTCGGCGGCTGGCACGGCCCGTTCAACATCCTGCCGCAACTGGCGTTCTTCTGGTTCTTCTTGAAGACGGCGTTCTTCATCATGCTGTTCATCCTGCTGCGCGCTTCTATTCCGCGCCCACGCTATGACCAGGTGATGGATTTCAGCTGGAGATTCTGCCTGCCGCTGACCCTGATCAATTTGCTGGTGACGGCTGCTGTTGTGTTGTTGAACACGCCAGCCGGCGCGGTTCAGTGAGGATTTGACCCATGTTCAAATATATTGGCGACATCGTTAAGGGTACCGGTACCCAGTTGCGAAGCCTGGTGATGGTTTTCGGTCACGGCTTTCGCAAACGCGACACCCTGCAATACCCGGAAGAAGCGGTGTACCTGCCGCCGCGCTATCGCGGCCGTATCGTGCTGACCCGCGACCCCGATGGCGAAGAACGTTGCGTAGCCTGCAACCTGTGCGCCGTGGCGTGCCCGGTAGGTTGCATCTCCCTGCAGAAAGCTGAAACCGAAGACGGTCGCTGGTACCCGGACTTCTTCCGCATCAACTTCTCGCGCTGCATTTTCTGCGGCCTCTGCGAGGAAGCTTGCCCGACCACCGCGATCCAGCTGACACCGGATTTCGAGATGGCCGAGTTCAAACGTCAGGACCTGGTGTACGAGAAAGAAGATCTGCTGATCTCTGGTCCCGGTAAAAACCCTGATTACAACTTCTATCGTGTTGCAGGTATGGCCGTTGCCGGTAAGCCGAAGGGCGCCGCACAAAACGAAGCCGAGCCGATCAACGTGAAGAGCTTGCTGCCTTAAGGAAGAAAGATGGAATTCGCTTTCTATTTCGCGTCGGGTATTGCAGTGGTGTCCACGCTTCGCGTGATCACCAACACCAACCCCGTGCACGCCCTGCTCTACCTGATCATTTCGCTGATCGCCGTGGCCATGACCTTCTTCAGCCTCGGCGCACCGTTTGCCGGTGTCCTGGAAGTGATCGCCTACGCCGGCGCCATCATGGTGCTGTTCGTGTTTGTGGTGATGATGCTCAACCTGGGGCCGGCTTCGGTCGCCCAGGAGCGCGTCTGGCTCAAGCCCGGCATCTGGCTCGGCCCGGTAATCCTCGCAGCGTTGCTGCTGGGTGAACTGCTGTATGTCTTGTTCGCTCACCAGAGCGGACAGGCCATCGGCCACACCACCGTAGACGCCAAAGCCGTGGGCGTCAGCCTGTTCGGCCCGTACCTGCTGGTGGTCGAACTGGCTTCGATGCTGCTGCTCGCTGCAGCCATCACCGCCTTCCACTTGGGCCGCAACGAAGCCAAGGAGCAATGACGATGCCTGCTATCCCCTTGGAGCATGGTCTGGCGGTCGCCGGCATCCTGTTCTGCCTTGGCCTGGTCGGCCTGATGGTTCGCCGTAACATTTTGTTCGTGTTGATGAGCCTGGAAATCATGATGAACGCTGCGGCACTGGCCTTCATCGTGGCAGGTAGCCGTTGGGGCCAGCCGGATGGACAAGTCATGTTCATTCTGGTGATCAGCCTGGCAGCCGCCGAGGCCAGTATTGGCCTGGCGATCCTGCTGCAACTGTATCGTCGCTTCCACACGCTTGATATCGACGCTGCCAGTGAGATGCGCGGATGAACATGATCTTTCTGACTTTCGTATTTCCCCTGATCGGTTTCCTGCTGCTGTCGTTCTCCCGTGGACGCTGGTCGGAAAACCTGTCTGCCCTGATCGGTGTGGGTTCCATTGGCCTGTCGGCGATTGTCGCTGCCTACGTCATCTGGCAATTCAACGTGGCACCACCCGAAGGCGGCCACTACACCCTGGTGCTGTGGCAGTGGATGTCGGTGGACGGCTTCAAGCCCAACTTCGCCCTCTACGTCGACGGCCTGTCGATCACCATGCTCGGCGTGGTGGTCGGTGTGGGCTTCCTCATCCACCTGTTCGCGTCCTGGTACATGCGCGGTGAAGCGGGCTACTCGCGCTTCTTCTCGTACACCAACCTGTTTATCGCCAGCATGCTGTTTCTGGTGCTGGGCGATAACCTGTTGTTCCTGTACTTCGGCTGGGAAGGCGTGGGCCTGTGCTCGTACCTGTTGATCGGTTTCTACTACAGCAACCGCAACAACGGTAACGCGGCACTCAAGGCGTTCATCGTTACCCGCATCGGCGACGTGTTCATGGCCATCGGCCTGTTCATCCTGTTCCAACAAGTGGGCACGTTGAACATCCAGGAACTGCTGGTGCTGGCGCCGCAGAAATTCCAGGTCGGTGACTTCTGGATCACCCTGGCTACCCTGATGCTGCTGGGCGGCGCGGTCGGTAAATCTGCGCAACTGCCACTGCAAACCTGGCTGGCGGATGCGATGGCTGGCCCTACTCCCGTTTCCGCACTGATTCACGCGGCAACCATGGTAACCGCCGGTGTCTACCTGATCGCGCGTACCCATGGCCTGTTCACCCTGGCGCCGGAAATCCTGCACCTGGTGGGCCTGGTCGGTGGCGTGACACTGGTACTGGCCGGCTTTGCCGCGCTGGTGCAGACCGACATCAAGCGTATCCTCGCCTACTCGACCATGAGCCAGATCGGCTACATGTTCCTGGCACTGGGCGTTGGCGCCTGGGACGCGGCGATCTTCCACCTGATGACCCACGCCTTCTTCAAGGCCCTGCTGTTCCTCGCTTCCGGTGCGGTGATCGTTGCCTGCCACCACGAGCAGAACATCTTCAAGATGGGTGGCCTGTGGAAGAAACTGCCGTTGGCCTACGCCAGCTTCATCGTCGGCGGTGCCGCTCTGGCGGCCCTGCCGTTGGTGACCGCAGGTTTCTACTCCAAAGACGAAATCCTCTGGGAAGCCTTTGCCAGCGGTAACCAGAACCTGCTGTACGCAGGCCTGGTCGGTGCCTTCATGACCTCGCTGTACACCTTCCGCCTGATCTTCATCACCTTCCACGGTGAAGCCAAGACCGAAGCACACGCAGGCCACGGCATCTCCCACTGGTTGCCACTGTCGGTGCTGATCATCCTGTCGACCTTCATCGGCGCCATGATCACCCCGCCACTGGCCGGCGTACTGCCGGAAAGCGCCGGCCATGCCGGCGGCGCTGCCAAGCACAGCCTGGAAATCGCCTCGGGCGCCATCGCCATCGCCGGTATCCTGCTGGCGGCACTGCTGTTCCTGGGCAAGCGTCGCTTCGTGACGGCGGTTGCCAACAGCGGCATTGGCCGTTTCCTGTCGGCCTGGTGGTTCGCCGCCTGGGGCTTCGATTGGATCTACGACAAGCTGTTCGTCAAGCCATACCTTGCTATCAGCCACATTCTGCGCAAAGACCCGCTCGACCAAACCATCGGTTTGATCCCGCGTGCTGCCAAGGCCGGTCACACCGCCCTGAGCCGCAGCGAGACTGGCCAGCTGCGTTGGTATGCAGCTTCCATGGCCGTCGGTGCCGTGCTGGTGATCGGCGCCATCGTTGTGGTAGCGGTCTGACTATGAACATTGCGTACTTTGCGAACTTGCGAAAGGAAACGAGCCCGTCATGATTCTGCCCTGGCTAATCCTGATCCCCTTTATCGGCGGCCTGCTCTGCTGGATGGGTGAACGCTTCGGCGCCACCCTCCCCCGCTGGATTGCGTTGCTGACCATGTCCCTGGAACTCGCACTCGGCCTTTGGCTGTGGGCGCATGGCGACTATTCATTTGCTCCGGCACCGGGCGTCGATCCCACCTTCGCGCTTGAATTCAAGCACGTGTGGATCCAGCGCTTCGGCATCAACGTGCACCTGGCCCTCGACGGCCTGTCGCTGTTGATGATCCTGCTGACCGGCCTGCTGGGTATCCTCTCGGTACTCTGCTCCTGGAAAGAGATTCAGCGTCACGTGGGCTTCTTCCACCTGAACCTGATGTGGATTCTGGGCGGCGTTGTCGGCGTGTTCCTGGCGCTGGACCTGTTCATGTTCTTCTTCTTCTGGGAAATGATGCTGGTGCCGATGTACTTCCTCATCGCGCTCTGGGGTCACAGTTCTTCGGACGGCAAGAAAACCCGGATCTACGCGGCGACCAAGTTCTTCATCTTCACCCAGGCTTCCGGCCTGATCATGTTGGTGGCGATCCTGGGTCTGGTACTGGTCAACTTCAACAACACCGGCGTGATTACCTTCAACTACGCCGACCTGTTGAAAACCAAGATGTCGCTGACCACCGAGTACATCCTGATGCTGGGCTTCTTCATCGCGTTCGCGGTGAAGCTGCCGGTGGTGCCGTTCCACTCCTGGTTGCCTGACGCTCACGCCCAGGCGCCGACCGCAGGTTCCGTGGACCTGGCCGGTATTCTGCTGAAAACCGCTGCGTACGGCCTGCTGCGTTTCGCCCTGCCGCTGTTCCCGAATGCCTCGGCCGAGTTTGCGCCGATCGCCATGACCCTGGGTCTGATCGGGATCTTCTACGGTGCGTTCCTGGCCTTTGCGCAAACCGACATCAAGCGTCTGATTGCCTTCTCGTCCGTTTCCCACATGGGCTTCGTACTGATCGGCATCTACTCCGGCAGCCAACTGGCGCTGCAAGGCGCTGTGATCCAGATGTTGGCCCACGGTGTTTCGGCCGCAGCCCTCTTTATCCTGAGTGGTCAGCTGTACGAGCGCCTGCACACCCGTGACATGCGTGAAATGGGTGGCGTGTGGTCGCGCATCGCCTACCTGCCGGCGATCAGCCTGTTCTTTGCCGCCGCGTCCCTGGGCTTGCCGGGCACCGGTAACTTCATCGGCGAGTTCCTGATCCTGATGGGTTCGTTCGTGCACACGCCGTGGATCAGCGCCATCGCTACCTCCGGCCTGGTATTCGGTTCGGTCTACTCGCTGATCATGATCCACCGTGCGTACTTCGGTCCGGCCAAGTCCGACACCGTCCTGCACGGGATGGATGCTCGCGAACTGATCATGGTGCTCGGCCTTGCGGTGCTGCTGATCTACATCGGCGTGTACCCGCAACCGTTCCTGGACACTTCTGCCGCGACGATGCATGGCGTGCAGCAGTGGTTCGGCACCGCCTTCACTCAACTCGCTTCGGCACGGTAAGAGCGCTATGGAATTCACGATCCAACACTTTATCGCGCTTGCGCCGCTGCTGATCACCAGCCTCACCATTGTGGTGGTGATGCTGGCGATCGCCTGGCGCCGCAATCACTCGCAAACGTTCCTGCTGTCCTGTGCCGGTTTGAACCTGGCCCTGCTGTCGATTATCCCGGCACTCAAGGTTGCGCCACTGGCGGTCACCCCGCTGATGATGATCGATGACTTCGCGCTGCTGTACATCGCTTTGATCCTGGTCGCCACACTGGCGTGCGTGACCCTCGCCCACGCCTACCTCGGCGAAGGCGGCACGGGCTACCCGGGCAACAAGGAAGAGCTGTACCTGCTGATCCTGCTGGCTGCGGCCGGCGGTATCGTGCTGGTCAGCGCGCAGCACCTGGCCGGCTTGTTCATCGGCCTGGAACTGCTGTCGATCCCGACTTACGGCCTGGTGGCCTACGCCTTCTTCAACAAGCGTTCCCTGGAAGCCGGCATCAAGTACATGGTGCTGTCGGCCGCCGGTTCCGCGTTCCTGTTGTTCGGTATGGCCCTGCTTTATGCAGAAGCCGGCAGCCTGAGCTTCACCGGTATCGGTCACGCCCTGGCCACCACCAGCATGCCTGCGCCGATTGCCCAACTGGGCCTGGCGATGATGCTGATCGGCCTGGCGTTCAAGCTGTCCTTGGTGCCTTTCCACCTGTGGACCCCGGACGTGTACGAAGGCGCCCCGGCGCCGGTGGCTGCGTTCCTGGCCACGGCCTCCAAGGTTGCGGTGTTTGCGGTGATGGTGCGTCTGTTCCAGATCTCGCCTGCTGCCAACACCGGCGTGCTGAGCAACGTGCTGACCGTGATCGCCATTGCGTCGATCCTGTTCGGTAACCTGCTGGCATTGACGCAGAACAACCTCAAGCGTCTGCTCGGTTATTCGTCCATCGCCCACTTCGGCTACCTGCTGATCGCCCTGGTGGCGAGCAAAGGCCTGGCCGTGGAAGCCATGGGTGTGTACCTGGTCACCTACGTGATCACCAGCCTCGGCGCGTTCGGCGTGATCACGCTGATGTCCTCGCCGTTCAAAGGCCGTGACGCCGACGCCCTGTACGAATACCGCGGCCTGTTCTGGCGCCGTCCGTACCTGACCGCCGTGCTCACGGTGATGATGCTGTCGCTGGCCGGTATTCCGCTGACCGCAGGCTTTATCGGTAAGTTCTACATCGTTGCTACGGGTGTTGAAGCGCACGAATGGTGGTTGGTTGCGTCCCTGGTACTGGGCAGCGCCATCGGCGTGTTCTACTACCTGCGCGTGATGGTCACCCTGTACTTGATCGAGCCAAACCTGCGCCGTGTGGACGCTGAGCTGCACTGGGAACAGAAAGCCGGTGGCGTGATGCTGCTGGCGATCGCCCTGCTCGCCTTCTTCCTGGGTGTGTACCCACAACCGTTGCTCACCCTGGTGCAGCACGCGGTACTGGGCGTTTGATCGCTTAGGTCTATGCAGTAAACAGAACGGCGCCTTCGGGCGCCGTTTTGCGTTTTGGGGGAATGTGTTGGGCGAGGTGTCTGGAGTTCTTGGTACATGTCCGGTATTTGGGTTAGGGCTGGTATGGGTTCCGCCCTGACGGCGGGTCACTTTGGAAAAGCCCCAAAGTAACCAAAGGGCTCTTGCCCCACCACTCGGCACCTCGCCTGGGCTCGGTGTGCCCTCACTCCGGCTTGAATCCGTGGGCCGCCGTGACGGGCCATCCATGGCCCAACACGGCTAACCCGGCGTCCTGCCGGGTTACCCACGGATTCAAACCTGCGTTCGGCCAGCGTGGTTTAACGGGGCGCCTAAGATCAAAGTCAAAAGCAGATCAAGATCAAAAGCAGAGCACGGCGGCCTGGTAGCCGACCTGAGTGGTTGGATCAAAAGCAAAGCCGAGGCGGCCTGACAGCCGACCTGATCTTGGAAGCTGAACTCAATCAAATGTGGGAGCTGGCTTGCCTGCGATGGCATCAACTCGGCGTACCTGATGTATCGAGTTGCCTGCATCGCAGGCAAGCCAGCTCCCACAGAAAAACAGAGCACAGCCGTTTGGCGGCTGTACCCAGTTGGAGTGGTTGGATCAAAAGCACAGCCAAGGCGGCCTGGCAGCCGGCCTGATCCCGAGAGCTGAACTCAATCAAAGGTGGGAGCTGGCTTGCCTGCGATGGCATCAACTCGGTGTACCTGATGGACCGAGTTGTCTACATCGCAGGCAAGCCAGCTCCCACAGAAAAACAGTGCACAGCCGTCTGGCGGCTGTACCCTGTTGGAGTGGTTAGATCAAAAGCACAGCCAAGGCGGCCTGGCAGCCGACCTGATCCTGGAAGCTGAACTCAATCAAAGGTGGGAGCTGGCTTGCCTGCGATGGCATCAACCCGGTGGGCCTGATAGACCGAGTTGCCTGCATCGCAGGCAAGCCAGCTCCCACAGAAAACAGAGCACAGCCGTCTGGCGGCTGAAACCGGTTGGAGTGTTTAGATCAAAAGCACAGCCAAGGCGGCCTGGCAGCCGACCTGATTCTGGAGGCTGAACTCAATCAAAGGTGGGAGCTGGCTTGCCTGCGATGGCATCAATTCGGTGTACCTGATGTCCCGAGTTGCCTGCATCGCAGGCAAGCCAGCTCCCACAGAAAGACAGAGCATCGCCGTCTGTCGGCTGTACCCGGTTGGAGTGGTTGGATCAAAAGCCCAGCCGCGGCGGCCTGAGCCTCCAATCGTGGCCCGAGACGCCCCGTGCCCCCAGCCATGGAGCGTGCCCTAACGAGGCTGCAACAGCAGCGCCACCAACGCACTCCAGCCAGTTTGATGCGAGGCGCCCAGACCGCGTCCGGTCTCCCCGTGAAAATACTCATGGAACAGCACCAGGTCGCGACTGGCCGGGTCCGCTTCCAACTGCGCATACCCCGCCATCGACGGACGCAGCCCGTCCTCATCCCTCAGGAACAATCGCGTCAGACGCTGACTGAGGCCGTCTGCAACTTCTTCAAGGGACGCCAGATATCCACTCCCCGTCGGGTACTCCACCGAGAAGTTATCCGCGTAGTAGCGATGAAACTCGCGCAACGATTCGATCAGCATGTAGTTCACCGGCATCCACAAGGGCCCGCGCCAGTTCGAATTGCCGCCGTACAACCGTGAGTCCGACTCGCCCGGCTGGTAACGCGCGCACAAGGTGTCGCCATTCATCTTCAGCGCCAGTGGCTCTTGGGCAAACGCCTTGGACAAGGACCGCACACCAAAGCCTGATAGAAACTCCTGGTCATCCAGCATGCGGCGCAACAAATCCTTGGTCCGTTCGCCACGCAACAGCGCCAGCAACAGGCGATTGCCCTGCCCCGGCTCGTTCCAGCGCGACACCAACTTGGCCAAGTCCGGCCGGTGATGCATGAACCCCAGCAGCCGCTCACGCAAGCCTTCCAGGCCTTCATGTTCGCGCTGCTCCAGCACCAGCACGGCAAACAATGGCATCAGGCCGACGATGGAACGCAAGCGCACCGGCTCGTTCTGGCCGTCGGGGCGGTGCAGCACATCGTAGAAGAACAGGTCCTGCTCATCCCACAGCCCTTCGGCGCTGTCGTCGACGCGGTTGATGGCGCCGGCGATGTACAGGAAGTGCTCGAAAAACTTCACCGCAATATCGACGTACACGACATTGCGCTTTGCCAGCTCCAGCCCGATCCGCATCAGGTCCAGCGCGTAGGCCGCGACCCACGCCGTGCCGTCGGCCTGATCCAGTTGGTAACCCGGCGGCAAGGTCGCCGAGCGGTCGAACAAGGCAATGTTGTCCAGGCCCAGGAACCCGCCCTGGAACAGGTTGCGGCCCTCGGCGTCCTTGCGATTGACCCACCAGGAAAAATTCAGCAGCAGCTTGTGGAAAATCCGCTCCAGAAAATCCATGTCGCCGACACCCGTCAACGCCTTGTCCTGCTGATACACCCGCCAACTGGCCCAGGCATGCACCGGCGGGTTGGCATCGTCAAAACGCCATTCATACGCCGGCAGTTGGCCGTTGGGGTGCATGAAGCGGTCCTTCACCAACAGCAACAATTGCTGCTTGGCGTACCCGGGATCAATCAGCGCAATCGCCACCGCCTGGAAGCCCTGGTCCCAGGAGGCGTACCACGGGTATTCCCAGGTGTCGGGCATGGAGAGGATGTCGAAGTTGGACAGGTGCCGCCAATGGGTATTACGGATGTGCAGGCGCTCGGGCGGCGGCGCCGGCTGGGCAGGGTCGCCGTCGAGCCACTGGTTCACGTCGAAATAGTAGAGCTGTTTGGACCACAGCAAACCCGCCAGGGCCTGGCGCTGCACATTGCGCGCATCCTCCTCGCTGATGCCGTGTTGCAAGGCCGCGTAGAACTGATCGGCCTCCTCGCGGCGCTGTTCGAACAGCTTGCGCGCGTTGATCTGCGGCGCATCGGTGGGCGCAAACCGCAGGTACAGGCTTTTACTTTCAAGGCCCGCCAGTTCGAGGATGAAACGCGCGGCGACCTTGGTGCCCGCATCGCGGCGAATCGCCGACTGCACGCCATCGACCACGTAATCGTTGATGCCATCCTTGAACGGCCCGGGTGCCGGTTGCCCGTCCAGGCGCTGATAGTTGCTCTCGTTTTCACAGAACAACCACTCCACCCCGTCCTGGCCCCAGGCGCTGAGGTGGCGATCGGAAAGTTCATGATGACGGGCCAGCACCTGTTCGCCGTCCAGGCGCAACTGCGGCTTGGGCGCATCCAGGGTCCAGCTCCAGTCATTGCGCGCCCACACCTGGGGCAACACCTGCAGGCGCGTCGGCTGGTCCGAGCGGTTATGCACGGTGACGCGCATGAAAATATCGTCGGGCTGATGCTTGGCGTATTCGACGCTGACATCGCAGTAGCGGTTGTCTTCGAACACGCCCGTGTCGAGGATTTCGTACTCGGCATCCGCAAGCCCACGGCGCGCGTTCTCGGTGGTCAGGTCGGCGTAGGGAAAGGCCGCATGCGGGTATTTGTAGAGCATGCGCATGTAGGCATGACTGGGTACGCCGTCGACGAAAAAGTACAGCTCCTTGACGTCTTCACCGTGGTTGCCCTCGGCGTTATTCAAGCCGAACAACCGCTCCTTGAGGATCGTGTCGCGCTCGTTCCACAGAGCCAGGCCCAGGCACCAGCGTTGCGCCTTGTCGCTGAAACCGGCCAGGCCATCTTCGCCCCAGCGATAGGCGCGGCTGCGCGCGTGGTCATGCGGGAAGTAGGCCCAGGCATCGCCGTCTGCGCTGTAGTCTTCGCGCACCGTGCCCCATTGGCGTTCACTCAAGTACGGGCCCCACTCGCGCCAATGCTCGGCCTCTGGCGTCGCCAGGCGTTGGCCTTCAATCGTTTCAAGGATGTTGGTTACGGGTGTGGCCGTCATTGGGTCCTCCATCACTGACACAGTGACGGGCAGTGTAGAACCCATCCCCGCTCGGATGCACATGAAGTCTCATCCACCCCGGCAAAAAAAAGAGGCCGCTGATCAGGCGGCCTCGGTTTTTTCAACGCGGTAAACGTGCGAGCGTGCTTAGAAGATCGCGTAGGTGTAGTTGAAGATCAGGCGGGTTTGATCCTGATCCGCGGTGCCGGTGTTGTGACCGTGATAAGTACCGGTCCGGAAGGTGGTGCCGAAGCCTTTGAGCGGGCCTGCCTGCACGACGTAATCCAGGCGGAAGTCGGTTTCATTTTCTTTCTGGTCAGGGCCGCCGGCGACTTTGGACTTGATGTCCGTACCGTCCAGGTAAGCCACCGAAGCTTTCAGGCCGGGTACGTAGGCCTTGAAGTCATACGAATACTGACCAAAGTTAACTTGCTCGCCCGCACGGGAGAACTGGCCAACCACGGCGTCGGTGAACAGGTAGAAGTCGCTGCCGCCCGCGCCTTGTTGCTGTGGGTCGGCGAGGCTGCCCTGGTTGACCCAGACGAAGCCGCCGTCGTCGCTCACGCCGATGTGGCCGAGCATCAGGCTGCTGCCGCCCAGTTGGTAGGTGAACGCGGCGCTGTAGGTTTTGTTGTCCACCTCGCCAGCATGCTTGGCGTAGCCACCATTGTTGTTGAACGCGTAGCCGCTTTCGCCATTCTTGCCGTCGCTGGTGCTGTCGAAGTAGCGCAGGTCAGTCTTGAACGATTGGTCATTGCCCAACGGCAACACGTGGACCAGGCCGAAATAGTTCTGTTTGTAGAAGTCTTGCAGGTTGGCGTAGTAGTACTGCAGCGTCAGGTTTTTCGCGATGGCGTTGTCGGACGAGCCGAACGGTTTGTAGTCCACACCACCGAACTTGAAGCTGTCGCTGTCGCGCGTACCGCCAGCCACACTCAGGCCCGTGGAGTTACTGGACGCACGGCCTTCGGTCTTGTTCAGCTCACCGCCGGTGAAGGTCACGTTCGGAATGTCGCTGGAGGTGAGGATGCCGCCGTCAAAGGTCTGTGGCGCAACACGGCTGTCGTTGGAGACCAGAATAGGAAGCACCGGGGCCAAACCACCGCCGACGTGCAACTCGGTCTGGGAAATACGGAATTTCACGTTGCCGGCGGCGCGACCGAAACTGTCGGCCGGTTCGGTGCCGTTGTTCTTGGTCGGGAAGAAGCTGTTGCCGTTCCCCGCCAGCCCTGGGCCTGCGGCGTGGCCATCGCCACCATCAAGACGCAAGGCGCCGAACGCCATGACGTCGAAACCGACACCAAGGGTGCCTTGGGTGTAGCCAGATTTGTAGTCAAAGCGCAGCAATGTCGCAGCTTCGCGCAGATCGTTGCTGGTCCCCGAGCGGTTGTCTGCGCTGTAGTACATGGTCCGCGAACTGATGGCGGCGTGGCTGTCTTCAAGAAAGCCACTGTGACCTGTGCCCGTGCCCAGAGAACCGAGCCCGAAGTCATCAGCGCAGGCGTGTTGCGCGAGCAATGCAGCGGTGATGGATAACGCCAGTGTAGAAATTTTCATGTGTGACAGCCCCTAAACATTTTTTTATGTGCGTTGTGTGCAAAACGGCGTTTTCATCCCTACAAACGTGACGATTGTTTCATGAGGACCGGGGCGCACCTCGTGAAGAATTTGTTAGAAAAGTGCCGGTGAAAATGAAATTTCGCCGCCAGCGTTTTTTGTCATATTCACGTCATCTCATTCATTTGCAGAATGAAGTCCAGAGGATTCTTCGTTTGCAACACTGGCTCAAGCTCAACAAAATCCAGCGATAGGCCAAGTTCACGCCCCTAGCCATCAGGAATTTTTCTATGCCAACCACCGCACATGTCAGCCCCGACGACATCCGTAAAGGCTTTTCCAAAGCCATGTCCGGCATGTACCGAGATGAAGTTCCGCTGTACGGGGCGCTAATGGCGCTGGTGGCCGAGACCAATACCCGGGTGTTGGCCAGTGATTCCGGGCTTTCCCGGCAGTTGCAGCTCACGGGTGAAATCGAGCGTCTGGACATGGAACGCCACGGCGCCATTCGCCTGGGCACAGCCATGGAACTGGCAACCATCCGCCGCCTCTTTGCCGTGATGGGCATGCAACCGGTGGGCTACTACGACCTGACGCCCGCTGGCGTGCCGGTGCATTCCACTGCCTTTCGCGCCGTGCATGAACGCTCACTGCAAGCCAGCCCGTTCCGTGTATTTACCTCACTGCTGCGCTTGGAACTGATTGAAAACCCTGAGCTGCGCGCCTTTGCCGAAAACGCCCTGGCCCAACGCAACATCTTCACCCCTGGCGCCTTGGCGTTGATCGAGCAAGCGGAACGCGACGGCGGCCTCAACGCCGACGACGCCGAGGCATTTATTCGCCAAGCCCTGGAAACCTTTCGCTGGCACCACACCGCCACCGTCACCGGCGCGCAATACCAGCAACTGAGCGACCAGCATCGCCTGATCGCCGACGTGGTCGCGTTCAAGGGCCCGCACATTAATCACCTGACCCCGCGCACCCTCGACATCGACCAGGTGCAGGCCGCCATGCCCGGCAAAGGCATCACCCCCAAGGCCGTGATCGAAGGGCCGCCGCGTCGCCACTGCCCGATCCTGCTACGCCAGACCAGCTTCAAGGCGCTGGACGAGCCGATCGCCTTCACCGACGCGAAGGGCAGCCACAGCGCGCGCTTCGGCGAAATCGAACAACGCGGCGTCGCGCTGACGCCCAAAGGCCGCGCCCTGTACGACCAGCTGCTGAACGCTGCGCGTGACGAACTGGGCGCCTTTCCGAACGAGGCCAACGCCGCGCGTTATGTGCAGTTGATGGCGCAGCACTTCAAGGCATTCCCCGATAACCACACCCAGATGCGCGAGCAAGGGCTGGCGTACTTTCGCTATTTCGTGACCGAGCAAGGCCTGGCGGCGCGCGGCCAAGCCAATCAACCGGACACACTCCAGGCGCGGATTGCTGCGGGCCATGTGGACGTGGAACCGCTGGTGTATGAGGATTTTCTGCCGGTGAGTGCGGCGGGGATCTTTCAGTCCAATCTTGGGGATGCGGCGCAGAGTCACTATGCGGCGAATTCGAACCAGGCCGAATTCGAGAAAGCACTGGGCTGCCGAACGATTGATGAGCTGAAGCTGTACAGCGAGACGCAACAGCGCTCGATGGATGAATGCATCCAGGCGCTGCAGGCATGAAATGAAAGTGCCCACCCGGCTCACCAGCGCAATCCTTGCGCCGCAACAGTCCCCAGAGCCGGGTGGGCGGTGCGCATGATAGACAGTGAAAAGCGCTCTGTCCCTCAGACAATTCTGAACAAATATGTCCGCGCCCTGTAGGAGCGCGGACTGCAACTACACCAACTGCTGCACAATCTTGTCTTTGACCAAAAGGCGCTTCTTCTTCAGTTTTTCCAGTTCTTCGTCAGCCCCGCCTGAAGACTCGAAAGCCAGCACCTCCTTGTCGGCGGCGTCGTATTGCTCGAGCAGCGTGTTCAAACGGTCATCGCCCCTCCTGCGTTCGTGAACGACTTCCTTGGTCAAACCCAGATCCTGATACAGGTCGTGTTTCACTGGCATGGAGTACCTCCGCAAGTTGATCAATGGCCTACGCGTTTGAAGCTAGCCCATTGCGGGGGGTCTTGTCATGTCCCGGGTCATTACATCCCCGTTCGTCGTAATGCGGGCGATGCGATCAAACCTTTGCCACGCCCTGCCCTCCACTGTAGATCGCCACCCGAGGGAGAACGGTTTCATGAATCACGCTGCCACTGCTGTCGACACCCAATGCATCAACACGATTCGCACCCTGGCCATGGATGCCGTGCAGAAGGCCAACTCCGGCCACCCCGGCACGCCGATGGGCCTGGCGCCAGTGGGCTACACGCTGTGGAGCCGCTTCCTGCGGTATCACCCGCAGCATCCCGACTGGCCTAACCGCGACCGTTTTGTGTTGTCAGTGGGGCACGCGTCGATGCTGCTGTATTCGCTGCTGCACCTGGCCGGTGTGGTGGAGATCGATGCTCAAGGCAAGCGCTCCGGCCAGCCGGCAATCAGCCTGGACGATATCAAGCAGTTCCGGCAGATGAGTTCCAAGACCCCGGGCCATCCCGAGTACCGCATGACCACCGGCGTTGAAACCACCACCGGCCCCCTTGGCCAGGGTTGCGCCAACAGTGTCGGCATGGCCATGGCCGAGCGTTGGCTGGGCCAGCGTTTCAACCGCGATGGCACCGTGCTGTTCGATTACAGCGTCTACACCCTGTGCGGCGACGGCGACATGATGGAAGGCATCAGCAGCGAAGCGGCCTCGATTGCCGGGCACCTGAAGCTGGACAACCTGTGCTGGATCTACGACAACAACACCATCAGCATCGAGGGCCATACCGAACTGGCGTTCAGTGAGGATGTGATCAAGCGCTTCCAGGCCTACGGCTGGCACACTCTGCACGTCACCGATGCCAACGACTTGCAAGCCTTGAGCAGCGCCCTGGAAACGTTCAAGGCCAACACCGGCGCACCGACCCTCATTGTGGTCGACAGCGTGATCGGCTACGGCTCGCCACACAAACACAACACCGCCGCCGCCCATGGCGAACCGCTGGGTGCCGATGAGATCCGGCTGACCAAGGCGGCCTACGGCTGGCCCGAGGATTCCAGCTTCCTGGTGCCCGACGAGGTCCGCACCGTGCTGCGCGATGCGCTGCTTGAGCGCAGCCAGCCGCAGTATGAAGAATGGACCCGCCACTTGTCGCAGCTGGAACAGTACGAACCGGAACTGGCGGATGAACTGCGCCGCATGCGCGCGGGCGAAATGCCCGAGCACTGGCAGGATGAACTGCCCAGCTTCGACACCGACGCCAAAGGCGTCGCCAGCCGTGCAGCCGGTGGCGAGGTATTGAATGCCTTTGCCCAACAGATTCCGTGGCTGCTTGGCGGCTCTGCAGACTTGTCGCCCTCGACCAAGACCAACCTGACCTTTGATGGCGCCGGGCGTTTCAGTGCCGATGATTACAGCGGGCGCAACCTGCACTTCGGCATCCGCGAGCACGCCATGGGCGCGATTGCCAATGGCATGGCGCTGTCGTACCTGCGCCCCTACACCTCGACCTTCCTGGTGTTCAGCGACTACATGAAACCGCCGATCCGCCTGGCGGCGATCATGGAATTGCCGGTGGTGTTTGTGTTTACCCACGACTCCATTGGCGTTGGCGAAGATGGGCCGACGCACCAGCCCATCGAGCACCTGACACAATTGCGCGCAACGCCAGGGCTGCTGACCCTGCGACCCGGCGACGCCAATGAAACCCTGGAACTGTGGAAGGTCGCGCTGGCGCAGACCCATCGGCCAAGTTGCGTGGTGCTGTCGCGTCAAGCGCTGCCGACCCTGGATCGTACGAAATACGCACCGGCGTCCGGTGCGGCCAAGGGCGCTTATGTCCTGGCGGGCGCGGACAACCCTGAAGTCCTGCTGTTGGCGACGGGCAGTGAAGTCAGCCTGGCGGTTGCGGCTTATGAGCAGTTGAAAAGCGAAGGCATTGCCGCGCAAGTGGTGTCGATGCCCAGCTGGGAACTGTTTGAAGAACAGGACCAGGCGTACCGCGACAGCGTGTTGCCACCGGCGGTGAAAGCCCGGGTCGTCGTGGAACAAGCCGGCCCGCTGGGGTGGGACCGTTACGTCGGGCAGACCGGCGCGAAAGTGGTGATGAGCACCTTTGGCGCCTCGGCGCCGTTGGCCAAGTTGCAGGAAAAGTTTGGGTTTACCACAGAGAATGTGGTGAAGCTGGCGAAGGAACAGCTGGCTAAATCCTGATAAAAAAATGCGCAAGCGGGCTGGCCCGCTTGCGCATTTCGACCTGATGGGCAGTTAAGTCAGTTCTCGTACCAGAAACGGCGCAGTGCGGCTGACCTTGCTTTTGGCCACCTTCTGCGGCGTGCCACTGGCTACCACCTTCCCGCCCTGCGTGCCGGCCCCCGGCCCGATATCGATCACCCAGTCACTCTGCGCCACGACGCGCATCTCGTGCTCTACCACCACCACCGTGTGCCCCGCCTCGACCAGATGATTCAGCTGGCTGAGCAAGCGGTCCACATCACGTGGGTGTAACCCGGTGGTGGGTTCGTCCAAGACATACAGCGTGGCGCCTCGTGCATTGCGTTGCAGCTCGGTCGCCAGCTTGATGCGCTGCGCCTCACCGCCGGACAGCTCGGTGGCCGGCTGGCCCAACCGCAAATACCCCAGGCCAATATCGCGCAACACCTGCAACGAGCGCAGCACCCCAGGCTGCTCGGCAAACACCTCCACCGCCTGCTCCACCGTCAGCCCCAGCACTTGAGCAATGCTCAACCCCTGCCATTTGATCGCCAGGGTCTCAGGGTTGTAACGCGCACCGTGACAAGTCGGGCACGGCGCATACACGCTCGGCATGAACAGCAACTCGACACTCACAAATCCCTCTCCCTCGCAATTGGGGCAGCGGCCCTTGGCGACGTTGAAGGAGAACTGCCCGGCGTCATAGTGGCGCTTCTTCGCCGCCGGTGTGGCGGCGAACAGTTTGCGCACGTTGTCGAACAGCCCGGTGTAGGTCGCAAGGTTGGAGCGCGGCGTTCGGCCGATGGGTTTCTGGTCTACCTGTACCAGGCGCCGGATCGACTCCAGACCCGCACTGATACGCCCGCCGCTGGTTTGCGGGGTGTCGTCTTCCAGGCTGGGTTCTTCGTCGGCTTCCACCACACGGCCCAACCCCGCGCCCACCAGTTCCAGCAGCGCCTGGCTGACCAGGCTGGATTTGCCCGAGCCCGAAATACCCGTCACCGCCGTAAAGCACCCCAGTGGGAAGTCCACGCTCAGGTCATTGAGGTTGTTGCGCGTCACGCCTTCGAGCTTCAACCAACCGGTGGGCTCACGGCGCGACTGGCTCGGCGGGCGCCGCTCGGCGAACAGATATTCCCGCGTCTGCGACGCCTCGATATCCGCCAGGCCCGCGGGCGGGCCGCTGTACAGTACTTGCCCGCCATGCTCGCCGGCAGCCGGCCCCACGTCGATCAGCCAGTCGGCGCGGCGCATGGTTTCCAGGTCGTGCTCAACCACAAACAGCGAATTGCCTGCGGCTTTCAAGCGCTCCAGCGCGGTGAACAACGCTTCGCCATCCGCCGGGTGCAGACCCGCCGACGGTTCATCCAGCACATAGATCACCCCGAACAACTGCGAGCCCAATTGCGTGGCCAGGCGCAGGCGCTGCAGCTCGCCGGATGACAACGTCGGCGTACTGCGCTCCAGGGACAGGTAACCCAGGCCCAGCTCGATCAGGGTGCTCACGCGCTCAAGCAAATCTTCGGCGATGCGCTGGGCGGCCAGGCGTTTTTCCACCGACAGTTTCATCTTGTCCTGCCCCGCCGCGACCGGCCGCAGCAACTCCGCCAACTGCGACAGCGAGAGTTGCGACAACTCACCGATATCCACCCCGGCGAATTTCACCGACAGCGCCGCCCGGGTCAGGCGTTTACCCTCGCACAACGGGCAGGCGCTGCCCTGCATGAACTGCGAGACGCGCTTTTTCATCAGCGCACTCTGGGTGTGGGTGAAGGTGTGCAGGATATAGCGCCGCGCGCCGCTGAAGGTGCCCTGGTAACTGGGTTCGAGCTTGCGCTTCAAGGCCGCGCGGGTCTGTTCGGGCGTGAAGCCTGCGTACACCGGCACGGTCGGGGTTTCTTCGGTGAACAGGATCCAGTCGCGCTGTTTTTTCGGCAGGTCGCGCCAGGGAATGTCCACGTCATAGCCGAGCGTCACAAGGATGTCGCGCAGGTTCTGCCCTTGCCACGCCAACGGCCACGACGCCACCGCACGCTGGCGGATGGTCAACGACGGATCGGGCACCATCAGCGCCTCGGTCACCTCATACACCCGGCCCAGGCCATGGCACTGCGGGCACGCGCCCTGGGGCAGGTTCGGCGAAAAGTCCTCGGCGTACAGCATGGCCTGGCCCGGCGGATAACTGCCGGCACGCGAGTACAACATGCGGATCAGGCTCGACAAGGTCGTGACGCTGCCCACCGAAGAGCGCGCACTCGGCGTGCCGCGCTGCTGCTGCAGGGCCACGGCCGGCGGCAGACCCTCGATGGAATCCACATCCGGCACGCCGACCTGATCGATCAGGCGCCGTGCGTAAGGTGCTACCGATTCGAAATAACGACGCTGGGCTTCGGCGTACACCGTGGAAAACGCCAGGGATGATTTGCCGGAGCCCGAGACGCCAGTGAACACCACCAGGGCGTCCCGCGGAATGTCGACATCGACGTTACGCAAGTTATGTTCGCGAGCGCCGCGCACTTGCACAAAGCCAAGGTGCTGGCCGGTGACAGGAGGGATGTTGCGCTGTGAAGTCATGAAAGACCTTATCGGACAGTGAGCACGCTGCGCACCCGTTGTGTCAGGGATTCGGGGCTGTAGGGCTTGCTCAGCAGATGAATGTCGGGGCTCAGCAGGTGATTGCTGGAAAGAATGTCGCGCGTGTGTCCGGAGGTAAACAGCACCGCCACCGGCGGTACCTGGGCGCGAGCCCAGTCGGCCAGGTCCGTACTTTTGACCCGACCGGGCATCACCACGTCGGTAAAAATCAGGTCCGGCTGCACGCCGCCCTGCAGCGCTTGCATCGCGCGGTCGCCGTCTTCGGCGGTGAGCACGGTGTAGCCCGACTGCTCGAGCAATTCCACCACCGTCACCCGTACATCAACGTTGTCCTCGACCACCAGAATGGTTTCCTGGCCACCCGCGTGCGGCACAGCCTCAACGGGGTGGCTGTCCGGGTCCTCGGCGCCGAGGCTGCGCGGAAAGTACATCTGCACCACCGTGCCCTTGCCCTCCTCGCTCCACACCTCGACATGGCCGCCGCTTTGCCGCACGAAACCAAACACCATGCTCAGGCCAAGGCCGGTGCCATGGCCTTCACGCTTGGTGGTAAAGAACGGTTCGAATACCCGCGCCAGGACCGCCGGCGACATGCCCACGCCAATATCCGTGACGGCCAGGCGCACATATTCGCCAGGCAGGACGCTCTTGCCCACGCAGTCGTCGGGGTTGAGGATGATGTTATCGCCGGTGATGCGGATCACGCCCTCGCCTTGCATTGCATCGCGGGCATTGATCGCCAGGTTGAGCAAGGCGTTTTCCAACTGGTTGCGGTCGACATTGATGCACCAGGAATCCTGCGGCAATTGCACATCGATATGGATGGTTTCGCCCAACGCCCGCTGCAGTAATTCACCCAAACCTGCGTAGATGCGCTGGGGGTTGTAAACAGCCGGCGACAACGGTTGGCGTCGAGCAAAGGCCAGCAGTTGCGACGACAGTTTGGCGCCGCGCTCCACCGCTGCGATGGCGGCCGTGACACGGCGCTGTACCTGGGCATTCTCGGGTTCGTGCCGGGCCAGCAGGTGCAGGTTGCCGGCGATCACTTGCAGCAGGTTATTGAAGTCGTGGGCCACGCCACCGGTCAGGCCGCCGATGGCTTCGAGTTTTTGCGACTGACGCAATTGCGCTTCGGCCGAGGAGCGCGCCTGCACTTCGGCCGCCACGCGTTGCTCCAGGTTATGCGTCAATTCCTGGCGCAAGCGTTCGGAGTTCACGTGGGCGGTGGTCTCCACCACAATCGCGAGCACACCCGCCGGTTGTTGGTCGTCGCCGGCGACGGGGCTGTAGTAAAGATCCATCCAGACATCTTCCGGCTTGCCATTGCGCAGCAGCACCAGTTCCTTGTTGTTGAACGATAACGTGCCGCCCGCCAAACAGGTGTCCACCACATGCCGGTTGAACTCGGCCACTTCCGGCCAGCCCAGCTCCACGGGCGTGCCCAACAGATACGGATGCCGGCCGCCGGCAAATACCGAGTAGCTGTCGTTGTAGATCATGTACCCCGGCCGCCCCCACAGCATCACCATCGGCATCGGGGATGCCAGTAGCATCTGCACGGCGCTGACCAGACTCTTCGGCCAGGCGTGGATCGGGCCGAGGTCAGTGGTCGACCAGTCAAAGGCGCGGATCCGCTGGGCCATTTCACCGCCCCAGCCTTCGCAGCCATGGGTGTTGGATAAAAAAAACATCTATGGGCTCTTGGCGAAGAGAAGAATGGATGAGTGATGCAGTTGCGCTGATAAAAACTTGGAGCCTGACTGCAATAATTCGTTTCATTGCATATAGCTTATCCGAGAAGGCCTGAGCAACTCCCGTCAATGAAAATCCCGGCTGCGCACATTAATCCCATCCAGCAGCGGCGTCAGGTCGGTCAGGCGCCCGGCAATCAAGTGCCGTATCTCGCCGACCGCCTCCCAGCGCCCGTCGACTTTCAACAGGCGCGAACCGACCAGCGCCTGACGCTGACGCTCGGCCAAGTCACGCCAGACCACCACATTGAGGTTGCCGAATTCATCCTCCAGGGTGACGAAGGTAACCCCGCTGGCGGTGCCCGGGCGTTGCCGGCCGGTGACCAGCCCCGCGACGCTGACGTTGCGCCCATGCGCAACCGCCATCAGCTCGAGGGAACTGCGACAGCGGCGTTTACGCAGTTCATCACGCAGCAACGCCAAGGGATGCGGGCCAAGGGTGGTGCCGACCGTGGCGTAGTCGGCCTGCAGGTCTTCGCCAACCGTTGGTGCCGGCAGCGCCACCGCCGCTTCGTCGGGGCTGGGCAGGCCAGCGAACAGCCCCAGCTGTTTATGCACTCCGGCCACTTCCCAGCGCGCCTTGTGCCGGTTGCCGGCCAACGCGCGCAAGGCGCCCGAGTCCGCCAGCAATGCCTGGGCGCGCGCATCCAGCCCGGCGCGTTCGTCCAGGTCGGCAATGTCGCTGAACGTACCGCGCTGGCGGGCCGCTTCGATGCGCCGCGCGTCTTCCTCGCGAAACCCCGAGATCATGCGCAAGCCCATGCGGATCGCCGGTTGCTGGCCGTCGATGGGTTCCAGGCTGCAATCCCAGTCACTGGCCAGCACATCGACCGGGCGGATCTGCAAGCGATGACGCCGCGCATCCTGCAGGATCTGGTCCGGGCTGTAGAAGCCCATGGGCCAGCTGTTGATCAGTGCACAGGCAAAGGCCGCCGGCTCATGGCATTTGAGCCAACAACTGGCGTAGGTCAGCAAGGCAAAACTGGCCGCGTGGGACTCGGGAAAACCATAGCTGCCAAAGCCTTTGATCTGTTCGAAGATTTGCGCGGCAAATGCCTCGCTGTAGCCGTTCTTGAGCATGCCGGCGCGCAGGCGTGCCTGATGCGGCTCAAGCCCGCCATGGCGTTTCCAGGCGGCCATCGAGCGGCGCAGCTGGTCGGCCTCGCCGGGGCCATAGTCGGCGGCGACCATGGCGATCTGCATCACTTGTTCCTGAAACAGTGGCACGCCCAAGGTGCGCTCCAGCACCGCCTTGAGTTGCGGTGAGGGATACGTCGTCGGCTCTTCGTTATTACGCCTGCGCAGGTATGGGTGCACCATGCCGCCCTGGATCGGGCCCGGCCGCACGATGGCGACCTCGATCACCAAGTCATAGAATTTTTGCGGCTTGAGCCTGGGCAGCATCGACATTTGCGCGCGCGACTCGATCTGGAACACGCCAATGGTGTCGGCCTTGCTGATCATCGCGTAGGTGGCGGCGTCCTCCTTGGGAATCGTCGCCAGCGCCAGGTCCTGGTTGCGATGCCGGCGCAGTAAATCGAAGCAGCGACGGATCGCGCTGAGCATGCCCAGGGCCAGAATATCCACCTTGAGCAGGCCAACGGCGTCGAGGTCGTCCTTGTCC
Source organism: Pseudomonas sp. MF08831 (assembly GCF_059862645.1). NCBI lineage: Bacteria > Pseudomonadati > Pseudomonadota > Gammaproteobacteria > Pseudomonadales > Pseudomonadaceae > Pseudomonas > Pseudomonas sp. MF08831. The sequence goes on along the minus strand of NZ_JCBCUX010000017.1, from coordinate 20,141 downwards.
CACTGGATGATGGTGCGCTCGGCCATGGCGGCGTTTTCCACCGGCACCAGCGTGTCCAGCGGGTATTCGGAAATCACGAAGCCGCCAGGGTGCTGGGACAAGTGCCGAGGAAAGCCGATCAACTGCTGCGTCAGCGTGAGCACCCGGCGCAGGATCGGGCTTTGCGGGTCGAAGCCGCCTTCGCGCAAGCGCTCCAGGGGCGGCGCATCGTCGCTCCAGCGCCCACAGCATTCGGCCAGGGCGTTGATCTGGTCCGGCGGTAAGCCGAGGGCCTTGGCCACATCGCGCACCGCGCCGGCCGCGTGGTAGCTGCTGACCACCGCCGTCAAGGCCGCGCGGGTGCGCCCATAGCGCTGGAACACGTACTGCAGCACTTCTTCGCGGCGCTCGTGTTCGAAGTCGACGTCGATATCCGGCGGCTCGTTGCGCTCCTTGGACAGGAAGCGTTCGAACAGCATGTTCATCAGGCTCGGGTTGATCTCGGTGATGCCCAAGGCAAAACACACCGCCGAGTTGGCCGCCGAGCCCCGGCCCTGGCACAGGATCGAACGGCTGCGGGCAAAGCGCACAATGTCGTGCACGGTGAGGAAATAACTTTCGTAACCCAGCTCGCTGATCAGCGCCAACTCATGGTTGATCTGCTGCAAGGTCTTGGCATCGACACCCTGCGGCCAGCGCTGGGCAATGCCTTCTTCGGTGAGCTGGCGCAACCAGGATTTTGCGTTTTGGCCGGCGGGCACCAACTCGCGCGGGTAGTGGTAGCGCAACTGGCTGAGGTCGAACGTGCAGCGCCGTGCGATGGCCAGGGTTTCATCCAGCAAGGCGTGCGGGTACAGCGCGCCGAGGGCGTCGAGGCTGCGCAGGTGCCGCTCCCCATTGGGGTGCAGGCGTGTGCCGGCGTCGGCCACCGTGACGTGATGACGGATAGCGGTCATGGTGTCTTGCAGGGCGCGGCGACCGCGCGCATGCATGTGCACATCGCCGCAGGCCACCGCCTTGATGTGCAGGCTGGCGGCCAGGGCCAGGCGCTGTTCCAGGTGGCGCGCATCGTTCTGGCCGCAATGCAGGTGCACCGCCAGCCACAGGCGATCGGCGAAGGTACGGCGCAGCCACTGGATCGAGGCCTGGGTGTCGCTGTCGTCGGCAACCCACAGCGCCAGCAGGCCGGGCAGAGGCTGATCGAAGTCTTCCTGCAGCAGGCGATAGCGGCCTTTCTCGGCGCGGCGTCGGGCCAGGGTGATCAGTCGGCACAAGTGCTGGTAGCCACTGAGGTCTTCAACCAGCAACACCAGTTTGGGGCCATTCTCGATGCGCACCTCGCTGCCGATAATCAGCGGCATGTCCACCGCCTTCGCCGCTTGCCAGGCGCGCACAATGCCCGACAAGGTGCATTCGTCGGTGATCGCCAAGGCGCTGTAGCCTTGGCGCTTGGCGCGCTCGAACAACTCCAGCGCACTCGACGCGCCGCGCTGAAAACTGAAATTGGACAGGCAATGCAGCTCGGCGTAGCTCATGCAAACCAGCCTTGCAGCCACAGCCCATCGCTTTGCCCGACGGTGCGATAGGCCCAGCCTTGCTGCCCGGCGCGGGTCCGGATCAGGTAATAGTCGCGGCGAATATCGGCGCCATCCCACCAACCGGATTCGATGCGTTCCGGGCCCATCAGAATCTGTACGCCCTGCTCGGCCAGCAAGGTCGGCTCGTGCAGCAACCAGCCCGGGCGCTGCACCTTGTTCAAAGTGGGGCACGCGCGGCTATCGGCGGCGGCTTGCCAGGCGCATTCGGGGCGGTGGTCGGCATGAAAGCGCAGGCCTTGCACAGCCTCATCGCCCAGGCGTGCGCGCAAGCGTTCGCGCAGCTGCTCCCAGGGCAACGTCTGTTGCGGGCGGTCGTCGAACAAGTCCTGGCGTTGCGGCACGAACACCGGCAGGTCTTGGGCGACCAGGCGAAAGCCGCGTACCGGCGAGGTGACTTGCACCTGCTCCAGACGGCCGCGGGCCAGTTCGAACAGCATCGCCGGTTCGCGCTCGGCGCTGAGCAGGCCGACCTTGATCACGCTGTCAGGCGCCTGGGCGTGTTCCAGGTGCAGGTCGAAACGCTGCACGCCGCTGTCGCGACCGCAAAGGAAGGCCGACAGGTCTCCGGTCAGGCGGCGCAACGGAAACAGTAAGGCCTGGTGGGATTGCACATCGAAATTCAGCTCGATACGTGCATCGAACTGGTCCGGTGGCTGATAGAACGCCAGGGGCAGCGGCCGCTGCCCGCTCAGCGCATCCAGGTGCTTGAGCAAGCCGGCATCAAAGCGCCGCGCCAGCGTGTGGCGGGGCAACGCCTGCACCTGAGCCAGCGTGCGCAGGCCCATGCGTGACAAGGCGGTGGCGGCCTGCGGGTCGAGGCCTGAACGGTCGACAGGCAATGGCGCCAGGGCTTGGTGCAGCGCGTGATCATCGGCCACGGCCAGGCCATCGTAGATATTGGCCAGCACCCGCGCCGCCGCCGGATTGGGCGCGGCGACGATACGGTGGCGAAACCCCAACGCGGTCAGCTCGTTGCGCAACCGCGCCTCGAACTGCGGCCACGGCCCGAACAGGCCCAGGCTCGATTCGATCTCGAACAGCAAGGCGCGCGGGTAATACACACTGACCTGGGAACTGAAACGGTAAGCCCAGGCCGCCAGAAACTGCTGCCAGCGCTCGATTTCTGCGGGGTCGTATTCGGCGCTGGCGAAGGTCTTGGCCAGCGCATGCGCAGCCGTCAGCGATTGCCCGGGGCGCAGGCCCAACGCGCGGGCGGCGGCATTGACGGTTTGCAACACGCGACGCTGCGGCGTACCAGCCAGCAACACCAGCGGCTGGTCGGGCTCGGGATGCACACGCTGCACCCCGTCCAGCGCCAATTGCGGGAAGACAATACACACCCAGCGCATGGCAACCTCAGTGCCCCGCCAGCGCAATCGGCGCCGGATGGGCCAGCCCGCCCCGGCATTTGAGCACCCGCACTTGCGCCGGTTTTGCCTCAACGGCCAGGCGCAAGGCAGCGGGCGAGGCATTGATTGCCTCGTGTAAAGAGCGCCAGGCAAACGCCAGGGTCTGGCCGGTTTCGGCCGCCACCTGCAAACGGCGCAAGGCGCGGTCATCGGCCTTGCGCGGCCAGCACAGCACGGCGCCGCAACTGCCGGAACGCAGGCATTGTTCGACGGCCCACAAGGTATCGCGCTCCTCGGCCTGGATCACCGAAAGCTGGCGCAAATCCACCCCGGCGTTCTGCCAGGCGTGCGGGTACGGCGTGTAAGGCGGCGCGACCAGCACGATGCGCTCCCCTGCCGTTGATAAACGCGCCAGGGTCGGCAGCACCAATTGCAATTCGCCGACCCCTTCCTTGGCCATCAGGATTTCGCTCAGGGCCGCCTCCGGCCAGCCGCCGCTGGGCAGCACCGCGTCCAGCGCCGCCAGCCCGGTGGGGTGCACGCTGGCCGGCGGTGCAACAGGCCGGCCCTTCCAGACTCGGCCGCCATTGAACAGCGAGTCCAGGGCAACGACGGCGCCCATCAGCCTTGCCTCACCAGGCCGCAGAACACCCCTTCGATGGCCAGGTCCTGGTCGGGGCCTACCTCGATGGGTTGATACGCGGGGTTACGCGGCAGCAGGCGCACATGCTCGCCATGGCGCTCGAAGCGTTTGATGGTGACCTCGCCGTCCAGGCGCGCCACCACAATCTGGCCGTTCAAGGCTTCGGCGCTGCGGCGTACGCCGACCAGGTCGCCGTCGAGAATGCCGTCTTCGATCATCGAATCGCCCTGCACCCGCAACAGGTAATCCGGGGTTTTCGCAAAGGTGGCGGGGTCCAGTTGCAGGCGGTTGTGCACTTCGGCGTCGGCGCCAATCGGCAAACCGGCGGCGACGCGGCCGAGCACGGGCACATCCAGCCATTCCGGGCGTGCCGGCTGGTTGAGCAGGCGGATGCCCCGGGCCTGGTTAGGGTTGACCTCGATATAACCGGCTTCCGTGAGGGCCACCACGTGCTTACGCGCAACGCTACGGGAGGCAAAACCGAACGCCTCGGCGATCTCGGCGAGGCTGGGGGGCTGGCCTTGCTGCGCGATGCGGTCGCGGATGAAGGTCAGGATGGCAGTGCGGCGGGGGGTCAGGGTCGTCATGGAGTACATTTGTACTCTTGTAGGAAATCTCTGACAATAGCCGTCAGTCGGGAGCGCTCGAGTGCCTGTCCGAGGGCAGCAATGCACCGGCATTCAGCGCAAGCCTGCCCCTGGAGTCAGCCATAAACCGGCCAAGTCTCCACTATCTTTGCGCCGCGCACTGCCAGCAGATCCCCAAACTGCAACAGCACATACTCACTCTGCGTAGGCCGCAAAAACACCTGATCCTCAACCCTCAACCCCACCGCAGGCGAACCGTTAACCATCTCCTGGTTCGAACTGCGCCCATACAATCCATTGCTTTGCAGCCCCGAGGGCGACCCAGGACAAAATGCCGTCGGTTCATCAGACCACTCCCAGGATGGATGACAGGTGCGCATTGAGAAATTTGCCGCCGGGGTCCAGCTCACGGCGCAGCCGCGTGAATTCGTCCCAGCGCGGGTACAACGGCTGCAAGGTGCGCGCGTTGAGGGTGTGCAATTTGCCCCAGTGCGGGCGCCCGGCGTACTTCCAGAAAATCGGCTCCACGGCGGCAAAGAAGTTGTGATGGTCCATGGCGTAATGCTGGTGCACCGAGATCGAACAGCTGTCGCGGCCTTCGAACATGCTCAAGGGGATGTCATCGGCCTTGACGTAGCGGTACTCGATAGGAAACCAGGTGCGCAGGTCCTTGTCGGTGATCAGCTTGAGGATGTCGCGCAGGCAGGCCGGGCCGTGTTCGGCAGGCACCGAGTACTCCATCTCGTTGAAACGCACAGTGCGCACGTTGGCGTAGACCTGAAACGACTCGGCCACACGGTCTTCAAAGCGCGCAAAAAAACGCAGGCTGTTGAGCAAGGTACGACGGGTATCGGGGAAATCACTGGCGTATTTGTCGAGCTTTTCGATAATCGACACAAACGCGTTGCCGCCCGCCTCGGCCGGGTCAATCGGCGGCGTTTCAGGCGCTTGGGTTTCGTTGAGGGCGATGGACAGCGCGTAGTCGGAATGGGTGACCACGAGCATTTCCCAGTGCTGGTTTTCGCGCGTGTGCTTGTCGACGTCTTCGAGCAGCTCTTCGGTCTTGGCGATCCACTGGCGCTCCAGCAGGCGATACGGCGCGCGGTTTTGCGAACGAATCCGGGTGGCCACGCCCAAGGCCCCAAGAGAAACCCGCGCCGCGCTGAAGACCTCGGGGTGACGCTGGGCGTCGCAATCCAGCACCTCGCCCTGGGCCGTCACCAGTTGCAACCCGGTGACGCAGCCCGAATACGAGGTGAAGCCCACGCCGGTGCCATGGGTGGAGGTAGAAATCGCCCCGGCCAGGGTCTGGTAATCGATGTCCGCCATGTTCGGCAACGCCTGCCCCACCGCCCTGAGCGCCGGGCCCATGCGTGACATCGGCGTGCCGGCGGCGAAGGTCGCTTGCAGGGTCGCGCGGTCGTGGGCCAGCAGCCCATTGAAGCCACTCAGCGAGACCAACGTGCCGTCAGTCGGCACCAGCGCGCTGAATGAATGTGCCGAGCCGACCGGCCGAACAGTGCCGGGCGCCTGACGGATCACCTGCACCAGTTCATCCAGGTCTTTGGGAGCCAGGCGCGCCAGCGGCTGGCACGTCTGCGCCCCCGACCAGTTGCGCCACGGAATCAGGCGTGGCGCGTGGGCCAATTGCGCCAGCACCGGGTTGCCGGCCAGCGCCAGGAACGCCCCGGCCGCAGCCGTTTGTTGCAAGAGTTGCCGCCGTGAGAGCGCCAGCCACCACCCCGTTCTTATTGTTGGAGTTCAACACCGGCCATAAAGCTGATCAGCGCCACAAACTGCGCCTCGGAGCACTGCATGCACATGCCCATGGGCGGCATGCCGTTGTAGCCGTTGATGCTGTGGTCGAGCAGCGTGTCGGTGCCTTGGGCAATGCGCGGGTTCCACGCAGCCTTGTCAGCGGTCAACGGCGCGCCGGACGCAGGGTTTGCGTGGCACAGCTTGCAACTGGTGTCGTAGACCTGGGCCAACGCCGGGTCAGCCGGCATAGCAGTGGCCGCAGTGGCGCGTTCGGGGGGATGTTTGGGCGTGTCGTCACAGGCGGTGAGCAGGCCGAGGACGGCCAACAATAAGGCAATGCGGCGCATGGCCACCCTCTCTTCTTAGGCTGTGGAAGCTGCTTGCAAACTAAGGCAGCGACGCCACGGCGTTGAGGGTTTTGGCGGACACAAAGGGGGCTTGGTGGGACAGTCGAATGCGGGGCGTTGGCCACCCCGCATCCTTGAGGTTCGCTTAGAACGCGATACCGACCTTGAAACCGTACTCGTCACGCTTGAGCTTGGTGTTGTCGGCGACATAGGAGTCGTCGTCCAGCTTGTATTCGGTACGGGTGTAGTACAGGCCCGCCATCACTGGCAGGTCGCCTTTCTGGTTCATCAGCAGGCTGACTTCAGCGTAAGGGTTGGTGCGGTCCTTGAGGTCCACGGTGTCGCTGCCCACGCCATCGACTTTGAGCTTGGCACGGCCGTCGATGGTACGACGGGCACCGGCTTCGACGCGCAGGGTCATGTCATCGAACTGGTGGTTGTAGCCCAGGGCCGCCTTGGCGAACGGCGACTTGTTGGTGAGCTTGACGTCGTAGTCATTGGTGTCCGGCTCGTAGCGGGTCCAGGTATAGCCGCCACCCACAATCACGTCGACAAAGTTGCGCGCGTCGAGCGCGGCACGCCAGCCGAGGTCCAGGTCAGCCTGGCCTTCCTTGAGTTTGTTGTCGCTCTTTTCGCCGTACTTGGCTTCGATCCCGGCCTGGTAGATAAAGCCGGATTCAGCGGTGAGCTTGTTGCCGAAGTTGTAGAACAGGCCCGCTTCAGGCATGTGGTCCTTGTCGCTTTCGCTGCCGCCTTCAAGTTTGAAGTCGTTGTAGCTGCCCTGCAGACCGAAAACGGAAATCGGGCCTGTCGGTGCAGCGGCGAACACCACGGCAGGCGCAGCGACCAGCGCCAACAGCGAGGAGCCCTTGAGGAATTTTCCGAATAGCTTGGACATCTTTTTAAATCTCCTTGTCTGGTGAGCAAATTATTCAGGAATCGCTTCGAACCTCGGCTTTCGCGAAAGGTTCGAATTAATTTGCATCGATTTGGAGAAAAAACGCTTCAGCGCAGGCTCTATCTCAAGCTTCTTTGGAAATTGCCATCACTAGGCCATTAAGGCTCTCGCGAAGAAGAGGATGCGCCGGCAGGCGAATACCCAAGGTGCCATGCAGCACTGCCAGCAGCTCATCGACACTCTCGATTGCGCGCTTTTCACTGGGCTGATCCAGGCAGTGGACCGCATAGTGGGCGTTATTCAATGTGTAGCGTTTACCCGGCGCGAGCAGTGCAGCTTTCAATTGGCCAACAAACACCGAATCCGGGTGCGTCGACACGTACCAGTTGCCGATTTCATAGTCCCTGTCCGCCTGCACCTGCAGGTCAAACACATACAAGCCACGCCACTCCTCGCCCACCTTGGCCCACAAGGTGTAATCGGCGCCATTGAACGTCAGCCGATAGGGTTCGTGGGCGGTGGCCTGGGTCGCCTCGGTGTCCAGTTGCAAGGGGCTGCTCGGCACCATGCCGCCGAAGCCGACGTCGGTGACATAGCGCACGCCCTCCAAGGTGACCAGGCTCAGGCGATGGGTGCGCCCGGTGCGCGCATCTACCGGCCCGCCCATCACGACCCAGCCGGTGAGACCGCGCGCCTCGAAACCCAAATCCTGCAAGAGCGCGAGAAACAAGTGGTTCAACTCAAAGCAATACCCGCCACGCCCATCGAGCAGCACCTTTTGCTCGATGCTCGGCAAGTCGATCGGCACCGGGCAGCGCAGCAACGTCGACAGGCTTTCAAAGGCAAAGGTGCACACATGGCGCAGCTGCAATTGCTGCAGGGTTTGCAGGGTCGGCGGCGGCGGCGTGTCGTAGCCCAGGCGTTGCAGGTAAAGCTGGCGATGAGTCAAACGGGACATGGCGCGATCCTTGAGCGCGGGGCGAAGCGCTCACTATGCCGGGCCAATGCGCGACTTGTCATTTTGACTGAACCTTTTTGAACACTCGCCTATCCATCTATAACAAGACAGGGAGGCAACATGAGTACCGCAAAAATCTACACCATTAATTACCAGCTTCACGGCCAACCGAAGTCCTTTGTGGTGCGCGCGGAAGTGATGAACAACGCCGAGGCGTGGCATTGGGCCGCGGTGGATGCCGACATCGCCCATGTCAGCCGCATCGGGCGTGTGGGTCACGAGCAGGTGAAAAAAACTACCCGGCCCTGGGCGGAAAAGTTCGGTATTACCGACGTCACCTGGGTGCCACCCAAATAAGCACAAGCCCCGCAATGGCGGGGCTTGTCGTGTTTCTTCAAGTAGTTTTCAAGTCGCCCAGCGGATCATAGGGCGGCTTTTTTTTCGGCTGTTTTTCCTTGTCCAACGGCGCGATCGCAGGGCCGATGGGGTCGACTTGCGGGTCGGCCACATCGGGGGAATCCGGGTCAAAACCCAGTTCGTCCTTGCCACTGCCATGCTCGTCTGAACGCGGGCCTTTCGGGGGATTACTCACGGCGATCTCCTTGTTCTAAAGCGGGCGGGCTTTGTCATGAAGGTGTTCAAGGTCTTGCTCGACCTGTTCCACATCGTCGTCCTGACGCTCCGCCGGGTCGTTGGGGCGCAACGCATCGTTGTCGCGCTCCTCTTCACCGGGTGTGCGGTCAGGGTCAGGGGTGCCGGGCGGCGGCTGTTTGTATTCGGGCATGATGGTTTACCTCACGGGGGCTACACAGATGTAGAGAAACCGCGCGAAGCCATCGTTCAACTTGATTGCGCAAAGCATGCGAAGATGCCACCCCGCCCCTTCTTGAGACCAGACCCGGATGTTCGAGCTCAAACCCTGTGATCCCGCCACTTTCCGCCAGCAGACCCGCCGCAGCACCCTGATCATTGCCGTGCTGTTCGTGGCCCTGGCAATGCTGCTGTCGAGCCTGGCGGTCATGCTGTTCGGCGAACCCGGCGGTGACAACTTGCGCTTCAACGTCGGCGGTGTGTTTGCCGGGGTGTTGATCACCGTCGCGTTGGTGCGCGGCCCGTTCTGGACCCAGCCCTGGCTCGCGCCGGCGGTGTATGGCTGGCAGCTCAAGCGCAGTTTGATGAGCGTGACCAACGTGATGCACAAGGTCACCGAAGGCGTGCAGGCCAACGACCCGGCGGCGATCAAGCTGTTGCGTTTTTACCACCTGGGGCTCACGCAGATGCATGCGCTGGACGCCAACTCCAGTGCCCAGGCGCAATTGGTCGGCGAGATCGACGCCCACCAGGCGAAGATGCAGGCACTGGGCATCGACACCGAGCAAACCCGCCTCGACCCCGCATGGCTGGACAGCCTCAAAAGCGCCTAAGCCAGTACGCCGATGCGCTGTTCATCCGGCCAGAACAGCGCGGCTTGCCCACACGACTGGCCGGCCTTGTCGAGCAAGGTCCAGACCACCCCGGCGTAGATCATGAACGGCTGATGGTGCGCATCCACGCGCCAGCCGCTGTAGCCCTGGGCGATACCATGGGCGGTAACCTGCTCAAGCAATACCTGGCGTTCGGCGCGATCACGCTCCGAGGCGCTGAAGCGTGAAGGCATGCCGATAAACGTCTCGCGAGGGTATTTGAAGCACTGCAACGCGCACGCATTGGCGTAGGTAAAGCGCGGGTCGGCGGCGCCGTCGTGGGCCAGCAGGCTATAGGGTGCGTGGGTGTGCAGCCAGCTCAGGCGCTGCTGCGCGTTGAGGTGCTCCGGCGCCGGCTGCCCCTGGCCGCTCCAGTGTCGATACGACTCATCCAGCACCCGCACGAAATCTTCTTGAAGGGACACCACACCACCTCACCTGGTCAGTTTGAAACCTGAGTGCGCCAGCAAAATACCGCGCTCACCGCGATGGCCGCGCCCGCCAGGCCGAACACCCACGGCGCTGACGCCACCGGCAGCAACAGGCCCGCCAGCAACGGCCCGAGGCCCGCGCCGACATCGCGCCACACCGCATTTGACGCCAGTGCCGAGACGCGCATCGAGCCCGGGTTGCGCTCGGCCACCAGGGTGGTCACCAGCGGCAGTTGCAGCGCGCGCAGCACCAATACCGCCGCCGCGCCGACGATCACCCAATAACTGCCGAACGCAGTCAGGGCCAGGGCACTCAAGAATGAAAACAGCAACAGCATCGACGTGGCGCCAAAGCGTTGCGCCGCACGGCCGCCCAGGGGGCTCAGGAGCATTTCCGAGGCATACCGCAGGGCCATCAAGCCGCCGGCGATCAGCACCGCATCGCCGCCGAGAATCTTCTGCGCCTGGATCGACAGGCCAAAAATAAACAGCCCGTCCAGCGCCACGCCTTCGATAAACGACCAGGTCGCCACACTGTCGGGCCACTTGAAGCGCCGCCCGGTGCTGTGCAAATCATGCCCGGCGGTGGGTAAGCCACGCGCCACCCACAAGCCCGCCAGGCAGCAGCCGGCAAGCATCACAAAGATCGGGCGTGGGCCGGCCCATAAGGTCAACCAGCCACCCAGCGGCAGTGCCAGCATCGGGCCGAGGGCGATCATCGCGCGTGAACGCCCCGCCCGGCGGGCTGCACCAGCGGGCTCGGACGTTGCCAATACTTGGGTCGACAGGTTCAACGCGGCAAAACACAGGCCCCAGATCAGCCGCAAGCCCAGCAGCGCAGCGAACCCCGACAGCAGCGAGTTGCCCAGGGCGCACACCGTCGCCGCGCCGGCAGCAATCATGCACGTCAGCCGGTCACCGTTGCGCGCATAGAAATTGAGCACATGCCGATAGCCAAAAATCCGCACCAGGCGGTTGGCTGCCAACAACACCCCGGCCTGCGCCAGCGTGATGCCAAAGGCCTGGGATTCCATTGGCAACAGCAGGTACAGCAACACGTCGCTGGGCAGGCATAACGCGAGGGTCAGCGCGGCGCGTCGGGACGTGGTATCGGCAGTGCGTTGGGCCAGGCTGGACATAAAGCTGAAACATCCTGAAATATTCAGGCCGCCACGTTAGCCTTCCCATGGCGGACTTTACAACGCCCCATCACGCCTTTTTCCCATAGGGCAGCAAACGCAGACCGCTGGCCACACTGCCCACCAACGCAAACACGCAACCCAGCCACAGCGCGTATTGCGGGCCACTGCCCAGGGACAGGTGAAAACACAACGCCACCAATGACGCCCCCAACGTTTGCCCCAGCAGCCGCGAGATCGCCACGATGCCGCTGGCCCCGCCGCTGCGGGCCAAGGGTGCGCTGGTCATGATCGCCTTGAGGTTGGGCGATTGAAAAAAGCCAAACCCGGCGCCGCACAGCGCCATGCGCCAGCCGATATCAAAGGCCGACGCGCCGCTGCCCAGGGTTGCCAGCGCCGCCATCCCCGCACTGAGCAGCAACAGGCCGATGCCGCACAACACGCCCAGCGACACGCGGTCTGCCAGGCGCCCTGCGACCAGGGCCATGACCGCAACAACGGCCGGCCACGGCGTCATCAGAAAACCGGTTTCCACCTGGCTATGACCAAGCACCGCCTGCAGCAGAAACGGCAATGACACAAAGGCCAAGCCCTGGGCGCTGAACGCACAGATCGCAGTCAGGGAAGACAGCGCGAACACCGGGCGCTTGAACAGATCCAGAGCCAGCATCGGCGCCGGGTGCCCAGCCTGGCGGCGCAACAGTAACGCACCGCAGACCAGCGCCACGGCGATCAGGCCCAGGGTGAGTGCGCCCTGGGCGCCGTGCACCGCCGTGCCCAGGCCAAGCACCAGCAAGGCGAACAACCCGGCACACAGCAGCGCGGCGAGGCGGTCGAACGCGTGACCGGTCATGGGCAATGTCGGCAATGAACGCAGGCCCAGCCCCAGGGCCAAAAGGCCCAGCGGCACGTTGATCAGGTACAGCCAGTGCCAGCTTGCCACCGACAGAATCGCCGACGCGGCAGTCGGCCCGAGGGTGAACGCCAGCCCCACCACCAGCGAGTTGTAGCCAAGACCGCGCCCGAGCATTTTTGCCGGGTAGATATGCCGCAGCAACGCGGTATTCACGCTCATTACCGCCGCCGCGCCCAGGCCTTGCGCCACGCGCGCGGCCGTCAGGGTCAGCAACGACCCGGCCAGCCCGCAAAACAGCGACGAGACAATAAACAGCAGCAACCCACCGAGGTATACCCGACGGTGCCCCCACACATCACTCAACGAAGCGAATGGCAGCACCGTGGCGATAATCGCCAGTTGGTAGGCGTTGACCACCCAGATCACCGAGGCCGAGTCCGTGCCGATGCCTTCGGCCAATGTGGGCAGCGCGGTGTTGACGATGGCCGTGTCGAGGGTCGCCATGCCGATCCCCAATGAAAGGGCAATTACGGCCGGCAAGCGTTTATTGGAGGGCAACCCATCGGCAACAGAAGACATGAACAATCCGGCGCTGGCAACAAAGGCCCCTAGAGTACGGGCAGACGCGGTTTTTTTCAGTGGCCAATTGCCTGGCTGTCAGAGTTTTCATGTTTGCCGCCGCCAACGTCGTGGCGAGCGGGCTCACGATGAAGTGCGGCCTTACTGTGGCGAGCGGGCTTGCCCCGCGCTGGAGTGCGGAGCGCTCCCCTTACAGTCGCTGTGGTGTATCTGACAAACCCGGTTGGCCGCCTTTGGGGCCGCTTCGCAGCCCAACGCGGGGCAAGCCCGCTCGCCACAAAAGGTCAGCCTCCACCACGCTGAGCCAGCCTCCCCACAGTAAGCCTGCTCGCCACAGCAAGCCCGCTCACCACAGGTTATTCACTCGCCACGGCCCCCACAATCAACTCACTGCCCAACCATCCAGCCAGGTATTCACCAGCCTGGACCACGCCCGCTTCCTCGCCCAAACGCGCCACCAAAAATTCACACAACCTTGCAAAACGGCCGTCGCCCTGCACATGCAACAAAGCGTCAAGCTCCAGCGCCTGCACCTGACGCAAGCGCGAGGTGAACTGGCGCCGCCAGACCAACAAGCCGCCCGCCTCCTCCAGCATTACCGCCTCGGGCGGTTCGGTTTCCTGCCACAGCGCAGACCATATGGCCTCGGCATTGGTGGTCAACGCATGGCAACGCAGCGACGGGGTCAGCTGCAAAACCGCGCTGTCCCAGTCCACTTCAGCCAACGCGTGCACGGGCACAGGCAACGCATCGGCGGCGACAAACGCTTCATTCAACGCCGACTCGATCCAGGCCAATTCATGCACATCGGGGTTGTGCGGGAACACCGTCTTCAACGTCGCGTAGAAACCTTCGGGATACGCATCCAGCGTCCAGGCATGCGGCGGATGCTGGTCGATATGGGCAATGCTGGCCGCCAGAAAGGCCTCATCGCCCAGCCATCGACGCAGGTTCGGGAACGCCAGCTCCAGGCAGCCCACCAATTGCGCGCGGTAGTTGTTCTGGTACACCGCCAGGCCTGCGCGGTGATTGCCCAGTACCTGCGCGGCCTCGTCCGAGGCGCTCACCAGCCAGGTGCGAAACGCCTGCTGCCACTCGGCCAGGTTCATTGCTGCGCTGCCAAGGCACGGGCCGTGGACAGCTCCTGAAGCAACTCGGCCAGCGGTGGAAGCTCATCGTCGCGCTCGATCATCACCGCCACCGGCCCCAGTAACGCGATGGCGTGGGCATACAGTTCCCACACCCCGGCACACACCGGGCGGTCGTGGCTGTCGATCAACAACGCGCGGCCCTGGCTATGGCCGGCCAAATGCACCTGGCGCACGCGTTCGGCAGGCATGCCCGCGAGAAACGCCAGCGCATCGAAGCCATGATTGCTGGCACTGACAAACACATTGTTCACGTCCAATAACAGCTCACAGCCGGTACGCCGGGCCATGGCGGCAATAAACTCCCACTCGCTCATGGACGCGCCATCAAACGCCAGGTAACTGGACGGGTTTTCAACCAGCAGCGTGCGGCCGAGTACTTCCTGGGCCTGATGAATATTGGCGCAGACCCGGTCCAGCGCCTCCTCGGTGTAGGGCACCGGCAATAAGTCGTGGGCATTGAAATTGCCCCTGCGCGACCAGCTCAAGTGATCGGACACAAACAACGGCTCAATTTCATCGACCAGCGCCTTGAGGCGCTGCAGGTAGTGCGGGTCAAGCCCTTCAGCGCTGCCGATGGACATCGACACCCCGTGCAATGCCACCGGGTGCCGTGCGCGGATCTGGCGCAGGATGTGCCGGGGCTGGCCGCCCGCGACCATGAAATTCTCGGAGATCACTTCGACGAAATCCACGGGCACCGAGGTCTCCAGGAAATCGCAGTAGTGTTCCTTGCGCAGGCCCAGGCCATAGCCCGAAAAGGGCGGGTTGGATGTCAGCATGGCGGCTCTCCAGTAAAACTGCAGGCGCGGGTTTGCACGCGAAAAACTTGAGCACGCTGTGCACTGTCTGCACGCCCGCGTCCTCGTTAACACGCTTCGTGGGCAAGCCCGCGCCCGCAGGGGTGATGGTTTATTTCGGTTCAGTCAGGGTGCCGCCGGCCTTGAGGCATTCGGATGGGGTCTTGACGATCACGCCCTCGCCCTTGCAGCTGTTGAGGCCCTTGCAGTCGTGCTTGGCGGTGGCACACAGGCTTTCGCCCTTGCAGCTGTTGACGCCGTAGCAGCGGCCGGGTTTTTCCTGCTGGTCGGCGGCACTGGCGGCGCTGGCGAATGAAGCCGAGGCCATAGCGATCAGGGCGGCGGCAGCGGCGAGGCTCAAGCGGGATTTGAGTGCAGTGTTCATGGTGTTTTCCTGTGTGGGTGTGTGGGTTACTTGATGACAGACGCGGCGTCTTCGATGACCTTCGCCACAGCCTCAGGCTGGGCGATGTACACCGAGTGGCTGGCCTTGATTTCGGTGACCCTGGAGCCGGCCCGCTGGTACATCCAGCGTTGCAGTGCGGGGCTCAGTGCGCGGTCGTCGGTGGACACCACCGCATAGGTCGGCTTCTTGTGCCAGGCCGCAGCCCACACGGTGCCGCCGAACAGCGCGGTGGTGGCGGGCACTTGGGAAGCGGCCATGAAGTCGGTGCGGTTGGTGGTCAGGTCGGCGGCAAAGTCGGCGTTGAACCGAGTGCGGTCGAAGAACAAGTGGCCATCGCGGCTTGGCTTGATGTCATCGCTGGGCGCGGGCATGGAGCCAATCAGCTGGGCCATGTTCTCGCCCACTTCCGGCTGGAACGCCGAGACGTAGACCAGCGACTTGACCTTGTCGCGATCGCCGGCAATCGAGATCACCGCACCACCGGAGCTGTGGCCCACCAGCACCACCGGGCCCACTTGCTGCTCGAGCACTTCGCGCGCTTCAGCCACGTCGGCGGCGAGGTTCTCGTGGCTTTGATGCACCACGGTGACCTTGTAGCCCTTGTGAATCAGGATGTCGTGTACCACACGCCAGCCGGACCCGTCGACAAACGAACCGGGCACGATCACCACGCTTTTGCCGGTGCCGGGCTGCGCGGTGTCGGCCGCCTGGGCCAACAGCGGAACGGTCATTGCCATCGCAATGGCCAGGGAAGAAAGCATTCGCATCGGGACTCTCCATCAGGGTTGTAAAGGTTTGCTCAACAGCAAGCGGTCCAGCGACCAGGCTCCGCCGCCATAGGCCAGCAGCGGCAGCAGCAGGCCCGCCCAGGTCAGGTGCACCGGCCAGGCGTCGGGGTACACAAACACCTCGATCACCAGGGTCATGCCCAGCAGCGCAGCGGCGGCCGGACGTGTCAGCAGGCCCAGCACCAGCAGCAGCGGGAACAGGTGTTCGGCGTAGGTGGCCAGGTGCGCAGCCCAGTCCGACGGAATCAACGGCAAGGCATATTCGGAACGGAACAGCGCGTAGGTCGACGGTTTGAGGTTCAGAAAACCCGTGACCTTGGTGCGCCCCGACAGGAAGAACACCGCGGCGATCCCGAGCCGCGCCACCAACAACAGCAGTGCCTGGGGCAGCAGGCGCTGGATCACGGCTGTTCCGTCAGGCTGCCGTAGCCCTTGGGGGTCTTGATCTGGGTGCAGGTGCCTTTGTCCACCAGCACCCAGGCGTTGCCCTGATAGTCGGCGGTGGCGGTGCCGGCGCACGAGGTGCCCTTGCCGGCAGCGCAGTCGTTGGCGCCGGCGAGGGACACGCCGAAGCACTTTTCCTGAGGTTTGGGCTCATCGGCATGAGCCACCGCCGCGAAGGCGCTGAGGGACAGGGCGAGGGTTGCCGCAAGGGCAGCGTAAGGACGCTTCATCGGTGTATCTCCTGGCTTGACTGAGTGTGACCAGGGCGCGAATGGCGGTGCGTGACCGCCAGCGCCGGCTGGTGAACAGAGTTAAAGCCAGGCGTGTATCCGCTCTGTGTCGCAAACACGACAGAACGTCATGCCGGTGTATCAAGGTGGTGCGCGGATACACAGCGATACACAGTGGATAACCCACCGCCAAATAGGCGCCGATTTATTCGGCATCCCGAACGACACAATTAGAAATATTCGCCTTTCCGAACGAAGCCCTTCAGGCGGCCTCGACGACCCTAAAAATCACCATAAATTTCATGCGGTTGTTGTCATCTTTGTTACATGCCAACTGGCATACATTCTGCTTTATCCCTGTTTCTGGTAATAAAATGTTTCAGCTTTGAGACAGTCTCATCAACTGAAACACAATCCGTGGCACGCCAATAAAAACGACAACGCCCCAAAGGAGGGCGACCTTTCCCGACTTTTTGATCGACATCAACTTTCCAAGACTGCTGCTGCACATCTGTACCCAAAAGGGCGAATGGCCTGATCGCCAATAACAAGCCTGACTATAAAAAGGACGAATTGATGAGCTCGAGCAAGAACCACGCAGTGTCCTTCATGGACGCAGAACCCCTGGCCCCGGCGTGCGCCGAAAGCGCCCTTGGTTTTGGCCCCTTCCTGTTACTCGCACGCCAGCACGTATTGCTGCGAAACGGTGAGCCCGTCACCTTGGGCAGCCGCGCCCTGTATTTGCTGATTGCCCTGGCCACCCGCGCCGGCGAACTGCTGGAGAAAGCCGAGCTGATCTCGTTCGCCTGGCCCAAGGTGGTGGTGGAGGAATGCAACCTGCGCGCGCAGATCGTCGCGCTGCGCCGGGCCTTGGGCGACGATGGCAACTTCAGCTATATCGTCACGGTGCCGGGCCGCGGCTATCGCTTCGTGGCGCCGGTGACCGTGCAGGCGGCCGGCGAAGACAATCTGCCGGTGCCCCACGCGCGCGTCCATGAGCCCCCTGTCGCGCCGCCGTCCTGCGAAGTGATTGGCCGCGATGAGTTGGTCGACAGCCTTGCCGACCAGGTGCTGAACCAGCGGTTCTTGACCATCACCGGCCCTGGCGGCATCGGCAAGACCACCGTCGCCATGGCCGTGGCCCATCAGTTAGCCAACCAACTCAAGCTGGACACTTGCTTCGTCGACCTGGCGCCGGCCACCAGCGGGCAATGGGTCACCGGCATGCTCGCCAGCGCCCTGGGCATCCAGACGGTCAGCGACGAGCCGCTGCACAGCATCGCCGCCACCCTGGCCGACCGCCGCCTGCTGCTGGTACTGGACAACTGCGAACACGTGTTGCCGGCCACCGCCGATGCCGTGGAAACCCTCTTGCGCAGCGCCCCTCAATGCTACGTGCTGACCACCAGTCGCGAGCCGCTGCGCGCCGACGGCGAGCGCGTGCACGACCTGGCGCCGCTGCAAGTGCCCGACGAACACACGACACTCAGCGCCGTCGAAGCCCTGAAATGGTCCGGCGTGCGCCTGTTTGTGGAGCGCGTGCGCGCCCTTGACCCCGACTTTGTATTCAACGACGCCGACGTGGCGGCCGTCAGCGCCATCTGCCGCAAGCTCGACAGCAATGCGCTGGCCATCGAAATAGCCGCCGCGCGGGTACGCACCTTCGGCATCCAGGACCTGGTCGGCCTGCTGGACGGCAGCTTCCGCCTGCAAATGACCGGCCGGCGCACCGCCCTCGCCCGCCATCGCTCACTGAGCGCGACCCTGGACTGGACCTATTCGATGCTCAGCGGCGACGAGCAGGCGATGCTGCGCCAATTGGCCGTCTTCACCGGCTCCTTCACCCTTGATGCCGTCAAGGCCATGACTGCCAGCAGCGCCCTCGACCCGCGCAATGCCCTGCCCCTGCTCGAAAGCCTGATGGACAAGTCACTGCTGATCGCCGGCGAATCGCAGTTGCTCAAGCGTTATCGCCTGCTGGAAACCACCCGCGCCTACGCCCTGGAAAAGCTCGCCGAACAGGGCGAAACCAACGCCACCGCCGAACGCCATGCGCGCTATGCCCTTGGGGTGCTGCAGGAAGCCGGGCAGACCCTGGATGGCCTGTCACCGCAAACCTGGGTCGCGCTGTATGGCCCCGAGATCAACACGGTGCGGTCGGCACTCGACTGGGCCTACTCGACGACCGGCAACCTGCCGCTGGGGATTGAACTGACGTTGGGCGGCGTGCCGTTATGGCTGCGCCTGTCGCTGGTCAGTGAGTGCCGCAGCTGGGTTGACCAGGGGCTGGCCAGCGACGCCAGCACCCCATTGCCGACGCGCCAACGCATGCTGCTGAACACCGCGCTGGCCAGCGCGCTGATGCTCACCGACGGCACCGGCGGCCCGTTGCGTGAAGCATGGCGCCAGGTGCGCGAGGACGGCCGCGAACTCGGCGATGCCGAGCACAAACTTCGCGCGCTGTGGGGGCTCTGGGGTGATCGCTGTGCGTGTAACCAGTACGCCGAAGCACTGGAGTTGGCCGAGCGCTACATTGCGTTGAACAACAGCGGGAACCAGCAACTGCTGGGCAAGCGCATGCGGGCGGTGGTGCTGTTTCACATGGGCGACCTGGCGGGCGCCCGACAAAATATCGACGAAGCCCTGGGTTCACCGTCGGCCCCGCGCTCGCACATCATCGACGCGCTGTTTGATCAGCGCATCGCCGCACGCTGCCTCAAGGCGAAGGTGCAATTTATGGAAGGCGACGTCGACCCGGCCCTGCGGCTGATCGGCACCTGCGTCGATGAAGCGGTCTCACTCGATCACCCGGCGACCCTCTGGTACACCTTGTGCCTGGGGGCGATCCCCCTGGCGCTGCTGGCGTCCAACCTGCCGAAAATGCGGTATTACCTGGGCCTGCTGCAGGACAGCACCACCCGCCAGGACTTGCATATCTGGCGGCAATTTCGCCTGTGTTTCGAGAGCATCCTGCTGATCCGCCAGGGCTCGCCGGAAGAAGGCGTGCCACAACTTGGCGAAGCCCTGCAGCACCTGCAGGGCCAGGGCGATGGTCAGCTCTACAGTCTGTTTCGTTGTGAATACGCTTTGGGGTTGGCGCGCCTGGGCCTGGAAAAACTCGCGCTGGAAGTGTTGGAGGAGACGCTGCAATTGGCTATCGGCCGCCATGAGCGCTGGTTCGTGCCGCAGATGCTGCGGATCAAGGCCCAACTGACACTGCGCCAGGGCAACTACGGGTCGGTGGACAAGGCCAAGGTGCTGCTGCGCCAGGCGTGGGTGGATGCGCAACTGGCCGGTGCGCACTTCTGGCGGGCGCAGATTGCCACGGACTTGGCGCGGTTGCAGGAGCCTAAGTTACGCATTGCTTCTTTGCCCAGGTTTCAGCATCGCTGAGGGCATATCCGGTATTTGGGTGATGGCGGGTATGGGTTCCGCTCTTACAGCGGGTCACTTTGGAAAAGCCCCAAAGTAACCAAAGGGCTCTTGCCCCACCACTCGGCACCTCGCTTGAGCTCGGTGTGCCCGAACGAAGGTGGGAGCTGGCTTGCCTGCGATGGCATCAACCCGGTGGGCCTGATGGACCGAGTTGTCTGCATCGCAGGCAAGCCAGCTCCCACAGAAAAGCAAAGCACTGCGGTGGTGGAGGCTGCACTCGGTCAAATTGTGGGAGCGGGCTTGCTCGCGAAGGCGGTGTGTCAGCTACACATGAGCTAACTGACCCACCGCCTTCGCGAGCAAGC
>NZ_JCBCUX010000016.1:0-182136 GCF_059862645.1 Pseudomonas sp. MF08831 | reverse complement strand
GCCGGAGTGAGGGCACACCGAGCCTAAGCGAGGTGCCGAGTGGTGGGGCAAAGACCTTTTGGTTACTTTTGGCTGGGCCGGCATTCCGGGCGTTTGCCAAAAGTGACCCGCTGTAAGAGCGGAACCCCAAGCCGCCGTTACCGCAGCAACGGATATGTACAACCCCCTCAAAAAAACGCACTCAAAGCCCCCGATACCGATCATTCAACGCATACAAAATCGCACACGTCTCCCCATCCAAAACCCCACCATAATCCCGACTCCGAAAGTGCATCTGAAACGCCCGCGTCCTCAGCTCAAACGCCCGGCGATTCTGGGCCGGCTTATACCCATACCGCTGAAACGCCCGCTCCACCTCAACCTCCGGCGGCAACCCAAGACAAAACCGCCGCTGATACATGCCCCGCGTCGTCTCATCAAACCAGGCCCCGACCCCAGCCTCGAACAAACGCTTCCAAGGCAACCGAGGCCCCGGATCGCTCTTGCGCCAATACGCAACATCCGAATGCCCAAGCACATCGGCAGGCCCAATCTGCGGATAGCGCCCAAGCACATCGCGAACCAACGCAATCAGCACATCAACCTGTTCTTCGCCATACGCTGGAAACGTAAACACGCCCCCCTCATCCCGCGCCAGATTAACAACCTCGACACCAATCGACCGGCTATTGAGATCATCCCGCCCACCCCAATGACTGACCCCGGCGTGCCACGCACGCTTATCCTCGTCCACCAGCCGAAACACCCGCAATTCGTCATATCCGGTGGCGCGGTAGCCAGGGTCATCCGGATCTGGCAGCAAGTAGTGAGCGCTGACACCGTCTTGCGTGAGCGTACGCAGGGATGAAGCAAAGGGCGCTGCGGTGTAATGCAAAACCACGTGCCGCACGGGCTCAGCGTTACGCTCATTGAAACCCCTGGCAGGGAAACTGCTATCGACCACCAACATAAGAACCGTCCTTTTCAGTACAGGCCGAGTCATTCAGCCCGCTCAAGCGCAAAAAAATTACCGCCATCCTGAAGGGAAGAATGTCAGGCAGGCGGTAACTATTTGGTGCTTGAAGAAAAGTGCTCAGCGCCGCAACGGCATCCCCAGATCGACCCGCAAACCATCCGCCTGGCTGTCGAATTTCAGCGAGCAGGAACAGCGCTGCACGATCGCTTGAACAATCGCCAGACCCAGCCCGCAGCCCTCACTGCTGCCATTGCGCCAAAAGCGTTGGGTCAGGTATTGCAGGTCCTCACTGGAAATCTGCTTGCCATGATCACGCACGCGAAACACCACCGTGTCGGCAGTGGTGAACACACTCAGTTCAACACGGGTATCAGCCGGCGTATGGCGCAGCGCGTTATCGAGCAGGTTGCGCAAGGCCGCGACCGCCAGGGCCACCGGCATTTCCACCGGCGTCTCGGTGAGGTTGGCCGACAGGATCAGGTCGATACGCCGGTTGTCGCCGGCGTTGGCATCCTGGATCGCCAGCCGTGCGACTTGTTCAGCGCTCGATTGCAGACCGTCATCAAACGACAGGCTGCCTTCCACCCGCGCCAGCAGCAGCAATTGCTCCAGGGTGCGGTGCAGGCGGTCGGCGCCCTCCTCGGCGTGGGCCAGAGACTGGTCGCGCGCCGCGCCGTCGGTCATGCGCGCCACTTGCAGGTGGGTCTTGATCGCCGTCAGCGGGCTGCGCAACTCATGCGCGGCATCACCGGTGAGGCGGCGCTCACGCTCGATGGTCTTGGCGATGCGCTGCAACAGTTGGTTCTGGGTGTCGAGCAGCGGTTTAAGTTCGCTGGGCAGGGGGTGAATCTGCAAGGGTTCGAGCGAATCGGCACTGCGGCGCATCAACGCGTCACGCATGCGGTTGAGCGGCAACAGACTCTGGCCGATGCCCAGCCACAGCAGGCACAGGCAACCCAGCAAGGCCACGCCGACCGGCACCGAAGCCGCCAGCAGGATCGACAGGTTCAGCGCCTCGCGCTCCACCTGGCGGTCGGCCGTGGTGATCAACAAGTCACCCCGTGACAGGGTGAAACTGCGCCAGCCGACGCCGTCGATGACTTGATCGCGAAAGCCACTCTTGCGCGACTCCAGGCCTTCATCCGGGGTCATGTGGCTGCGCGCCAGAATTTCCCCACGCAGGGAGCTGACCTGGCAGGCCATGCCCCCCGGCACATTCAGTTGCTCGGTGCGCAGGTGCGTACCGCCACTCACACTGGCCAGGCCCGGCATCTGCTCGGTCAGCCCCGCGACCATGCGCGCCGACGCCACCAGACGCTGGTCGAGGGAAAACATCATCTGGTTGCGCAGATCGTTGAGCATCCAGGCCGCCGCCAGCAGCCAGATCAGCACGAAAGCAGCGCCCAGCTTGAACGTCAGGCGCAGGCGCAGGCTCATCACGAGGCGTGTTCTCCATCATCGGCCACGCCACCGTCGGCCGTGCCCAGGCGATAACCGAGGCCGCGCACGGTCTCGACGATGCCGTTGCCCAATTTGCGCCGCAGGTGATGGATATGCACGTTGAGGGCGTTACTTTCCAGTTCGTCGTTGAAACCGTAGACGCTGTCCTTGAGCTGTTCGCTGGACAGCACCCGGCCTTTGTTATGCAACAAGGCCTGCAACAACGCTTGTTCGCGACGGGAAAGATCCACCGGCTCGCCGCCCAGGAAGGTTTCGCGGCTGCTGGGGTCGTAGGCAAGGCGGCCGTGTTCGATCAGGTTGACCCGGCGCCCCGCCACCCGCCGCAGCAGGGTTTGCAGGCGGGCGGCAAGCTCGCGCAGGTCGAAGGGCTTGAGCAGGTAATCGTCGGCACCGGCCTGCAGGCCGTCGACACGGTTGGTCACAGAATCCCGCGCCGTCAGAATCAGCACCGGAATCTCCAGTCCCTGGCTGCGCTGTTGTTGCAGCAGCTTGAGGCCGTCTTCGTCGGGCAACCCGAGGTCGAGCACCATGATGTCAAACGTGGCCGCCTTGAGCATCGCCCGTGCAGCCGCGGCCGTGGCCACGCGTTCGACAGTAAAGCCCTGGGCGCCAAGGCCGGCCACGATGCCGCTGGCGATCAGTTCGTCGTCTTCACAGACCAGTACGTGCATGGTGAACCCTTCATGAAAGATGGGGAGAATTAAAGGTGCAGCGGATTAAGCGCCGATTATGCCGTGAAAAGAGGCGCGCTCAGACACGCCCTTCACTTTAGAATAGCCCCCGGTTAATCATCGGTTAATCAACGCCACACATTGTGTCCCTAACTTGCACCAAACTAAGGCTTGACCATGCGGCATCTGTTTACCTTTCTACTGGTAATGTTCGCGGGATTCGCCCAGGCCGCGCCGGGCAACCCTTTTGAAAGCAAACCCGATTTCCTCCCGGTGGGCAAAGCCTTCACCTTTACCTCCGAACGCCTGGAGTCTGGCGAAACCCAGCTGTATTGGCAGATTGCCGACGGTTACTACCTGTACCAGCAACGCATGAAGTTCGACGGCCTGGCCGACAAACCGGCGTTACCGCAGGGCGAAGCCCACAGCGACGAGTTCTTTGGCGAACAGCAAGTGTATCGCCAGGGCCTGGAAGTGAAAATTCCGGCCGGCGCCACCGGCCAGGTCAAGCTCGGCTGGCAGGGTTGTGCCGATGCCGGCCTGTGCTACCCGCCACAGTCGATCACCGTGGACCTGGGCGGCAACCCCGCCGTCGCCGACACCGCACAAGCCCAGGACCAGAGCCTGGCCAGCGGCCTGCAACAGCGCAGCCTGGGCTGGAGCCTGCTGGTGTTCTTTGGTCTGGGCCTGCTGCTGGCATTTGCTCCGTGTTCGCTGCCGATGCTGCCGATTCTGGCAGGCCTGGTGGTCGGCAGTGGCGCGAGCCCGCGTCGTGGTTTCGCGCTGGCCAGCAGCTACGTGATATGCATGGCGCTGGTATATGCAGCGCTGGGCGTACTGGCCGCGCTGCTCGGCGGCAACCTCGCTGCATGGCTGCAAACGCCTTGGATTCTTGGCAGTTTCGCCGCGCTGTTTGTGATCCTCGCCCTGCCAATGTTTGGTTTCTTTGAACTGCAATTACCGGCCTTCCTGCGTGATCGCCTGGACAACGTCAGCCGTCAGCAAAGCGGTGGCAGCCTGGTGGGCGCCGGCATGCTCGGTGCGCTCTCCGGCTTGCTGGTGGGGCCGTGCATGACTGCGCCACTGGCCGGCGCGCTGCTGTATATCGCCCAGAGCGGCAATGCGTTGCACGGTGGCCTGATCCTCTTCGCCATGGGCATCGGCATCGGCATCCCGCTGTTGCTGCTGGTGACGGTGGGCAACCGCTTCCTGCCGAAACCGGGCACCTGGATGAACGTGCTCAAGGGCGTCTTCGGCTTCCTGTTCCTGGGCATCGCGGTGCTGATGATTCGCCCGGTGGTCGGCGAAAGCCTGTGGCTCGGCCTGTGGGGCGTATTGGCCCTGGTGATGGCTTACTGCGGCTGGGGCCTGGCGCGCGAATACGGGCTGGCGGCCAAAGTGTTTGGCGCCGGCTCCCTGGTGCTGGGCCTGTGGGGCGCAGTGCTGGTGGTGGGCGCGGCCGGTGGCAGCGACGACCTCTGGCAACCGCTGAAGGTCTACGGTGGCTCGCGGGTTGCGGCTGCACCGAGCGCCCATGACGCGTTCATGACCATCAATGACCCGGCCGTGCTGCAAACCCAGCTCGACAGTGCCAAGGCCCAGGGACAATGGGTGCTGGTGGATTACTACGCCGACTGGTGCGTGTCGTGCAAGATCATGGAAAAACAGGTATTCGGCCAACCTGAGGTGATGGACGCCCTGAAAGATGTGCGCCTGCTGCGCCTCGACGTCACCGCCGACAACGCTGCCAGCCGTGAGCTGCTCGGTCGCTACAAGGTGCCGGGGCCACCGAGCTTTGTGTGGATCGGCCCGGACGGTGAAGAACGTCGTGCCCAACGCATCACCGGCGAAGTGGATGCCGCCGCCTTCCTGCAACGCTGGACGCAAACCCGAGACGCACGCTGATGCTGACCCTGACCATCGGCACCTTCGCCATCGCCCTGAATCACATCCTGCTGATCAGCGCATTGATACTCGCCACCCTGGTGGGCTGGCGGGTGGCCAAACGGGGCGGCGAAAACCCAGAATCGGTGCTGTTCACGCTGTTCCTGTTGGGCATGCTGGCCGCGCGCGTCAGTTTTGTCATGATGTACTGGAGCGATTACAGCCGCGATCCCCTGCAGATGGTCGACCTGCGCGACGGCGGTTTCCTCGCCTGGCCCGGCGTGATTGCACTGGTACTCGGCGCGCTGTTATACGGCTGGCGCCGCCCTGCCCTGCGCAAACCGTTGAGCGCCGGCGTGGTCACCGGCTTAGTGTTCTGGGGCCTGACCAGTTTATCGCTGAGCCTGTACGACAAAGGCGCGCAACTGCCGGACATCACCTTGCGCAACGCCAATGGCGACGTGGTGCAACTGGCCGACTACAAAGGCGGCCCGCTGGTGATCAACCTCTGGGCCACCTGGTGCCCACCGTGCCGCCGGGAAATGCCGGTACTGGAGCGCGCCCAGCACCAGCGCCCCGACGTGACCTTCCTGTTCGTCAACCAGGCCGAAAGCATGCAAAGCGTCAGCACCTTCCTCGCGACCCAAGGCCTGACCCTCGACAACGTGCTGTTTGACGCCAGCGGCCGACTCGGCCAGGCCGTGGGCTCCATGGCCTTGCCGACCACGCTGTTCTACCAAGCCGATGGGCGCCTGATCAACAGCCACCTCGGTGAGCTGTCCCAAGCCAGCCTGGCCCGTGCCATGGAACCCTTCGACACCGCCCCTGAAAGGAAACCGACATGCCAAGCCTCCGCCACCTGCTGACCCTGCTGCCGCTGACGCTCGCGGCCACTCTGGCCCAGGCCGAAGACTGGCCGGCACCGATCAAACAGATCGAAGCCAAAGGCGCCAAGATTCTTGGCAAGTTCGATGCGCCCAGCGGCCTCACCGGCTACGCCGCGCAATACCAGAACCGTGGCATGGCGCTGTACCTGACCGCCGACGGTAAAAGTGTGATTGCCGGCAACCTGTACGACGCCGAGGGTAAAGACCTGAGCAGCGCGCCCCTGGAAAAACTGGTGTACGCGCCGATGGCCAAGGAGGTCTGGGCCAAGATGGAACACAGCAACTGGATTCAGGACGGCGATAAAAACGCACCACGTATCGTCTACCTGTTCAGCGACCCCAACTGCCCATACTGCAACATGTTCTGGGAACAGGCACGGCCGTGGGTAAAAGCCGGCAAGGTGCAGTTGCGCCACATCATGGTGGGCATTATCCGTGAGGACAGCCCGGGCAAGTCGGCTGCGCTGTTCGCCGCCAAAGACCCGCAAAAAGCCCTGGAAGAACACGAAGCCGCCGGTAAAGGCAGCAAATTGCAGGCGCTGGACAAGATCCCGGCGGACATCGAAGCCAAGCTCGATGCCAACATGAAGTTGATGGAAGAGCTGGAATTGTCGGCGACGCCGGCGATTTTCTATCTGGATGACAAGGGCGGGTTGCAGCAACAGCAAGGCGCGCCGTCACCGGACAAACTGGCGAAGATTCTGGGGCCGAAGTAATCGGCGTTTCCCTAAGAATGTTTCAGGCTTGCGCAACATAAAACGAGCAACGCAAATTCATAAAAAACTGATGAAGACTTGAGCCTTGACGCAGAAAATCCGATGCCCAAACAGGCATCGGATTCTATTTCGTAAAGCCAACGATCAGATCATAAACACAGCTGTTTGAGATCAGGCACGTCTGCCAGATGTCTCTTTGCGCTACCGCCGATTGGCGACGTCGAGATCCGCCTCATCCTCACCGAGGCCAGACAGATGAGTGCCTTGGATCAACGGCCCATAACGGCGACTGAATTCCCAGTTGTAGGGCACATGGTCTTTGCTGATCCCGTTGTCCCAATTCACCGACCATGTCATCAGGCCCTTGATCGGCAACCCTTTGTCGTACAAACGCTTGAATGCATTGGTCACGGCTGCAGGGTTGATCACATAACCGGTGGCGGCTGCGTCGACGTTGGCCGGCAGACCAATGACGAACTTGTCCGCCGGGATTTTGGTAAACCCTCGCGTTCCGCTCACCAGACTCTCGGTCAGGTAAAACAGGAAATCCTCTTTCATCGCGTCGTTGTTCTGGGCAATCCAGGCACCGTTGCCGTTGTTGACCTCCTGCACCCAGATCCCGTCGCCCCCCTGGTTGTAATACTGCGGGGCAATGAAGTCGTAATAGCCTTCCAGCGCCTGGATGTAACCGACGTATTTGCCGGCGGTGGTCAGGTAAGGAAACTCCGGCGCCATGCTGATAATGAAGTGTTTGCCTTCACTGGCGTAATGGTCTTTGACCAGTTTCAACGCGGCGGGCAGGACAGTCTTGTTGTCGGCGAAATCAATCGCGCTCTGTTCAAGATCGATGTCCAGGCCATCAAAGCCATAGGTTTCCACCAGGCGGATAATCTCGTTGGCCAGTGGCTGTTCGTTGCCTTTATGCAGCTCGATGTGTGCATCGGCGCCGCCAAGGGAAATCAGCACCACCCTGCCCTGGCTGTTTAGCACGCCCACCTGACGGCGGAACTCGGCGTCGGAAAGGTTGTACGGCTTGAACGTCGGGATACCGTTGCCTTTCATGAAGGCCACGGCCACCACGTTGTAATCCTTCGGCACGTCCGACAGGTTCATATTGGCGAATTGGCCACGCTGGTAGCCGTCGCTCGCTCCGGCAGGCCAGTTGTGCCAGAAGCCCATGAGGATCTTTTTGCCGGCAATGCTGGGCATCAGCGAAGCGACATCGTTCAGCGGCGATTTCAATAAGGTGAAGTCAATCTTGGTCATGTTCTAATCCTTCAGAACGTATGGGTTTAACGGCGCGGGCTTATTTGAAGTCCACGTCGAAGGCTTGATAAAACGCGTTGCCGGTGTTGGCGACGATCCACATCAACACGATCACATGCTTGCCCTTTTTGTTGGCCGGCAGTTTCACTTCGTGATTGACCTTGGCCTTCAGTTCACCTGCATGGCTGTAGTACGGCACCTGGGCATAGAAGTCTTCGGCGAACGGCTGGGTTTCCAGTTGTGCGCGGGTGATGCGCTGCTTCGGATCCCAGCCATCCTTGGTGATCAGCCAGCGATAGCCACGGGTGGTGTGCGCCGCGGTGTATTCCCAGGTGACCTTGAAGGTCTGACCCGGGTCGACATTGAGCAGCGGCCAGGTGAAGGCGCGGTTGAGTTTCTTGGCCATTTCCTCGTTGGTGAAGTTGACGCAGTCACGGGCATCGGTCTTGCCGCCGCTGAGGATGAAGCCGTCGGCTGGTGGGGTGACGCTGTCGCTGTCGGTTTGATAAGGCGCCGGGAACGGACCGGCAATCAGTGCCGGAAAGTTCTTGCCGCCTTCCATTTCATTGACCTGCCAGGTAGCCAGCAGGCCGAGATCCACGGCGACGGCGCCACGGCTGGAAGGGGACGTGACACGACCATGACGAAGAGGTGTCTGGGTTTGTGGTTGGTTCATTTTCGACTCCATTGATTTGATTAAGAACTCTCCTTTCTTGAAGGAGATAACCTCAAACTAACGAAGCTGCTTTTTTTTTCCACCGGCCCGTTTCTCGCTCATTTTCTTCTGATGAGACGACCACCCCCAAAACGCTGTATATAAAAACAGTGTTATGGAAATAACCTACGCAACTAGAGGGCAATTTCCTACAAATCAAGGCGCAAATAACCACACTTTCGATCAAAATCGCCTTTGCCCTCTCGTAAGTGATGCTCGTGTGCATGTGATGAGGCATTGGCCTGGTGGCGAGACAGATCGGTGCCCGCGACAAGGCACCCTCGTCGATGCCGCGATTATTCATGCTCCCAACTCACCCAAGAATGCGGCAGGCCAGCGTGACTCTGAGAGGCAGCACACCCACGTGCCACCTGGATAAAGGCCCCTATCGGCGCCGATGTGGATGCTGCGTTGAGCAATGCTGAAAGTCGTTTTCGTTTCGACTCACAGCACGCTCACCGCCAGGGGCTCCAGGTTTCCTCAAAGCCCCTCCAACTCCGCCATCAAATCACTCAACCGATCCACCTTCTCGGCGCTGATTTCATTCGCCGCCAACCCCTCGATGTACTCGGCCAACTCCGCCACCGTGCTGCACTCGAACATCGCCCGCAACGGTACATCCCGCTGCAGGCTTTTCTGCACCCGAGAGGCAATCTGTGTGGCCAGCAACGAGTGCCCACCCAGCTCGAAGAAGTTGTCCTGTACGCCCACCCTGTCGACTTTCAGCACCTCGGCCCAGATAGCCGCCAACGTGGTTTCCAGTGCGTTGCGCGGCGCCAGGTAGTCCTGGCTGTGCAACTGGCCGATCTCCAGGGTCGGCAAAGCCTTGCGGTCGAGTTTGCCGTTGGCGTTCAGCGGCAGGCGCTCGAGCCATAACCAGTGCAGTGGCACCATGTATTCCGGCAGCTCAGCACGCAGGCGTTGCTTGATGCGGTCCAGGCGAGCGCTCGGGTTGAGGCTTTCATCCGCCGCCACCAGGTAACCCACCAAGTGCTTGCCGTTGACGCCCTCTTGTACCCCCACCGCGGCGTCACGCACCTGCGGCTGTTCATGCAGACGCGCTTCGATTTCACCCAGCTCGATGCGGTAGCCGCGAATCTTCACCTGGTGGTCGATACGCCCCACATATTCCAACACGCCATCGCTGCGCCGACGTGCCAGGTCGCCAGTGCGGTAGAGACGCGCGCCCGGTGCGCCAAACGGGTTGGGCACAAACACCTGCGCCGTGCGCAACGGGTCGCTGACGTAACCACGGCCCACGCCGGTACCTGCCACACACAGCTCGCCGACCGCGCCCTGTGGCACCAACTCCAGTGCGCCATCGAGCACGTATAACCGGTTGTTGTCGGTCGGGGTGCCAATCGGCAAATAAGTGCCTTGGGTTGACGCCAGATCGACGTGGAAGAACGCCACATCATCCGAACATTCCGCCGGGCCATAAGCGTTGACCAGGCCAATGTCTGGATAACGCAGCAACCATTGGTGCGCCAGCTCTGGCGGCATCGCTTCGCCCGTCGGCAGCATCCAGCGCAGGCCGTCCAGGCTCATGCGTTCCTGGGCGAGCATGCCCTGGATCAGCGACGGTACGCTTTCCAGCACAGTAATGCCCTGGGCCTGTACATGGGCCAGCAAACCTTGCGGGTCATGGGCAAGGGTGTTCGGCACGATATCGACCCGCGCGCCAAACAGCGGCGCAGCGAGGAACTGCCACACGGAAATATCGAAGCTTTGCGAAGCGGTCTGGGCGATCACATCCGTCGAGCTCAGGTCCAGATAAGGCACCTTGCTCAACTGGTTATTGAGCATGCCGCGCTGTTCGACCATCACGCCCTTGGGCAGGCCGGTGGAGCCCGACGTGTAGATCACGTAGGCGAGGTTGTCCGGGCCGCTGTAGACACCTGGATTTTCCCCACGCCCCGGCACTTCCTCCCAGACCAATAGCTGGCAGTCGGTACCGTCCAGCAGCTCAATCGCCTGCTCGCGGCACGCCTCGGTGCACACCAGCAACGGCGTACGGCTCAAGTCGATAATCCGGCTCAAGCGCTGGCTGGGCAGGCCTGGGTCCAGCGGCAGGTAACCGGCGCCGGCCTTGAAGCTGCCGATGATCATGCCCAGCAGGTCGAGGTTACGCTCGGCCAGCAACGCCACCGGCTGGTCCAGGCCAACGCCCGCTGCGATCAGCGCGTGACCCAAACCGTTACTGCGCCGGTTCAACTCGTCATAGGTCCATTGCTGGTCAAGGCAGCTGGCGGCGATGCGCTGCGGATGCTCGACCACCTGCGCCTCGAACAGCTCGACATAGCTGCGCTCCAGCGGGTAGTCATGCGCGCTCTGGTTACACCCCTCCAGCAGGAATTCACGCTCTTGCTCGCCGATCAGCGGCAGGTCGGCCATGTCGCCATGAAAGCCCTGCACCAGCGCCAGCAGCAAGCGCTTGAACTCGCCGAGCATGCCCTGCACGGTGCTTTCGTCGAAGTAACGCTGGTCGTAGGACAGGTGCAAACCCAGGTCATCGCCCGGGTAGCACACTGCGGTCAACGGGAAGTTGGTGTGGGTGCGGCCGGAATCCGAGGTGGCGTTCAGGCTTTGCGCGCGGTCCAGCACCGAGACCTCCACCGGCGCGTTCTCGAACACGAACAGGCTGTCGAACAGCGGTTGGCCCTTGGGCAATTCGCTGTGTTCCTGAATGGTCACCAGCGGCAGGTACTCGTACTCGCGCAGCTGCATGTTGCTGTCTAGCAAGCCGCTCAACCACTGGCGCACGCTGCAGCGCTGACCGTCTTCAGGCAGTTTCACCCGCAGCGCGATGCTGTTGATGAACAGGCCGACAGTGCGTTGCATCTCGGGCATGTCCACCGGGCGCCCGGCCACGGTAACGCCGAACAATACGTCACGCTCGCCACTCAAGCGACGCAGCACCAACGCCCATGCCGCCTGGGCGAAGGTGTTGACGGTCAGTTGATGGGCCTGCGCCAGTTCTCGCAGTTGCGCACCGTCGCGTGCCTCAAGGCGGGTGTAGCAGTCGCCCACCACCATGCCGCCGCTGTGGCCCGCATGTTCACGCAGGAACGGCCGGTCGCTCGGGATCGGTGTGGTGCGCTCGAAACCTTGCAGGTTGTGCTGCCACCACTGGCGTGCCTGGGCGAGGTTCTGGCGTTGCAGCCAGGCAATGTAATCGCGATAGCGCGGCGGTGTGGCCAACTGTGCTTCGCGGCCGTCGCCCAAGGCCATATAAATTTCAAAGAAGTCATTCATCAGCAGCGAACGGCACCAGGCATCGATGAGGATGTGGTGGTTGCTCATCATGAACCAGTAGCGCGCTTCACCGACGCGGATCAGGCGCAGGTGAAACGGCGCCTGGTTGAGCAGATCGAAACCGGCTTCCCGCTCGGCCTTGAGCAAGGCTTGCAGACGGGGTTCCTGTTCACTTTGCGGATCGGCGCTCCAGTCCAGGTACTCGATCGGCGTGCTGCCCGGCTTGTGGATCACTTGCAGCATGTCTTCGCCGACGTTCCAGCAGAACGATGCGCGCAAGGCTTCGTGACGCGCGATCACCGCCTGCCAGGCTTGGGCAAACCGCTGCGGGTCGAGCGCACTGTTGATGCGGTAGCGGTCCTGCATGTAGTAAAGGCCCGTGCCGGGCTCCAGCAGGGTGTGCAGCAGCAGGCCTTCCTGCATCGGCGTCAGCGGGTACACGTCTTCGATGGCGCTGGCCGGCACCGGCAGGCTGTCGAGTTGTGGCTGGGTCAGGTGCGCCAGCGGGAAGTCCGACGGCGTGAGGCCGCCGGCAGCGTCGCTCAGGCAATGCGCGATCAGGCTTTGCAGTTCGTCCAGGTAAGCCTGGGCCAGTTCGCGAATGGTCTGTTGATCGTGGCGCTCGCGGCTGAAGGTCCAGCGCAGCACCAGTTCGCCGCCGTACACCTGGCTGTCGACGCTCAACTCATTGGGCAACGGCGCCTCTGAGTCATGCGCCAGGCCGGCGGGCTCATCCAGCGGGTGGAACAGCGCATCGGCACCGAAGCTCTGGTCGAACTGGCCGAGGTAGTTGAAGGTGATGTCGGCGCTTGGCAGTGCAGCCATGGTCTGCTTGCACAGATCGTCCGCCAGGTAACGCAGCACGCCATAACCCAAACCTTTGTGCGGCACGCCGCGCAGTTGCTCCTTGATCGCCTTGATCGAGGCGCCCTGCTCTGCTTGCGGGGTCAGGCGCAGTGGGTAAGCACTGGTAAACCAGCCGACGCTGCGGGTCAGGTCGATGTCATCAAACAAGGTTTCACGGCCATGGCCTTCCAGCTGGATCAGCGCGCAATCGTGACCACTCCAGCGGCACAGCACACGGGCAAGGGCCGTCAACAGCAGGTCGTTGACCTGAGTGCGATAGGCGCTTGGCGCCTGTTGCAGCAACTGGCGGGTATGTTGCGCGTCCAGGCGCACGCTGACCGTGTCGGCATCACGAGTGAGCAGCGAACCGTGTGGGCGATCCACCGGCAATACCGCCGCAGGACCGGCCAACCGGTCTTGCCAGAGGCTCAACTCTTCACGCAGGGATTCACTGCTCGCATAGGCCTGCAAACGCGCAGCCCAATCGCGCAAGGCGCTGGTCTTGGCCGGCAAGCTGACCGATTGGCCGTCGCTCAGTTGGCGATAGACCGCTTGCAGGTCTTCAAGCAATACGCGCCACGACACGCCATCCACCACCAAGTGGTGAATCGCGATCAGCAGGCGTTGCTGACCCTGCGGGCCATCTACCAGTAAAGCGCGCAGCAGCGGGCCGTGTTCGAGGTCGAGGCTGCGTTGGGTGTCGGTGAACAGCGCGGTGCACTGCGCCATATCGCGCACTTGCGCCTGCATCAGCACGCCACCTTGCGGCACGGCCATGTGCTCGGCGTGCCATTGGGCATCACGCGGCGTAAAGCTCAGGCGCAGGGCGTCGTGGTGTTCCAGTACCGCCAACAGCGCTTGCTCCAGGCGATGAGGGTCGAGCAGTTGCAGCGGTTTGAGCAGCAACGCCTGGTTCCAGTGCTGACGATTCGGCATCGCGGTATCGAAGAACCAATGCTGGATCGGCGTCAGGCTCGAGCTGCCCGTCAGCACCCCTTGTTCGGCGCTGACCCGCTCGGACCGCGTGGCCACGGCCGCCAGGGTTTGCACGGTCTGATGCTGGAACAGGTCGCGCGGGCTGAAGTGAATCCCGGCCTGTCGCGCACGGCTGACCACCTGGATCGACAGAATCGAGTCGCCGCCCAGTTCAAAAAAATTATCGTCCAGGCCGACTTGCTGCACGTTCAACACGGCGCACCAGATCGCAGCCAGGGTGTGCTCCAGTTCGTTGCGTGGCGCCACGTAGTGTTGGCGGTTCGCCTCCGGGTCCGGTTGCGGCAAGGCGCGGCGGTCGAGTTTGCCGTTGGCGGTCAGCGGCATGCTGTCCAGCACGATCAGGTGCGCAGGCACCATGTAGTCCGGCAGTTGCGTCTTGAGGTGTGCCTTGAGCGCGTCGCGCAGCGTGGCGTGGTCGGCGTCGCTGACCAGGTAAGCCACCAGCTGTTTGCCGCTCGGCGAATCCAGTGCCAGCACCACCGCTTCGCGCACCGCTTGGTGTTCCAGCAGGCGTGTTTCGATTTCGCCCAGCTCAATGCGGAAACCGCGAATTTTCACTTGGTGGTCGATACGGCCCAGGTACTCCACCAGGCCGTCGGCGCGTTGGCGCACCAGGTCGCCGGTGCGGTACAAACGCCCGCCATTCGTAGCAAACGGGTCGGCGACAAAACGTTCTGCGGTCATGCCCGGGCGCTGGTGGTAACCCTGCGCCAGACCGGCCCCGCCGACATACAACTCGCCGGTCGCGCCTTGCGGCACCAACGCCAGGTCGGCGTCGAGAATGTAGGCCACGCGGGCGCCGATGATGCTGCCGATTGGCACGCTGCCAGCGCCCTCTTCCAACTGCTCCGGCGCCAGACTGGCCAGCGGCATGACCACGGTTTCGGTCGGGCCGTAGGCGTTGAAAAACACCTCGGGCTGGAAGGCTGCGCGGATACGCTGCAGGTGTTCGCCGGTCAGCGCCTCGCCGCCGGTGATGCACATGCGCACCGGCAAGGTTCGCTGCTGAGTCGCCAGCCACTGCGCCAACTGGCTGCCATAGCTTGGGGTGAAGCCGAGGATATTGATGCGATGGGTGCGAATCAGCGCACAGATTTCTTCGGCATCCCACTGGCCCTGGGCCCGCACAACCACCTGCGCACCGCTGAGCAGCGGCACCAGCAAACGCTCGGTGGCGGCGTCGAAGTTGATCGAATAAAAGTGCAGCTCGCAATCGTCCGCACGCATGCCAAAGCGCTCGATCACCGCCTGGCAATGCATGGCGATTTCACCGTGGGACACCACCACGCCTTTCGGCTTGCCGGTGGAACCTGAGGTGTAGATCAAGTACGCCTGATGCTGCGGCAAGCTGATAAAGGGCAGCTCGTCGGCCGGGTAATTGGCGAGCACCGGCAGGTCATCTTCCAGGCACCAGCACGCCACCGTCGCCGGCAGTTCACCGAGGGCTTGGAACATCGCCGCATCACTGAGCAGCAGCCCGATGCCGCTGTCTTCGATCATGTAGTGCAAGCGGTCCAGCGGGTATTCCGGGTCCAGCGGCACATAGGCGCCACCGGCCTTGAGGATCGCCAACAAGCCAATCACCATTTCCAGAGAACGCGGCAACGCCAGGCCGACGCGCACCTGTGGGCCGACGCCGCGCCCGCGCAGCATCCACGCCAGGCGATTGGCGCGGGCGTCCAGTTCGCGGTAGGTCAGCGTTTCTCCTGCAAAAGTCAGCGCCGGTGCATCGGCACGCTGGATCGCCTGCTGACTGAACAACTGATGGATGCACTGATCGAGGCGATGCTCACCCGCCTCCACACCGAGGCTGTCCTGCAACACGCGCTGCTCGACGGCGGTCAGCAACGGCAGTTCGCTGAGACGCTGTTGCGGGTTGGCAATCAACGCTTCCAGCAGGTTGCGCCAATGCTCGGCCATGCGCGCAATACGCGGCGCGTCGAACAGGTCGGTGCTGTAGGTCAGGCAGCAACCCAGGCGATGGTCGAGGTCGGTGACTTCCAGGTTGAGGTCAAACTTGGTCGCGCGCGCATCGTTGGCCAGGTACTCGACGGTCATGCCGGCCAGTTGGCGGCTCTGCTGGAATTCCCAGCGCTGCACGTTGCACATCACCTGGAACAGCGGGTTGTAGGCCGCGCTGCGCGGTGGTTGCAGGGCTTCTACCAAATGATCGAACGGCAGGTCCTGATGGGACTGGCCTTCGATCACGGTGTGGCGCACCTGCTCGAACAATTCAGCGACATTCATCTGCCCATTGAGCTGGCAACGCAGCACCTGGGTGTTGAGGAACGCGCCGATCAGCCCTTCGCCTTCCGGGCGAATCCGGTTGGCCACCGGCGCGCCGATGCGCAGGTCGGTCTGGCCGCTGTAGCGGTAGAGCAACACGGCCAGGGTGGCGGTCATGGTCATGAACAGGGTCAGGCCGCGTTCGGCATTGAAGGCGCGCACGCGGGCGGCCAGTTCATCGCTCAGGTCAAAGCGGTACAGCTCGCCCTGATGGCTTTGCACCGGCGGACGCGGGCGGTCGGCGGGCAGTTCGAGCAGTGGATGCTCATGCCCAAGCTGCCCGATCCAGTAGTCCAGTTGGCGCTGGCGCTCACCGGACTCCAGCCATTGGCGCTGCCACACGCTGTAGTCGAGGTACTGCACCGGCAACGGCGCCAGCGGCGAGTCGCGCTCGTCGATAAAGGCCTCGTACAGCGCGCTGAGTTCACGCGCGAAGATGTCCATCGCCCAGCCTTCGGTGACGATGTGGTGCAGGGTCAGCACCAGGTAGTGTTCCTGCTCGCCGGCCTTGACCAGACACGCGCGCAGCAATGGCCCGGTTTCCAGGTTGAAAGGCGTATGGGCTTCGTGGTCGGCCAGTTGTTGCAGGCGCAGCTGACGCTCGGCTTCATTGAGCGCCGAGAAATCCTGCCAATCCATGCGCAGTCCGGTTTGCCTGGCGACTTTTTGCTGGGCCACGCCGTCGACGCTCGGGAAGGTTGTGCGCAAGGTTTCGTGACGCATGATCAGGGCTTGCAACGCCGCCTCGAACCGCCCCACGTCCAGCACGCCACGCAGACGCGCCATGCCGCCGACGTTGTAGGCCGGGCTGTCCGGCTCCATCTGCCAGAGGAACCACATGCGCTGCTGGGAATAGGACAGCGGCACCGGCGCGCTACGGTCGACCTTGGCGATAGCGGTTTGCTGGTTGCGCTGGCCCGAGGCTTGGATCAGGCCAACTTGCTCGGCAAAGGCGCCCAGCTCGCTGGCTTCGAACAAGGTGCGCAGCGGCAGCTCGACGTCGCAGGCCTGGCGGGTGCGCGAGATGATTTGCGTGGCCAGCAACGAGTGGCCACCGAGGGCGAAGAAGTCGTCGCCCAGGCCAATGCGAGGCAGGCCGAGGACTTCGCGCCAGATCGCCGCAATCTGCTGCTGCAACGGAGTTTGGGGTTCGATATGTTCACGGGTTTGCCATACCGGCGCCGGCAATGCACGGCGGTCCAGTTTGCCGCTGGGGCTCAGCGGCATCGCATCCAGACGCATCAGTTGCGCGGGCACCATGTATTCCGGCAGCTCGGCGGCCAGGGCGGTTTTTACCTGCTGCTCGTCCCGTGCGGTGCTGGCGGTGTAGTAGCCGATTAACTGCTGGTCACGCACCAGCACCACGGCTTGGGCGATGCCGTCCATGGCCAACAGGCGTGCTTCGATTTCTTCCGGTTCCACGCGAAAGCCACGCAGTTTGACCTGCTGATCGAGCCGGCCGAGGTATTCGAGTACGCCGTCAGCGCTCCAGCGCACGCGGTCACCGGTGCGGTACAGGCGTGTGCCCGCCTCGCCCGATGGGTCGGCGACGAAACGTTCGGCGGTCAGCCCGGCGCGGCCGAGGTAACCGCGCGCCAGGCCGATGCCGCCGATGCACAATTCGCCCGGCACACCGGCCGGCAATGGGTTGAGGTGTTCGTCCAGCACGCGACAGATCACATTGCCCAGCGGCCGGCCAATCGGCGAGCGTTCGCCGTCCTCGGCCTGGCACTGCCAGTGGGTGACGTTGATCGCGGTTTCCGTCGGGCCATAACGGTTGTGCAGTTGCACCGCCGGCAACTGTGCCAAGACGCGGTTGCGCAGTTCGGCGGGCAACGCTTCACCGCCTGAGAACAGGCGGCGCAAGCTTGTGCATTCGGCCACCAGCGGCTCATCGATAAACAGCTGCAACAGCGGCGGCACAAAGTGCAGGGTGGTTACGCCGTGTTCCTGCACCAACTGCGCGATGCGGTGCGGGTCGCGATGCTCGCCGGGGCCGGCCAGCACCAGGCGGCAACCGGTGATCAATGGCCAGAAGCACTCCCACACCGACACGTCGAAACTGATCGGCGCTTTTTGCATCAGCACATCGGTGTCGTTGAGTTGATACGTGGCTTGCATCCACTGCAAACGCTCGGCCAGCGCCGCATGGGTATTGCCCACGCCCTTGGGTTGGCCGGTGGAGCCGGAGGTGTAGATCACGTAGGCGAGGTTGTCGCCCTGCAGATGCAAACCCGGCGCATGGGTCGGCCAGCTGTCGAGGTGCAGGCTGTCCATGGCGATCACGCACACGCCTTCGGGTGCCGGTAGCAACTCGAGCAGTGCGGTTTGGGTCAACAACAGGTGTACGCCGCTGTCCTGGAGCATGTAGGCCAGGCGGTCGGCGGGGTAATCCGGGTCGAGCGGCACATAGGCGCCACCGGCCTTGATGATCGCCAGCAGGCCGATCAACAGTTGCGGCGAGCGTTCGGCGGCGATGGCCACGCACACATCCGGGCCAACGCCCTTGTCGCGCAGGTAATGGGCCAGGCGATTGGCCTGGGTGTGCAGTTGGGCGAAGCTCAGGTTGCCGTCGTGCCAGACCAGCGCGATGTTGTCCGCGGTGTGTTGGCTGAGCAGCTCGGGCAGCCACTGCTGCGCCGGCGTGCACGGCGCTTCACTCCACGGCTGTTGTTCGTCGGTTTGCATCAGCTGCAAGTCGCCGATGGCCTGTTGCGGTTGCTCGCACACGGCGTGCAGCACGTTGATGTAGTGCTCGGCGAGACGCTGAATGGTTGCGCGGTCGAATAATTCGTCGGCGTAGTCGAACGACAGGCTCAAGCGCCCGTTGCGGTCTTCTTCGCTGTGCAGTTGCAGGTCGAACTTGGCTTCGCGGCTGTGCCATGGCAACTCATCAGCGAGCATGCCCGGCAGGC
Organism: Pseudomonas sp. MF08831; assembly: GCF_059862645.1. Classification (NCBI taxonomy): domain Bacteria; kingdom Pseudomonadati; phylum Pseudomonadota; class Gammaproteobacteria; order Pseudomonadales; family Pseudomonadaceae; genus Pseudomonas; species Pseudomonas sp. MF08831. The sequence continues at coordinate 163,283 of NZ_JCBCUX010000016.1, read as the reverse complement.
GGCGCAAGGCACTCAGGTCGCGTTGCTGGTGGTTGAACATGACTTGGAACAGGCCCTGTTCGCGGGCGTGGGGGAAGGCTTCCAGCAGTTGTTCGAACGGCAGGTCCTGATGCGCCTGGGCGCCCAGCGCAGCCTGACGGGTGGCCGCCAACAATTGATTGAACGGCAGGCGCCCGTCCAGCTCGGCGCGCAGCACCAGTGTGTTGATGAAGAAACCGATCAGGCCTTGGGTTTCCTGGCGCGGGCGGTTGGCATTCGGCACGCCGATGCGGATATCGCGCTGGCCGCTGTAGCGGTAGAGCAGGCTTTGAAACGCCGCCAGCAGCAGCATGAACGGGGTGGCTTGGTGGTCTTGGGCGGCCTGGCGAATCGCTGCACTGAGGCCGGCATCCAGGCGCACGCTATGGCGCGACGCGCTGTGGCGTTGTTGCGCCGAGCGCGGATGGTCGGTGGCCAGGCTCAGGCTCGGATGCTCCTCGCCCAACTGGGTTTTCCAGTATGCCAGTTGCCGCTGGCCTTCGCCTTCAGCCAGCCATTGGCGCTGCCAGCTGCCGTAGTCGGCGTATTGCAGGGCCAGTGGCGGTAGCTCCAAAGTCTGGCCTTGCGTCGCTGCGGCATACAGGCGCGAGAATTCGTCGATGAGAATATTCAGCGACCAACCGTCGGCGATGATGTGGTGCAGCGTCACCAGCAATTCGTGGTCTTCATCGTCCAGGCGCACCAGGGTCACCCACAGCAGCGGGCCTTTTTCCAGGTCGAACTGGGTGCGCGCTTCGTCTTCGCGGATCTGCTGCGCGCGAGCCTCACGCTCGGCGTCAGGCAGGTCGCTGAGGTCGATAATTTGCAGGTCGAATTCGGCGCTTGCCTGCACACGCTGGAAGGCCTGACCGTCGCGCTCGTAGAAACGCGTACGCAGGGCTTCGTGACGCTCGATCAAGTGCTGGAAGCTGGCGCGCACGGCGCCTTCGTCCAACTCGCCGCGCAAACGCAAGGCGCCGGGGATGGTGTAGGCGCTGCTCTGCGGGTCGAGTTGCCAGGTGATCCACAGGCGGTTTTGCGCCAGGGATTGCGGCAGGTCGTCCTGGCGCGACAAGGCATGAATTGCGCCTTGAGCAACGCCGCCGTCCTGCTGCAATTGCGCAACGCTTGCGGCAAAGCTCGCAAGGGTCGGCGCTTCGAACAGCATGCGCAGGTTCAGCTCCAGCCCCAGGGTTTCGCGCAGGCGCGCGACCACTTGGGTGGCGGTGATGGAGTTACCGCCGAGCAGGAAAAAGTGGTCATCCGCCGCGACGTTTGCGAGCTGCAACTGCTCGCACCAAATTGCGCCGATCTGGCTTTGCAGTTCGGATTCCAACACCGCATCGCTCTCGTGCGCCTGCAGGTCGGGGAACTGCGCATAGCTGTCGACGCTGCCGTCGGCGTGGCGGATCGCGCAGGCTGACCGCTGCACCTTACCGCTGGACGTCTTCGGCAAGGCGCCGGGGTTGAGCAGTACCACCACGCTCGGGGCTTGTTGATACGCCTCGGCCACGGCCTGGCGGATGGCTTTGATCAGCGCCTCGGGCGGCAGGATTTTCTGCACGCTGCGGCTGATTTCGGCGGCGATGCCGATGCCTTCCAGGCCCTGGTCATTCACTGCAAAAGCGGCGACGCGGCCCTTGCGCACCACTTCCACTTCGCGCTCGATGGTGTGTTCGATGTCCTGCGGGTACAGGTTATGGCCGCGCACGATCAGCAGGTCTTTGAGGCGGCCGGTGATGTACACCTGGCCCTCGCGGATAAAACCCAGGTCGCCGGTGCGCAGCCAGGTGCGGCCGGCGTGCTGTACAAACGTCTTGGCCGACGCTTGCGGGTTGCGCCAGTAGCCGTGGGCGATGCTCGGGCCGCTGGCCCACAGTTCGCCGACGTGGTTATCCGGCAGTTCGCTCAGCGTGTGCGGGTCGGCGATCAACACCGCGTGCTCCGGCTGGCTGGTGCCGCAGCTCATGATCGCGTTGCCCTGCCCCGGTTCGGCGCGGTTGGCGGCCAACGCCTGTTCATCCAGGCGCAAGGCCGGGATACCGTGGCCGCGGGTGCCGCCAGCGACGAACAGGGTCGCCTCGGCCAGGCCGTAGGAGGCGAAGAAATTGTTCGGGGTGAAGCCACACGTCGCGAACTTCTCGGCGAAGCGTTCCAGGGTATCGAGGCGGATCGGTTCAGAGCCCGAATAGGCCACGCGCCAGGTGCTCAAGTCGAGGCGCTCCAGGGCTGATTCGCTGACCCGCTCGCTGCACAGGCGGTAGGCGAAATCCGGGCCACCGCTGATGGTGCCGCGGTATTCACTGATTGCCTCCAGCCAACGCAGCGGCCGGCCAAGGAAGTACGCCGGCGACATCAACACGCACGGCACGCCGCTGAAGATCGGTTGCAGCAGGCCGCCGATCAGGCCCATGTCGTGGTACAGCGGCAGCCAGCTGACGATCACGTCATCCGGGTTGAGGTCGATGCCGAAGCCACGACGGATCAGCACTTCGTTGGCCACCAGGTTGCCGTGGCTGACTTGCACGCCTTTGGGCAATGCGGTGGAACCGGAGGTGTATTGCAGGAAGGCGATGTCATCGGCGTGCAGTTCGGGTTCGACCCAGCGCTCGGCGAGCTGTACCTCCAGGATGTCGACGCTCAGCACCGGGGGTGCGTTTTCGATCTGCGCCAGGCCGTCGCCGAGGCTGGCAATGGTCAGCAGCACGCGCGGTTCGGCGTCACTGATGATCGACAGCAAGCGCTCCTGATGATGCCGGCGCGTGGACTCTGGCGGATACGCCGGCACTGCGATGACCCCGGCGTACAGGCAGCCAAAGAACGCCGCGACGTAGTCCGGGCCGCTGGGGAACAACAGCACCGCGCGCTCGCCCAACGCCACATTGGCCTGCAAGGCGGCGGCGATCGTGCGGGCGCGCTGGTCCAGGTCACGGTAGCTGAGCACAACGTTTTGCTCGGCGCAGTCGGCGAGGAAGCGCAGGGCCACCTGGTCCGGGGTCTGCGCGGCGCGACGTTGAAGGGACTGGACCAGAGTGCGGGGAAGTTCGAAGGCGTCCATCATGGGGTTCCTGCCTGAAATCGGCTTACGGGAAAATCGAGAAATAGAGAGCGCTTAGCCGGCGACCAGCTGCCGCGCCGCGCCATTGCGCCAGCGTGCAAGGTGCTCCTCGGCGTAGCGCCGCAGGCAACGCAGCACGGCGCTTTCGCGCTGCACGAGAAAGAAGTGGTGGCCGTCAAACATGTCCAGGGAGAAGCCGCTGGCGGCGTCGGCCTGCCAGTCAAGCAACTGGTCGGCGCGTACGCTGTCTTGCTTGCCGCCAAACACGTGGATCGGCATGCCCAGCGGTTCGCGCTGGCCGTAAGTGAAGCTGCCGCAGAGCAGGAAGTCGGCGCGCAGAATCGGCAGCATCAACTGCATCAATTCGGGGTTGGCCAGGGCCTCTTCGGCGGTGCCCTGCAGTTCGCGCAGGCGGGCGATCAGTTGTTGGTCAGTTTTTTCAACGGCGTAGTCGCTCACATCACGGCGCGCCGGGCCGGCAGTGCCGGAGGCAAACAACGCCAGCGGCTCAGGCACACCGCGCTCGCGCAGGGCGTGGGCCAACTCGAAGGCGAGCAGGCCGCCGAGACTGTGGCCGAACAAGGCATACGGGCCGTTCAGGTCACGGCTGATTTCATCCGCCAACTGCGCTGCCAAGGCCTTGATGTCGCGCTGCAACGGCTCATCCATACGCATGCCGCGCCCCGGCAATTCCAGTGGGCACACTTGCAACCACTCCGGCAGAGTCCGACGCCAACGCGCATAGACCATGGCGCTGGCCCCCGAATAGGGCAGGCAAAACAGGCGCAGTCGCGTGGCGGCACTCATCGGCTGAGCGCTCTCATCAGGCTGAGGGTGCCCGATAGGCTAAAGGCTCCAAACTGAAACACGCTGTATGCACCGTACAAACCCATGTCGTCCTCCTGCGGGCGCTGATCCTTGGCCGTTTGTTAACGGACCTGTCACCCATGAGAACGGACGGTGCCGGCAAATAATTAGTCTGCGGGCAAGCGCGAGACCGGGTTCACACCTTTCAGGGAGGCATAAGATTAGTTCGTCTTCTCATTTGACAATCATTATCATTAAGCATAATTTGTTGCCCGATGTGTAGGAGGCCTCAGCACGGACGCCCTCCCCTAACCTCTTTTGCGACAAGGTGATTTCCATGACGGAACAAGTATCCACAGGCAGGTGCGACTCACCGCTTCTCCAGGCATTCGTCGACAATCGTTTGATCCTGGTGAAGATCGCGGCACGCATTACCGGCTGCCGCTCGCGCGCCGAAGACGTGGTGCAGGACGCCTACTTCAGACTGCAATCGGCGCCGACGATCACCTCATCGTTCAAGGCCCAACTGAGTTATCTGTTCCAGATCGTGCGCAACCTGGCGATCGATCACTACCGCAAGCAGGCCCTGGAACTCAAGTACTCCGGGACCGAGGAGGAAGGCTTGAATGTGGTCATTCACGGCGCTTCACCGGAAACCTCGCACATCAATTTCAACACCCTGGAAAACATCGCCGACGCCCTGACGCAATTGCCCCAACGCACCCGTTATGCGTTCGAGATGTATCGCCTGCACGGCGTGCCGCAAAAGGATATCGCCAAGGAACTCGGCGTCTCGCCGACCCTGGTGAACTTCATGATTCGTGATGCGCTGGTGCATTGCCGCAAGGTGTCGGGCAGCCACAGCGATACGTTTGCGCGGCGAGTCTGAGTGTGGGGAGAGGGCTCGTTGTGGCGAGCGGGCTTGCCCCGCGTTGGGCTGCGCAGCAGCCCTGAACCAGACACGACGGTCTGACTGAAAACCTGCGGTGGCTTTAGTGGGGCCGCTTCGCAGCCCTACGCAGGGCAAGCCTGCTCGCCACACCAAGCCCGCTCGCCACAACAGCCTCTCAACAAAAAGACTTCAGGACGCGGGCATCACATCAATGCGATACGGCTCGAAGATCTTCAACAGTTGCCCGTTATCACGCAGGCGCTTGAGCATCTCGGCAAACGCCGCCCCGGTAATCGGTGCCTTTAGCCGCAGCAACGCGTAGTGGTGGTACACCTGGTCAATCCGCTCCGAGACCAGGAACTGCCCGGCCATGTCCGCGTTGCGCACCATGAAATCACTCAAGTACGAACGCGTGACCAGCGCGATGTCCGCACGCCCGCGCGCCACCATCAGCAAGTTGCTGTCATGGGAATAGGTCAACGTGGCGTTGAAATGCTCGGTCATGTACTTGGGATCGGGGTTGAAGTTGGCAAAGGCGTAGTGATAACCGCTGAACACGGCCAGGCGCTTGCCGTTGAGGTCGGCGAAATAGCGCTGATCGCGACCGGGCTCACGTTGGGCGACGAAAATTTCCGCGTCTTCAAGCCCCATGTCCACGGCAGTGTGGGCAATGTTCCGCCAGCCCCAGTCGGGGTTTTCGAAGATCGCCATGTCGACCCGGCCCTGCTCGAAATCGCGAAAACGCCGCGGGATAGACGTCGGCACCAGTACAAATTGGTAATCGCTTTGCGAGGCGTTCAGCGCCTCGACCAGTTGCGGCAGTAAACCGGTGTCGGCACCCTGCTCTGGGCGTACGGTGTAGGGCGGAAAATGCGCGGCGGCGATCCTCACCAATTGCGCAGCCGAAGCCGGCATCCACCCCGCGGTGCCCAGTGCCCATAAAGTTAGTCCTGCAGCCAGCCGCCATGGCGAAAACATTGAGGCACACACCGTTTAGTACTCTGATGGCGATAAGCTAGGCGTTTTTGCCAGGTGAGACAACTTTCCATCGGCAAATTAATGGCTTGCGCCTCAATCGGCCTTCAGCACCATCAGCAGGGCTTCTTCGGCCAATTGCTCCAGGGTCAGGCTGCCTTGGGCGCGGAACCACGTGGTGGTCCAGGACAACGCGCCGGTGAGGAAACGCCGGGTGATAAAAACATCGCCCCTGATGTAACCGGCGGCCTTGGCCTCGCCCAGCACCTGCAACCAGATGTCTTCGTACACATCACGCAGCGCCAGCACCTGGGCCTGGCCATCGGCCGACAGCGAACGCCATTCATAAACCAGCACCGCCATGGCTTCGCCGCTGCCGCCCATGATCGACTGCAATTCACAACGAATCAGCGCCAATACGCGTTCCCGCACGTTGCTCGCTTCCTCGAGTGAAGCGCGCATCATCGCAGTGTTGTAGTGGATGGTGTCCTCCATCACCGCGCGCAGGATCTCGTCCTTGCTCTTGAAGTGATGAAAGATACTGCCGGACTGAATGCCCACCGCGCTGGCCAGGTCACGCACGGTGGTACGCTCAAAGCCTTTGTTGCGAAACAGGTGAGCTGCGGTTTGCAGCAATTTGCCCCGGGCACTGTCGGGGTCGGTCAATTGGCCGGCATCGACCATGGTGCGCATCACCCTCAGGGCTTTTTGCTCATCCATGCCTCTCTCCTTCACGTGTGCTGACGTCGTGGGCGGCAATTTAGGCCGTGGCCGCCACCCAAGCAAGCGCTTGGGCAAAACTTGTGCATGGAGTTTACAAACCAAGCGCTTGCTTGGTAGTCTCGACGCCAGCCATTCGAGGACGGATTTCTCATGAGCAAGACGGTACGTATCGGCTGCGCCAGCGCCTTCTGGGGTGACACCTGCACCGCCGCCGCCCAGCTGGTGCATGGCGGGGCGCTGGATTACCTGGTGTTCGACTATCTGGCGGAAGTCACGATGTCGATTCTCGCCGGTGCGCGGATGAAAGATCACCAAGCCGGGTACGCCACGGATTTCGTCGAAGTGCTCACGCCGCTGCTGGGCGACATCCAGCGCCAGGGCATCCGCGTGATCAGCAATGCCGGCGGCATCAACCCGCACGCTTGCGCCGCCGCCCTGCAAGCGGCCTGCGACAAGGCGCAAATCCCGCTGAAAATCGCCGTGCTGTTGGGCGATGACCTGCAACCGCAACTCAAGCATCTGCACGGCGTCACCGATATGTTCAACGGCGCGCCGCTGCCGCCGATGTGCGTGTCGGCCAACGCCTACCTCGGCGCGCCAGGCATTGCCAAGGCACTTGAATTGGGCGCCGACATCGTGATCACCGGCCGGGTGGTCGACAGCGCGGTGGTCAGCGCCGCACTGGTGCACGAATTCAACTGGTCATGGCAGGACTATGACCGTCTCGCCCAAGCCGCCCTCGCCGGGCACATCATCGAATGCGGCGCACAGTGCACCGGTGGCAACTTCACCGATTGGCGTGACGTGCCGGGCTACGAGCACATTGGTTTTCCCATCGTCGAGGTCAGTGCCGACGGCCAGTTCACCGTCAATAAAGTCGACGGCACGGGCGGGCTGATCAGCGAACTCAGCGTGGCCGAACAGCTGCTGTATGAAATCGGCGACCCGCGCGCCTACCTGCTGCCCGATGTGATCTGCGATTTCAGCCAGGTCAAACTGCAGCAGCAAGGCAAAAACCAAGTGCGCCTGCACGGCGCCAAAGGTTTGCCGCCCACCGATCAGTACAAGGTCAGCGCCACCTACCCGGACGGTTTTCGTTGCACCGCCAGTTGCCTGATCGCCGGGATCGACGCGGTGGCCAAGGCCGAGCGCGTCAGCCAGGCGATCATCAACAAGACCTCCCAACTGTTCAGCCAGCGCGGCTGGGCGCCCTACACCGAGTTCAACATCGAGTTGCTCGGCAGCGAAGCCACCTACGGCGCCCACGCCCAGCGTCAGGATTGCCGCGAAGTGGTGATGAAACTGGCGGTGCGGCACTCGAGCAAACAGGCGCTGGTGCTGTTCGCCCGCGAGATCGCCCAGGCGGCCACTGGCATGGCGCCCGGCTTGACCGGCATCGTTGGCGGGCGGCCGACGGTGTATCCGCTGATTCGGCTGTTTTCATTCCTGATCGATAAAACCGCCTGCGAGCTGGTGATCGACTTCCAAGGCCAGCGTCACGCCATTGAACTGCCCGCCTCTGCGCCACTGGTCACCCCGGCCGCGCCGATTGACCCGCCCAAGCCCCAAGGCCGCGCCGACGCCAACGTGCCGCTGGTAAAGCTGGCCGTGGCGCGCTCCGGCGACAAGGGCAACCACAGCAATATCGGCGTGATCGCCCGCCACCCCGACTACCTGCCGTGGATCGCCGAAGCGTTGACCCCGCAAGTGATCGTCGACTGGATGGGCCACGTGCTCGACCCCCTCCACGGCCGCGTTGAACGCTGGTACTTGCCCGGCAGCCACAGCCTGAATGTCCTGCTGGAAAACGCCCTGGGCGGCGGCGGTATCGCCAGCCTGCGCATCGACCCGCAGGGCAAAGCCTTCGCCCAGCAACTGCTGGAAATTCCCATTGCCGTGCCGCAACACATCGCCGATCAACTCAAATAAAAAGGAGCGTTGCCGTGGCCTTCGACTCAATCTTCAAAGCCGACCTGTTCCACGGGCAAACCGTGATCGTCACCGGTGGCGGCAGTGGCATTGGCCGCTGCACCGCGCATGAACTCGCGGCCCTCGGCGCTCAAGTGATTCTGGTGGGGCGCAAACCGGAAAAACTGCAAACGGTGGCCGCGGAAATCGCCGAAGACGGCGGCACGGCCCATTGGCAGGCTTGCGATATACGCGATGAAGAGGCGGTGAAGGCGCTGGTCACGCAGCTCCTCCACGCACACGGGCCGATTCACGGGCTGGTGAATAACGCCGGCGGCCAATACCCGTCGCCCCTGGCCTCGATCAATCAAAAGGGCTTTGAAACCGTGCTGCGCACCAACCTGGTCGGCGGTTTCCTGATGGCACGGGAAGTGTTCAACCAGTCGATGAGCAAGCACGGCGGCGCCATCGTCAACATGCTCGCGGACATGTGGGGCGGCATGCCCGGCATGGGCCACTCGGGCGCCGCGCGTTCGGGCATGGACAACTTCACCAAGACCGCCGCCTTCGAATGGGGCTACGCCGGGGTGCGCGTCAACGCCGTGGCGCCGGGCTGGATTGCCTCCAGCGGCATGGACACCTACGAAGGCGCCTTCAAGGCGGTGATCCCGACCCTGCGCGAGCACGTGCCGCTCAAGCGTATCGGCACCGAATCGGAGGTCAGCGCGGCTATCGTGTTCCTGCTCAGCCCCGCCGCCGCGTTCATCAGCGGCAGCACCTTGCGCATCGACGGCGCCGCCAGCCTGGGCAGCCGCGCCTGGCCGCTGCCCAAGGCGCAACCGCCGAGCGAGCCGTTCAATGGTTTCCACCGCGCCTACCTGCCCGATGTGCTCAAGGCGGAGCAATAAACCATGCCGGCAATTGAAAGCTTGATCGACGCCCACAGCCCGCAGTTCGCGCAAAACCGCGAGGCGATGCTGGCCGCCATCGCGCAGCTGCGCCAGCTGGAGCACGCCCTGCTCAGCAAGGCGCAGGAAGCCAAACCCAAGTTCGACACGCGCGGCCAACTGCTGCCCCGCGAGCGCCTTAACCTGCTGCTGGACCCTGGCGCGCCGTTCCTGGAGCTGGCCAGCCTGGCCGGCTACAAACTCCACGACGACAAAGACGGCAGCGCGGCCGGCGGCGGCTTGATCGCCGGTATTGGCTACGTCAGCGGCGTGCGCATGCTGGTGGTGGCCAACAACAGCGCGATCAAGGGCGGCACCATTTCCCCCACGGGGCTGAAAAAATCCCTGCGCCTGCAACAGATCGCCATGGAAAACAAACTGCCGGTGGTGACACTCGCCGAAAGCGGCGGTGCCAACCTCAACTACGCCGCCGAGATTTTCGTCGAGGGCGCCCGCAGCTTTGCCAACCAGGCGCGCATGTCGGCCATGGGCCTGCCGCAAATCACCGTGGTACACGGCTCGGCCACGGCCGGCGGTGCGTATCAGCCGGGGTTGTCGGATTACGTGGTGGTGGTGCGCGGCAAGGCCAAGCTGTTTCTCGCCGGACCGCCGCTGCTCAAGGCCGCCACCGGCGAAGTGGCCACCGATGAGGAACTCGGCGGCGCCCAGATGCACGCGCAAACCGCCGGCACCGCCGAATACCTGGCCGAAAACGATGCCGACGGCGTGCGCATCGTGCGCGAGATCGTCAGCCTGTTGCCTTGGGATGAGCGCCTGCCGCGTGCGCCAAAACGCGCTTACACAGAACCGCTGTACCCCATCGAAGAACTGTTGGGGCTGATCCCCGATGACCCGAAAAAGCCCTACGACGTGCGCGAAATCCTCGCGCGCCTGGCCGACGGTTCCAACTTCCTCGAATTCAAGGGCGAGTTCGACGCCCACACCGTCTGCGGCCATTTGCACATCCAGGGCCGCGCCGTCGGCGTGATCGGCAATAACGGCCCGATCACGCCCAAAGGCGCGAGCAAGGCCGCGCAATTTATCCAGCTGTGCGACCAGAGCCGCACGCCGCTGCTGTTCCTGCACAACACCACCGGTTTCATGGTGGGCACCGAGTCGGAGCAACACGGCGTGATCAAGCACGGCGCGAAGATGATCCAGGCGGTGGCCAATGCGCGGGTGCCTAAACTCACGGTAGTGGTCGGCGGCTCCTACGGCGCCGGCAACTACGCCATGTGCGGCCGCGGCCTGGACCCGCGCTTTATCTTCGCCTGGCCCAACAGCCGCACGGCGGTGATGGGCGGCGCGCAGGCGGGCAAGGTGCTGCGCATCGTCACCGAGGCCAAGCAATTGAAGGCGGGTTTGGTGCCCGACCCCAAGGTGCTCGACATGCTCGAACAGGTCACCGCGCAGAAGCTCGACAGCCAGTCCACCGCGCTCTATGGCAGCGCAAATCTGTGGGACGACGGGCTGATCGATCCACGCGATACCCGCACGCTGCTGGGTTACCTGCTGGATATTTGCCATGAGGCCCAGATGCGGCAGTTGCAACCCAACAGCTTCGGCGTGGCGCGTTTCTAAAGGAGAACAACCACAATGATTTTTACCCAGGAACATCAGGAACTGCGCCGCACCGTGCGCGCCTTCGTCGATCGCGAGATCAACCCGCATGTGGACGAATGGGAAAAAGCCGGGCGCTTCCCCATTCACGAAATCTTTCGCAAGGCCGGCGATCTCGGCCTGCTGGGCATTTCCAAGCCGGAGCAATTCGGCGGTATGGGCCTGGATTACAGTTATTCCATTGTGGCAGCTGAAGAATTCGGCACCATTCGCTGCGGCGGCATCCCGATGTCCATCGGCGTGCAGACCGACATGTGCACGCCCGCCCTCGCCCGCTTCGGCAGCGATGAACTGCGCGACGAGTTCCTGCGCCCGGCCATCAGCGGCGAGCAGGTCGGCTGCATTGGCGTCTCGGAAACCGGCGCCGGCTCCGACGTCGCCGGGCTGAAAACCCATGCCCGCAAGGACGGCGACGACTACGTGATCAACGGCAGCAAAATGTGGATCACCAATTCGCCCAGCGCCGACTTCATTTGCCTGCTGGCCAACACCTCCGACGACAAGCCGCATATCAACAAGTCACTGATCATGGTGCCGATGAACACGCCAGGCATCAGCGTCAGCCCACCGCTGGAAAAGCTCGGCATGCACAGTTCCGAGACGGCCCAGGTGTTCTTCGACGGTGTGCGCGTGCCGCAGCGCAATCGCATCGGCCACGAAGGGGCGGGTTTCATGATGCAAATGCTGCAGTTCCAGGAAGAACGTCTGTTTGGCGCGGCCAACATGATCAAGGGCCTGGAATACTGCATCGACAGCACCATTGAGTACTGCAAAGAACGCCAGACCTTCGGCAAAGCGCTGATCGACAACCAGGTCATTCACTTTCGCCTGGCCGAGCTGGCCACTGAAATCGAATGCCTGCGCGCGCTGGTCTACCAGGCCACCGAGCAGTACATCAAAGGCCAGGACGTGACCCGCCTGGCCTCCATGGCCAAGCTCAAGGCCGGGCGCCTGGGCCGCGAGGTCAGCGACAGCTGCCTGCAATACTGGGGCGGCATGGGCTTTATGTGGGACAACCCGGTGGCCCGCGCCTACCGCGACGTACGACTGGTATCGATTGGCGGCGGCGCCGACGAAATCATGCTGGGCATCATCTGCAAATTGATGGGCACCCTGCCCGGGAAAAAATCATGAACACCTTGCTGCTCGAACCGCATAACGGTGTGCTGCACATCACCCTCAATCGCCCGGCGCATCGCAATGCCATGAGCCTGGAGATGGTCAACGAACTGCGGGCGGTGTTGGCGCAGCTCGACAGCCAGGTGCGCGCGCTGGTGATCAGCGGCGCGGGTGGGCATTTCTGCGCGGGGGCGGATGTGAAAGACATGGTCACCGCCGGCGGCACGGCGCAGTTGCAGGCGCTGAACCGCGCGTTTGGCACCTTGCTGCAAGAAGTTGAGGCGGTGCCGCAAGTGGTGATCGTGGTGCTGCAAGGTGCAGTGCTGGGGGGTGGGTTTGGGCTGGCGTGTGTGAGTGACATTGCGATCGCCGATCACCAGGCGCGATTCGGCTTGCCGGAAACCAGCTTAGGCTTGTTGCCAGCGCAGATCGCGCCGTTTGTGGTCAAGCGGATCGGCCTGACCCAGGCGCGCCGGCTGGCGCTGACCGCGGCGCGGTTTGATGGGCTTGAGGCGCAGCGCTTGGGCGTGGTGCATTTTGCCGAGAGCGATGCGCAGGCATTGGCGCAGCGCCTGGATGAAGTGTTGGGACAAGTGCTGCAGTGTGCGCCGGGCGCGAATGGGCGGACTAAAGCGCTGTTGCTCGCCAGTACCGACGAGCCGCTTGAGGCGGTGCTGGATCGCGGTGCGCAGTGGTTTGCCGAGGCGGTGACGGGCATGGAAGGGATAGAGGGGACGCAGGCTTTTGTGCAAAAGCGTAAGCCAGGTTGGTGCAAATGACGCCATCGCAGGCAAGCCAGCTGCCACCGGGAGAACGCCTTTCACATGGTGAGAGCTGGTTTGCCTGCGATGGGGCCAGAACATTCACCCAGTGCGCCAAGGGATAAACCAATGCCCACATTCAGCAAAATCCTGATCGCCAACCGCGGCGAAATTGCCTGTCGCATCCAGCGCACCGCCCAGGCCCTGGGCTACCGCACCGTGGCGGTCTACAGCGATGCCGACGCCCAGGCCCTGCATGTGCAGATGGCCGACGAAGCCGTCAACATAGGCCCGGCGCCCGTTCAGCAGTCGTACCTCAACATCGCCGCCATTCTCAACGCAGCCAACATCACAGGCGCCGACGCCATCCACCCCGGCTATGGCTTTCTCTCCGAAAACGCCGACTTCGCCCGCGCCTGCCAACACGCGAACATCACCTTCATCGGCCCAAGCGTTGAGGCCATCGAACTGATGGGCAGCAAACGCCTGTCCAAACTGGCCATGCTCGAGGCGGGCGTGCCGTGCATACCCGGTTACCAAGGCGGCCGCCAAGACGACGCCACCCTGCAAGAGCAAGCCAAGCGCATTGGCTACCCTCTGATGATCAAGGCCAGCGCCGGCGGCGGCGGGCGCGGCATGCGCCTGGTGCAAGACAGCAGCCAGCTGCTCGACTCACTGCGCACCGCCCGCTCTGAAGCGATGAACGCCTTCGGCAGCGACGAACTGATCCTCGAGCGCGCGCTGATCGACCCGCGCCATGTCGAAATTCAATTGTTCGGCGACAGCCACGGCCAGCTCATCTACCTGGGCGAACGCGATTGCTCGATCCAGCGCCGCCACCAGAAAGTCATTGAAGAAGCCCCCTGCCCCGTGATGACCCCGCAACTGCGCCAAGCCATGGGCGAAGCCGCCCTGAAAGCCGGGCGGGCGGTCAATTACGTGGGCGCCGGCACGGTGGAATTCCTGCTCGACCGCGACGGCCAATTCTATTTCCTGGAAATGAACACGCGCCTGCAAGTGGAGCACCCCGTTACCGAGCTGATCACCGGCCTCGACCTGGCGGCCTGGCAACTGCACATCGCAGCCGGTGAAGCGCTGCCACTCACACAGGCCGACGTGACCTTAAGCGGTCACGCCCTGGAAGTGCGCCTGTACGCCGAAGACCCAGCGCAGGGCTTTGTGCCGCAAACCGGTGACGTGCTGCGCTGGGAGCCTGCCGTCGGCGTGCGGACCGACCACGGCGTACTCGAAGGCCAACGCATCAGCCCGTTCTACGACGCCATGCTCGGCAAGATCATCGCTCACGGCGCCACCCGTGAAGAAGCTCGGCGCAAACTGCTGCGAGCAGTCCAAGACACGGTATTGCTGGGCGTAACGACCAACCAGCGATTGCTCGCCGATCTGCTTGAACACCCGGACTTTATCGCCGGCGATTTCAGCACCGGTTTCATCGCCAAGCACTTCAGCGAAATTCCCCGTCAGGCAGCCACAGATGAACAGATCGCCCTGGCCGCCGCGCTGTTTTATCACCACAGCGCCGGTACCCACCACTCAGGTTTAACGGGCTGGCGCAACAACGCCAGCGTGCCTTGGACTTATCGCCTGGATATTAACGACGCACCCCACGAGGTCGCCGTGAGCGTGCTGCACGCCAACCACCTGCAGGCCAACGGCATCGACATTCGCAACCTCAGCACCGATGGCCGCCGGGCCACGCTGGAGATCAACGGCGTGCGCCGCCGCGTCGCCTACCACCTCGACGATGCCCAGCTCTGGCTGCCCGGCGTGCGGGTGATCAACCGTACTCAGCAGGTCGCCAGCCGCCAGGTCGATGCCGGCAGCGGCACCGTCAAGGCGCCGATGGACGGTGCCATTGTCGACATTCGGGTCAGCGCCGGTCAGCGCGTCACCCAGGGTCAATTGCTGCTGGTGCTCGAAGCGATGAAGATGGAGCATCCGCTGACGGCCGGCATCGACGGCGTGATCAAAAGCGTGCAGGTGATTACAGGCGCTCAGGTGCGCAATCGCCAGGTTTTACTGGAGATCGAAAAGCCCTAGGCGGAACTACACGGCCCGGCTACGCTCTATCCCCATCAGGAAGGGACGAGTACGGGAACCTGCGCGATGCCTCATTGGCTGATTATTGACCTTGAAGCCACAACGGATGAAGGCGGCTGGCCCGTGACGGAGATGGAAGTCATCGAGATCGGCGCGAGCCTGGTGAACCGCCAAGGCCGTGAATTGGATCACTTCCAGCGCTTTGTGCGGCCGCTGCGTCGGCCGTTGCTGACGCCGTTCTGCCGACAGCTCACCCACATCACCCAGGCCAACATAGACGCCGCTGCACCGATGACCGACGTGTGGCCACTGTTCGAACGCTGGCTGGGCCAGCATCAGACGCGCCTGGAAGGCTGGGCCAGTTGGGGCGACTACGATCGCAAGCAGCTTGAACTCGAATGGCAACGCCATGGCCTGGCCAGCGCGCTCGCGCAAACGCCGCATGTGAACCTCAAGCAGCGCTTCGCCAAGGCCCGGCGCCTGGATAAGCCGCTGGGTCTCAACGGCGCGCTGCAATTGGCGGGGATGCAGTTTCAGGGTCAGCAACACCGGGCGCTGGAAGATGCGCGCAACACCGCGCGCCTGCTGCCGTTGATTTTGCCGGTCTAGGCAGCGCGCAAAGGCTTGGGCATACTGGCCGGCCTTTTCCAATATCCTGCTGTTCTGTAGGAGCCGGCGTGCCGGTCTTGGCGTGCGCCTGAGCGAAGCCAGGCCCAAGGGCCTCATCGCCGGCAAGCACGTCCATACAGAGCAGGAAGCCTTAATCCACTTTTCGAGGATTCACCCATGTTCAAAGTCAACGAATACTTCGACGGCACCGTCAAGTCGATCGCTTTCGGCACCGCAGAAGGTCCGGCGACCATCGGCGTGATGGCCCCGGGTGAATACGAATTCGGTACCGCCCAGCGTGAAATCATGCACGTGGTGTCCGGCGCCCTGACCGTGAAACTGCCCGACGCCGATTGGGAAACCTTCGCTGCCGGCAGCCTGTTCAACGTACCGGCCAACAGCAAGTTCCAGCTGAAGGTCGCGGTAGACACTGCTTACCTGTGCGAATACCGCGGCTAAGGGTTGCACCGGTCAAAAAAATGTCCGTCTCGCAGGAGACGGGCATTTTTTATGCGCGAACGTGTTACTCGATGATGGTCACCGGCATGCCCACTTGCAGAAGGCCCAGGTCATCGTTGACCAGGTTCTGGCCGAACAGGGCGCCGTGTTCCGTCTTGCGATAGGCATCGAGCGTGGCGAAGGGTTCGCGATCGGCACTGCGTTCGCCGGTCGCCGGGTCAATCGTGGTGAGAATACAACGAGCACAGGGCTTGACCACTCGGAACTCAACGTCGCCGATACGCAGGCGCTTCCAGCCATCTTCGGCGTACGCTTGACTGCCTTCGATCACCAGATTGGGGCGAAAGCGCAGCATTTCCATGGGCCGGCCAACCTGCCGGGAAAGGTCGTCCAGGGACGCCTGGCCGATCAACAACAGCGGGTAGCCGTCGGCAAACGCCACCTGGTCGCCATCTTTGCCGAAACCGGCCTCGGTGGTGCGTGCACGGGCCAGCGGCATCTGCACCAGCCGCGTGGCTTTGCCGATAAAGTCACTGACCCAGGCCGCCGCCGCATCGCCAGCATCCGGCACACGCAGGGTATCGCGCCAGATCGTCACCCCGCGCAGTTCGGCGTCGCTGGCAGGCAAGGCCACCTCCAGCGGCGCCATGCCTGGCGTACTCAGGGTCAAGCCACCGGCGCTGTTCCACAACGCTGACAACTGGCTCATCTTCGCCACCGCCCGCTGCGTCAGAAATCGCCCGCTGGCTTCGTCGACCAACATCCAGCGTCGATCCCCGTCCAGCCCGAGTTGATCCAGACCGACCTGCTGCAAGGCTTCGGCCTTGCCGGACTTCAAGGGGTAACGGTACAACGCGCTGAGACGAAGCATGAGCCTGCGTTCCTGAGGGGACAAAGCGCCACCCTATAGCAGGCAGCCCCGGAATCAAAGGGCGACGCCCCCACAGTCAACAAGCAGGTGCAACGCGCAGACTCACCGCGCCCCCCAGACTTACTCTGGCCAGCGACTTACTGTGGCGAGCGAACTTACCGTGGCGAGCGGGCTTGCCCCGCGTTGGGCTGCGAAGCAGCCCCAAAGCCAGACCCCGCAGTTCTGCTGAGACACCGCAGCGTCCTTAAGGGGCCGCTGCGCAGCCCAACGCAAGGCAAGCCTGCTCACCACAAAGAGCCGGCTCACCCAACCCTAAGTTCCTCACAAAGAATCAGGCCGGCACTTCATCCAGCATCAGGCGTTGGCGCACCACATCCACCAGCTTGTCGGGCTGGAATTTGGACAGGAAGTTATCGCAACCGACCTTTTTCACCATCGAGTCGTTGAAGCTGCCCGACAGCGAGGTGTGCAGCACCACGTAAAGCCCCCGCAGGCGCGGATCGTTGCGAATTTCGGTGGTCAGACGGTAGCCGTCCATCTCGGGCATTTCGGCGTCGGTAAAGATCATCAGCAGTTTGTCGGTCATCACCTGGCCGCTGTCGGCCCAGGCCTTGAGCATGTTCAGCGCCTTGAGGCCATCACTGGCGATGTGCATCTTCACCCCAAGCTGGCCAAGGGTGTCGCGCAGTTGCGACAGGGCCACATTGGAGTCGTCCACCAACAGCACTTCGCGGCCACGGGCGCGCTCCAGTACCGGGTCTTCGAGTTTCTCGCGGGAGACCTTGGCGTTGTACGGCACGATTTCGGCGAGGACTTTTTCCACGTCGATGATTTCCACCAACTGGTCATCGACCTTGCTGATGGCGGTGAGGTAATGCTGGCGACCGGCGCTGGCCGGTGGCGGCAGGATGGCTTCCCAGTTCATGTTGACGATGCGGTCCACACCGCCCACCAGGAACGCCTGCACCGAGCGGTTGTACTCGGTGACGATAATCGTGCTGTTAGGCCCCGGCACCAGCGGACGCATGCCAATCGCCTGCGACAGGTCGATCACCGGCAGGGTCTGGCCGCGCAGGTTGACCACGCCACATACAAACGGGTGACGCTGGGGCATCAGGGTCAGCTTGGGCAACTGCAGGACTTCCTGCACCTTGAACACGTTGATCGCGAACAGCTGCCGCCCGGCCAGGCGAAACATGAGAATCTCCAGGCGATTCTCACCCACCAGTTGCGTGCGTTGATCTACCGTGTCGAGAATGCCGGCCATTAAAAGCTCCTGATGTGGTGTGTGTGCGGCTGGTTCAAGCGGGTCGGGTATCGCGACCCTGCCGACCAATGCGCCGTCTTTGAATTGTTCGCGAGCACGCTTGCGCCTATGCTCGTTATCGGCGGCGATCGCCAGAGCTTGACCCCGGTAAAATGCCACGTAAATTCATTGATGTCACACTGACATCATGGTTTACTGCAACGGCCACTTCAAACGGCACTCCAGCAACGTCGCGCGACCTTCAAATCGACGCGAGGTTCCGCTGCGTAAGGGAATCCCCTATGCACAATCAGGCCCAACCTGATATTCGCGATATCTAATAGCCATTAATGTGACGCCATTCTCATTGCATGAATGGAGTCAGGCTTTTGTTTGCCATCCCAAGCCCTCGGCCCACGGGTCTTTCAGAGATTGCCGTGGCGGCATCCAAAGTTGTGCAAGCGACCCGAATGATCAGGGCCACTCACGGCTATCGTGATCATTCAAATAACGGTCCTACTGGAATTTCGGAAGCGGGCTACAGATTTCAGTCATATTTCAGCGGTAGGTTTACGCCATTCACCCGGTGCGGCATCTCATCACCCGAGCTTATGTTACGGAGACATGCATGATGAATAACGCAAACGAATGGCAAACTGCACTTCCCGAATTCCTGCTCGAGGCCGAGATGCTCCTGGCCAAGTCGCAAGAGTGCTTGAACCACTTGCATCTGATCCGCAACGACAGCGATGCCATCGACTGCATGAAAATCAGTTTGAGCAACCTGGCTGAAAAGGCCGAGGGCCTGGCCCTGCAGGCGATCAGCGAATTCTCTCGGCATATTCAATACCTGATTGCCAATGCCGCCTGCCCCATGGAACTGCATGATCAGGCGCTCAATGCCTTGCATGACTGCCTGACACTGCTGGCCTGGCAACTGGAATTGATCGACACCCGCACCGGCGAACTGGCCCTGGATGAAAGCGAACAAACTAAATTGATCGCGACAGTCACCTTGCAGATCCCGCAAAAAGACTTCGGTTATAAACCGCAGCAACGCTTACATCACACCTCATGATGGGCGTAGAGGTCGTATTTAGTCAGTGAGTTATCTAATAACGACAGCAACATATCAATTAGCCATCAGCGCTATAACTCTGCCCCCCCACTTCCTTAATACAACGGCCTGCTGTTTCAACTCCGGGACCCTTTAACGCGCAGATTAGGGCCCTGGGAGTGTATGCGTGGTTAATAACCCATGAGGCGAGTCGCCAGGCGACCAACGGTAATAGTGGTGGTACTATGCCCCGCTCGAAGTGACTCAACTTCATGATGTATAAAAGATGTTTCGGCACCGCATTCCAAACAGAGCCCCGTCAGCCGCCGTGACCGGTCTTCCCGCAGCGAACCTTCATTGGCTCCATCCGCTATGTACGCCAGCCTAAAGTCACTCATCGCAGGAGCCGTGTCCCGCAGCAATGCCCGCCGCATCGTTCTCGCCCTGTGCCTTTGCTCCTTGCTGGTCAGCCTGTGGGCCTATACCCGTTCCGCACCGTTGCCGTTGTTGATCCCTTTGCTCAACCTGGCCACGTTGCTGGTGGTGGGCGTGCAACAGTGGCGCTCGCGCAAATCGATAAAATTCCAGCCGCAGGAATTGGCCGATCGCTTGCTGCAAGTGCAAGAAAACGAACGGCATCGCCTCAGCCGTGAATTGCATGACGACATCGGCCAACTGCTCACTGCCGCCAAGCTGCAAAGCGAATGGCTCAAGCGCCGCTTGCCGCCAGACCTGCAAAGCCAGTGCACGGTGCTGTGCAACACCTTGAATGAAACCCTGGCCAAAGTGCGCGACGTCTCGGCCATTCTCAACCCGAGGCAGCTGGCTAGCCTGGGGTTGGAAGCCAGCCTGCGCGCGCACCTGCTCAAGACCCTGGAAAACACCCCGGTGCACTGGAGCCTGGAATGCCAGCAACGGCTGACCGGCATTCCCGAAGAGATGGCCGTGGCGGCCTTTCGGATCACCCAGGAAGCGGTGACCAACATGCTTCGCCATGCCCAGGCGCACAACCTGCTGGTGCGCCTGCAACGCCTGCCCGAAGGCCTGTCGCTGATGATCTGCGACGACGGCCTGGGCTTCTCGCCTGCCATCAACCCTGGCCTGGAAGGCCAACGGGGCATGGCCGGCATGTCCGAGCGGATAGATCAGTTGGGGGGCACTTTGTCCGTCAACAGCCAGCCTGGCAAAGGGACCCGGATCGACGCGCTTTTCCCCTGGGCGCCGCGCGCCCTCGAACGGGCCAGTTCCCCTAAGGTTCTCGAGTGACCTGCAATTTACTTCTGGTGGATGACCACGCACTGATTCGGGCCGGCGTGCGCGCGCTGATCCAGGATATTCCCGGCTACACCGTGATCGGTGAAGCCAGTGACGGCGCGCAGTTACTGGAAAAGTTCAGCGCGCTGCAGCCGGATATCGTGCTGCTGGACCTGTCGATGAAGCACGTCGGTGGCCTGGACGCATTGCAGCAACTCAAGGCGGCCTACCCCAAAAGCAAAGTACTGATCCTGTCGATGCACACCGACCCGGAGCTGATCATGCGAGCGCTGGAGTCCGGCGCCCATGGCTACCTGCTCAAGGACACCACCGCCAACGAGTTGGAACACGCCCTGCTCGCCTTGCGCAACAACGAGCGCTACCTGAGCCCGGCGATTGCCCACACCGTGATCAATCAGGCGCTGATCCGCAGCCAGGGGCCGACGTCCCCCGTCGCCCACAGCCACAACCTCACGGCGCGTCAGCTGGAAATTCTGCGCCTGATCGTGCGCGGCAAATCCACCCGGGAGATCGCCCACGGCCTGGGCCTGAGCATCAAGACCGTGGAGGCGCATCGCTCGCAAATCATGAAGCGCCTGCAGATATTCGACGTGGCAGGCCTGGTGCTATTCGCCGTTCGCGAGCAGATCATCAGCCTGGACGATTAGCGGCGAGTTCAACGGCAAGTGCACACGCAAGGCTTTGGGCAGTGCAGAGAACCGCAGGTCATCGCCTTTTAACGGTTCACCGTCCAGGTTGATATACAGCCCTTCGGCCACTTTGATCTCGACCCACGGCAGGCGCGCGCGCACGAACATGTTGTCCAGGCCCCAGCCGTCGCTCATCAGCGTCATCAGCGTGCCAACCACCTCCTGAGGTGCCGGCAGAATGCTGATATCCAGCAAGCCATCGTCGGCCAACGCGCCAGGGCACAGCACATGCCCGCCGCCCGCCTGACGACCGTTGCCGATCCCCAGCGCGAGCAGGTCGCCCTTCCAATGGAAGCCCGGCCCTTCCAGCTCGCCATAGGCAGCCTTCAGCTCACTGAAACGCGTCAACCCGGTGAACAGGTAGGCCGCGCCGCCGAGGACTTTTTTCAGGTCTTCGGAGGTGTTGGCCGTGACCTGGCTGCCAAACCCGCCGGTGGCCATATTGAGGAACATCTGCCCGCCAGCCTGGCCGAGGTCGATGGCTTTGGGCGGTACGTCCAGCAGCGCCAGCGCATGCGCAGGCTGCAGCGGCACACCGGCGGCGCGGGCAAAATCATTGGCGGTGCCCAACGGCATCAGCACCAGGCTGGCGTCGGTCTTGGCCAGCGCCATGGCTTCGGCCACATCGCGCAACGTGCCGTCGCCGCCGCCGGCGATCAGGTGGGTATAGCCGTCGGCCAGGGCCTCATTGACGATGCGCTGGGCGTCGCCGCCCTCCCAAGTGACCCGCACCGCCAGCTCCCAGCCCTGCTCACGACGGGCCTGCACGGCGGCGCGCACGTCCTCGTTGAGGGCTTGCTTGCCGTGCAGGATCAACAGTGCCTTGGGGGTGGTCATGCGAGGATTCTCCTGGGTTCAAAGGTGCTTGAAGGATGTGGACCTTGGCCGGAGGAAAAAAAGCCATCGGAGACGCAAATTTATTGGCCGCCTGGAAGTTATCCATCGCGTTGCACATCGATACCTTGCCGTTGGGCACAGGTTCTACGGCATCCCATTGCTTGCCGTCGGCAGACAGCGCATGCCGCTGGATTGAACAGTCGGCGCAAATGCTCGCCTGCACTCTCTAATCCGTCCAAGGGCGAGGCACAAATGTCAGATGGCATCTATCGAGTGTGCCTCGTGTACCGAGGTATCCGCATCGCAGGCAAGCCAGCTCCCACAGCAAAGCCTGCCAGCAACGTCGGACAGGTGCAGCAACCTGCGTCAGCTTTTGTGCAACTTACTCATCAATTGCGCTTCAGCCTGGGTCAAGCCACACGACTGCGTCAGCTCATCCACGGTCGCGCCCATGCCCACCAGCTTCGCCGCCTGGGCGAACGACAGGCTCGAAGGGTCGCGTTGTTCGATCTGCGCCAGTTTGTCCGGCAGCGGCCCGAGAATCGCGCGCAGTTCATGCACCTCGTCCCCGACCTTTACTGCAGTCTGCTGGAAGTGATCCACGCGCTTGACCAGGTCAAGAATGCGCCGGTCACGCACGGCATCGCGCTCGGCCTGTTGCTGGGCCAATTCGCGTTGCTGGCGCATATAGCGCAGCAGGAACGCCAAGGTCCCGGCCCACAACAGGGCCAGGACAATCACCGCCGCTTCAAGAAACAATCAGATGTTCTCCAGGTCCTGCCATTCTTCTTCGCTCATCATCTTGTCCAGCTCAACCAGAATCAGCAGTTCGCCGTTCTTGTTGCACACGCCCTGGATGAACTTGGCCGATTCCTCGTTGCCCACGTTCGGCGCGGTTTCGACTTCCGATTGGCGCAGGTAAACCACTTCGGCCACGCTGTCGACCATGATCCCGACCACTTGCTTGTCGGCCTCGATGATGACGATACGCGTGTTGTCGTTAACCTCGGTCGGCACCAGGCCAAAACGCTGGCGGGTGTCGATCACGGTCACCACGTTGCCGCGCAGGTTGATGATGCCCAGCACGTAGCTCGGCGCACCCGGTACCGGCGCGATCTCGGTGTAGCGCAACACTTCCTGCACGCGCATCACGTTGATGCCGTAGGACTCGTTGTCCAGTTTGAAGGTTACCCATTGCAGGATTGGATCATCGACCAAACCTTGTGCGGATGCTGACTTGTTCATTCCTCGGACCCCTTCAAATACCGTTTTCACGGCGTATGTACTTCGCTGACCGCACTCGCATGCGGGCCTTATTGTTCAATCAACTGCGTTTGTTCTGCGGCATCGCTTTTACCGCGCCGCTGGCGATCAACTCAGCCAGTTCGGCGACGTCGAGCAACGCGCACATGTGTTCAATCACGGTGCCGGCCAACCACGGCCGTTGGCCCCGGTGGCTGCGCCATTTGATTTCATTGGGGTCCAGGCGCAACGAGCGGCTGACTTGATGCACCGCCAGCCCCCACTCGTAGCCCTGAACAGAAATCACATACTGCAAACCCTGGCGAAAATCATCGCGGTAGCGGTCGGGCATTACCCAGCGCGCGGTGTCCAGCACCTTGAGGTTGCCGGCCTGGCTTGGCAGGATGCCGAGAAACCACTCCGGTTGCCCGAACAGCGGCGTCAGCTCCTGGCCTTCCAGCGAATAGATCGAGCCCAGGCACACCAGCGGCACCGCCAGGGTCAACCCGGCGACATCGAACAACAGGCATTCGAACGGCTCGGCGGCCCACGCCGGGCGGCCATCTCCGGTGACTGGCGGCGGGGTGATGCTCGGCGGCAGATGGACTTCCACTACCGGCTCGACCACCACGGGCGCCACCACCGCTGGCGCAATCGGCTCTATCGGCTCAACCACAGGCACCAGGTGCGCATCGCGGGCTTGTTCTTCGAGCACTGCCAACTGGAACTCATCCAGCGTGCTTTCGGCTTCTACCACCGGTTCAAGCACCAGAATCGGTTCCGGCAGTTGCTCCGCGGTCGCGTCCTGCAGCAAGGCATCCAGGTAGGATTCCAGCGCCAGTTGCGGCCGGGTCTTGAGTTCAACGGGACGGTTCATCACGCCACCTGCGCCACAAGCTGTTGCGACAGCAAATGCTTGAGCAACGCGCGGTACGCCAGCACGCCACGGCTTTTGCCATCGAACTGCGAAGGCGTCAGGCCCGCGCGGCTGGCGTCGCGCAGGCGCGTGTCGACCGGGATGTAGCCATTCCAGATGGTGTCCGGGTAGGCATCGCGCAAGACCCGCAAGGTGCCAAGGGACGCCTGGGTACGACGGTCGAACAACGTCGGCACGATGCTGAACGGCAGCGCCTGCTTGCGCGAACGGTTAATCATCGCCAGCGTGCTGACCATGCGCTCCAGGCCTTTGACCGCCAGGTGCTCGGTCTGCACCGGGATCACCAACTGCTGGCTGGCCGCCAAGGCGTTGACCATCAGCACGCCCAGCAACGGTGGGCTGTCGATGATCGCGTAGTCGAAGTCTTGCCACAGCTGCGCCAGGGTCTTGGCGATCACCAGGCCCAAACCGCTCTGCCCCGGCGACTGCCGCTCCAGGGTCGCCAGCGCAGTGCTGGACGGCAGCAGGGAAATGCTTTCGTTACTGGTGGGCAGCAGCAATTGCCCCGGCAAGTCGGCGGGTACGCTGCCTTTGTGCAGGAACAGGTCGTAGCAACTGTGTTCCAGCGCATCCGGGTCGTAGCCGAAATAGCTGGTCATCGAGCCATGCGGGTCGAGGTCGACCACGACCACACGCTTGCCCGCCTCGGCCAGCAAGCCGGCTAAGGCGATGGAGGTGGTGGTCTTGCCGACTCCACCCTTTTGATTGGCAACTGCCCAGACTCTCATTCGGTTGGTTCCTCCCGGCAGGCGATGGCGCGACCGAGACATTGCATAAGTTATTGAGCCGGTGACGGAGAATTGACGGCGCTCTGACGAACCGACGGCTTAACGGTTGGCGGTGCAGTTTGTGTGCCAGCCCGCTTCAGTGCCGCATCCGGTGTTGCATTGGCTGTGCCGGTGCCGGTCAGGCTGCGGCGGACATCCAGGTTGCGCGACACCACCAGCACCACACGGCGGTTGCGCGCGCGGCCTTCGGCAGTGGCGTTATTGGCCACCGGCTGGAATTCACCGTAGCCCACCGACGCCAGCCGGCCAGGGTTCACGCCCTGCATCGCGAGCATGCGCACGATGCTCGCGGCGCGCGCCGAGGACAGTTCCCAGTTGGTCGGGTACTGCGCGGTGGCAATCGGGAAATTGTCGGTAAAGCCTTCCACGTGGATCGGGTTTTCAAACGGTTTGAGGATCGCCGCCACCTTGTCGATGATGGTGAAGGCCTGGTCGCTCGGCATCGCATCGGCGCTGGCGAACAGCAGGCTGGAATTCAATTCGATTTCCACCCACAACTCGTTGCCGCGCACGGTCATCTGGTTGGATTTGATCAGGTCGCCAAACGCAGCGCTGATGTCGTCGGCAATGCTTTTGAGCGGGTCACTGGTGCCACCGATGCCGGCGGCGGTTTCGTCGCTGTCGTTGACCAGCGGCTTGGCCGGGGTCACGGTCTTGGGCCGCTCTTCACCAATGGGTATCGGCTTGAGGGCACGGTCGGCGTCGTTGAACACGCCAATCAGCGCCTGGGAAATGACTTTGTACTTGCCTTCGTTGATCGACGAGATGGAATACATCACCACGAAAAACGCGAACAGCAAGGTAATGAAGTCGGCGTAGGACACCAGCCAGCGTTCATGGTTGACGTGCTCTTCAGGCTCGCGGCGGCGACGGCTCACAAACTCCCTCCTACACAAAGCATGCCCATCAATCCATGAAGCCCTGAAGCTTCAATTCGATGGAGCGCGGGTTCTCACCCTCGGCAATCGACAAGATGCCTTCCAACAACATTTCGCGGTAACGCGACTGGCGCATGGCAATCGACTTGAGCTTGCTCGCCACCGGCAGCAACACCAGGTTGGCACTCGCCACGCCGTAGATGGTGGCGACAAACGCCACGGCAATGCCGCTGCCCAGCTGCGACGGGTCGGCCAGGTTGCCCATCACGTGGATCAAACCCATCACCGCACCGATGATGCCGATGGTCGGCGCGTAGCCGCCCATGCTTTCAAAGACTTTGGCGGCGTTGATGTCGCGGCTTTCCTGGGTGTAGAAATCCACCTCGAGGATGCTGCGGATCGCCTCCGGTTCGGCGCCGTCCACCAGCAATTGCAGGCCTTTGCGCGCGTAGCTGTCGGGCTCGGCATCGGCCACGCCTTCCAGGCCCAGCAGGCCTTCCTTGCGCGCGGTGAGGCTCCAGTTGACCACGCGGTCGATACCGCCTGGCAGGTCGACGCGTGGCGGGAAAATGATCCACACCAGAATCTGCATGGCGCGCTTGAACGAACTCAAGGGCGACT
Organism: Pseudomonas sp. MF08831; assembly: GCF_059862645.1. Lineage (NCBI taxonomy): Bacteria > Pseudomonadati > Pseudomonadota > Gammaproteobacteria > Pseudomonadales > Pseudomonadaceae > Pseudomonas > Pseudomonas sp. MF08831. The sequence continues at coordinate 136,888 of NZ_JCBCUX010000016.1, read as the reverse complement.
GCAGCAGCGCGGCGCCCACGGTGCCGCCGATCACGATCAGTGCCGCCGGGCCGTTGGCCAAGGCGCCAAGGTGGCCGCCTTCAAGGTAGTTGCCGCCGATAATCGCGACAAACGCCATGGTGATGCCAATCAGACTCAAGACATCCATCAGAGGCAGGCCTCCACCAGATGCTTGCCGATGTCGTCCAGGCTGTAGACAGCGTCGGCCAGGTCAGCCTTGACGATGGCCATGGGCATGCCATAAATCACGCAGCTGGCTTCGTCCTGGGCCCAAATGGCGCTGCCGCCCTGCTTGAGCAGGCGTGCGCCTTCACGGCCGTCGGCGCCCATGCCGGTGAGCACCACCGCCAGAACTTTGTCGCCGTAGGACTTGGCCGCCGAGCCGAAGGTGATGTCCACGCACGGCTTGTAGTTGAGGCGCTCGTCACCCGGCAGGATTTTGATCGCGCCACGGCCATCGACCATCATCTGCTTGCCACCCGGGGCCAGCAGCGCCAGGCCAGGACGCAGGATGTCGCCATCCTCGGCTTCCTTGACGCTGATGCGGCACAGCTTGTCCAGGCGCTCGGCGAACGCTTTGGTAAAGGCCGCGGGCATGTGCTGGATCAGCACGATCGGCGCAGGGAAGTTGGCCGGCAGTTGGGTCAATACCCGCTGCAAGGCCACCGGGCCGCCGGTAGAGGTGCCGATAGCGACAAGCTTGTAGGCTTTGCGCTTGGGCGCAGGCGAATGCGCGCTCGGTGCAGCGGCGCGCACCGGCGGCGCCGCAGGGCGTGCCACGGGCGCAGGGGCCGGGCGCGCAAATGACGACGTCGGCGCAGCAGGCGCTGCCACCGGGGCCGGCGCCGGCGCACTGAACAGGCTGCGACGGTTACTGCGCGAAATGCTGTGCACCTTCTCGCACAGCATCTGCTTGACCTTCTCGGGGTTGCGCGAGATGTCTTCGAAATTCTTCGGCAGGAAGTCCACGGCACCCGCGTCCAGCGCATCCAGGGTGACCCGGGCGCCTTCGTGCGTCAGCGAGGAGAACATCAACACCGGAGTCGGGCAGCGCTGCATGATGTGCCGAACAGCCGTGATGCCATCCATCATCGGCATCTCGTAGTCCATGGTGATCACGTCCGGCTTCAACGCAATGGCTTGATCAATCGCTTCTTTGCCGTTGGTGGCCGTGCCGACCACCTGAATCGTTGGATCGGCGGAAAGAATTTCCGAGACGCGGCGGCGGAAGAAACCCGAATCGTCCACCACCAGGACCTTGACTGCCATAAACACTCCGTTAGGCGGGGCGGGCATTACCGCCCTGCCCCACCAGAATCAAATACGCCGTGCGGCGTAACGCTTGAGCATGCTCGGAACATCGAGAATCAGCGCGATCCGACCGTCACCGGTGATGGTCGCACCCGACATGCCCGGGGTTCCCTGCAGCATTTTGCCCAAAGGCTTGATGACCACTTCTTCCTGGCCAACCAGTTGATCGACAACAAAGCCGATGCGCTGGGTGCCCACGGACAAGATCACCACATGGCCTTCGCGCTGCTCTTCATGCTTGGCCGAAGCCACCAGCCAGCGCTTGAGGTAGAACAGGGGCAATGCCTTGTCGCGCACGATCACCACTTCCTGGCCGTCCACCACGTTGGTGCGCGACAGGTCGAGGTGGAAGATCTCGTTGACGTTGACCAGCGGGAAGGCGAACGCCTGGTTGCCCAGCATCACCATCAGGGTTGGCATGATCGCCAGGGTCAACGGCACCTTGATGACGATCTTCGAGCCTTGGCCCTTGGTCGAGTAAATGTTGATCGAACCATTGAGCTGGCTGATCTTGGTCTTCACCACGTCCATGCCCACGCCACGGCCGGACACGTCGGAAATCTCGGTCTTGGTCGAGAAGCCCGGGGCGAAGATCAGGTTGTAGCACTCGGTGTCGGTCAGGCGGTCGGCGGCGTCCTTGTCCATCACGCCACGCTTGACCGCGATATTGCGCAGAATCGTCGGGTCCATGCCTTTGCCGTCATCGGTGATCGACAGCAGGATATGGTCGCCTTCTTGCTCGGCCGCCAGAATCACCTTGCCGTTGCGGGACTTGCCCGCGGCTTCGCGCTCTTCCGGCGTTTCGACGCCGTGGTCGACGGCGTTGCGCACCAAGTGGACCAGCGGGTCGGCCAGGGCCTCGACCAGGTTTTTGTCGAGGTCGGTTTCTTCACCCACCAGTTCCAGGTTGATTTCTTTCTTAAGCTGACGAGCCAGGTCGCGAACCAGGCGTGGGAAGCGGCCGAAGACTTTCTTGATCGGCTGCATCCGCGTTTTCATCACGGCGGTCTGCAAGTCAGCGGTGACCACGTCGAGGTTCGACACGGCCTTTTGCATGGCTTCATCGCCGCTGTTCAGGCCCAGGCGCACCAGACGGTTACGCACCAGCACCAGTTCGCCGACCATGTTCATGATGTCGTCCAGGCGTGCGGTATCAACCCGTACGGTGGTTTCGGCTTCACTGGCAGGCTTCTCGGCCACTGGCGCCGCGGCAGCCCGTGCAGGCGCCGGGGCGGCTGCGGGGGCCGGAGCGGGTTTGGCGGCGGCCGGTGCGGCGGCTTTGGCTGGGGCAGGTTTCGCGGCTACCGGGGTGGCAGTCGCCGCGGCGGCCGGGGCCACTTCGGTGAACTTGCCTTTGCCGTGCAATTCATCCAGCAAGGCTTCGAATTCGTGATCGGAGATCAGCCCGTCGCCAGCCGGTGCTGCCGTGGCAGCAGGTGCGGCGGCGGTGGCGGTGGCCGCGACTTCCGGCAAGGCTTCGGCCGCAAAGGTGCCCTTGCCATGCAGTTGGTCGAGCAACGCTTCGAATTCGTCGTCGGTAATGTCGGTGTTGGCAGACGCCGCTGGTGCCTGCGGCGCAGCGGCAGGTGCCACGGCGTCGGCGGCAAACTGGCCCTTGCCATGCAACTGGTCAAGCAGGGACTCGAACTCGGCGTCGGTAATGTCTTCGCTGGTCGGCGCCGCAGGCGCAATGGGCGCTTGCGGTGCTTCAGCTTCGGCCTTCACCGCACTGAGGGAGTTGAGCAACTGCTCGAACTCGCTGTCGGTCACATCCGGCTCAGCCTCGACAACCGGCTCAGGCGCCGCTGCCACAGGTGCCGCCGACGTGGCCGGTTCTGCCAGGCGTGCCAGGGCCGCCAGCAGTTCCGGCGTGGCCGCAGTGATCGGTGCACGTTCGCGCACTTCGCTGAACATGCCGTTGACCGCATCCAGCGCTTCGAGAATCACGTCCATCAGTTCCGAGTCGACGTGCCGCTCACCCTTGCGCAGGATGTCGAACACGTTCTCGGCGATGTGACAGCACTCCACCAGCTCATGGAGCTGGAGGAAGCCGGCGCCCCCTTTTACAGTGTGAAAACCGCGAAAAATTGCATTGAGCAGGTTCGCATCATCCGGTCGGCTTTCCAGCTCGACCAGTTGCTCGGACAGTTGCTCTAAAATTTCGCCGGCCTCTACAAGGAAATCCTGAAGGATTTCTTCATCGGCGCCGAAGCTCATGTGGGTGCTCCTTAGAAGCCTAAACTGGATAACAGGTCATCTACGTCATCCTGACCTGACATAACGTCTTCACGTTTATCGGCATGAATCTGCGGACCTTCACCCTTGGCGAGATGTTTTTGTGGATCTTTTTCCGAGAGGATCGCTTCGCGGTCATGTTCGATGCCGGCAAAACGGTCTACCTGGCCGGCCATGAGCACCAGTTTGAGCAGGTTGCTTTCCACTTCGGTGACCAATTGGGTCACGCGCTTGATCACCTGACCGGTGAGGTCCTGGTAATCCTGGGCCAGCAGAATGTCATTGAGGTTGCTGGAAACCGTGCGGTTTTCCTGCTCGCTGCGTGACAGAAAAGCGTCAACCCGACGCGCCAACTCACGAAACTCTTCAGCCCCCACTTCACGACGCATGAAGCGGCCCCAGTCAACGCTGAGCGCCTGAGCTTCGGTGGCCATGCCATTGACCAGCGGCGTGGCGTTTTCCACCAGGTCCATGGTGCGGTTGGCCGCCGCCTCAGTCAGCCTGACCACATAGGACAGGCGTTCGGTGGCATCGGTGATTTGCGAAATTTCTTCGGCCTGGGGCATGTGCGGGTCAATCTGAAAATTGACGATCGCACTGTGCAGCTCGCGTGTGAGCTTGCCCACTTCCTGGTACAGGCCGCGGTCACGGGTCTGGTTAAGCTCATGGATTAACTGCACCGCGTCGCCGAACTGGCCTTTTTCAAGGCTTTCGACCAACTGGTGAGCATGCTTTTTCAGGGTCGACTCAAAGTCGCCCTGTGACGTTTCTTTATGCTCCATAGCTCCCCCGTGGCAGCATCAATGACCGATGCGTTCGAAGATTTTTTCGATCTTCTCTTTCAAGGCCAGTGCAGTGAATGGCTTGACCACGTAGCCGTTTACCCCGGCTTGGGCGGCTTCGATGATCTGTTCACGCTTGGCTTCGGCGGTCACCATCAACACAGGCAGGCTGCGCAGTTTTTCATCGGCGCGCACGTGACGCAGCAAGTCGATACCGGTCATGCCCGGCATGTTCCAGTCGGTTACCAGAAAGTCGATGCTCCCGCTGTTGAGGATCGGAATCGCCGTAATGCCGTCATCCGCCTCGACCGTGTTGGTGAACCCAAGGTCACGCAACAGGTTTTTTATGATCCGCCGCATCGTTGAGAAGTCATCAACGATGAGGATTTTCATGTTCTTGTCCAATTCGACCTCCAAGCAGTCTTAAACGCGCCCAGCACCTGGACGCGCCATTTCAATCAACAGGCGTTACACAAAAAGGACTGCCCAGGGCACCACGGTACGAACCCGCGAAGGCATGAAGCCTTCGCGGTAGCGTCTGCAGTGTCCCCACACTGCCTGTCAGCGCGCGCGCCACTCTCCCAATCGCCCCCGCAAGCGGGCTGCGCACTGGCTGTGCAACTGGCTGACACGCGATTCGCTGACCCCCAGGACCTCACCGATTTCCTTGAGGTTCAGCTCTTCGTCGTAGTACAGCGCCAACACCAGTCGCTCACGCTCCGGCAAATTGGCAATCGCTTCCGCCAGCGCACCCTGGAAACGTTCGTCCTCCAGGTCGCGTGACGGTTCGAGATGAGCACTCGCGCCGTCCTCGTGCAGCCCTTCGTGTTCGCCGTCCTGCAACAGGTCGTCGAAACTGAACAGGCGGCTGCCCAAGGTATCGTTCAAAATCCCGTAGTAATCGTCGAGACTCAATTGGAGTTCGGCCGCAACTTCATGATCTTTAGCGTCACGACCGGTTTTTGCTTCAATTGCGCGAATTGCGTCACTGACCATGCGCGTATTGCGGTGTACCGAACGCGGCGCCCAATCCCCTTTACGCACTTCATCGAGCATCGCGCCACGGATACGGATACCCGCATACGTCTCGAAACTCGCGCCTTTGCTCGCGTCGTATTTGGTCGACACTTCGAGCAGACCGATCATGCCGGCCTGGATCAGGTCTTCGACCTGCACGCTGGCCGGCAGGCGTGCCAGCAAGTGATAGGCAATGCGCTTGACCAGGGGCGCATAGCGCTCGATCAATTCGCCCTGGCTGTCACGTGCCGACTTTTTGTAAAGGTTGTAGCCGCTGGATGTCATAGCACCGGTCCTGCGCTCGTCTGATGCACCAATCGCTCGACGAAAAACTCCAGATGCCCCCGAGGGTTGGCGGGCAACGGCCAAGTATCGACCTTCTGGGCAATAGCCTTGAACGCCAGTGCGCACTTCGAACGAGGGAACGCTTCGTAGACCGCACGCTGCTTTTGCACAGCCTTGCGTACACACTCGTCATAGGGAACTGCGCCTACATATTGTAAGGCGACATCCAAGAAGCGATCCGTGACCTTGGTCAACTTGGCGAACAGGTTGCGCCCTTCCTGCGGGCTTTGGGCCATGTTGGCCAGCACGCGGAAGCGGTTCATGCCGTAGTCACGGTTAAGCAGTTTGATCAGGGCATAGGCGTCGGTGATCGAGGTGGGTTCGTCGCAGACCACCAGCAGCACTTCCTGGGCGGCGCGCACGAAGCTGACCACGGACTCGCCGATGCCGGCGGCGGTGTCGATCACCAGCACGTCGAGGTTATCGCCGATATCGCTGAACGCCTGGATCAGGCCGGCGTGCTGCGCCGGGCTCAGGTGCACCATGCTCTGGGTGCCCGAGGCGGCCGGCACGATGCGAATGCCACCGGGGCCTTGCAGCAGCACATCGCGCAGCTCGCAGCGGCCCTCGATCACATCGGCAAGGGTGTGTTTGGGTGTCAGCCCCAGCAGAACGTCGACGTTCGCCAGGCCCAGGTCAGCATCCAGCAGCATGACGCGACGGCCAAGCTCTGCCAGGGCCAGGGACAAATTCACTGACACGTTAGTTTTCCCGACGCCACCTTTGCCGCCGGTCACCGCGATCACCTGTACGGGATGCATGCTGCCCATTTTATTTCTTTACCTTGTCTTGCTTAGACGCAGGCTACATGGCTTGGCCGCGTGAATCGCTTGCAGACCATCGATGTAGATACATTTCATGGTGTTCATCCTGGCCTTAACCGACCCGTTTGGCGGGGTTGTGGTAAAGGTCGGCGAACATATCGGCCATCGCTTCCTCGCTAGGCTCTTCTTGCATTTGCACGCTGACAGCACGGCTGACCAACTGATGACGGCGCGGCAGATGGAGATCATCCGGGATCCGCGGCCCGTCGGTCAGGTAGGCGACCGGTAATTCATGACTGATGGCCAGGCTCAGCACTTCACCCAGGCTCGCGGTTTCATCGAGCTTGGTGAGGATGCAACCGGCCAGGCCGCAACGCTTGTAGCTGTGATATGCAGCGGTAAGAACCTGTTTCTGGCTGGTGGTTGCAAGCACCAGGTAATTTTTTGACTTGATGCCGCGCCCGGCCAGGCTTTCGAGCTGCATGCGCAGCGCCGGGTCACTGGCTTGCAGGCCGGCGGTGTCGATCAGCACCACGCGCTTGCGCAGCAGCGGGTCGAGGGCATTGGCCAGCGACTGGCCCGGGTCAACGTGGGTCACCGTCACGTTGAGGATGCGGCCCAGGGTCTTGAGCTGCTCCTGGGCGCCAATGCGGTAGCTGTCCATGCTCACCAGCGCGATATTCTGCGCGCCGTACTTGAGCACATAACGCGCTGCCAGTTTCGCCAGGGTGGTGGTCTTGCCCATGCCGGCCGGGCCGACCATGGCAATCACACCGCCCTCTTCCAGGGGTTCGATTTCCGGGGTGACGATCATGCGTGCCAAGTGCGCCAGCAACATGCGCCAGGCCTGGCGTGGTTCTTCAACTTCGGCGGTCAGCGCCAGCAGGTCGCGGGACAACGGGCCAGACAGACCGATGCGTTGCAGGCGACGCCACAGGTTGGCTTGTTGCGGCTTGCTGCCTTGCAACTGGTTCCACGCCAGCGAGCCCAGCTGCACTTCGAGCAGCTCACGCAGGCCGTTGAGTTCAAAGCGCATCGAGTCGAACACGCGCTGGTCGACTGCGGCAGCCGGGGCCGGCGCTGCAGGACGTGGCGGTTCTTTGAAGGTCGGTTCAACCAGCGGCTCGGCAGCGGTCAGCGGCAGGCCGGCGAACAACTGGCGGTTGGTGCTGGCATCGCTGTCGCCGCGCATGCTCAATTCAGCCTGGGCCGAGACAATCCGCGAGGCCGTCTTGCGCAGCTCGTCTTCGAGCTCCATGTTCGGCACACGCGGCGCCAGCGCCGAGGGGGTGTAATCCAGGGCAGCCGTCAGCTCGACACCGCCGGCAATACGACGGTTTCCGATAATCGCGGCATCGGCGCCCAGCTCATCACGTACCAGTTTCATGGCCTGACGCATATCGGCGGCGAAAAAACGCTTAACTTGCATAACCCACTACCTCAGCCGTTGGGCCCTACTGTCGCGACAATAGTCACTTGCTTGTTGTCAGGAATTTCCTGATAAGCCAAAACGTGCAAATTCGGCACTGCCAGACGTCCAAACCGCGACAACATCGCGCGGACCGGGCCCGCCACCAGCAGAATCACCGGGTGACCCGCCATTTCCTGGCGCTGCGCGGCTTCAATCAATGAACGCTGCAGTTTTTCCGCCATGCTTGGCTCCAGCAGAACGCCCTCTTCCTGGCCTTGTCCTGCCTTCTGAATACTATTGAGCAATATTTGTTCCAACCTTGGCTCCAAGGTGATCACAGGCAGCTCAGACTCAATCCCTACAATGCTTTGCACGATTGCACGGGACAATCCGACCCGCACCGCCGCCACCAGCGCGGCGGTATCTTGACTCTTGGCGGCGTTGTTCGCGATGGCCTCGGCGATGCTGCGAATGTCGCGTACCGGCACCTGTTCGGCGAGCAAGGCCTGCAACACCTTGAGCAATTGCGACAGCGAGAGCACGCCCGGCACCAGTTCTTCGGCCAGTTTTGGCGAGGCTTTGGCCAGCAAACCCATCAATTGCTGGACTTCCTCGTGGCCGATCAGCTCGTGGGAGTGCTTGTACAGAATCTGATTGAGGTGCGTGGCGACCACCGTGCTGGCGTCTACCACGGTGTAACCCAGCGATTGCGCCTGGCTGCGCTGGCTGACTTCGATCCACACCGCTTCCAGGCCAAAAGCCGGATCTTTGGCGGTGATGCCGTTGAGCGTGCCGAACACCTGGCCGGGGTTGATCGCCAGTTCGCGGTCGGGGTAGATCTCGGCTTCGGCGAGGATCACGCCCATCAGGGTCAGGCGGTAGGCGCTGGGCGCCAGGTCGAGGTTGTCGCGAATGTGTACGGTGGGCATCAGGAAGCCCAGGTCCTGGGACAGCTTCTTGCGCACGCCCTTGATCCGCGCCAGCAATTGGCCGCCCTGGTTGCGGTCTACCAGCGGAATCAGGCGGTAGCCGACTTCCAGGCCGATCATGTCGATCGGGGTTACGTCATCCCAGCCCAGCTCCTTGGTTTCCTGGGCGCGGGCCGGCGATGGCAGCAGGTCCTGCTGGCGGGCGATTTCCTGCTGGGCCTGCACCTTGACCAGGTTTTGCTTGCGCCAGAACAGGTACGCGCCGCCAGCGGCCATGGCCGCCATGCTCAGGAACGAGATATGCGGCATGCCCGGCACAATGCCCATGATCGCCATGATGCCGGCGGCCACGGCCAGCGCCTTGGGCGAGGCAAACATCTGGCGGCTGATCTGTTTGCCCATGTCTTCGGAGCCCGAAGCACGGGTCACCATGATCGCGGCGGCTGTGGATAACAACAGTGATGGCAATTGCGCCACTAAACCGTCACCGATGGTCAGCAAGGCGTACACCTTGCCCGCATCGCCGAAGGTCATGCCGTGCTGGAAGATACCGACGGCCATGCCGCCGATCAGGTTGATGAACAGAATCAACAGGCCGGCGATGGCGTCACCGCGCACGAATTTGCTCGCGCCGTCCATGGAACCGTAGAACTCGGCTTCCTGCGCCACTTCCAGACGACGGGCCTTGGCCTGGCCCTGGTCGATCAGGCCGGCGTTGAGGTCGGCGTCGATCGCCATTTGTTTGCCGGGCATGGCGTCGAGGGTAAAGCGCGCGCTCACCTCGGAAATCCGCCCGGCACCCTTGGTCACCACCACGAAGTTGATGATCATCAGGATCGCGAACACCACGATACCTACCACGTAGTTACCGCCGATCACCACTTCACCGAACGCCTGGATCACCTTACCGGCGGCGGCATGGCCGTCCTGGCCGTGGAGCATCACCACCCGCGTGGACGCCACGTTCAGCGCCAGGCGCAGCAGGGTCGCAATCAGCAGGATGGTGGGGAATACCGCGAAATCCAGCGGCCGCAGGGCGTACACGCAGACCAGCAGCACGACGACGGACAGGGCAATGTTGAAGGTGAAAAACACGTCGAGCAGGAACGGCGGCATCGGCAACATCATCATTGCCAGCATCACCAGCAACAACAACGGCACACCCAGGTTGCCCCGCGACAGATCAGTCAGGGTGCCACGGGCCGTGTTGAGCATTTGAGAGCGATCTACCACCGGTATTCCTCGTGTTCCTTGAAGCAAAGTTTTGACGCTGAAGCGCGTCCTGAAGGCGGTATTGCAAGAAGCCTTCCAACTTTTGCTTTGAGGCTCAGATGACCGAACAAGCGACCGCGCCTACCGGGTGTCAATCGATTCAGAAATGTGGGAGCGGGCTTGCTCGCGAAGGCGGTGGTTCAGCTTGAACATTGCTGAATGACATACCGCTTTCGCGAGCAAGCCCGCTCCCACATTTGGATCTGTGTACATCTGCTGCTATCGAGGAAATTTCCGAGACGGTTTTGGGGTTGTCCCTAGGAGACTCGCTTTCTAGTCTTCGTACACCGCTCCCCCACCGTATTCTTCACCCTCGCCGCCAGCATCAGCACCGAAAACCTGTGCCTAAAGGACTTCAACGTGCTCAGCCTGCGGCCCTTTCGCCCCCTGGGCGACGTCGAATTTCACTTTTTTACCTTCCTCAAGCGTCTTGAACCCTTCACTGACGATGGCCGAAAAGTGAACGAACACGTCAGACCCGCCCCCATCCTGAGTAATGAAACCAAACCCCTTCTCCGCGTTAAACCACTTCACTGTGCCTGTTGCCATTGCCGCTCTCCTTGGATCGGGTTCCATGACCCGCACGGGTCGCTAGATAATCTTGATATGCGCCGCGAAGACGCCCTTGGGCCGATGGATCCTCGCAAATTGCACCCGCAGGCCCTTTCTCAACCAAACCCCGCACGAACTCTTGAGATCCACGTGCACCGGCTCATCGCCGCCATCCAGTGCAATCAAGCCTTCCCCGGTTTTCCGGCTATAGGATTTGATCGTGCCCGTTACCGCTTCCATTACCGCTCCCTCTGCATCTCTACAACGACCTGTGTGCAGTGTGCCGCCATGGAACCGCGAGCAGGCGGCGCTGGCTACTGTCAGAGTTGACAGGTAGACGGGGGTTAACGACGAGTGGTAGCCGATGGCGAACGTATCGTGGCGAGCAGAAGTTTTTGTAGCGAGCGGGTTTGCCCCGCGTGGGGCTGCGAAGCGGCCCTGAAACCGGATGCTGCGGTGGGTCTGAGGGAATGCGGTGGCCTATTGGGGCCGCTGCGCAGCCCAACGCGGGGCAAGCCCGCTCCCCACGAGAAGCCGCTCGCTAACCATTCAGAATCAGGAATCGCGGCGCAAATCCGGCGGGATCGGCAGATCCTTGAGCGGGTCAGGCCGCTTGCCCTTGCCCGCGCGGTATTGGCGGATCTGATAGACATAGGCCAACACCTGCGCCACGGCCAGGTACAAGCCCGCCGGAATTTCCTGGTCGAGGTCGGTGGAGTAGAAGATCGACCGCGCCAATTCCGGCGACTCCAGCAACAGAATGTCGTTGGCCACGGCAATTTCGCGGATTTTCAGCGCAGTAAAGTCGCTGCCCTTGGCCAACAGCATCGGCGCGCCGCCTTTCTCCGGGTCGTACTTGAGGGCCACGGCGTAGTGAGTCGGGTTGGTGATGACGACGTCGGCATCCGGCACCGCCGCCATCATCTTGCGCTGGGACATTTCGCGCTGCAGCTGGCGAATACGCTGCTTGACCTCGGGGCGACCTTCCTGGTCCTTGTGCTCGTCGCGCACTTCCTGCTTGGTCATCAGCAGTTTCTTGTGGCTTTCCCACAGCTGGATCGGCGCATCCACGGCGGCGATGATGATCAACCCGCAGGCCATCCACAGCGCGCTCCAGCCCACCACCTGCACGCTGTGGATGATCGCCGACTCCAGCGGCTCATGGGCGATGCGCAGCAAGTCGTCGATGTCTGACGACAACACCGTCAACGCCACAAACAGGATCAGGATGAATTTGGCCAGCGCCTTGAGCAGTTCCACCAGCGCCTTGGTGGAAAACATACGCTTGAGCCCAGGCCCGGGGTTCATGCGGCTGAACTTGGGTGCCATGCTGCCGGCGGCAAACAGCCAGCCACCGAGGGACACCGGCCCGATCAACGCGGCCAGCAACAAGGTGATGAGCACCGGCTGCACCGCCAGAATCGCGATCTTGCCCGAGTGCAGCAGGTACTGGCCCATGGCGCCGGGGCTGAGCAGCACTTCACGCGGCAGCGAGAAGTTGAGCTTCATCAGCTCCATCATGTCCAGCGCCAGGCCACCGCCGTAAATCAGCAGGCCACCGGAGCCCGCCAGCATCACTGCAAGGGTATTGAGCTCTTTGGAGCGCGCAATCTCACCCTTTTCCCTGGAGTCCTTTTTGCGTTTCTCCGTGGGGTCTTCTGTTTTGTCCTGACCACTCTCGCTCTCGGCCATGGCTCAACGCGCCCGTGCCAGATCACGTAAGAACTGCAAGGCGTCGGTCGCCAGCGGTTGATACTGATTGAGAATGTCGGCCATGCCGATCCAGAAAATCCCCATGCCCAACACCAGGGTCAGCGGGAAACCAATCGAGAAAATGTTCAGTTGCGGCGCCGCGCGCGTCATTACGCCGAACGCGATGTTGACCACCAACAGCGCGGTGATCGCCGGCAACACCAGCAACAGCGACGCGCCCAACACCCAGCTCAGGCGCCCCACCAGTTCCCAGAAGTGACTGACCACCAACCCCGAGCCCACCGGCAAGGTGGTGAAGCTTTCGGTCATGACCTCAAACACCACCAGGTGGCCGTTCATCGCCAGAAACAGCAAGGTCACCAGCATGGTCAGGAATTGCCCGATTACCGCCACCGACACGCCGTTGGTGGGGTCGACCATGGACGCAAAGCCCATGCCCATCTGGATCGAGATGATTTGCCCGGCGATTACAAACGCCTGGAAGAACAATGTCAGCGAAAAGCCCAGCAGCGCGCCAATCAATATCTGCTCGGCGATCAGCAGCAAAGCACTCAGGTCCAGCGCGTTCACCGGCGGCATCGGCGGCAGGCCGGGCACGATCACGACGGTAATGGCAAAGGCGAAATACAGGCGGATACGCCGCGGAACCAGGGTGGTGCCGAACACCGGCATGGTCATCAGCACCGCCGTGACGCGGAACATCGGCAGGATGAAAGACGCCACCCAGGTGCTGATTTGGGTGTCGGTCAGTGCCAGCACAGATTGCATGGGGTCAGCCGATCAACTGCGGAATACTGCCGTACAGCTGCAGGATGTATTCCATGAAGGTTTGCACCAGCCACGGGCCGGCGACGATCAGGGTGATCAGCATCACCAGCAACCGCGGGAGGAAGCTCAGGGTCTGTTCGTTGATCTGCGTGGCCGCCTGGAACATCGCCACCAGCAGGCCGACCAACAGGCTCGGCACCACCAGCACGGCGACCATCATGGTGGTCAGCCACAGCGCTTCACGGAACAGGTCGACCGCTACTTCTGGGGTCATGGCGCTACACTCCGCCGAAACTGCTGGCCAGCGTGCCGATAATCAGCGCCCAGCCGTCCACCAGCACAAACAGCATGATCTTGAATGGCAACGAAATAATCAGTGGCGAGAGCATCATCATGCCCATGGCCATCAGCACGCTCGCCACCACCAGGTCGATGATCAGGAACGGGATGAAGATCATGAAGCCAATCTGGAACGCGGTCTTGAGCTCGGAAGTGACAAACGCCGGCACCAGGATGGTCAACGGCGCCTGATCCGGCGTGGCGATGTCGGTGCGCTTGGACAAGCGCATGAACAGCTCAAGGTCGCTGGAGCGGGTTTGCGACAGCATGAAGTCCTTGATCGGGCCCTGGGCCTTGTCGATCGCATCCTGGGCGCTGAGTTTTTCCGCCAGATAGGGTTGCAGGGCTTGCTGGTTCACCTTGTCGAACACCGGCGCCATGATGAACAGCGTCAAAAACAAGGCCATGCCGGTGAGGATCTGGTTCGACGGCGTCTGCTGCAGGCCCAGGGCCTGACGCAAAATCGAAAAGACGATGATGATCCGCGTAAAGCTGGTCATCAGCATGACAAACGCCGGGATAAAACTCAGCGCAGTCATGATCAGCAGGATCTGCAGGCTGACCGAGTATTCCTGAGCGCCGGCGGCGTTGGTGCCCAGCGTGATTGCCGGGATCGACAACGGGTCGGCCGCAAACGCCAGTGGCGCGGCCAGCAACAGCATGAGCGTCAATAAAACGCGCATTACTTCTTATCCTTCTGATCCTTGCCCAGCAACTCCATCAGGCGCTGGGCGAATTCTGGCGTGGCGGCCTCGGTCTTGGCCACTTCCACCGGCGACTTGAGCACATGCAACGGGGTGATACGGCCAGGCGTGATGCCGAGCAGAATCTGCTCTTCGCCGACTTGCACCAGCACCAGACGATCACGCGGGCCGAGGGCGCGCGAGCCGATCATCTCGATGACCTGGCCATTGCCCGGGCCGATACGCTGCACGCGGCGCATCAACCAGGCCAGCACGAAAATCAGACCGACCACCAGCAACAGGCCCAGCACCAACTGGGTCAATTGCCCGCCGATGCCGCTGCTGACCACGGGGGCCGCAGCCGCCGCTTGGGCAACCGGCTCAGCCGCCAGGGCGCTCAATGGCAGCGCCAGAAACAGTCCCGCCATCGAATACTTCATATCAGCGCAACTTCTTGATGCGTTCGCTTGGGCTGATCACGTCCGTCAGGCGGATGCCGAACTTCTCGTTGACCACCACCACCTCGCCGTGGGCGATCAGGGTGCCGTTGACCAGCACGTCCAGCGGCTCACCGGCCAGGCGGTCGAGTTCGATCACAGAACCCTGGTTGAGCTGCAACAGGTTGCGGATGTTGATTTCGGTGCTGCCCACTTCCATGGAAATCGACACCGGAATGTCGAGGATCACATCCAGGTTCGGGCCGTCGAGGGTCACCGGGTCGTTGTTCTTCGGCACGCTGCCGAATTCTTCCATCGGCAGGCGCTTGCCGGCTGGCGCGGTGGCGGCGTCGGCGGCCAGCAGCGCGTCGATGTCGTCCTGGCCAACATCGCCGGTTTCTTCCAGCGCTGCAGCCCACTCGTCAGCCAGGGCCTGGTCTTCGGCGGAAGTGTTTTCGTGTTCGGTAGCCATTACATGTCCTCGGCGAAGCAAAAATAATTGTTGATCAGCGGCGGTTGATCGATTCGATCACTTGCAACGCCAGGTTGCCTTTGTGCGAACCCAGCTTGACCTTGAACGACGGCACGCCGTTGGCACGCATGATCAGTTCTTCCGGCAATTCCACGGGAATCACGTCCCCCGGCTGCATGTGCAAAATATCCCGCAGACGTAGCTGGCGACGGGCCACAGTGGCGCTCAGAGGTACGTCGACGTCGAGCAGGTCTTCGCGCAGGGCCTTGACCCAACGCTCGTCCTGGTCGTCCAGGTCGGACTGGAAACCGGCGTCGAGCATTTCGCGCACCGGCTCGATCATCGAGTACGGCATGGTCACGTGCAGGTCGCCGCCGCCGCCATCGAGTTCGATGTGGAAGGTGGAGACCACAATGGCTTCGCTGGGGCCGACGATGTTGGCCATGGCCGGGTTCACTTCCGAGTTGATGTACTCGAAGTTGACTTCCATGATCGCCTGCCAGGCTTCCTTCAAGTCGATGAAGGCTTGCTCGAGCACCATGCGCACCACGCGCAATTCGGTCGGGGTGAATTCACGGCCTTCGATCTTGGCGTGACGGCCGTCGCCGCCGAAGAAGTTGTCCACCAGCTTGAACACCAGCTTGGCGTCGAGGATGAACAGCGCGGTGCCGCGCAACGGCTTGATCTTGACCAGGTTGAGGCTGGTGGGCACGTACAGCGAGTGCACGTACTCGCCGAACTTCATCACCTGCACGCCGCCCACCGCCACGTCCGCCGAACGGCGCAGCATGTTGAACATGCTGATACGGGTGTAGCGGGCAAAACGTTCGTTGATCATTTCCAGCGTCGGCATGCGTCCACGGACGATGCGATCCTGGCTGGTGAGGTCATAACTTTTGACGCTGCCGGGTTCGGCAGCCATTTCGGTCTGTACCAGACCATCGTCGACACCATGCAACAGCGCGTCGATTTCATCCTGGGACAGCAGGTCTTGCACGGCCATGTCGTGATCCTACTGCAATACGAAGTTAGTGAAGAGCGCCTGCTCGACCACGACTTTGCCGAGCTCTTTCTGGGCCACTTCCTGCACGCTGGCAGTGACCTTCTGGCGCAGCATTTCCTGGCCGACCGGGGTCGCCAGGCTGTCAAAGCTCTGCCCGGAGAACAGCATCACCAGGTTGTTGCGGATCACCGGCATGTGCACTTTGAGCGCATCCAGGTCCGCCTGGTTACGCGCCAGCAAGGTGATGCTCACCTGCAGGTAGCGTTGACGGCCGTTCTGATTGAAGTTGGCAACAAAGGCCGGCAGCATCGGTTCGAAGATTGCCGGTTGCTTGACGTTACTGGCGGTTTCGGCGGCGGGTGCCGGCTTGCTTGCACTGCTGTGCATGATGAACCAGGTGCCGCCAATCGAGGCGCCGATGGCCAGGAGCAGGCCCAGCACGATCAGCAGGATCAGCTTGAGCTTGCCTTTGCCTGCGGGGGGAGTTGCTGCGTCGTCGCTCTTCGCCATGCCAATAATCCGTCACTATTCTGGGATTCATAGATCTACGGAAAGGCAAGAGCAAGTGTTATGCCAGAGTTGTCAGCTAACCCGGTAAGCGCGAACACCCCATATCAAATGTGGGAGCTGGCTTGCCTGCGATGGCGGTGGCTCAGCTCACATCTGTGTGACTGATACACCACCATCGCAGGCAAGCCAGCCCCCACATTGATCGGGTTTCAACAGGGGTCAGGCGTAGTAATCAACGGCGCTGGAGCCGATCACTGTCTGGGTCACTGGCGCGACCGCTGCCGCCACCTCAGCGTGATCACCGGCATCCCCGCCATCACCCCGCCCACCGCCGCCACTCACACCGCGCGCCTGGTTCTGCTGCTGTTGATCCTGGCCCTGACCCTGCCACCCACGCGACTGATCCGAGACGTTGACGTCGACCTGCCCCATGCCTTGCTGGGCAAACATCTCGCGCAGACGGCCGGACTGGCTTTCCAGTGCTTCACGCACCACGGCGTGACCGCTCATGAACGTGACTTGGGCCTGCTGGTCCGCGGTCATGTTGACCTTGATGTCCAGGCGCCCCAACTCTGCCGGCTGCAATTGAATTTCTGCCGATTTGAGGTTGGCACTGGACAGGTACATCACGCGGTTGACCACCTCCTCGGTCCAGCCGCTCTGGTGCATGGCCAGCGGCGCATTCGCAACCGGTGGCAAGGCATTCGCGGTTTTCGGCGTGGCGGCCTGGGTCAGTGCAGCGAGGCGGTTGGCGAAATCATCCACGCGGGTGTCGCTGCTGGCGTCCTTCAAATCCTTGAGGCCACCTTCGATCAGCCCGCTGAAGGCTTTGTCGCCGCCCCGGTCAGTGCTGTCCTTGGTGGCTTGCTGATCGACCATAGTCGCCAGGCCCGCAGCAAAGCTCTGCGCAGCGGTCGGCTGATCCTGTGTGGTGGTCGGTGCGGTTTTCTGCGGCGTCTGGCTACTGGCCGAGACGTGACCGCCCTGCTCCATCGCCAGGCGCACGGCAGGCATCGCATCCAGCGGATCCGCCTCCGGGTCGAAAGCCGGCTGTTTGGCGTCATCGGTGGCTGCCACAGCGGGCGCGACGACTGGCTGGGCCTTGTCGTCCTTGGCGGCTACAGGTGCCGGCGTTTCCACCGGCACCGGCACGGGGACCGGTGTGACCGCGGCAACCACTGCCGGGTCAACCACGGGATCAACCGGAGGCTGCTGCGCCACCGCCGGGTCGGCGGTTTTGTCGTCGTCATTGCTGGCGCTGTCGTCGGATTTGGCCGGCGGCTTGGCAGGCAAGGGATTGCCGCTATCGGCAACGGCCGGCTTGCTGGCGGCAGGCTTATCGTTGCCTGCAGCCGGCCTGGATGGGGTGTCCGAGGGCTTGTCACGCGTGACTTTGGCCGGTGCATCGTCGCTCTTGAGCGTCGGTTTCGGGCTTTGGTTTGCAAACACTTGCGCGAAGCCAGGGCCCTTGCCTCGTGGGTCCGCAGCCGCTACCGAAGGGGTGGCGGCCGGCGCTTGAGGCTTGGCCGCAGCGGCAGCCTGAAGAAGCGAATTGGGGGCGACTGGCATAGGTAAGGGTCTCCACTGCACTGGGATCGGGGATGCAGTAACCAGAGGTAGAGCAAGAGTTGGGCCAGGTTTACCTCGAACCCTCAATCACAGCTGAAAACGCTGACGCTCGTGTTCGTATAAAGGCCGAACCAGCGCGAACTCCTGGTCGATTTCGTCTACCAGTTCATCCAGGTCCACGCGTGTCAGTTGCGCAGAGCCGTCTTCGAGCCGGCGGCAAAGTTCTGCCAACCGCACCGCCCCCAGGTTACCGCTACTGCCCTTGAAGCTATGCGCGATCCGTCCCAGCGCCTTGGCATCGTCGCGAGCCTTGCGCAACGCTTCGACACGCTTCTGCGAATCGTCAAGGAAGGTATCCAGCAGTTTCGGGTACTCGCCTTCCATCACTTCCTGCAAACCCGACAACACATCGGGGTCCAGATGAATCTCAGCCACTTGTTCGCTCCTTGATCAAGAATCGGCGGATTATGCCAGAGCACCCCAGCAAAACTCCACGCACACACTGCGCCCGCCATCGGACCAGCGTACATCGCTGCTCAACTGGCGCACCAGGCTCAAGCCACGGCCAGACAGACGGTCAACATCCATCGGCCGCGCCAGCACCTGTTCCACGTCAAACCCCGGACCGCTGTCCTCAATACGCAGCGTCATTTTGCCGCCCGTGGCGGTCGGCATCACCTGCACATGCACCCGCACGTAACCGCTGTTCAACTGCCCCAGCCGCTCATTGCGCTGGCGGTAATAGTCGGCGAACCCCTGGGCATCCCGCTTGAGGCGCGAATCCAACTCCAGCACACCATGCTCCAGCGCGTTGGAATACAACTCGGCCATCACACTGTAAAGCGCCCCGCTCTGCCCGCGCAGACCGTGAATCTCCAGCAGCAACTGCAGCAGATACGGCAGCGGGTTGTAGCTTTTGAGGGTCTGCGCACGGAATTCGAAACTCACCGACCAATCCAGCGGGCACGACTGCCCGCTGTCGGCGTAGACGGGCTCGGCCGCGCGCAACGGCTGGCCGGCCTGCAAGGTGATTTCCACCATGCTGACGTCATCGCGCGCCTGGCCGCGAAACGCCGCCAGCGCCCGCTCGATGTCTTCGAATAGCCGGTCGGGCTCGCGGTTGGCCGCGAACACCTGCTGCAAGCGCTCGGCGCCAAACAGCTGGTCATTGGCGTCAGCCGTGTCGAGCACGCCGTCGGAGAGCAAAAACACTCGGTCGCCCAGCGCCATGGGCCAGACCTCGGTGCCGTCATCGAACGCCTGTGCCGACAACACACCCAGTGGCAGGTGCCGCGACACCAGCGGCGTGCGCTTGCCCGTGGCGACTTCATGCACATAGCCTTCGGGCATCCCGCCGTTCCACACCTCCACCACGCGCCGCTGGGCGCTCAGGCACAGCAGCGTGGCGCAGCAGAACATGTCCACCGGCAGGATGCGTTTGAGCTTGGCGTTCATCTCGCGCAGGGTCTGCGCCAGGCCGTAGCCCTTGGCGGTCATGCCGTAGAACACTTCCGCCAGGGGCATGGCCCCCACGGCGGCCGGCAGGCCATGGCCGGTGAAGTCGCCGAGCAAAACATGCATGTCGCCGGAGGGTGTGTACGCCGCCAGCAGCAGGTCGCCATTGAACAGGGCGTAGGGCGATTGCAGGTAACGAATGTTCGGCGCCGCATTGATGCAGCCCGAGTGCGCCACCTTATCGAACACTGCCTTGGCCGCACGCTGCTCGTGCAGCAGGTAGTCGTGGTGCCTGGCGATCTGGTCACGCTGCTGCAAGACCGTGGCCTGCAGCCGGCGCAGGCGGTCCATGGCGTTGATTTTCGCTGCCAGGATCAACTGGTTGTAGGGCTTGGGCAGGAAGTCATCGCCGCCCGCGTCCAGGCACTGGGCCAGCGCCTCGCTTTCGCGCAGCGAGGTCAGGAAGATGATCGGAACCAGCGCCTCACCGGCGAGCTGCTTGATGCGCCGTGCGGCTTCAAAGCCGTCCATCACCGGCATCAACGCGTCCATCAACACCAGTTGCGGGCGCTCGCGGGTAAACAGCTCGACCGCTTGCGCGCCGTTGGTGGCGGTGAGTACTTGATGCCCCTGACGCCGAATGATGGTCGACAGCAACAGCAAGTCGGCAGCGCTGTCTTCGGCGATCAGGATGGTCAGCGGTTCCAGGACCGGGGCCAGGCTGCTCAACTGAGATCGAACAGTTTGTCAAAGTTGGAAATGGCGAGGATCTTGCGCACATCGGAGTTGCTGTTGATCACCTGAACTTCGGCATTGTCGCCACCGGCATGGTCACGCAACAGCAGCAACATGCCCAGGGCCGAGCTGTCCATATAGGTGGTGTCTTTGAGGTCCACCACGTAGACCTCGGGCACCTTGTAGAACCGCTCGTAGGCATCACGAAAGGCCTGGTGGCTACCGAAATCGAATCGCCCTTTGACGGTAATCGTCAATTTTTTCCCATCCAGGGACACTTCTGACACGACTGACATGCGACTGCTTCCTTGTCATTGGCAATGTGCAACAAGGTTTAGCAGGTGAACGGGGTATGGGCAACACAGCAAATCAAATGTGGGAGGCTGGCTTGCCTGCGAGAGCATCACTGCGGGGTGCCTGATTCACCTGGGTGCCTGCATCGCGGGCAAGCCCGGCGCCCACAACAGGCCGGTGGTGGCCCTTAGTACTGTGATTGGCGCGGTAGTCGCTGTGACAGCTCGTCGAGCAGCTTTTGCTCGCGCTTGTCTTCAATCGCCCGTGCTTCATCGATGTAGCGCTGCACCAGTTTGCGCAAACCTTCGACCCGGGCAAACGCCGCCTGCCACGCCTCGCGGGCTTTATCGAGGTTGTTCTGGTGCCAGGCCAGGCTCTGGCGCTGTTGGCCTACGGCGGTTTCCAGCTGGTTGAGAAAGCCCTGGTAACCCATCAGCCATTGGCCGGAAACGCCCTTGCTGCCGCGCTCGATCCATTGCTGCTGGTATTCGCTGCGAAAGCGCTCCAGGTCGCCGAGTTTGCTTTCCGCCAGGCGCACCTGCCCCTGAAAGTAGCCCAGGCGTTGCGCGGCGGTTTTTTCGGCCTTCTCCGCCATGTCCACCACTGGGGCCAGGCGCGAGGAACGGGTGCTGGCCATGGCTTAACCGCCTGGCGCCGGGGCAAAGATGGAGCCCAGATGCGCTTCGCTTTCGCCCATGCTGATCTTGTCGTTGAGGCCCTGGCGCAAGTAGGTCACCAACTGCGGTTGCAGGGCAATCGCCAGGTCGGTTTCGCGATCACCGCCGGCCACGTAGGCGCCAACACTGATCAAGTCGCGGCTTTGCTGATAGCGCGACCACAGTTGCTTGAAATGCTGCGCGCGGGCCATGTGCTCCGGCGTGACCACCGCCGGCATCACCCGGCTGATCGACGCTTCGATATCGATGGCCGGGTAGTGCCCTTCTTCGGCCAAACGCCGCGACAGCACGATGTGGCCGTCGAGCACGCCGCGCGCCGAGTCGGCAATCGGGTCTTGCTGGTCATCGCCTTCGGACAACACGGTGTAGAACGCCGTGATCGAACCGCCGCCGGCCTCGGCATTACCGGCGCGTTCAACCAGCTTGGGCAGCTTGGCGAACACTGACGGCGGGTAGCCTTTGGTGGCCGGCGGTTCGCCGATGGCCAGGGCGATTTCCCGCTGGGCCTGGGCGAAACGCGTGAGCGAGTCCATCAGCAACAGGACATTCTTGCCCTTGTCGCGAAAATATTCGGCAATGCGCGTGCAGTACATGGCCGCGCGCAAACGCATCAGCGGCGCATCGTCCGCAGGCGAGGCGACGACGACGGAACGCTTGAGGCCTTCTTCACCGAGGCTGTGCTCGATGAATTCCTTGACTTCACGACCCCGCTCGCCGATCAGCCCGACCACGATAATGTCGGCCTCGGTAAAGCGCGTCATCATACCGAGCAACACCGACTTACCCACGCCGGTACCGGCAAACAGGCCCAGACGCTGGCCGCGGCCGACCGTCAATAAACCGTTGATGCTGCGAATGCCCACGTCCAGCGGCACGCTGATCGGGTTGCGGTTGAGCGGGTTGATGGTTGGGCCATCCATCGGCACCCAGTCTTCGGCCTTCATGCCGCCTTTGCCGTCCAACGCGCGACCGGCGCCGTCCAGCACGCGGCCGAGCATGCTCATGCCCATCGGCAGGCGGCCGGTATCGGCCAGTGGCACCACGCGGGCGCCGGGGGCGATGCCCGCCAGGCTGCCGACCGGCATCAGGAAAATCTTGCTGCCGGAAAAGCCCATCACTTCGGCTTCGACCTGCACCGGGTGGTAGCTGTCGTCGTTGATCACCAGGCAGCGGCTGCCCATGGCGGCACGCAGGCCTTCGGCTTCAAGGGTCAGGCCGACCATGCGCAGCAGGCGCCCTTCGAGGATCGGCTGGCCGGGCAGTTCGGTGGCTTCGGTGTAGCCGCTCAGGCGCTTGGCGAAGCTGGTGCGTTCAAGGCGCATCGGCGGCGTCCAGGTCCACACTCATATCAGGCTCGGCCAGGTGCAGGGACTGTTCATGCAATTGATCGAACATTTTCGCCATGATCTGGCTGATGCGGGTTTCCACCGTGGCATCGATGCGGCTGTGCTCGGTTTCGACGCGGCAACCACCGGGCAGCAGCGCCGCGTCCTCGACAATGCGCCAGGTTTCTTCATGGCGCTCGCGCAGGGCTTTGACCTGTTCGAAATCCTGCGGGTTGATGTACAGCCGCACATTGCCGACGCCCAATGGCAGCAGCTTGAGGGCTTCGCGCATCACGCTTTCGATGTGGCTGGAATCAAGCACCAGCTCGCGCTGGATCACTTGGCGCGCGATGTGCTCGACCAGCCCGACCATGGATTTTTCCAGCTGCGAATCCTGTTCGGCGATCGGGTCGAACAGGTTGCCCATCAAGCGCTCCAGGCTGGCCAGCTTGACGCTCAGCGCCTCCTCGGCCTCTTGGCGAACCTTGAGGGTGGTGCTGCGAAAACCGTCTTTTTCACCCGCCGCGAAACCCTCGTTGTAGGCCTCCTGGCGGATGGCTTCCAATTCTTCGAGGGTCAGTGGCTGGACTTCATCCAGCGGCACTTCTTCCATTTCGGCCGGTGTTTCAATCACCGGCTCTGGCTCAGGTTCCGGCACATGCGGATCGAAACTGGGCAACGACCAGATGTCGAACCCGCCGACATCCCGTGCGCGAATCAGATCGCTGGGCGTCTCATCTTTGTTCGACATGGGAGGCGCCTTAGATCATTTCTTCGCCGCCCTTCCCGCCGAGAACGATTTCTCCGGCTTCGGCCATACGGCGGGCAATGGTGAGGATTTCCTTCTGGGCGGTTTCCACGTCGCTGACACGCACCGGGCCCTTGGCTTCCAGGTCGTCACGCAACAGCTCGGAGGCGCGCTTGGACATGTTCTTGAAGATCTTCTCTTTGACGTTTTCGTCCGACCCCTTGAGGGCCAGCACCAGCACGTCGGAAGACACTTCGCGCAGCAACGCCTGGATGCCACGGTCGTCGACATCGGAGAGGTTGTTGAACACGAACATGAGGTCTTCGATCTGGCCGGACAGGGTGTCGTCGATCTCGCGGATCGAGTCCATCAACTGGCCTTCGACCGAGCTGTCGAGGAAGTTCATGATATCGGCCGCGCGCTTGATGCCACCCAAGGTGGTACGCGAGGCATTCGAGTTGCCCGAGAACTGCTTCTCGAGGATGGTGTTGAGTTCTTTCAATGCCGCCGGCTGCACCGTGTTCAGCGACGACACGCGCAGGATGATGTCCAGGCGCACTTTATGGTCGAAGTGGCCGAGCACTTCACCGGCCTGATCCGGGTCCAGGTAGGCGACGACGATGGCCTGGATCTGTGGGTGCTCGTAGCGGATCACGTCGGCAACGGCGCGCGGCTCCATCCATTTGAGGCTGTCCAGGCCACTGGTGTTGCCACCCAGCAGGATGCGGTCGATCAGGCCGTTGGCCTTGTCTTCGCCCAGGGCCGAGGTGAGCATCTTGCGAATGTAGCTGTCGGAGCCGACGCCCAGGCTGGTCTGGTCGCCGACGATCTCGACGAACTCGCTCATTACCTGCTCGACTTGCTCACGGTGCACATTGCGCATTTGCGCCATGGCCACGCCTACGCGCTGAACCTCTTTGGGGCCCATGTGGCGCAGCACTTGTGCGGCGTCGGTCTCACCCAAAGACAGCAGCAATACGGCGGCTTTGTCGACTTTGGTGAGCTTGGCAACAGCGGCTCGATCATTCATCTGCGTTAATCCACTCTTTCACGACCTGAGCCACACGGCCCGGGTCTTCTGCTACCAGACTCTTGATTGCGTTCAACTGAGCGTCATAGCCTTCGCTCGGGCTTGGCAACAGGATGCTTTGCGGGCCGCCAAGGCTGACGCGGTCGTTGGCCAGTTCGCCGTCCAGGCCGCCCATGCCACCCAGCTCGACGTCACTGCCAGCCAATGCCAGCTGCTTCTTGCCATGGCCGGTGATGTTGTTGAGCACCGGGCGCAGCACGCCGAACACCAGCACCAGGATGAACAACACACCCAGCACTTGCTTGACGATGTCCCAGAACCACGGCTGCGTGTAGAACGCCGGATCGGCGATCACTTCGCCGCGCTCGGCGGAGAACGGCATGTTGATCACGCTGACGCTGTCGCCACGGCTGGCGTCGAAACCGACGGCGTCCTGCACCAGGCGGGTGAAGCGCGCCAATTCGTCGGCGCTCCATGGCGCACGGGTGACGGCGCCGTCTGCGGCATTGACCTTGACCTGATCATCGACCACCACCGACACCGACAGGCGATTGATTTTGCCCTGCTGCTGCTTGGTGTGGCTGATGGAACGGTCGAGTTCGAAGTTCTTGGTGGATTGGTTACGCTTGTCCGCCGGGTACGGCGCGAGCATCGGCTGGCCGGTGGCCGGGTCCATGATCTGCTGGCCGTTGGCGTCCAACAGTGGCTGACCAGGCTGAATCGCAGCCGCCGTCGCGGCCGCGCCACCGGTGGTTTGCGGCGCCGTGGCCGGGGCCGGTGGCTGGTTGCTCAGGGCACCCGGCACACCTTGCGGGCCATTGCTGGCGGTGCGTTGTTCGCTGGTCGATTGCTCGCTGCGCAGCGCCGGTTGGTCCGGGTTGAACTGCTCGGAGGTCGACTCGACGGCGCTGAAGTCCACGTCGGCAGACACCTCAGCTTTATAGCGGTCGTTGCCCAGCACCGGCTGCAGAATGTTATGCACACGCTGAGTGAGCATGCTTTCCATGCGGCGGCTGTAGTCGAACTGCTTGCCGGCCTGGGTCAGCGCGGAGTTCTCGGCCTGGTCGGACAGCAGGTTGCCCTTCTGGTCCACCACGGTGATTTGCGACTTGCTCAACTCAGGAACGCTGGTGGCCACCAGGTTGATGATCGCCAGGACCTGGCCAGGCTCCAGGGAGCGGCCGGAAAACAGCTCGACC
Source organism: Pseudomonas sp. MF08831 (assembly GCF_059862645.1). Classification (NCBI taxonomy): domain Bacteria; kingdom Pseudomonadati; phylum Pseudomonadota; class Gammaproteobacteria; order Pseudomonadales; family Pseudomonadaceae; genus Pseudomonas; species Pseudomonas sp. MF08831. The sequence continues at coordinate 111,313 of NZ_JCBCUX010000016.1, read as the reverse complement.
AATACCGAGGCGCTTGGCTTGCGCTCGTCGCGCACGAACACCGAGCTTTTCGGAATCGCCAGGTGCACGCGGGCGCCCTTGACGTTATTCAAGCTTGAGATAGTGCGTGCCAGTTCGCCTTCCAGGCCACGACGGTAGCGCGTGGCTTCCATGAACTGGCTGGTGCCCAGGCCCTGGTCCTTGTCGAGAATTTCAAAACCGATATTGCTGTCGGACGGCGTAACGCCGGCGGCCGCCAGCTTCATGCGCGCACGCGCCACGTCATCGGCCTTGACCAGCAAGGCCCCGGAATTGGGCTCCACGGTGTAGGCGATGTCGGCGGCGGCCAGGGTTTCCATGATCTGCTTGGAATCCATCCCGGCCAGGCTGCCGTACAACGGGCGGTAATCAGGTTGCTGCGACCACAGCACCACGGCAAAACCAATCGCCACGCTGGCAGCCAGGCCGACCATCAGGCCCACCTGACGCAACATGGTCATTTCGGAAAGGTTTTCCAGGAACGACAGGCCAAACAGCGGCGGCTTGCCGTCTGTCTTGGCGGGTACGTTGTCCACGACTGCTTCTGCCATGACTTAAATCTCGTCCTTAAACCGGCATCTGCATGATGTCTTGATAAGCCTGAACCAACTTGTTACGCACTTGGGTCAAGGCCTGAAAGGAAACGCTGGCCTTTTGCGAAGCGACCATCACATCGGTGAGGTCCACGCCGCTTTTGCCGATCTCGAAGGCGGTAGCCAACTGATTCGAGGCTTGCTGGGTATCACTGACTTTGTTGATTGCCTGACCGAGCATGTCGGCAAAACTGCTTTGGCCCAATTCCGGCGCTGGCGCGACGGATTTCGGTTGAGCCATGGCATCCATTTGCATGGAGCGCATATCCAACATCAACCGATTGAACTCAATACCCTGGCTCATGACCTTCTCTCTCCGACGACCCGCAATTTTTTGACACTACGCAGCGGTTACTAGGGGTGGTAGCAACAAGGGTGCCAGCTCCGTGGCTATTCGTAAGAAAAGGCGACAAACCCTGTCAACCTGAGTATTTCTAAGACAGCGATTTGTCAGGTCGCGAACAGGTAGGCTTCGACATCCATCCCCGCGTCGCGCATCTGCGCCAGCTTGTAGCGCAAGGTGCGCGGGCTGATGCCCAGGCGCTCGGCAGCTTCCTTGCGGCGGCCGCGTTCGGCACGCAGGGTGTCGATGATCATCTGGAATTCGCGGCGACGCAGGTCGTCGCCCAAGGCACCGCCAGACTCGGCTTCGGCCACGACCACCGGTGCCGGCGCCAGGCTCGGCAACGGCGCCGCGCCACTGCCCATGGCCAGGCAGAAGTCCTGCGGCTGAATCAACCCGCCCTGCTGCAAAATCAGCGCGCGCTGGATGGCATTGTCCAGCTCCCGCACATTGCCAGGCCATGGGTAGCCCATCAGGCAGGCCTGGGCTTCAGCCGACAGCCGCGCCTGGGCATGCTTCATTTTTTTGACGTGGTTGTTCAGCAAGCGCTCGGCCAGCGGAATGATGTCCGCCGGGCGCTCACGCAACGGGCGCCAGGCCAGCGGGAACACCGAGAGCCGGTAGAACAAGTCTTCACGAAAGCGCCCTGCCGCCACTTCACCCGCCAGGTCACGGTTGGTGGTGGCGACCACGCGGATGTCCAGCTGGATGGGCTTGCGTGCGCCGACGCGCTCGACTTCGCGCTCCTGCAGCACCCGCAGCAGCTTGGCTTGCAGGCCCAGCGGCATCTCCGAAATTTCGTCGAGCAGGATGGTGCCGCCGTCGGCCTGTTCGAACTTGCCGGCCTGCGCGGCAATAGCGCCGGTAAACGAGCCCTTTTCATGACCGAACAGCGTGGCTTCGAGCATGTTGTCGGGAATCGCCGCGCAGTTGATCGCAATAAACGGTTGTTTGGCGCGGCCCGACTGCTGGTGAATGTAACGCGCCAACACTTCCTTACCGGTGCCGGACTCGCCGGAAATCAACACGGTGGAGTCGCTGCGCGCCACCCGGGCTGCCAGTTCCAGCAACTGCGCGCTGGCCGGCTCGAAGGCAATCGGGCCTTCACCCTCGGCATTCGACACCACGCCCAGCGCATGCCGGGCGACCAGCTCGATCAGTGCCTTGGGCTCGAAGGGTTTGACCAGGTAATCCGCCGCCCCTTGGCGCATGGCGTCCACCGCCCGCTCGACGGCGCCATGCGCCGTCATCAGCAGCACCGGCAGTTGCGGCTGGCGTGCGCGCAACACGCCAAGCAACTGGTGGCCGTCCATGCCGGGCATGTTCACGTCACTGACCACCAGGCTGAAGGACTCTTGCTCAACGGCCTCCAAGGCATCCTCGGCAGAACCGACCGCGCGGTAGTCATGGCCCGCCAACAGCAGCGTGTCAGCCAATGCTTCACGCAGGGCGCGGTCGTCTTCGACCAATAAAACCTTGATAGCCATAGTCCTTTTACTCCGCGCTTGCCGCGCTGGAAAACAGCGGCAAGGTTATCAATGCACAGGTGCCACGCCCCAACCGGGAGTGCAGTTGCAATTCTCCCTGATGTGCACGCGCCACTGCCTTGACCACGGTCAGGCCCAGGCCCGTCCCGTTGGTCTTGGTGGTAAAAAAGGGTTCGCCCAGGCGTTGCAGCACGACCGGGTCGATGCCGCTGCCGCTGTCGCTGATGCACAGGCGCAGGGTTTGGTCGCGGGTGTAGAGGTGCACTTTGAGCCGCGCACCCGGGCCGCTGGCCTGGGTGGCGTTTTCGATCAGGTTGAGCAAGGCGCCGACCAGCGTGTCGCGGTTGCACAGCAACTCGCCCAAGTGGCTGTCGCACTGCCAGCGCACATTGACGTCCTGGATATGCGTGGCGGCTGCCGCTTGCAGCGACTGCATCAGCGCCGATGGCGTGACGCGGTCGGTCAGCGGCAATTCGCCGCGGGCAAACACCAGCATGTCGCGCACCTGATGCTCCAATTCATGCAGGCGCTCCTTGAGGCGCCCGGCAAATCGCTGGTGGGTGGCGGCTGGCAGTTGCTCATCAGTCAAATGACTGGCGTAGATCAACGCTGCCGACAATGGCGTGCGGATCTGATGCGCCAAAGAAGCAACCATCCGCCCCAGCGACGACAAACGCTCATGGCGCGCCAACTGGTCTTGCAAGTGACGGGTTTCAGTCAGGTCGTTGAGCAGCACCAGTTGGCCGGGCTCGGCGTCCAGGGAACGGGTGGCGATGGACAGGCGCCGGCCATCCTTGAGGGAAATTTCATGGCCGTCGTCTTCGCGTGGCGCAAAGCAGCGTGTAATCACCTGGCGCCACAACTCGCCTTCCAGCGGCTCGCCCAGCAAGTCACGCGCGGCCGGGTTGGCTTCGCGGACACGGCCCATTTCATCGATGACGATTACGCCGCCGGGCAACAGGTCGAGGAGGTTTTGTAGACGGTTGGCCAGACGCTCTTTCTCGGCGAGCTCTTGCATGCGCTGGGCGCTGACCACTGCCAGTTCGCCTTTAAGCTCGGAAACCCGCGCCTCCAGCAGACTGTAGGAGTCGGTCAGCTGGCTCGACATCTGGTTGAATTGCGAGAACGCCTGTTCAAGACCCTGCCGGGTCAACGGCTCTGCGCACGGAACCAGCCCAGGAATAGCAGGGGCTGAAGAAAGTTTGGCGGCGTGGGGCATCATGCTCTCTCGCTGGCTGACCGTCAGTTAAACGGAACGTTGCGAGGGCTGTAGCAATACCCGTGCCGAAAAAAATAGACCTATATATCAGTCAGTTAAAAAACAGGCGTCAATCATCCGCCTGTTCATCACCTTCGCGACGGCTCATGCCGTACTTGCGCATCTTCTCCACCAGGGTGGTGCGACGGATGCGCAGGCGCTCGGCGGCGCGCGCGACAATGCCATTGGCATCGTCCAGCGCCTGCTGGATCAGGCCTTGTTCGAGGCTACCGAGGTAGTCTTTCAAGTCCAGGCCTTCGGGCGGCAGCATGGCGGTGGAACCGAAATCCGGCGTATGGCCGTTGATGGCCACGCGCTCTTCCAGGTCACTGCGCAGGCTGTCTACCAGTTGCTCGTCTTCATCGTCGACGTAGCGGAATTTCTTCGGCAGCTCGACCACGCCAATCACCCCGTACGGGTGCATGATGGCCATGCGCTCGACCAGGTTGGCCAGCTCGCGGACGTTGCCCGGCCAGCCGTGACGGCACAGGGACATGATCGCGGCGGAGTTGAAGCGAATCGAGCCGCGCTTTTCGTGCTCCATGCGCGAAATCAGTTCGTTCATCAGCAGCGGGATGTCTTCCACGCGCTCGCGCAGCGGGGCCATCTCGATAGGGAATACGTTGAGGCGGTAGTACAAGTCTTCGCGGAAGCTACCGACCTCGATCATGCTTTCGAGGTTTTTGTGCGTGGCCGCGATAATGCGCACGTCGACGCTCTGGGTCTTGTTGCTGCCCACGCGCTCGAAGGTGCGTTCCTGCAACACGCGCAACAGCTTGACCTGCATCGGCAGCGGCATGTCGCCGATTTCGTCAAGAAACAGGGTGCCGCCATTGGCCAGCTCGAAACGCCCGGCACGGCTGGTGATCGCCCCGGTAAAGGCGCCCTTCTCGTGGCCGAACAGTTCGCTTTCGAGCAATTCTGCCGGGATTGCCCCGCAGTTGACCGGCACGAAAGGCCCGTCGCGGCGTTTGGAGTGATAGTGCAGGTTGCGTGCGACCACTTCCTTGCCGGTACCGGACTCGCCGAGGATCAATACACTGGCGTCGGTATCGGCCACTTGCTGCATCATCTGGCGTACGTGCTGGATCGCACGGCTGGTGCCGACGAGGCTGCGAAACAGGTTGGGTTCGCGATGACGACCGCGCTCGCGAGCCTGGTCATACATCTCGCGGTAGACCTGGGCACGGTGCAGGGAATCGAGCAATTTGCTGTAGCTGGGCGGCATTTCCAGGGTGGAGAGCACGCGGCGGCGCTGGTCTTCCGGAAGGTCCACGGAAGAAATATCGCCCATCAGCAACACCGGAAGGAACTCATCCCAGGTTGACAGTGTCTTTAACAAGCCCAGAACTGCGCCAGGAGCGTTTACCGTCCCGATCAACACACAGATGACTTCACGGCTCGACGACAAAGAGCTGACCGCCTGCTGCCAGTCATGGCTACCGCAGGGCAAATTTTCTTCACCAAGAAAATTCAAAATTACCGCTAAATCGCGGCGGCGGACGCTATCGTCATCAATCAGCAGAATTTTGGTTTCACGCCACATGCAATAGCAACTTCCCTAGTAAAACGCTCTGCCCCAGAGTGAGGGCAATCTAGACGTTTGTAAGATTTCTTACCCTACTAGACGTCTGAAATCTGAAAACAGCACTAGTTAAGTCAAAAATGCTGGCACAGTCAAATATATGACGCGCCGTTCGGATTAACTGAGCCCATTCAGCCGAACAGATGGTAAACCTTTGACGCGCTTTCCGCTCGGTTGATCTGCGACATCTCTTCGAAAATCGCCTGGCGTTCGCCAGTCGTCACTTCAAGCAACTGCTGATACACCGCCAGCAAGCTTTCCAGCTTTTCCCGCAGGGCACCCTCGTCCACCGGCGCATTGTTAAGCGCCTCATCGATCACCGCACGACACCCCATGTCCAGTTCGCCGATAGCGTCCCAGTTACGGTGGGCCAATGCGTCAACCAGGGCTTCGCGGGTCTCGTCAATCCGTTGCAGGGCGTGGCTCATGACATCATCCTCAGGCCAAAGGCCTACAGTGTTGCAATACCGTCCCAGCCTTCCTTGAGCGTAATCATCAGGCCGGCTACTTCGTCGATCATGGCGACATCGCTTTTGCTGTTTGCTTCCAGCAAGCGCGTGGTCATGTAGGCATACAGGTTATCCAATTGCTGCAACGCGGCCGGATCATCGGTTTTTTCCGGGTTCAGGCCGTCACGCAAACCGATCAGAATGTCGATCGCCTTGCCCAGCAACAGTCCTTTTTGCGCGATATCACCACGAGCCATGGCGCCCTTGGCCTGAGCCATGCGATCCAACGCGCCTTCCATCAACATCTGGACCAGACGGTGTGGACTGGCCTCGGAGACCTGGGCATGGGAATTGACCTTCTGATATTGGCGAAGGGCTCTCATGGGATTCATGTTTCTACCTCGTGACAGGCAACACTAAAAGAATGGGTTCTGACTATTATGTCGACGGCGTCGCAAAAAACTTTAAGCCGGTGGTCTTGCGAAGGTCACGCCCGACAAAGTCAATCACCTCGCCGGGCGGCCTCATTGAGGATCAACTGGTCTTCGGATTATTCAGCGCGTTAAGCGTGGTCATGACGCTGGAACGTTGACTGGTGAGCTGGGCAACCAAGTTGTTCATCGTGGTGTATTTGGCGGTCAGGCTCGTCTTCAAGGCCGCCATGCGCGCGGTCAGGGTGTCCTGCTGGTTTTGCAGGTCCTTGATGTTTGCCGACAGCGTCGATGTACGCGTAGCGAGAACCCCGGTACCACTGAGCGCATAGCTGTCGGTCGCGGTTTTCATCCGTGCCAGCAGCCCCTTGTCACCGTTGAAAATGCCGCCAATGTCAGTGGGGTTGGTCGCGATCGCTGCACTGAACAACTTATCGTCGATGCTCAGCTTGCCGGTCTTCTGGTCAGTGTTCACACCAAACTGGGCCAGGGATTTCAACGAGCCCGTGCCACCCAATGCGTTCAGTTCGCTACGAACGGCCGAGGTCAGAGTACGCAGAGTGGCGTCGCCGGTCAGCGCAGCCGACGTGATGGAACCGTCGGCATTGGTGGTCACCGCGGTCTCAGTGTTGATCGCTGTCATCAGGGCGTTATAGGTGTCGACAAAGCCCTTGACCGAACTCTTGAGGGTGTCGGTGCTTCGCGCGATGGTAATGGTCGAACTCAGGCGCGTAACGATTGAGTCAGCGGGTAGCGGATCTGTAGAACCGGCAGGCAGAGGCGACACTGCCGTCAACTTGATGCTCACACCACTGATCGCGTCGCCCAGGGTATTGCTCTTGGATTCCTGAGCGGTACCGTCAATGGTGTACTTCGCGTTCTGCGGCACGGTCACGACCGAGGCTCCGGCTTCCAGGCCGGAGTTACCGCCGAGGGTAATGTCGGTGCCGACGCCGGTATTGGTCGACGTCATGACCAAACGGGAACCGGTGGCGTCAGTCAGGATGTTGGCACTCAAGCCAGCACTGCTGTATTGCGCGTTGATCGAGTCACGCACCTGCTGCAACGTCGCACCTGGCGGAACGCTCACACCATAGCTCTTGCCCGACTGGGAGATCTCCAAGGTGGTCGACGTAGTGCCGGTATTGACGACAGCCTTCGCCCCGGCTGCAAAAGTCTGGGTAGCGACCTTCGAGGCCGTCGCCAACTGATTGACCACCAACTGGTAGCTGCCCGCGGAGGCACCGGCGCCCAGCGTGATGGTCGATACGTTGTTATCCGAGGTCGTTGCCGACAAACCGCCGATACTGGCGTCTTTGGCCATGTTGTCCATAGCGCCGCGGAACGCATCCAATGCCGCTTGAATCTTGCCGATCGAGGACAGCTGGGCGGTCGACGTTTGCGTCTGCTTGTTGATCTGCGACTGCTTGGGTGCCTGTTCCGCGTTCACCAATGCCGTCACGATCGACTGGGTATCGATGTTCGTAACTGGACCGCTAACCGTAATATCACCCATGACTGTTCTCCTGATCCGGGGCTGGCGCTTTCTTGACGTACGACGCCTCAAGCAGCTACAGCAACAAAATTCATGCCAGCTCAGACTTTGGCGTCAAACAACACGCTGCTGGCGTCGTGAAGGCTTTGTGCGAGTTTCAACGCAGTTTCCGAAGGGATCTGCCGAATCACCTCGCCGCTGTCGGTCGCAATGACCTTGACCACCACCTGATGGGTGGTGTCATCAATGGAAAAATCCAGGTTGCGCTGGGCAGCCTGGACGAATTTGCGAATATCCGTGACCGCCTGTTCAAGGTCGGACGGTTTCGAGTCCTGCTTGGGTTCGACCGGGGCAACTGTAGGGTCTACCTTGGTTTTCTGCGGACCGGCACTTACTGGAGCAGGAGCACTTTGCGGCGCCGCTGCCGGATAAGACAGGTTCAACTTGACGCTCATGTCCATGTCCAATCTCCTCATCACGCAAAAGACAAAAGGGCACGTAAACGCGCCCTTCCGTCAGTCATCTACCGATGGCTATTACTGAAGCAGCTTCAGTACAGCGGATGGCAGTTGGTTGGCCTGGGACAGGATCGCAGTGGAAGCCTGTTGCAGGGTTTGCTGCTTGGTCAACTGAGCAGTTTCAGCAGCGTAGTCAACGTCCTGAATCTGACCGCGAGCGGCGCTGGAGTTGTCTGCAATGCTCTGCAGGTTGGCAACGGTGTTGTCGAAACGGTTTTGTACAGCACCGAGGCCGGCACGCTGGGAGTCGATGTCCGAGATCGCCTGGGTGATCACGTCGATCGCGTTTTGCGCGTTGGCAGCGGTGGTAACGTCGGTGTTGTTGACGGTGGTTTTGGCGGAGTTGGCAGCGGTAGCAGCACCGGCAGCGAACACACCGGCTACACCAGCGCCATTCAGCGCGTAGCTGCTGGAGGAGTTCAGCGAAACAGCACCGGTAGCAACGATAGCGGTGGCGGCCAGTGCAGTAGCAGTACCGAAGGTACCGTTGCCGTCTTTGGTTGCAACCGAGATACCAGCAGCACCGCCGTCACCAGCGTTGAAGGTCAGGTTCTCACCGGTGTCGGACTTGACCGACAGAGCGTTGGTCGACGAATCGTAGTTAACGCTGATGCCCAGCTTGGCAGCGTTGGACGCCAGTTGGCTAGCCAGGTCGGAAGTGCTGGTCACGCCAGTGAACTGAACGGCTGCACCGCTGCCCACTTGCAGGGTGAAGTTAGCGTTTGGAGGAGTTGCAGCACCAATGGTAGCCGCGTTCACGGTGAACTGAGCTTCGGTGCTGGCGGTAGCAGCCAGGCCGCCGACGGCGCCGTTCATTTGAGCAGCGATCTGCTTGGCGGAAGCGCCAGCTGCCAGGGTAACGGTTGCAGACTGGCCACCACCGGTAACGGTGATCGCGCCACCAGCAATACCTGTTGCCGAAGGCGTCAGGGATTGGGTTTTCAGCTGCTGCGAACCAATGTTGTTGGCTGCAACGTTACCGATGCTCATGTCGATGGTCTGGTTGGCGTTGGCGCCGACCTGGAACGAAGTGGTACCGAACGAACCGTCCAGCAGGTTCTTGCCACCGAAAGTAGTGGTGGTAGCGATACGGGTCAATTCAGCGGTCAGAGCAGCGTATTGAGCCTGGTTCGACTTACGGTCTTCAGCGCTTGGCGAGCCGTTGGCGGATTGCAGAGCCAGGGTACGCATGCTTTGCAGGATGTTGGTGGACTGCTGCATGGCGCCTTCAGCGGTCTGAGCAATCGAGCTACCATCGTTGGCGTTTTTGATCGCAACGCCCAGGCCGTTGATCTGGCTGGTCAGACGGTTGGAGATTTGCAGGCCGGCCGCATCGTCTTTGGCGCTGTTGATACGCAGGCCGGAGGACAGACGCTGCATGGAAGTTTGCAGGGCGCCGGAAGCCTTGTTCAGGTTGTTCTGAACGGTCAACGAAGCAAGGTTGGTGTTTACTGTTAAAGCCATGACGAAATCCTCGTGGGTGGTGTACTGCGGCTTCCGGCCCTGGCAACCGCCGGGTGTGGCCTAGAGAACCTTCGTAATAGTTATCGTCGTGAATGCAGGTCTCTTGAGGACTTTTTTGATTTTTTTTACTAGCACGGGGCCACCCTTTGTAATTCAAGCATTTACGATAGCCCAAAGCCTCGCATTTGCTGGGTTTTCTGGCGCCAAATAAAAAACGCCCAGGCTTTTTCAAGCCTGGGCGTTTTTGTGTGCAGCGCTATCAGCAGGTCACGGACGATAGAGAATCGCCGAACCCCACGACAAACCGACACCAAAGCCACTGATCGCAACACGCTTCCAGTCGCCGTCCATCATGTGCTTTTCCAGCAGCAGCGGAATGCTCGAGGACACGGTATTACCCGTCTCGACCATGTCCTTGATGAATTTCTCCACCGGTGCGTCTTCAAAACGTCGCGCCACGGCGTCGACAATCGCCGCACTGCCCTGGTGGATGCAGAAGGCATCAATCTCGTCAGCCTTAAGCTCAGACTCGTTGAGCAGCTCGTGCAAATGCGCCGGTACTTTGAGCAGGGCGAAGTTGAACACCTGGCGGCCATTCATGAAAAACACGCCGTCGCTGACCTTCAGGTGCGGCGCGCCGGAACCGTCGGTGCCGAACTTCGACTTGCCGAGCAACCACGGCGCATCTTCGCCCATCCAGGTGGCGGTGGCGGCGTCGCCGAAGAGCATGGTGGTGTTGCGGTCTTCCGGATCAACGATCTTCGAATACGGGTCGGCGGTGATCAGCAGGCCGTTTTTCAGGCCAGTGGCTTCCATGAAGCCTTTCATCGCGTAGATGCCGTAGACATAGCCTGAGCAACCCAGCGAGATATCAAACGCCGCCACGTGGGTCGGCAGGCCCAGCTTGTCCTGGACGATGGCGGCCGTGTGGGGCAAGCCTTCCTCATCGCCGTTCTGGGTTACGACGATCAGCGCGTCGATGGACTCGCGCTTCAAATCAGGGTTGTTGGCAAACAAGGCGTTGACCGCCTCGACGCACAGGTCGGAGGTTTCCTGCGCAGCATCCTTGCGCGGCAGGAACGCCGAACCGATCTTGCCAATGATGAAATCCTCATCCTTGGCGAATTTGGCGCCCTGGGCGTAGTTGTCAACCCCGTCTGCCGGCACGTAACTGGCGATGCTTTTTATGCCAATCATTGTGGCTTCCCAATACTAAATAGCTGGATAACACCCCTCGGACTACGCCGGGAGCGCTGACAATAAAGGGGATAACCCCGTAAAAATATCGCTGAAAGCCCCCGCGCAAAGACCCTGCGACGACTTATCCTTTTCACACGATACAGTGAAGATGCGCTTTATGACTCACAGGTCACTCAATTTTGTGCGCTTTATGCAAAACCCTGCAACATTCCCGCCCCCAGAAACGACAACGGCCCACCCTGTTGCCAGGGTGGGCCGCTTGTAGGCTCGCCGGTTACATGCGGCTGAACAGGCTCAACTGGGAGATCTTCACAAACGCCAGCTGCGAAGCCTGCAGCATGGTCTGCTGCAATGTCAGATCAATGGCCGCCTGGCCCATGTCGACGTTCGCCAGCGATGACATGGTGGAGGTATTGGCCAGCCCCAAACTGGTGTTTTCCTGGCTCTGGATATCCAGCGCGTTCTGGCGCGCACCAATCGAGCCACGCACCTGGTCAATCTGCGCCGAAGCGTTGGCCAGGTTACCGATGGAGGTATTGATCACGTCCTTGAGCTTGTTCATGGCCACCGGGTCGCCATCGGCCGGAGTTTCCAGCGCCTTGCGCAGTTGGCCCAGCGTGTCCAGGGCGTTCATGTTCTTGTTGCTGGTGGCACTCACGGAAAACTGATCACCCGCCCCCGGCGCGCCGCTCACATCGAAGGTCACCCCGGCAGCCGTGATCGACGTCGCGCCAGTGGCCATGGTGCCGGTGGCAATCGACTTGCTGTTCGCCGAGTACGGCTGGGCGTACACCTCGTAGTCATTGCCGCTGGTGAACTTGATCACCGCGCCGGAGTTCGGAAAGGTGCTGGCGTAGGCTGCCTGGTCCGTGACCCGACCACCGGTCAACTGCGCCGTAGACGGATTACTGGCTGTGCGCGAACTGCTGAACGTGTCCGGTTTGCTTTCCAGCGTAAAGGCCTTGCCTGCCACCAGCGCGTCAGCCGGTGCGCCCGAGGCCACGTCAGGCCCAAGATTCAGGCTGATGTCGAACTTGACCCCGCGCAGGTTGACGCTGGACGCGCCTTCCTTGGTGGAATCAAATGTGCCGTTACCGGTGATCTCGGACGTAACGTCGTTGCCGTCCTTGTCGGTCACGCTGTATTGGGTACTGCTGGAGAAGGTCAGCTTGTATGGCTGGCCGTCGGCAAAATTCTTCGTGTAAGCGGTGCCCGAGGTGACCAGGCCGGCCGAAATCGCGACTTTGCCGTCGTTGACCGCCGGCGGCAAAATCGTCGCCTGAGTGCGCCCGGTGTTGCCGGAGCTTTCCAGCAGCGTCTTGCCGGTATCGCCCGCCGCAATCGTCAAGTTGCTCGACACTTGCAGGCTCAGCGGCGTCTCATCACCCTGGTAGGTGTAGGTGCCATCGTTGTTACGGCTGTAGGGCGGCGTGTCGGTCTTGGCCCCGGAAAACATATAGTTGCCGCTGGAATCCTTGGTGTTGAGCAGGCCCAATACCTGGTCTTCGAGCGCGCCAACCTGAGCGGCGATGGCCTTGCGGTCGTCGTTGCTGAGCTTGAGGTTACCCGCCTGCAACGCCAGGCCGCTGGCGGTTTGCATGGCCGTGTTGATGCTCGCCAACACGCTTTCCTCGTTGGTCAGCGAGTTTTGCAGGCTGGTGATGTTGCCGTTGTACTGGCCCAGCATGTCTTTTTGCTGTTGCAGCATCAGCAGTTGCGCGGCGGCTACCGGATCATCCGCAGCAGTCTGCACGCGCACACCGGAGCTGGCCTGGTCCTGAGCCTTCACCACACCCGAGTAGTTATCCTGATATTTGGCGGAGCTGGTGTCGAAATACTGCTGTGTAGAGATACGCATCGTTCCAGACTCCTTTAAAGGGCGTTGATCAGTGTGCTGAAGGTTTCTTGCGCGGCCTTGATGATCTGCGACGACGCGGTGTAGTACTGCTGGAACTTGATCATGTCGCCCGCCTCCTCGTCCAGGTTGACCTGGGACACGGAGTTGCTGGCCGCCTTGTTCGCGGCCAGCAAAGCGCCGGTGGCGGTGCTGTCGGTGTTGGCCTGGGCGGCCTTGGAACCGACTTGGGACACCAGCCGGCTGTTGGCGCTGACCAGGCTCACGCCCGCATTGCCATCCACCGCACCGACCGTCGCCTTGGTCTGCAAACCCAGCAATTGCTGAGCGTTGCGGCCATCGGAGGTGGCGCCACTGTTGAACGAAAAGGTCGTGCTGTCGCCGTTGGCGGGCGTGCCCGCCACGGTGGTGTCGAAACTGAAGCTCTTGCCTGGAATCAACGTACCGCTGGCATCACGCATCGGCACACTGATAGAGACCTTGTTGCCCTGGCCCGGAATGATGCTGCCGGTGCCGATCGGGTTGCCCTGGGCATCGCTCACTGTGTAGGACTGGGTGCCGTCTGCCGCAGGCTTGCCAAATACCATCTTCACCGGCATCGAGTTTTCGATCCCGGTGCGCAACTGCGCGCTGGCAGCGCCACCGTTGATATCGATCGGCAGCGTCAATGTCGGCGGCGTGAACGTGCCGGTGCCGGTGTTGGTAGTGCTGGCATTGCCGGCCAGTGGCGCCGCGAACGCGAGCTTGTTCGGGTCGTTGAGGTCAACGCTGATGTTGCTGGCCCCGGTGGCCGTCGGGCTGACCTTGAAGCTGTCACCGGCAGCCATCGGCCCCTTGCCATCGAGCGCCAACGTGAAGCCGTCGATCACGGGCGGCGGCGTGGTGGTGGTGTCGAACGAGCCCATGGCTTTGCCGTCGGAGCGCACCACGTTGTACTGGTTGCCGCTGGTGAAGGTGACTTTGTAGTCGAAGGTCGAGAGCTTGCTGCTGTCGGCAATCGTCACATTCAGGTTGCCCGAGCCTGCGCTGTTGCCCGAGGCTGCCTGGCTACGCTGGGCAATGGCCGCGGCGCTGTTGATGTCGCTGAACAACGACGAACCGAAATCGCTGTTCAGGTCCAGGCCCTGGCCCAACTGGCTGTTGACGCTGTCAGCGGTGGCAATGGCAATGCGGCCCAGGTCGTTGATGGCCGGTATCAGCGCATCACTGCGGTAGCGCAACAGACCGCCGATGCTGCCGCCGGACACCACGTTGCCGATGTCCATCGGCGTGTCGCCCATGTTGAGCTGAATGGTGTACTGGCTGTTGTCGGTTTTGCTCGGCACGGCCGAAATCGTGTTGGCCACACCGCCTTCTACCAGCGACTGGCCGGTGCCGGTGGTGATGCTGAACTGGCCGTTCTTCTCGGTGGCCGTTACGCCGATCAGCTCGTTGAGCGAACGCACCGCCTCGTTACGCGCATCCAGCAGGTTGGCCGGCGCACTGGTCGACGAGCCCTGGGCGGTTGCGATTTGCGTGTTCAGCGACGCAATCGACGACGTCAGCTTATTGACCTGATCACTCATGGTGCTCAGTTGACTGTTGATGCTTTCTTTTTGCTGGGTCAGCTGGGTCGAGATCGCGTTGAAGCGGTTGCTCAGGGTCTGGGCGCTGGTCACCAGCAGTTGGCGCGCGGACACGTCGCTCGGGGTCGCTGCCGCGGTTTGCAGGGACGCGAAAAACGCGCTGAGCACCGCCGACATGCCGGTGGACTTGTCAGACAGGGTCTTGTCAATCGCAGCCGCCTGGCCCGCGTAGGCGGTGGCGTCGCTGTTGAGGGCCGTGCTGCTCTGGTAAGCGGCGCCCAAGAAATCGTTATAGATGCGGCGCACATCCGCCAGGGTCGTGCCGCTGCCGATGTACACGCCGCCGTACTGATTGTTGGCGCTGGCGTTCTGGGTGGTCTGCTGACGCGAGTATCCCGGGGTGTTGACGTTGGCAATGTTGTTACTCAGGACCGACAACGATCCTTGAGCGGCGTTGAGCCCCGACATCCCGATATTGAGCAAACTCATGATTCAGACCTTATAAATGAGTGGATGCGCCCGCGGCAGCGTAATCCTGGTAACTGTTCATCGTTTTGGCGATCTGCGAAATCTTGCTGGCGTAGTCCGGGTCGGTTGCATATCCGGCTTTTTGCAACTCGCGCACAAACTGTTCCGGGTTGTCGGCTGATTTCACAACTTCTTTATAGCGATCATTGCTTTGCAGCAATGTCACGAGGTCGTGGAAGCTGTCCTGATAGGAGTTGTAGGAACGGAATTGCGCCGTTTCCTTGACCATCGATCCATTACGAAACTCGCTGGTAATTGCACGCGCCTGGCCGCCCTGCCAACTCTGCCCGGCCTTGATGCCGAACAGGTTGTGACTGCTGCTGCCGTCCTCGGCGCGCATTACCGATTTGCCCCAACCGGTTTCCAGCGCGGCCTGGGCCACCAGGTACTTGGGGTCGACACCGATGCGCGCGGCGGCCGCCTTGGCCATCGGCAGCATGGTGGCGACAAATTCATCCTGCGAGCTGAAGGCTTTCTTCGCCGGCGCCAGCGGTGGCTGGGCGATGGCGCGGCCATACACCTGCATGCGCCCGCTCGGTACGGCAATGCTGCGCGCGGTGCTGTTGACCACGTTGTCGGCGGCGGCGCTGTTACGCAGCGGCGCGCTCTTGGCATCGATGGCGACCGGCGCGTTCGGCACGATGCCGGCCAACAGACGGTCAGTCAGCTTGCTCGGCAAGGCGATACGGCGCTGGTTCATCAGCTCCATGTCGTTGGCGTGCGCGCTCGCGCCTTCAGGCACGGCCACGCGATAGGCCCACAGCGGACGCTGGCCGTTGGAGCGGCCCAGCGGCCCTTCGGCTTGGGTGCCTGCGCCGATTTCAGTCGGCACATCGACCTTCTTCGCTGGCGCTTGCGCCGCCTCCGGGCCCTGCAACGTGGCCGCCTGGGCGTCCACCGGTTTGTTCTTCTGCATCTGGCGCATCAGCACGTCGGCCAGGCCAATACCACCGCCTTCGCGAGACATCGAAACCGCCAACTGCTGGTCGTACATTTCCTGGTATTGCTTGGCCGCCGGCGTATTCAGCGGGTTGTCCTTGCCCAGCGCTTCCGTGGCCGAACGCATGGACTTGAGCATCTCGCTGAGGAACAGCGACTCGAACTCCTGCGCGACTTTGCGCATGTTGCCTTCGCTGTTCTTGTCGGCGCCGACCTTGAGCTGGTTAAGCCGGTTCAGGTCGGAGTAAGACCCCGAATCCGCCGTGCTGCTGATCCCGCTCTTGCGCATATCCATGACCATGGCTCAGATCACTATCAGGTCGGCTTGCAAGGCGCCGGCCTGTTTCAGCGCTTCGAGGATCGCCATCAAGTCGCCTGGGGCTGCGCCCACCTGGTTCACCGCGCGGACAATCTCGTCCAGCGTGGTGCCGGGGCCGAACTTGAACATCGGCTTGGCTTCTTGCTGAGCATTCACCCGCGAACGCGGCACTACCGCCGTCTGGCCGTTGGACAAAGGCCCAGGCTGACTGACGATCGGGTCTTCGGTGATGGTCACGGTCAGGCTGCCGTGGGTCACGGCCGCCGGCGATACCTTGACGTTCTGACCGATCACGATCGTGCCGGTACGCGAATTGATGATGACCTTGGCCACCGCCTGGCCTGGATCGACCTCGAGGTTTTCCAGGATCGACAGGTAATCGACACGCTGGCTTGGGTCCAGTGGCGCGGTAACGCGGATAGAGCCGCCGTCAATGGCCTGGGCCACGCCAGGGCCGAGCATGTCGTTGATCTTGTCGACCACGCGCTTGGCGGTGGTGAAGTCCGAACGGTTGAGGTTCAAGGTCAGGCTGTTGCCCTGGTTGAAGCCGCTGGGCACGGTGCGTTCCACCATGGCGCCGCCCGGGATACGCCCGGCCGATGGCACGTTAACGGTGATCTTCGAACCGTCACGGCCCTCGGCGTCAAAACCACCGACCACCAGGTTGCCCTGGGCGATGGCGTAGACGTTGCCGTCGATACCCTTGAGCGGCGTCATCAGCAACGTGCCGCCGCGCAGGCTTTTGGAGTTACCGATGGACGAGACGGTGATGTCCACCACCTGACCCGGCTTGGAGAACGCCGGCAAATCGGCACTGATGGACACGGCCGCGACGTTTTTCAGTTGCACGTTGCCCGAACCCGGCGGCACCTTGATACCGAACTGCGAGAGCATGTTGTTGAACGTCTGCAGGGTGAACGGGGTTTGGGTGGTTTGGTCACCCGTGCCGTTAAGCCCCACCACCAGGCCGTACCCGATCAGTTGGTTGGAGCGCACGCCGGAAATACTGGCGATGTCTTTCAACCGCTCAGCCAAGGCCCCTGTGCTCAAGGCCAGCAACAACGCGGCAGCCATCAGCTGTTTGAGTTTCAAAGTGGCCACCTAGAAAGGGAACAGCGGGCTAAGGAAGAAACGGTCGAACCAGCCTGGCTGACTCGCATCAGCAAACGAACCTGTACCCGAGTAGGTAATGCGCGCATCGGCAATCCGCGTCGACGGCACGGTGTTGTCGGTGGAAATATCATCGGCGCGAACCATGCCCGCAATGCGCACCAGCTCGTCGCCGGTGTTGAGGGTCATCCACTTCTCACCGCGTACGGCGATGATGCCGTTGGGCAGTACATCGGCGACGGTCACGGTGATCGAACCGGTCAGGCTGTTGCCCTGCCCCGCCGCACTTTTGCCGTTGGTGGCGCGGTCGCCGCTGTAGCCGGCGTCCAGGCTCAGATCACCGCTGCCCAGCGGGTTATTGGTGTTGGGCACGCCACCGAACAGCGACGTCAGGCCAATGCTGGTCTTGCTGGTCTTGCCGATCTGCGAGTTGGCATTTTTGCTGGCCTGGGTTTTCTCGTTCAGGGTGATGGTGATGATGTCACCCACACGGAACGCCTTGCGGTCGCTGTACAGGTTCTGTTCGAAGCCGGCCTGGTAGATCGAGCCATTGTTGGCCGCCGCCGGCAACGGCGTGCGTGGCAACACCGGCGCGTAGTACGGGTCATTGGGTTTTGGCGTCGGGGCGACACAGCCCGCGAGCACGGCGATCCCACTCAATGCCAGAACAGAAACATAGCGATTCATGACCCTTACCTCACGGTGTTGCAGGCGCCGTCGATGGCGCCCCATAGACTTGATTACAGATTCTGCGTTACGAACGAAAGCATCTGGTCTGCGGTGGAAATCACCTTGGAGTTCATCTCGTAGGCGCGCTGGGTGGTGATCATGTTGACCATCTCCTCAACCGTGCTGACGTTGGAGGTTTCCAGGGTGCTTTGCAGCGTGGTGCCAAAACCGTTCAGGCCAGGGGTGCCGATTTGCGGCGCGCCGCTGGAGGCGGTTTCCAGGAACAGGTTGTTACCCATCGCTTGCAGGCCGGCCGGGTTGATGAAGTCGGCGGTTTGCAGGTTGCCGATCACTTGCGAAGCCGGGTTGCCGGCCACGGTGATCGACACGGTGCCGTCGTTGCCGACGGTAAAGGTCTTGGCATCGGCGGGAACCACAACAGCCGGCTCCAGGGCGAAACCGTTGGCCGTGACGATCTGGCCATTGGAGTCGAGGTGGAACGTGCCGTCACGGGTGTAGGACGTGGTGCCATCCGGTTGCAGGATCTGGAAGAAGCCGCGCCCGTTGATGGCCATGTCCAACGGCTGACCGGTTTGCTGCAGGTTACCGGCGCTGAAGTTCTTCTGCGTGCCAACGATCTGCACACCGGTACCCAGTTGCAGGCCCGACGGCAATTCGCTGTCCTGGGTCGATTGGGCGCCCGGCTGCTTCTTGATCTGATAGAGCAAGTCCTGGAACTCGGCGCGGTCACGTTTGAAGCCCGTGGTCGACACGTTCGCCAAGTTGTTGGAAATGGTGGTCAGGTTGGTGTCCTGGGCGGACAAACCTGTTTTGGCAACCCATAGAGCCGGAAGCATGCTGTTCTCCTTCGTGCGCCTGTTTGTTGGCGCTGCGCTGCAAAATTAGTAGTCGGTCAGTAACGCGGCAATCAGCTCATCGCCAGAACGCGGGTCATGGCCTGGTCGTCTTCCTTGGCGCTGTTCATCATCTTGATGTGCAGCTCGAACTGCTTGGAAAGCGACAGCACCGCGGTCATTTCTTCAACGGCGTTGACGTTGCTTGCCTGCAGGAAGCCCGACGTCAGCGTGACGTTGGCGTTCGCCTGGGCCGGCTGGCCATCCTTGGTGTGGATGGTGCCGTCGAGGCCCTTGGTCATGTTCTTGAGGTCCGGCTGGACCAACTTGATGCGGTCCACTTCAGCCATTACCCGCGGGCCTTCGCCCATGGCGCGGATGCTGATGGTGCCGTCGGCACCCACTTCGATTTTCTGCTGCGGCGGCACCGCAATCGGGCCACCGTTGCCCATGATCGGCATACCGTTGCCGGCCCGCAGCACGCCCAGCGCATCCACATTCATGCTGGCGCTGCGCACGTAGGCTTCACTGCCATCGGGGGTTTGCACGGCCATCCAACCGTCGCCGCTGACCGCCACGTCGAGGTCACGACCGGTTTCGATCATGGCGCCCGGGGAGAAGTCGGTGGCTGGCCGCTCGGTCATGGCAAACGCGCGCGCCGGAAAGCTGTCACCAAACACCGGCATCGAACGCGCCTGCTCCAGGTCACGCTGAAAACCGTTGGTGGAGATGTTCGCCAGATTGTTGGCATGGGCCTTCTGCGCCAGTGCATTCTGGCTGGCGCCGGTCATTGCCACATAAAGGTACTTGTCCACGCTCTATCCTCTTTCTGACGGACGCTTGCCGCCCACCGCTGTACTGATGAGGCTTAAGCAATTTGCGAACCAACTTTTAAAAACGAGGAAAAGTCCAGGCGGGACGGGGGTTTGCGCGCAGGCATGGCGATTAGGTGGCTGGACGAGAGTCGAAAAAACGGCGGACTACTGCCGCCTGCGGCAAGCACAGGTCTTGAAGATGACAAATAACAAATGTGGGAGCGGGCTTGCTCGCGAATGCGGTGTATCAGTCTGCACATGTAGTGACTGACACGTCGCATTCGCGAGCAAGCCCGCTCCCACAGTTTTAATCGTGTGTAGACCGCCAGTTATTTATCGGCCTTGAGGATTTCATAATCACGCAGCTTATTGGCGATGGTGGTGTGCGACACGCCCAAGCGCTTGCCCAGCTGCCGACTGCTGGAATGCTCGGCATATAAGGCTTCCAGCACCGCCTTCTCGAACCGGCCGACGATCTGCTCCAACCCTCCCTCCAACGAGAAATCGCCAAGCGGCTGACGCACCCCATAATCCGGCAAGCGAATATGCTCTGCCTTGACCGTCCCGCCTTCGCACAACGACACCGCCTGAAACAGCACGTTTTCCAGCTGGCGCACATTGCCCGGCCAGTGATAGTGGCTGAGCCGGTCCATCGCAGCCGGCGCCAGCTTGGGCAGCGGGCAACCGATCTGCCGGCTGGCTTGATCGAGGAAATGCTCAACCAACGGCGCCAACCCATCCAGGCATTCGCGCAACGGCGGGATATGCAGCGACAGCACATTGAGGCGGTGATAAAGGTCCTGGCGGAATTCGCCGCGGGCGCAAAGCTCAGACAAGTCCACCTGCGTCGCACAGATCACCCGCACATCCAGGTAGACCTCTTCATCACTGCCCACGCGGCGAAAGCATCCGTCCTGCAGAAAACGCAGCAATTTCACCTGCAGACGTGCGCTCATTTCACCGACGCCATCCAGAAACAACGTACCGCCTGCCGTCAGTTCCAACAGACCCAGCTTGCCTTCGGCCCGCGCGCCTTCAAACGCACCAGGCCCGTAGCCAAACAGCTCGGTCTCGGCCATGGACTCCGGCAAGCCTGCGCAATTGAGCGCCATCAATGGCGACTGCCCACGCGGGCTGGCCAGGTGACAAGCGCGGGCCAACAGCTCTTTGCCGGTGCCGGTTTCGCCTTCTATTAATAGAGGCGCATCCAAAGGCGCCATGCGCCGCGCCTCACGCACCACGGCCGCCATGACCCTGGAGCTCTGGAAGATGCTGTCGAAACCACGCAGTTCCTGCTTGCGCACGTTGTAGATGCGCTCACCGACGCGGTCGGCGCGGTGCAGGGTCAGCACGGCCCCCGCCATGGCTTCGCTGTCATCGTGTTCGCAGGATTGCAGCGGCGCGATGTCCGCCAGGAATACGTCGCCCTTGACCTTGACCCGCAAGCCATTGATCCGCGACTTGCTCGCCCGCACCAGTTCCGGCAGGTCGAAGTCCTCGGCATAGCGCGACAGTGGAATTCCCGGGACCTCGTCCACGCGCACCCCGAGCAACTGCGCCGCCGCGCGGTTGGCGGCAACGATGGAGCCGCCCATGTCGATCGACAGCACCGGAAACTCCAGGGCGCCAAGCAGCGCATTGAGCTCCATATGCCGACGTTCGCTGGGCATCAGCCCTACCCGCTTGACACCAAACACCCCGGCAATGGCTTCAAATTGCGGGCGCAGCGCCTGGAACTGCATGTTCACCAAGTTGGGGCAAAACAGGTAAATCGCATTGCCATGTTCGCCACCGACCTCGCCCTTGGCGACGTTGACGCCGTACTCCACCAACAGGTTGAGGATGTCCCGCAGGATGCCGATACGGTTTTGGCAGTGCACTTTAATACGCATGAAAAAGCCCGAAAGGTGGGAAGGCGCCGCGTCTTTTTGCCGCTGGGCGCAGATAGTCGTCAAGATTATGTGACAGCCCATGGGCATTTCACAGCCCAAGACAACGACGAGTCCGGCCATCGTAACGAATACTTTACAAAAACCGGTAACATTTCCTACAGCATTAGGCCGCAGCCCGATGGAATCCGGCGCCTTGCGGGTTATCAATAGGCTCATCGCAGGACATAACAAGAACGAATGCCTAGCAGGAGAGCCGTATGAAGCAAACGCACTACGTGGCCCGCGAGCCCGATGCGCAAGGTTTTATCCACTACCCTCCGGAAGAACACGCGGTGTGGAACACCCTGATCACGCGCCAGTTGAAAGTGATCGAGGGTCGCGCCTGCCAGGAATACCTGGACGGCATCGACAAGCTCGGCCTGCCGTTGGACCGCATTCCGCAATTGGGTGAAATCAACCAGGTGCTGGCCGAGACCACCGGCTGGCAAGTCGCCCGCGTGCCGGCGCTGATCCCCTTCCAGACCTTCTTCGAATTACTCGCCAGCAAGCAGTTTCCAGTGGCGACCTTTATTCGTACCCGCGAAGAACTGGACTACCTGCAAGAGCCGGATATTTTCCACGAGATCTTCGGCCACTGCCCGCTGCTGACCAACCCCTGGTTCGCCGAATTCACCCACACCTACGGCAAGCTCGGCCTGGCCGCGACCAAGGAACAGCGCGTGTACCTGGCGCGCCTGTACTGGATGACCATCGAGTTCGGCCTGGTGGACACCCCGCAAGGCCGGCGCATTTACGGTGGCGGCATTCTGTCGTCGCCCAAGGAAAGCGTGTATTGCCTGTCGGATGAGCCCGAGCACCAAGCCTTCGACCCGCTCGAAGCGATGCGCACGCCGTATCGGATCGACATCCTGCAACCGCTGTATTTCGTCCTGCCTGAGCTCAAGCGCCTGTTCGAAGTAGCGCAGGAAGACATCATGGGCATGGTCGAGCGCGGTATGCAGTTGGGTCTGCACGCGCCGAAATTTCCGCCCAAACCCAAAGCGGCTTGAACCTTATGTTTTGAGGCCAGGTGAGTCTGTTCCCTGGCCGCGCGTTGCTTTAGGGTGACGCCACTGACGACCGTTTTTCAAACACTCGAATTCAGGACACTTCCCATGACCACCTTGAACCAAGCCCACTGCGAAGCCTGCCGTGCCGACGCCCCGCAAGTCAGCGATGAAGAGTTGCCGGTACTGATCAAGCAGATTCCCGACTGGAACATTGAAGTACGCGACGGCGTGATGCAGCTGGAAAAGGTTTTTCTGTTCAAGAACTTCAAATTTGCCCTGGCCTTTACCAACGCCGTGGGTGAAATATCTGAAGCCGAAGGCCACCACCCAGGCCTGCTCACCGAGTGGGGCAAAGTCACCGTGACCTGGTGGAGCCACTCGATCAAAGGCTTGCACCGCAACGACTTCATCATGGCCGCGCGCACTGACGAAGTGGCCAAGGACGCCGAGGGCCGCAAGTAATGCATTTCGATGCCATTGGCCGCGTGCCCGGCGACCCGATCCTCGGGCTGATGGACCTGTATGCCCAGGACGGCAACCCGAACAAGTTCGACCTGGGCGTCGGCGTCTATAAAGACGACCAGGGCCTCACGCCGATTCCGCATTCGGTAAAACTCGCCGAACAGCGCCTGGTAGACACCCAGACCACCAAGACCTACATCGGCGGCCACGGCGATGCGGCATTCGGTGCGCTGATCAGCGAACTGGTGCTCGGCGCCGACTCGGCCTTGATCCGCGACCGCCGTGCCGGTGCAACGCAAACCCCAGGCGGCACCGGCGCCCTGCGCCTGAGCGCAGACTTTATCGCCCATAACCTGCCGGGGCGCGGCGTGTGGCTGAGCGACCCGACCTGGCCGATCCACGAAACCATCTTCGCCAAGGCCGGGCTTAAGGTCAGTCACTACCCCTACGTGGGCGCCGACAACCGCCTGGATGTGGCCGCGATGTTGGCCACACTCGCCACGGTGCCCGAGGGCGACGTGGTGTTGCTGCACGCGTGCTGCCACAACCCGACCGGTTTTGACCTGTCCCAGGACGACTGGCGCCAGGTGCTGCAGATCGTGCGCGAGCGCCAATTGCTGCCGCTGATCGACTTCGCCTATCAAGGCTTCGGCGACGGCCTGGAGCAAGACGCCTGGGCCGTGCGACTGTTTGCCGCCGAGCTGCCGGAAGTGCTGATCACCAGCTCTTGCTCGAAGAACTTTGGCCTGTACCGCGACCGTGTCGGCGCGTTGATCGTGTGCGCGGCGGATGCTGAAAAGCTCACGGATGTGCGCAGCCAGCTGGCAAACACCGCGCGTAATCTGTGGTCGACGCCGCCGGACCATGGCGCCGCCGTGGTGGCGACCATCCTTGGGGATGCCGAGCTGAAAAAGCGCTGGAGCGACGAAGTCGAAGCCATGCGTTCACGGATCGCGCAGTTGCGTTCAGGCCTGGTAGAGGCGCTGGCGCCCCACGGGCTGGCCGAACGCTTTGCGCATATCGGTGCGCAGCGCGGGATGTTTTCCTACACCGGCTTGAGCGCCGAACAGGTCAAGCAACTGCGCGAGAAGCACAGCGTGTACATGGTCAGTTCGGGACGGGCCAACGTGGCGGGCATCGACGCGACGCGTTTGACCCTGCTGGCCGAGGCCATCGCCGACGTTTGCCACTGAAGAAACGGGGAATAAATGGGGGAGCGGGCGTGCTCGCGAATGCGGTGTGACAGTCACCCAATGGATTGACTGACACTGCGCATTCGCGGGCCAGCCCGCGCCCACATTTGAATGGTGTTGGTTTTTAGCCCGCAACCATCTCGGCTTTGATCTGCGCTTGCTTCGCCTGCGCATCCGCCAACCGATACAACTCGATATGCCCGTCCCAGTGCTCGATCAACGCCGTGCACGACTCCACCCAATCCCCGCAGTTGAGGTAATCCACCTCGCCCACCTTGCGGATTTCCGCGTGGTGAATATGCCCGCAGACCACGCCATGCAACTCGCGCTTGGTCACTTCATGGGCGATCGCTTCCTCAAAGTCGCTGATAAAGCTCACTGCCGTTTTGACCTTGTGCTTGAGGTACGCCGACAGCGACCAGTAGCCGTAGCCATACCGCGCCCGCCAGTGATTGAGCCAGCGGTTCAGCGTGAGGGTGAATTCGTAGGCCGAGTCGCCGAGAAACGCCAGCCAGCGGTGGTACCGGGTGATCACATCAAACTGGTCGCCGTGGATCACCAGCAAGTGCCGGCCATCGGCGGTGACGTGCACTGCTTCGTCGACCAGTTGGATATTGCCCAGGATCAGCTTGGAATAGCGCCGCAGGAACTCGTCATGGTTGCCGGTGACATAGATCACCTCGGTGCCGCGCTTGGCCATGGTCAGCAGGCGGCGGATCACGTTGGTATGGGCCTGGGGCCAATACATGCCGCCGCGCATTTTCCAGCCATCAATGATGTCGCCAACCAGGTACACCTTGTCGGCGTGGTAACCCTTGAGAAACCGCGACAAATGTTCGGCCTGGCAGTCCCGCGTGCCCAGGTGCACGTCGGAAATCCACAAGGTACGAACCCGTTGTTTACGACCGGGTTTGGCGAATTCGGCACGGGTCATGGGCATCCCTCGACGGTGTTTTCGCGAGCTTGCGCCCTGGTGGTTAATAGCCCATGACAGCGGTGCGTCAGTCTGATGACAGCGCCTGGCGCCCGCGAAGCGTTGTAGACTGGCGCCCTGCACCCTCAGGAGACCGCGATGAGACCGACGCTCACGCTGCGCCACTACCTCGAAGAGCCGCTTGCCCACAGCCATGACCATGCGCAGTTGGTGTTTGGCCTGTCCGGGCACCTGGACCTGGAAGTCGATGGCCGGGGCAGCCAGGTGCACGAAAACAGCGTGATGGTGCTGCCCTTCTCCGCCCACCACGCCTGCGGCAGCCGCGATGGCAGCCGTTGCCTGGTGCTGGATGTACCCACCGAACACTGGGTCGTGCAATCGCTGGGCGAGCATGCCGATGCCAGCCGCCGCCTGCTCGACCAATCGGCACGCCTGACCCTGGATTCGCGGCAAAGCCAACTGGTGCAATGGCTGGCGCACAGCCCGGTGGATGACCCGCTGATCGTGCAGCAAGGCGCGGTGCTGTTATTGGCCAGCCTCAATCACCCGCTGGCCCAACCGATGCCGGGACGACGCCTGCCGTATGCGGCGTTTGATGCGCATATCGAACGACACGTTGCGCACCCATTGCAGGTCGCGGACCTTGCGCGCATTGCCGGCCTGTCGGTCGCGCGCCTGCACGCGCGCTTTATCGCCGAGTGCGGGCAGACGCCGATGGACTACATCCGCGGGCGCCGCCTGCAGATGGCCTTGAACCTGTTGCGCAACACGCCGCTGCCCATCGGCGACATTGCCGAGCGCGTCGGCTACAGCTCGCAAAGTGCGTTTGCCGCCGCGATGTTGCGCGAATTTGGCGCATCACCGGGCGCATTGCGGCGCTCATCATAGTCTTGCGACAAAAAACGCGAGCCGGACGACAGACGCCCACACCTCCAACCTCTAGACTGCGATTCTGTCACCCCGTTGGTTCAAGGATCGCAATGACTCCCCGCTCAGCCCTCGGCGCCCTGCATATCGGCGCACTGATGTTTGGCCTCACCGGCGTATTCGGCAAGCTGGCGGCGGCCTCGCCCGCCATCATCGTCTTTGGCCGGGCGGCCTTCGCCGTGGTGGCGCTCGCCGTGTTTGCGCGATTCGCCAGCAACACCACCTGGAAAAAACTCCAGATGCGCGACTGGCGCCGCCTGCTGATCAGCGGCGTGCTGCTTGCGGCGCATTGGGTAACCTTCTTCATCGCGGTCAAAGTCGCCGGCGTCGCCGTCGCCACGCTTGGGTTTACCGCGTTCCCGGCGTTTACCGTGATTCTCGAAGGACTGATCTTCCGCGAGCGCATTCGCGCCAATGAAGTGCTGCTGGTGGTACTGGTCAGTGTCGGCCTGATCCTGGTGACGCCGGACTTCAACCTTGCCAGCGCAGCCACCGGCGGCCTGCTCTGGGGCATTGCCTCGGGCCTGCTGTTTTCGCTGCTGTCGTTGAACAACCGCGCCAGTTCCGGGCGCATCCCCGCGGTGCAGGCGGCGCTGTGTCAGAACGTGGTGGTCGCGGCTTGTCTGCTGCCGGTGGCGGCACCCGGGCTGGCGGATGTGCGGGCAATTGACTGGTTGTGGATCGGGCTGCTCGGGGTGTTCTGTACCGGCCTGGCCCACAGCCTGTTTGTCGCCAGCCTGGCGGTGATCAAAGCGCGCACCGCCTCGGTGGTGTTTGCCATGGAGCCGGTCTACGGCATCACCGCGGCCTGGGTGCTGTTTGCCGAAACCCCGACCCTGCGCATGCTGCTGGGCGGCGCGCTGATCATCGTCGCCATCGTGCTTTCCGGGCTGATGGGCAGCACCAGCCAAGCCAAGGCGCCTGCGGCGACGGCCTGATGCTCAGGCTGTGCGGTCGTTGTGGCCCAGATCCCGCTGTGGGTCGATCTGGTCACGCACGCGCTGCTTGAGCACCTTGGCTTCGGGGAAGCCGCCGTCGGCCTTGCGCTCCCAGATCTGCACGCCATCGCAGGTGATGCGAAACGCGCCGCCGGTGGCCGGCTCCAGCGCCACACGGCCCAGGTCATCGGCAAACGTACTCAACAATTCCTGGGCCAGCCACGCGGCGCGCAACAGCCACTGGCACTGGGTGCAATAGGTGATGACGATCTCGGGTTTGCTCAGCGACATAATTTGAGAGGTTCCTGGCATAACGGGCTGGGTGAATCGGGTGGCTATAATACCGGCCTTTATTGCCCAGCCTCGAGATTCATGATGCGCCGCCTGTTGTCTTGCCTGTTTCTGTGTTTGCTTCCATTGCTCGCCGACGCCGTTGAAACACCCCGCCCCAAAATCGGCCTTGTGCTGTCCGGCGGCGCCGCGCGTGGCCTGGCGCATATCGGTGTGCTCAAGGCCCTGGAGGAGCAAGGGATCCAGATCGATGCGATTGCCGGCACCAGCATGGGCGCGGTGATTGGCGGGCTGTACGCCTCGGGCTACAAGATTGATGAGCTGGAAAAGCTCGCGCTGAATATCGACTGGCAACAAGCGCTGTCCGACGCACCGCCGCGTGAAGACGTGCCGTTTCGACGCAAGCAGGACGACCGCGACTTTTTGGTCAAACAGAAGCTCAGTTTCCGTGACGACGGCAGCCTCGGCCTGCCGCTCGGAGTGATTCAGGGTCAGAACCTGGCACTGCTGCTGGAAAGCATGTTCGCCCACAGCAGCAACACGCGTAACTTCGACAAGCTGCCGATCCCGTTCCGCGCGGTGGCCACCGACATCACCACCGGCGAAAAAGTCGTTTTCAACAAAGGCCACTTGCCCCAGGTGATCCGCGCGAGCATGTCGATCCCGGCGGTGTTCGCCCCGGTAGAAATCGACGGCCGGCTGCTGGTGGACGGCGGCATGACCGACAACATCCCGCTGGACGTGGCACGTGAGATGGGCGTCGACATTGCCATCGTGGTCGACATCGGCACCCCGCTGCGTTCGCGCAAGCAACTTGCCACTGTCGTCGATGTGCTCAACCAGTCGATCACCCTGATGACCCGGCGCAACTCTGAAGAGCAACTCAAGGCGCTGCACCCCAAGGATGTGCTGATCCAACCGCCGCTGGCGGCTTACGGCGTGACGGACTTCGGCCGCGCCAAGGACATGATCGACGCTGGCTACCGCGCCACCCGCGCGCTTGATATACGCCTGGCGCACCTGCGCCCTGCTGAGCCTGTCGACCCGCAACTGATCGCGGCCCGCACGCCCGGCGAGCGCACGCCCGTGATTACCGCCATCAAGGTGGAGAACGACTCGAAGGTCAGCGATGACGTGATCCGCTATTACATCCGCCAAAACCTGGGCGAGCCGTTGAACCTGGGCCGTCTGCAAACCGACATGGGCACCCTGTACGGCCTGGACTACTTCGAGCAGGTGCAATACCGCGTGGTGAAAAAGGGCCAGGACAATACCCTGGTGATCAGTGCTCGCGGCAAACGCAGCGGCACCGACTACTTGCGCCTGGGCCTGAACCTGTCGGATGACATGCGCGGCGACAGCGCCTTCAACCTCGGCGCCAGCTACCGCATGAATGGCATCAATCGCCTCGGCGCCGAATGGCTGACGCGGGTGCAGATCGGTGATCGCCAAGAGCTGTACAGCGAGTTCTACCAGCCACTGGATGTCGGTTCACGCTACTTCGTCGCGCCCTATATCAGTGCCCAGGCGCAGAACGTTGAACTGATTCTGGACAACGATCCCATCTCCGAATACCGCCTGGAGCGTTATGGCTTTGGCTTGAACGTCGGTCGCCAGATCGGCAACAGCGGCGAGATCCGCTTCGGCGTCGGCGAAGCCTGGGGCAAGGCGGACGTGCGCATCGGCGACCGCGACCTGCCGAGCGTGAGCTTCAGCGAGGGCTTCTATGAACTGAAGTACTCGTTCGACTCGCTCGATAACGTGTACTTCCCGCACACCGGCGAAGACATCGGCCTGGCGTTCCGCGAATTCGAGCCCGGGTTAGGCTCGGACCAGCGCTATCGACAATGGGAATTCAAACTGGACAAGGCCATGAGCCGCGGCCCGGACACGCTGATACTGGGCGGCCGTTACGGGCGCACTCTGGATAAATCCGACGTGGTGGTGTCCAGCTTCCTGCTGGGCGGTGCGCGGCAATTGTCGGGCTTTCGCGAAGATGCGATCTCGGGGCAGAACATCGCTCTGATGCGCGCGGTGTACTACCGCCGCCTGACGCCGCGCTCGTACCTGCCGCTGGATTTCCCGCTGTACCTGGGGGCCTCGGTGGAACGCGGCCGGGCGTGGAACAACGACAATCAATTCGACAGCGGTTACATCAACGCTGCGAGTATTTTCCTGGGGTTTGATACCCCGCTGGGGCCGCTGAATTTCAGCTACGGGTTCAATGATGACAATCAGCAGGCGGTGTACCTGAACCTCGGCCAGACGTTCTAGGCACAAAAAAAGTGGGAGCTGGCAAGCCAGCTCCCACTTTTTGATCCCTGGTGAATCCCAGATCAGGACTTTTCCAGATTCGCCAGGATGTGCCCATGCACACGCATGCACACGCGCAGATCCTCTTCATCCACGCCCACAAACAGCTCATGGCGCAACGCTGTGGCAATGGTTTCAATCTGATCGATCAACGGGCGGGCGGTGTCGCACAGCAATATGCGTTTGGCACGACGGTCTTCCAGCACCGCCTGGCGTTGCACCAGGCCCTGACCTTCAAGGCTGTCGAGCAGGCGGGCCAGCGTCGGCCCTTCGACGCCAACACTTTGAGCCAGCTCGCGCTGAGTGGGCGCTTCCGCAAAACGGGCCAGGTGCAACAGCACCAGCCAACGCGCCTGGGACAAACCCAGCCCCGCCAAGCGGCGGTCCAGTTCGGCGCGCCAACCTCGGGACATTTGCGCCAACTGCATGCCAAAGCGGTGTTGATCGGTTAAAGGCATAAAAAACTCATGGTTTAGACTGAAAATAAAGTGTGGCTAATTATTAGTCAGCTAAGCATGAGCCATGCCAGGAGGCAAGCGCCGCTCTGTACTGATTCGTTACATTGGCGCAATTGGCACACTAAATTTCGAATTCCGACTGCAAAGCAGCCCGCACACAATACAAAACACCTTCAGGCACACGACCGGTAAACAGCGGCGCGATCTCCGCAACCGGTGGCAATTCGCCCTCTCCGTCAAGGAATGCATCCTGGATTTCACCGAGCAGATCTTCCGGCAAATCAAGGGCCTGCTCCAACGACAACTGCTGCTTGCCGATGGATTCGGCCAGCAGGGTATAGACGTTTTTTTCGGAACATTGCAGTTGGCCGGCAATCTGGATCGGGGTCATGCCGGCACGCGCCAGGCTGATCAATTCGTGGCGAATATCGGCGACTTCCTTCGGCGCCTCGGCCTGGCCGCCGAGCACTTCGAGGAAGGCTTGCCCGTAGCGTTCCAGCTTGCGCGCGCCGACGCCGCTGACCCGGGCCATTTCGGCCATGGTGGTCGGCTGCTCGCGCAGCATCTCCAGCAACGTGGAGTCGGGGAAAATAACGTAAGGCGGCACGCTGTGTTCCTGCGCAAGTTTACGTCGCAGGGTGCGCAAGGCTTCCCATTGCTCGCGCTCTTCGCCACGGACCAACTGGCTGGCCTGGCTGGTGCTGCTCTTGGCCGTGGTCTGCGGTTTGAGGTCGCGACGCAGCTCCAGGCTCACTTCGCCCTTGAGCAATGGCCGGCAACTGTCGTTCAGGCGCAGGCCGCCATACCCTTCCAGGTCGATGTCCACCAGGCCGCGGGCGACCATCTGGCGGAACAGTGAGCGCCACTCGCCTTCAGCGCGGGCTTTGCCGACGCCATAGACGGAGAGTTTTTCGTGGCCGAAGCTGCGCACTTTTTCGTTGTCCTTGCCCAGCAACACATCCACCAGATGGCCCACGCCGTAACGCTGGCCGGTGCGATAGATGGCTGACAACGCCTGGCGCGCCGGCTCGGTGGCGTCCCAAGTCTGCACGCCGTCCACGCAGTTGTCGCAGTGACCGCACGGCTCGGGCATGTCTTCGTCGAAGTACGCCAGCAGCGTTTGGCGGCGGCAGCGCGTCTCTTCACACAGCGACAGCATTGCGTCGAGCTTGTGTTGCTCCAGTCGCTTGTGACGCTCGTCGCCCTCGGAGTTCTGCAGCATCTGCTTGAGCATCACCACGTCTTGCAGGCCGTAGACCATCCAGGCATCCGCCGGCAGGCCATCACGGCCGGCGCGACCGGTTTCCTGGTAATACGCCTCGAGGGACTTGGGCAGGTCCATGTGCGCGACAAAGCGCACGTTGGATTTGTCGATACCCATGCCGAACGCGATGGTCGCCACCATGATCAGGCCTTCCTCGTTGAGAAAGCGCTTCTGGTGGGCAGAGCGCGTTTCATTGGGCAGGCCCGCGTGGTACGGCAGCGCCGGGTAGCCTTGCTCGCAGAGGAACGCGGCCACTTCATCGACCTTCTTGCGCGACAGGCAATAGACGATGCCCGCATCGCTGCGCCGCTCGGACAGGAACGCCAGCAACTGCTTGCGCGGCTGCTCCTTGGGCACAATGCGGTAGAAGATGTTCGGCCGGTCGAAACTCGACAGGAAGCGCTCGGCGTTCTGCAGGTGCAGGCGCTCGACGATTTCTTCACGGGTGCGTTTGTCGGCAGTGGCCGTCAACGCGATGCGCGGGACGTCGGGAAACAATTCCGCCAATTGGCCCAGCTGCAAATATTCGCGACGAAAATCGTGGCCCCATTGCGATACGCAGTGGGCTTCATCGATGGCGAACAGGGCGATTTCCAGGCTCTGCAAAAACGCCAGCATGCGCGGCTGCACCAGACGCTCAGGGGCCAGGTAAAGCATCTTCACTTCACCGCGCTTGATGCGCGCGGCCAGGTCGCGCTGCTGCTCGGCGCTGAGGGTGGAGTTCAAGGAGGCGGCGGCGACACCAAGCTCTTCAAGGGTGGCGACCTGGTCGTCCATCAACGCGATCAGCGGCGACACCACCACGGCCAGGCCGTTACGCAACAGCGCCGGCACCTGGAAGCACAACGACTTGCCGCCGCCGGTAGGCATCAGCACCAGGGCATCACCGCCACTGGCCACGCGCTCAATGATCGCACCCTGGCGGCCACGAAAACTGTCGTAGCCGAAGATGTCCTTGAGGACGCGTTGAGCCTGCTCGAGCATGTAAAACTCCAAAATGGTGCCGAAATCCCTCTGTACAGGCTGGCCGAAAAACCCCGGCTTCACGGGAAATAATCCGTAAGCGAAGTTTTCGCGGGTTGGCGCTTGGCCTGCAGGGGCATCACAAAACGCGGCAGTATACCCGAGCGTCGGTCCGCAAAGGGCGCCACTGACGAACAGCGACTGCTATCTAAAACCTGGCAAATATGCCTTGCAGCTGGCCTGGGGGCTCAAGAAAGCCTAGAATTGCGCATCGTTTATTCCCAAGGTATGCCGTAATGTCCTTCGCTGAGCAACTAACCCGCCTGCAAGCCTTCCTCGACGCCGATGAGCTGCATGACGAGGCGCTGGACTACGTGGCCGCCCACGGCTACCTGACCGCCCTGTCGATCTCTTCCGACATCGTGCCGGACCGTGAGTGGATCGACGCCTTGTTCGCCGAAGAGCCGCATTACGCCGATGCCGCCCA
This sequence comes from Pseudomonas sp. MF08831, assembly GCF_059862645.1. Lineage (NCBI taxonomy): Bacteria > Pseudomonadati > Pseudomonadota > Gammaproteobacteria > Pseudomonadales > Pseudomonadaceae > Pseudomonas > Pseudomonas sp. MF08831. Next base: position 78,647 of record NZ_JCBCUX010000016.1, on the reverse strand, counting down.
ACGCGAAGAAATCGAATCCACCCTGCTGGCCCTCAAGGCCCACATCGGTCGCCAACTGGCTTCCGACGAGGAATTCGAGCTGCCTTGCGAGCTGGACCTGGGCGAAGACCCGGATGACTCCGACCTGCGCGGCTGGTGCATCGGTTTCATGGAAGGCGTGTTCCTGCGCGAAGCCGCCTGGTTCGAAACCGCCGAGGAAGAAGTCAGCGAAATGCTGCTGCCGATCATGGTCGGTTCGGGTCTGTTCGACGACCAGCCGGAATTCTCCGACATCGCTTCCGACGCCAACCTGATGGACGACATGATCGTACAGATCCCGGAAGCCCTGACCGCCCTGTACCTGTTGTGCAACGCCCCTGACGAAAAACCGGCGATCCTCAAGCCCCGTCACCACTGAGTCGTTTGCCCGTGTCCCCCATGGGCGATCGCTCGCTACTCCTGCGTTACGCACTGCTGGCCATCGGCTGGTTGAGCGTGGCGCTGGGAGTGATCGGCATCTTCCTTCCAGTACTGCCGACCACGCCCTTCCTGCTACTCGCCGCCGCCTGCTTCGCTCGAAGCTCCCCGCGTTTCTACCACTGGCTGGTGGAACACCCGCGCCTGGGCCCGTGGATCAAAGACTACCTGGACGGCAATGGCATTCCGCTCAAGGGCAAGGTCTACGCACTCGGCTTGATGTGGCTGAGCATTGGTTTCTCCTGCTACCTGGTGCCGCTGCCGTGGGCACGCGGTTTCATGCTGACCAGTGCCGTTCTCGTGACTGTGTATATTCTGCGCCAGAAAACCCTGCCGCCCCGCGAACGGTAGGCGCGGGCTTGGGTGGTAGCCGGGCTTGCCCGCGATAGCATCGCCACGGTGCAACTGTCACACCGCAGCGCCTGAATCGCAGGCAAGCCAGCTCCCACACTTGCCAGCAGCTACATAAGCCAGATCCTGCACACGACCTTGGTCGACACTGACTAACCCCAAGCATCATGCGAGACTGTCCCACCGGGCCTGGAATGCCTGGGTGTTCTTATGCTCGGAGTTACCATGACGCTGTCCAGCGGGCTGATCGCCGCCGTTGCCCTGGCCTATATGGCCATTATGTTTGCCATCGCCTTTTACGGTGACCGCCGCCATGCGCCGTTGCCGCCGAAAGTACGCGCCTGGGTGTACAGCCTGTCGCTGGCCGTCTACTGCACCAGTTGGACCTTCTTCGGCGCAGTAGGCCAGGCCGCCGAACAGCTGTGGGCATTTTTACCGATCTATCTAGGACCGGTACTGCTGCTTGTGTTGGCACCCTGGGTGCTGCAGAAGATGATTCTGATCAGCAAGCAGGAAAACATCACCTCCATCGCCGACTTTATCGCCGCGCGCTACGGCAAATCCCAGTCGCTGGCGGTGGTAGTGGCGCTGATTTGCCTGGTCGGCGTGTTGCCCTACATCGCCCTGCAGCTCAAAGGTATCGTGCTGGGCGTGAACCTGTTGATCGGCTCCGGCCCCGACACCACTGGCACGCGCGCCCAGGACACGGCCCTTATCGTGTCGCTGGTGCTGGCGCTGTTCACCATCGTGTTTGGCACGCGCAACCTCGACGCCACCGAGCACCACCGTGGCATGGTGCTGGCGATTGCCTTTGAATCCTTGGTCAAGCTGTTCGCCTTTCTCGCTGTCGGCGCGTTTGTGACCTACGGCTTGTATGACGGTTTCGGCGACCTGTTCAGCCAAGCGATGCTGGCCCCGCGCCTTGAGGAATACTGGAAAGAAACCATCAACTGGCCGTCGATGGTGGTGCAAACCGGCGTGGCGATGATGGCGATTATTTGCCTGCCCCGGCAGTTTCACGTCACCGTCGTGGAAAACATCGACCCGCAGGATTTACGCCTGGCCAAGTGGGTGTTCCCGGCCTACCTGATCCTCGCCGCGCTGTTCGTCATCCCCATCGCGCTTGGCGGCAAAATGCTGCTGCCCGGCTCGGTATTGCCGGACTCCTACGTGATCAGCCTGCCCATGGCCGAGGCGCACCCGGCCCTCGCCGTGCTGGCGTTCATTGGCGGTGCGTCGGCGGCGACCGGCATGGTGATCGTGGCCAGCATCGCCCTGTCGACCATGGTGTCCAACGACATGTTGCTGCCATGGCTGCTGCGACGCTCCAGTGCCGAGCGGCCGTTCGAAGTGTTCCGCCACTGGATGCTCTCGGTGCGCCGGGTCAGCATTGTGATCATCCTGCTGCTGGCCTACGTGAGTTACCGGCTGCTCGGCTCCACCGCGAGCCTGGCGACCATCGGCCAGATCGCCTTCGCGGCAGTCACCCAACTGGCCCCGGCGATGCTGGGCGCGCTGTACTGGAAGCAGGCGAACCGGCGCGGCGTGTTCGCTGGGTTGGCGGCGGGCACGTTTTTGTGGTTCTACACGTTGGTCCTACCGGTCACGGCGAAAAGTCTGGGCTGGTCGCTGAGCCTTTTCCCCGGGCTGACGTGGATGCATTCACACCCGTTTGGCTTCTCCGTGACCTCGCTGACCTTGGGCACCGTGTTCTCGCTGGCGGGTAACTTCACGCTGTTTGTGTGGGTCTCGATGCTGTCGCGCACACGGGTCTCGGAGCATTGGCAGGCTGGACGCTTTATCGGCCAGGAAATCAGCCAACGCGCCAGCGCGCGCTCGATGTTGTCGGTGCAGATCAGCGACCTGCTCAGCCTGGCGGCGCGCTTTGTCGGTGAAGAACGTGCCCAGCAGAGTTTTATCCGCTTCGCCTATCGCCAGGGCAAAGGCTTCAACCCCAACCAGAATGCCGACAACGATTGGATTGCCCATACCGAACGCCTGCTGGCGGGCGTGCTCGGCGCCTCTTCGACACGCGCTGTAGTAAAAGCCGCAATTGAAGGGCGGGAAATGCAGCTGGAGGACGTCGTACGCATCGCCGACGAAGCTTCCGAAGTGCTGCAGTTCAACCGCGCGCTGCTGCAAGGCGCCATCGAAAACATCACCCAGGGCATCAGCGTGGTCGACCAATCGCTGAAGCTGGTGGCCTGGAACCGGCGCTATCTGGAGCTGTTCAACTACCCCGACGGTTTGATCAGTGTGGGCCGGCCAATTGCCGACATCATTCGCTATAACGCCGAGCGCGGCCTGTGCGGGCCAGGGGAAGCCGAAGTGCACGTCGCGCGGCGCCTGCACTGGATGCGCCAGGGCCGTGCGCATACGTCCGAGCGCCTGTTTCCGAATGGGCGCGTGATCGAGCTGATCGGCAACCCAATGCCCGGCGGCGGGTTCGTCATGAGCTTTACCGACATCACCGCGTTCCGTGAAGCCGAACAAGCCCTGACCGAGGCCAACGAGGGCCTGGAACAACGGGTGACCGAACGCACCCACGAACTGTCGCAACTGAATGTGGCGCTCACCGACGCCAAAGGCGTGGCCGAATCCGCCAGCCAATCGAAGACGCGCTTTCTGGCGGCAGTGAGCCACGACCTGATGCAACCGTTGAACGCGGCACGATTGTTCTCCGCCGCCCTCTCCCACCAGAACGACGGCCTGTCTGCCGAGGCCCGCCAGTTGGTGCAGCACCTGGACAGCTCGCTGCGCTCCGCCGAAGACCTGATCAGCGACCTGCTGGATATCTCGCGCCTGGAAAACGGCAAGATCAATCCACAGCGACAGCCCTTCGTCCTCAACGAGTTGTTCGACACCCTGGGAGCAGAATTCAAGGCACTGGCCCATGAGCAAGGCCTGCGTTTTCGCCTGCGCGGCAGCCGTCTGCGGGTGGACAGTGACATCAAGTTACTGCGGCGGATCCTGCAGAACTTTCTTACTAACGCATTCCGCTATGCCGACGGCCCGGTGCTACTTGGCGTACGCCGACGCAAGGGCGAACTGTGCCTGGAAGTGTGGGATCGCGGCCCTGGCATCCCGCTGGATAAACAACAGGTGATCTTCGAAGAGTTCAAGCGCCTGGACAGCCACCAGACCCGCGCCGAAAAAGGCCTGGGCCTGGGCCTGGCAATCGCCGACGGCCTGTGCCGAGTGCTCGGCCATCGTTTGAGCGTGCGTTCGTGGCCGGGCAAAGGCAGCGTGTTCAGCGTGCGTGTGCCGTTGGCGCGTAACCAGAGCAGCCCCAAGGTGAAGACTACGCAGGATAACGGGCTGCCGTTGAGCGGTGCCCAGGTGCTGTGTGTGGACAATGAAGAAAGCATCCTGATCGGCATGCGCAGCCTGCTCACGCGCTGGGGTTGCGAGGTGTGGACCGCTACCGACCAGGCACAATGTGCACTGTTGCTGGCAGAGGGCGTGCGCCCGCAACTGGCGCTGGTGGACTACCACCTGGACCACGGCGAGACAGGCACTGAGTTGATGGGCTGGCTGCGCGCGCAACTGGCGGAGCCGATTCCCGGGGTGGTGATCAGCGCCGATGGGCGCCCGGAAATGGTGGCCGAGGTGCATGCCGCAGGGCTGGATTATTTGGCCAAGCCGGTGAAGCCTGCGGCGTTGCGGGCATTGATCAGTCGGCATTTGCCGTTGTAGTAATGACCGAACTCAATCTCCCTGTGGGAGCTGGCTTGCCTGCGATAGCGGTGCATCAGTCACCAAAGCTATCGCAGGCAAGCCAGCTCCCACATTGACCGCGCGCTATTCCGGTAAGTGTGCGACGCCGTCCGAGTCGGTCATCGCCCGTTCGAGCAAGTCCGCCGGCAGGCTTTTGCTCGCACGCGCGCCCAGCAACCTTAACTGCTCGGTTCGGCTGACCAGATTTCCACGACCATCCGTCAGCTTGTTTCGCGCCGCGCTGTAGGCCTTATCCAGCTGCTGCAGGCGGTTGCCGACTTCATCCAGGTCCTGGATAAACAGTACGAACTTGTCATACAGCCAGCCGGCGCGCTCGGCAATTTCCCGCGCGTTCTGGCTCTGGCGTTCCTGCTTCCACAGGCTGTCGATCACCCGCAGGGTGGCCAGCAAGGTGGTGGGGCTGACAATCACGATATGGCGGTCGAACGCCTCCTGGAACAGGTTCGGCTCGGCCTGCAACGCGGCGGAAAACGCAGCTTCTATCGGCACGAACAACAGCACGAAATCCAGGCTGTGCAGACCTTCGAGGCGCTTGTAATCCTTACCGGCCAAGCCTTTGACGTGATTGCGCAGGGACAGCACGTGCTGTTTCAGCGCCGCCTGGCCGATCACATCGTCATCCGCTGCAACGTATTGTTGATAGGCGGTGAGGCTGACCTTGGAGTCGACCACCACCTGCTTGTCGCCGGGCAGCATGATCAACACGTCCGGCTGGAAGCGCTCGCCGTCCGGGCCTTTGAGGCTGACCTGAGTCTGATACTCGCGGCCCTTCTCCAGACCGGCATGTTCAAGCACGCGCTCAAGAATCAGCTCGCCCCAGTTGCCCTGGGTTTTCTGGCCCTTGAGCGCGCGCGTGAGGTTGGTGGCCTCGTCTGACAGTCGCAGGTTCAGTTGCTGCAGGCGCTCAAGCTCCTTGGCCAGGGAGAAGCGCTCGCGCGCCTCATTCTGGTAGCTTTCTTCCACGCGCTTTTCAAACGACTGGATGCGTTCCTTGAGCGGGTCGAGCAACTGGCCCAGGCGCTCCTGGCTGGTTTCGGCAAACCGTTGCTCACGTTCATCGAAGATCTTGCCGGCAAGCTCGGCGAACTGCGCACGCAGCTCGTCCCGCGAGCCTTGCAGGTCAGCAAGGCGTTGTTGATGGCTTTCCTGTTGTTCGCGCAGTTCGGCGCGCAACGCCGAGGACAGCGCATCGAGGCGGCGCAGCTCGGTTTCCTTGGCACTGCGGTCGAGGTTCCAGGCGTGGGCGGCGTCGCGGGCGTTATCGCGGTCGATCTGGAGCAACTCGACTTCACGGCGAACGGCGGCCAGGTCAGCTTGTTTGGCGGCGTTGGCCTGGCTCAAGTCACTGATCTCGTCGCGGCTGGCGTCGAGTTGCGCGGCCAGCCCTTCCTGGGCCAGTTGCGCGGTGGCCAGGCGCTCTTCGAGCAGTTCCCAGCCGGTCATGCGCGCGCTCAGCCGCCGTTGAATCTGCCAGCACACAGCCAATAAAGGCACTGCAGCGCCAGCCAGGCCCAAGGCAATACTGGTCCAGTCAAAAGCAATCGCCATTTCTGCCATCACCGAAAAAGAGCAAGGTTAACCAAGCCTAGGGCTTGAGGACAGCTCAGTCTTCGACCTGCCCCAGTTCGCGCTGGGCGCGGCGGTCGCCGGCACGGGCGGCCAGGCGCAACAGGTCATGGCCGATGCGGCGGTCGCGGGCATTGCCGCACTCCCGGCACATCAGCTGGCCCAGGCGACTCTGCGCGGCAACCACACCTTCACGGGCCGGCTGCTTGAGCAAGCGCCCGGCGAAGTGCTTGACGTTGGTACTGTGCCCCAGGCGCGGGCTGTCGAGCAGCCACAAGGCAACTTTCAAGGAGAAACGCTTGGGTGCGGTAACAGTCTGAGGGGTGTCGGTAACAGAAGGTGATACTGAGCGAAACTTCATAAAGCACTGCGGGACAGAACGGAAGGCGCGCCACTCTACTCTTTTTTTCCTACAGGTAAAGCTGAAAAATCCTTGCACGCCCGTTCTAGAGCAAGCGCTTGGGACAATCCACAGAAGCTGTGGATAACTCAGTGGACAACCCACCTTTAACGCGCGCAAAGGCCCATGGAACGGGGGCCGCAGTCAAACTGACGATTTTTTCACCAATAAAAAAAAGCGATATTTTTCATTGACTTAAATTTTCATTGCAGGCAAATGGCGGCGCTTCCAGGCCATAGACAGACTGGTTACATACCCCGCAACTAATGTGCACAAGTACCCACCCACTGGTTATATGGCTGAGGTTTTTTGCTTCGACACGTCCGAAAAATGTTACCGACAGGCCAAGCCAGGCACTTTTCAAATCCGCGCCGGCTCGCCACACTGACCGACTCCCCCACGCAACCTCCTAAGGCTCGATGAAAGGAATCCTCTTATTCGCCGTGTTGCTGCTGGCCATCTGTGTAACCTCATTGGCGGTCAATGCCGCGCTGCCCTCCCCCGACGGTGCGCTGTTTGCCATCGCCATCCTGGTATCAGCCGCGTTTACTGCCGTAACGCTGTGCATAGAGTTGGGTGAAGGCAGAATCAACGACATGCGCGAGGTAATGAACGTGATCGAGACCGGGCGGTCCTGGCGCTTGACCCTGGCGGCCTACGGGCTCGGCTGCTCACTGGCCGCGGCGGCTACCGTGCTGGTCTACCGCGGTTTGTTGGGCAGTTGAATGAAGTTTTTTGGCTAGCACACTTCCTTTCCGTGTTTCAATCCGTTACTATCCGCGGCGTTAGTACCAAGCTGAAAGTCAATTCTGGTCGAACAACTCCCCTGAACAACACGGGATCGACCACCTCGATGGTTTCCAGGTATTCCTTGCGACGACACTGCCTTTGAACAAGCAAAGGGTGTCGCGAAGTTTCAATACTCTGACCGAACCAGCCTGCAAATTGATCAGGATCTTCACCCCGGGCCCAGAACCTTTGCCCCTGTTGTGTTGCCTGCCCTCCTAAGTACCTACCTGCCAGCCCAAGCGCGCCTAACTTATTAGCGCTTCAAACTGGCTGCTTTGTTCCAGTCGGGTTCTTCGTTTGATCAATGGTGATCAACGTTACTGGAACGTTTTAACGTTGCACGGTTCTTAACCGTGTCATTTGTAGGAACACCAATAATATGTCCGCTCAAATCCACACTCAGGATGCCATTCGCACCCTCACCAACGCTTTTGCACCAATGAATTGCCTGATCATGGCCGCTCGCAAAGGCTGCTTCAGCTTCACCCTGGTCAACGAACACGGCATCGCTCGTCACAGCGAACGCCTGTACCCCGATCAATACTCCAGCGCAGAGCCGCTGCAGGCCGTGATCGAGCGTACCCGTCAGGCATTGATTGCCTGATCGACCCGAGTCGCTGAAACCCAAAAAACCCTGCTTGAAACGCAGGGTTTTTTATTGCCCAAAATTCGGCTTTTGAGTACTTGCACTAAGTTCGAATAGGTATAAACGTTATAACTAAATGAAGAAGATGTTTTAAAAACAGTCCTTTACATCACAAATATGACACTACACTTCAACTCAAGCGGCATGATCCGCTTGCGACGAGCCTGAGGTCCGATTCACTGCTGCCAAGCTCCCCTCTCAGGCTTCGTCGACCACTTTCATGGACTGAGGCTCGTATGGGTATCGCCGCCAGCGAATTGTGTCGTTATGTGATCAGGCCGACGTTGATTTACCTCGGCCGCCATAACCCGACAGCTGAATCCCTGTTGCTGGGCATTGCCGCCAGCCAATCGGAACTCGGCTCCGCCCTGCATGATCGGCGCGGCCACGGCCTGTACAGCATCACCGAACCTCGTCATCGCGCGCTGTGGGACGACTACCTCGCACAGGACCCCGAGCGCGCCAGCCTGGTACGTGGGCTGGCCAGTCAACATGCCTTCCTCAGCGCGCCCCAGCTGGAGCTGACCGTCAACCTGCGCTACGCCACCGCCATCGCCTGGCTGCTGGTAGAACAGCATCGTCCTGCCCTGCCGCCACCGGGTGACGTACTGGCCATGGCGCGTATCTGGAAAGAAATATTTCACCCTCAAGGTCGGCTGCGGGATTTCACCCAAGCCTGGCAAACCTGTGTTTTACCCATGAATCAGGCCATATGTTGATCAGGCGTTTTGCAAGATTCGGCTAAAACCTTCGAATCTGGTCGGATTGTCCTACAAAACCGCTCTATCTCCGACATTACAGCCTATAGCGCTAACTTAAATTTATTGTTACTTTCCGCAGCGGTGATCACCACGGAGTTCTAATAATGAAAAAAGTAATGCTCAAGACCACACTTAGCCTCACCGTTGCCATGGCATCCTCCCAACTGTTCGCAAGCGGCTTTGCCCTGAACGAACAAGACGTCGCCGGTATGGGTACGGGTTTCGCAGGCCGCTCTTCTTCTGCCGATAACGCCAGCACTGTCTACGGTAACCCTGCCGGTATGGCTCGCCTCGAAGGCCAGCAGATTACTGGTGGTGTTGCCGCTATCGATGCCTCGACTGACATCAAAAACGCCAGCGGCCGTTCTTTCGGCAGCAACAAAGGCGACATGGTGCCATTCACGGCGGTCCCGTTTGGTTTCTACACCAACAAACTCAATGATCAGTGGGCCGTCGGCGTTGGTGTCTATGCACCTTTCGGCCTGGTGACCGATTATGAGAGGGGCTTCCAGGGTCGCTCGTTCGGCAGCTACAGCAAAGTGTCGGTTATCACCTTGCAGCCAACCGTCAGCTACGCCTTCAACGACCGGGTTTCCATCGGTTTCGGCCCGACCATCAACCGTATTTCCGGCAAGCTGGAATCGGAGTTGGCCCTGTCGACCAACCCTGCCGTCCCGAATAGCAACGTCACAATCAAAGGTGACGATACGGCTGTTGGCTTCAACGTCGGCGTGCTGGTACAAGCCACCGATACCACGCGCGTGGGCCTGACTTACCACTCCAAAGTCAGCTACAAGCTTGATGGCCACACCGAAGTCACGGCACCGACCCCGACGGCTCCACTGCTGGCAAGCGGCCGCTACGATGCGTCGTTGAGCATTGATACGCCAGAGTCTTACGACCTGTCCGTGACACAGGACCTGAGCGATGCCTGGAAACTCTACGCCGGTTCCACCTGGACTCGCTGGAGCCGCCTGAAAGACATCACTGTCGACAACCAGGGCGTTACCCGAGCTGGCGGCCTTGCCGCTCCGCAGATCGTGGGTACCATCAGCGAGCCACAGAACTGGCATGACACCTGGGCCTATGCCTTGGGTACTTCGTACCAAGTCACCAAACAAGTGGTACTGCGTACCGGCCTGACTTTCGACCAGTCGCCAACCAACAACACTGACCGTTCGCCACGCATCCCTACCGGCGACCGGACCATTTTCAGTGTTGGCCTGGGCTACGAAGTAATGCCGAACATGATCGTCGACGTGGCTTACTCCTACCTGAAGGAAGAGCCAGTCAAGGTCAACAAGGCCAACGCGCTGGGTTCGTCCTACAGCGCCAAGTACGAAAACAGCGCCAACGGCTTCGGCCTGGGCGTGACGTACAAGTTCTGATCCAACGCGTATAAAAAAGCCCCGCTCTCCTGCACAGGAGGCGGGGCTTTTTAATGACCGTCGATCAGGGCTTCGAGGCCAGTGCAGCCTCCACCGCCTTGATCAGGTCCGGGCTGTCCGGCTTGGTCAAACTGGAAAAGTTGGCAATCACCTTACCCTGGCGATCCACCACGTACTTATAGAAATTCCACTTGGGCGCGCTGGTCTGCTGCGCCAGAATCTTGAACAGGTGCACCGCATCCGGCCCCTTGACCGTCTGCGGCTCGGTCATCGTGAAGGTCACGCCGTAATTCACGTAGCAGACTTTGGCGGTCTCTTCACCGGTCTTGGCTTCCTGCTTGAAGTCATCGGACGGCACGCCGATCACTTCAAGCCCCTGCCCTTTGTAGCGCTGATACAACGCTTCGAGGCCCTTGAATTGCGGCGCGAAACCACAAAAGCTCGCGGTATTGACGATGACCAGGGGTTTGCCGGCAAAACGCTGGCACAAATCGATGGATTCTTTGGCCCGTAACTTGGGCAATTGCCCCTCCAGCAAGGGCGGACAGCTGGCGGCCACGGCCACACTGCCTACAGCCATCAGGACGGGTACAGCGAGCCAGCGCATCAGCATGTCGAAAGTCCTTGAGTCAGATCAGACACAGAACTTAACAGATCGACATACCCAGTTGCATCAATGCCAGCCCGCCATGCTGCCAGCCCCACCAGGCCAGCAGCAACAGCACCAGGCCTGCCGAGATCACCAACCCTCTTGCCGTCAAACTCATGCTGCCTCCATCTGCGCCTGCAAGCGTGCCACCGGCCGCTCGCGCACCGGCCAGTTGAGGGCCGCAGCGAGCAGGCTCAACAGAATCGCCACCTGCCAGATCAAATCGTAGTTGCCGGTTCGATCATAGACCACCCCGCCCAGCCAGCCCCCGAGGAACGAACCGAGTTGGTGGAACAGAAACACAATCCCACCGAGCATCGAGAGGTTTCGCACGCCGAACAGCGTCGCGACAGTGCCGTTGGTCAGCGGCACGGTGGACAGCCACAAAAAGCCCATGGCCATGCCGAACAGGTAGGCCGTGACTTCGGTCACCGGCGCCCACAGGAACAGCACAATCACCACCGCGCGCAACAGGTACAGGCCGGTGAGCAAGCGCGGCTTGGACATGCGCCCGCCGAGCCAGCCAGCGGTGTAGGTACCAAACACGTTAAACAGGCCGATCAACGCCAGCACCGTGGTACCCACCGTGGCCGGCAGATGCTGGTCCACCAGGTACGCCGGCAAGTGCACGCCGATAAACACCACCTGGAAACCGCAGACAAAAAAGCCGAAGGCCAGCAGCCAGAAGCCGGAATGCGAGCAGGCCTCTTTCAGGGCTTCACGCAGGGTTTGCTGACCGACCATCGCCGGCAGCGGTTTGTCCTTGAGCATCGCCACCAACGGCAGGATCAGCGCCACCATCAGGCCCAACGCCAACAAGGCGGCCGACCAGCCCAGCCAGCCGATCAGGCCCAAAGTGCCCGGCACCATCGCAAACTGGCCGAACGAACCTGCGGCGCTGGCAATGCCCATGGCCATGCTGCGTTTTTCCGGCGGCACTGCGCGGCCGACCACACCGAGAATCACCGAGAACGAAGTGCCCGACAGGCCAATCCCAATCAGCAAACCCGCACTGAGCGACAGCGACCACGCCGAATCCGACATGCCCATCAACACCAGCCCCACGGCGTACAGCACCCCACCGACAAACACCGCCTTGGTCGCGCCGAAGCGGTCGGCCAAGGCGCCGGTAAACGGCTGTGCCAGGCCCCAGATCAGGTTTTGCAGGGCGATGGCGAAGGCAAAGGTCTCACGGCCCCAGCCAAATTCCATGCTCATCGGCGTCAGGAACAGACCAAAGCCGTGCCGCACGCCCAACGACAACGCCAGGATCAGCGCACTCCCCACAAGAACCCAGCCACTGGTTCGCCACATCGAGGTCATTTCTTATTCTCCGCTCGCGGGTATATACCCGCTTGTAGTCGAACAAACCCGCGCTCAGGCGAGTTCGTCCAGCAAGGCCAACAAGGTTTCGCGTTTTTCAGCGCCCAACTGATCTATCAATTTCTGCTGCGCCGCCTCCCAAGCCGGCAACGCGGCAGCCAGGCGTTCTTCGCCGGCGACGGTCAACACCACCAAGCGATTACGCAGGTCATCGCCCTCGACCAACTGCACCAAGCCCTCGCCTTCCAATACCCGCAGGTTGCGCCCCAGGGTACTGCGGTCCAGGCCCATGGCTTCGGCCAGGCTGGAAATGCTCGGTTGATCGAGGCGCTGCAGGTTACACAGCAAAGAATACTGGGCAACGTTGATCCCGAAGCCGTCGAGAGCGCCGTCGTAATGCCTGCTGACGCCACGGGCGGCACGTCGCAGGTTGGTGCATAAACATTGGGAGGCAAGCATGGAGCGTGTATATACCCGCGATTGTGAAAATGCAAGAAAGTGTTACAGCGCCAAGCCGACCAGAACCGCGACTTCCAGCAACTCCAACAATGCGCCGGCCGTGTCACCCGTGGTGCCACCCAGCCGGTTGACCATCAACTGACGCAGCCCGATAAAGCACAGCGCAGCGAGTAAAACAGCGATCCCGCCACTGAAACCGCCGATCAGGACGCAGGACAGACCGCTGAGGATCAGCACCTGTTGGCCGACGATCCTGGGTAAATGATCCGACAGTGCCTGGCCCAAACCGCCTGCACGCACGTAACGCGTGGTAAGGAACAGCGCCAGCATCGACGCACGCCCGATCAGCGGCGCCAGAATCAGCGCCGTGCCGTTGTGCTGCTCGATCAAGGCCACCAGTGCGGTGAATTTGAGCAACAACACCAGCCCCAAAGTGACCACGGCAATCGGCCCGCTGCGCGGGTCTTTCATGATGGTCAGCGTGCGCTCGCGGTCGCCAAACCCACCAAGCCAGGCATCGGCGCTGTCCGCCAGGCCATCCAGATGCAGGCCACCACTGAGCAACACCCAGGCGGTCAGCACCAGCGCAGCATGCAGCAATAACGGTGCGCCCATCAGGGCTGTGTTCAGGGCCCACAACAGCAGCCCGAACAGCAACCCCACCACCGGGTAAAACAGCAACGAACGCCCCAATTCCTGAGGCTGCGGCATGCCGGGCAGGCAAATCGGCAGGCTGCTGAGAAATTGCAGGGCGATCCAGAACGCCAGCATCTTCAGACTCCTTCCTTCAGCACACCATCGGCCGTCACCTGCAGGCTGAACAGCCCACCGTGGCCGACCTCGACATTCAGTAGCTGCTCACGCGGCAAACCGCGCGCCTGCGCCAGCAGCAGCCGCATCACGCCACCGTGGCTGATCAACAGCACGCGCTGTGTGGCATATGCCTGATGCAACCGTGAGACGGCGCCGAGAACGCGTGCAGAAAAGTCGCTGACGCGCTCGCCTTCAGGCGGTGTAAAGCTGTAAGGATCGGCCCAGAACCGGCCCAAGCCTTCGGCATCGGTTTCCATCAGCGCCGCCGCGCTCTGCCCTTCCCAGGCGCCGAAGTGCAGCTCCTGCAGATCCTTTTCCAGGCTCACCGGCACCCGCAGCCGTGCGCCCAGCTCGTGGGCGAACAGCGCACAGCGTTGCAGCGGCGAACTGACCAACCGGTCCCACGGCCCCTGGTCTGCCACGGCGGCACGCATCTGCTCCCAGCCTTTGGCGGTGAGCGCGTCGTCCAGGCTGCCGCGCAGGCCGCCGCCCAGTTCGGTTTCGCCGTGGCGCAGCAGGTCCAGGTGCAAGGTCATGCGGGGCGGTCTGCCACGGCGGCTTCGGCGAACGTCGCCATCTGCCCGTGCAGCGCGCAGGCCAGGCGCAACAACGGCACCGCCAGCGCCGCACCGCTGCCCTCACCCAGGCGCAGGCCCAGTTCCAGCAGCGGTTGCGCGTCAAGGCTGTGCAGCACGTGACGATGACCGGGCTCAGCGCCGCGGTGGCCGAACACCAACCACTCACGGCTCGCCGGATTCAGGCGTGTAGCCACCAGCGCCGCGACCGTGCAGATAAACCCGTCCACCAGCACCACGATGCCTTCCTGGGCGCAGGCCAGATAAGCCCCCACCAACGCGGCAATTTCGAAACCACCCAGGTTGAACAACGTGTTCAATGCGTCGTCACGTTGCGCTGCATGCAAGGCCAGCGCGCGTTCAATCACCGCCACTTTGTGGCTGACGCCCTGGGCGTTCAAGCCGGTGCCCGGGCCGGTCAGATCGCTCACCTGGCAATCGAGCAAGGCGCACGCCAAGGCACTGGCGGCAGTGGTGTTGCCGATGCCCATCTCGCCGCCGATAAACAGCTGTGCGCCGCTTTGCAACGCACGGTGCGCACTGTCACGCCCGGCTTGCAAGGCAAGTCGCCCTTGCGCTGCGGTCATCGCCGGGCCGTTGACGAAGTTGGCCGTGCCGGCGCCGATATTCAAATGACGCACACCCTGCAGATCCAACGACGGCGTGACGGTCCCGAGGTCGACCACTTCCAGCTGCGCATTCAACTGCCGCGCTAATACGCTGATGGCCGCGCCACCGGTGACAAAGTTGTGCAACATCTGGCCGGTCACTTCCTGTGGAAATGCCGATACGCCTTCTGCAACCACGCCGTGGTCACCGGCAAAGATGGCGATCCACACCTGATCCACCGCAGGTTTGACCTGGCCTTGCAAGCCGGCCAATTGCACCGCTAGGGCTTCGAGCTGGCCGAGCGAGCCGGCTGGCTTGGTCAGTTGCTGCTGACGAGCCAGCGCGTGTTCATGCGCCGAAGTGTCGACGGCCTTGCAGGGGTTGAGCCACCAGGAGTCAGTCATAACGCAGTACCTTTCAAAGTCAGGGGCAGGCCGGCGACGGTCAGGACCACACGCTGACACCGCTCGGCCAAGGCTTGATGCAGCCAACCGGCTTCATCCACATAGCGGCGAGTCAATTCGCCCAGCGGCACGACACCCATTCCGGTTTCGTTGCTGACAAAAATGATTTCACCCGGCAGCGAGACCAGGGTTTGCAGCAGTTGATCGCGCTCGAACGCCAGGCGTGCCGGGTTCTCCAGCATCAACAAATTGGTGAGCCACAGGGTCAGGCAATCCACCAGCAGGCAGCGGTCGGCGGCGGCGCTTTCGCGCAATACACGCGCCAGCTCGATGGGTTCTTCGATCAGCCCCCAGTGATCGGGACGGCGCTGGCGATGCAGTGCGACGCGCTCGTTCATCTCGCCGTCCAGCGGCTGGCTGGTGGCGATGTAGGTGACAAGCAAGCCACAGTCACTCGCCAGCTTTTCGGCGAGGCGGCTCTTGCCGGAACGGGCGCCGCCGAGGATCAGTTGATACATGGGAAGGCACCTGTGTTGGCCGGCTGACAGTGTGAGGCGGGCACTGGCCCGTGTGGGAGCGGGCTTGCTCGCAAACGCGGTGTGTCAGTCAGCCGATTTGTCACCCAAGCACCGCATTCGCGAGCAAGCCCGCTCCAACCTTTAAGAAGCGGTGCAACAGTTGAACCGGGGTTGGCTGGCCGGGCGCCCTCGCAGGCGAGCCGGCAGCTGATGGGGGATTGGGTGTACACCGTCAGATCCCGCATAGCTTGCGCAACAGTTCAGTGTCCAGATGGTTCTCCACCAGGTCCGCCAGGCGCTCAATGTCGCGCTCGCGCAGGGCGTGATAATCCACCTCTTGTACATCCTGCAGCCCGGCCCAACGCAGTAAAGCACTGCACGCCGCCGGGGTTTCGAACACCCCGTGCAGATAGGTGCCAAGAATCTGACCGTCTTCACTCAGGGCACCGTCACGGCGGCCGTCATCCAACAGCACGGCAGCATTCGACAAGGCACTGCCGGAGGTCACGCCGGCATGGATTTCATAACCACTGACCTCGGCGTCCTCCAGCAGCAACCGTCCGCGCACATTGCGCAATTGTTTCTCTTGTTCCAGCGTCGTGCTGAACGCCAGCAACCCGAGAGCCTCGCTGGAACCGGCCAACCCTTCCAGGCCGAGCGGGTCATGCACCTGCTCGCCGAGCATCTGCAGGCCGCCGCAAATCCCCAGGACCTTGCCGCCATAGCGCAAGTGCCGCGCAATGGCAGTGTCCCAGCCGTTGGCGCGCAAATAGGCCAGATCGCTGCGCACGCTTTTGGAGCCCGGCAGGATAATCAGGTCGGCAGCCGGAATGGCCTGGCCTGGGCCGATAAACTGTAAATCCACCTGGGGATGTAAACGCAGCGGGTCAAAATCCGTGTGGTTGCTGATGCGCGGCAACACCGGCACCACCACCTTGAGTACCTGGGCGGCCTTGTCGATCTGACGCTGATCAATGCCGTCTTCGGCTTCCAGGTGCAGGTCCATCACGTAGGGCAGCACGCCCACCACCGGCTTGCCGGTGCGCGCTTCGAGCCAATCGAGCCCCGGCTGCAACAGCGCGATATCACCGCGAAAGCGATTGATAATGAAGCCTTTGACCCGTGCCTGCTCGGTCGGCGACAGCAATTGGAGGGTGCCGACCAGATGCGCAAACACGCCGCCGCGATTGATATCGGCGATCAACAACACCGGGCAGTCCACCGCCTCGGCGAAGCCCATATTGGCGATGTCATTGGCGCGCAGGTTGATCTCCGCCGGGGAGCCCGCGCCTTCCACCATCACCACCGGGTAGGCCTCGCTCAACCGTGCATGGGAGGCGAGCACCGCCTGCATCGCGATGGCCTTGTAGTCGTGATAGGCCACGGCGTTCATGCTGGTCACGGCACGGCCATGGATAATCACTTGGGAGCCGGTGTCACTGTTGGGCTTGAGCAGCACCGGGTTCATGTCGGTGTGCGGTGCCAGATTGGCGGCCTGGGCCTGCACGGCCTGGGCGCGGCCGATTTCGCCGCCCTCAGCGGTGACGGCGCTGTTGAGTGCCATGTTCTGTGGTTTGAACGGCACCACGCCAATGCCTTGGCGTACCAGCCAACGGCACAGCGCGGTCACCAGCGTGCTTTTACCGGCGTCAGACGTGGTGCCTTGCACCATCAACGTACTCATGCGGCGTCCTTGTAAGCGGCCAGGGCCTCATCGAGTCGCAACCAATCGGCCTCAGTGTCGGGCAGACCGAAGCGCAGGCTGCTGTCGTGGACAAACAGGCGCAGCAGGATGCCGCGCTGGGCCATGAATTCGTGCAGGCGTTCGGCGTGCGGGGTGATCAGCCATTGGAACAACGCGCAGCCGCCCTGAGGCTCAAAGCCGTGCCGCTCAAGCAGCGCGAACAAGCGCTGGCCGGCTTCGATACAGCGATGACGCTGCTCGGCATGCCCGGCCGTATCGCGCAGGCACACCTGGCCAAGCACCCGCGTCGGCCCACTGACTGCCCACGGGCCAAGCTGTTCGGCCAACAGCTTGAGCAGCTTGCGTTCCGCCAGCACAAAGCCCAGGCGCACACCGGCCAGGCCAAAGAACTTGCCGAATGAGCGCAACACAATCAGGCCGACTTGATGGGCCTGGCTGGCGAGGCTCAATTGCGGGGTCACGTCCATGAACGCTTCGTCCACCACCAGCCAGCCGCCGCGCTGGGCCAGCCGTGAGTGCCAGTCGAGCAGGCGCTGCGGCGGCAGACTCAGGCCGGTGGGGTTATTCGGATTGACCACCACCAGCACGTCGAGGCCGTCGAGAAAAAAGTCGACTTCCTGCTCCTGCACTTCGCGCACCACGTAACCGGCGCGGCGCCAGGCTTCGGCGTGTTCGGCATAACACGGCGACAACACGCCGACCTTGCCGGAGCGACGCAAGCGCGGCAGCAACTGAATCGCCGCCTGGGAACCCGCCACCGGCAACACGTGAGCGGCGCCGTAGTACTCGCTGGCGGCCTTTTCCAGGCCGTCGTCGGTTTCCGGCAATCGCGCCCAGGCCCGCAGCGGAATCTCGGGAATCGGCCACGGCCAGGGCGCCAGGCCGCTGGACAGGTCGAGCCAGTCCGCCTCGGCAATCCCGTACTCAATCACTGCCTTACGCAGCCGGCCACCGTGCTCAAGCATAAAATTGCGCCCCCGCGCACAGGATCAACAGCCATAACCATACGCCGCGCTGCACCAGTTGCCAGCCACGCTCGATGGCGTCGGCATCGGCCGCCGGGCCTTCGCCCAACTGCGCACGCTGATGCAGCTCGCCGTGATAAATCGCCGCCCCGCCCAATTCAACACCCAGCGCGCCCGCACCGGCTGCCATCACCGGCCCGGCGTTGGGGCTGTCCCAGGTCGGCGCCTGGGCGCGCCAGCATTTAAGCGCCAGGCGGGTTTTGCCGAGTACCGCGTAGGTCAACGCCACCAGACGCGCAGGAATGTAGTTGAGCACATCGTCGATTTTTGCCGCCGCCCAGCCGAAACGCTCAAAGCGCTCGTTGCGATAACCCCACATGGCATCAAGGGTGTTGCTCAGGCGATAAAGCACCACGCCGGGCACGCCGGCCACGACAAACCAGAACAGCGCGGCGAACACCGCGTCGCTGCCGTTCTCGAGCACCGATTCAGTCGCGGCGCGCGCAACTTCAGTGCTGTCCAGTTCGCTGGTCTGACGGCTGACGAGGTAGCTCACGCGTTTACGCGCTTCTTCCAGGTCACCGCTGCGCAACGCCTGGGCGACTGGAAGCACGTGCTCGCCAAGGCTGCGCATGCCCAGCGCCATGTACAGCGCCAGAATCTCCAGCACCCAGCCGATATACGGCGCCCACGACAGCACGGTGGCCAGCAACGTCAGCGGCACCACCGCGATAAACCAGGCGGTCACGCCATGGCTGCGCCACCCGCGGCCGCCGCTGTTGAAACGTTGCTCGATACGCCCGGCAAAGTTGCCGAACGCCACCAGCGGATGCCAGCGCCTGGGCTCGCCCAGCAGCGCATCCAGCGCCACCGCAGCGACACACAGCAAGGCCACACTCATTGACTCACTCCCCACACATTCTCATACACCATGTCACTCAGCGGCCGAGGCTCGGTCCAGCCTTCGAGTTGCAACATCGGTGCCGGGTAGAACTCGGCCACCGGGCCCAGGCACAACACCGCCAAGGGCTTTGCACCCGCCGGCAGCCGCAGCAGATCGGCCAGGGCCTGGGGTTCGAACAACGAAACCCAGCCCATCCCAAGGCCTTCGACGCGGGCGGCCAACCACAGGTTCTGGATTGCACAGGATAACGAGGCCATGTCCATTTCCGGCAAGGTGCGCCGGCCAAAGATGTGGCGCTCGCGATCATCCATCAGCGCGGCCACCAGCACTTCGGCGCAGTCATGGATGCCTTCGACCTTGAGCTTCATGAAGTCGTCGGAGCGCTGGCCCAGGGCCTCGGCGGTGCGCACGCGCTCTTCTTCCACCAACTGTTGGATTTGGCCGCGCAGCGCGCGGTCGCTGATTCGGATGAATCGCCACGGTTGCATCAAGCCGACGCTGGGCGCCTGGTGTGCGGCCTGGAGCAGGCGTTGCAGCAACTCGGGGGCCACGCTGCCGCCGATGAAGTGACGCATGTCGCGGCGTTCGGCGATGGCGCGGTAGACGGCGTCGCGTTCGGCTTGGGGGAAGGCGTTGTCCGTCATGGCCTCTTCGCGAGCAAGCCCGCTCCCATATTGGATTGAGTTTCAACTCGGTCAGTTGTGGGAACGGGATTGCCCGCGATAGCGGTCTCAGGGCCAGGCGCAAACAATGCAGCCGCCGCCGCCGGATTGGAGGGGAAATAAAAGTGCACGTAGGAAGCCGTCATCCGCCCCTGCCTGTAAACCGCTTCGGCGCCACGCCCGCCGTTAGGGCTCAAGCCTCGGGCGATCGGCGCCCATTCGGTGCTGGTCAGCGAATGATGATAGGTATGGCCGCGCAGCACCCCTTCCGGCAACTCGACACTTTGCAAAGCCAGCGCCGCCAGCTTCTTTTGCATCACCGCGTCGCCCTGCAGCAGGCCAACCAATTCGGCACGGGTACCGTCGACATCGGTCAGCGAGTCCAGCAGGTAGAGCATGCCGCCGCACTCGGCGAGCAACGGCTTGCCTGCCGCGTGATGCGCGCGAATGGCGTTAAGCATCGGGGTGTTTTCCGACAGCGCCTGGTGGTGCAATTCCGGGTAGCCACCGGGCAGGTAGAGGCTGTCGGCCTCAGGCAATTGGCTATCGTGAATCGGCGAGAAGAAGCGCAATTCGGCGCCCATCGCGCGCAGCAGGTCGAGGCTGGCGCCGTAGGTAAACGCAAAGGCTTCGTCGCGGGCCACGGCGATGCGCACGCCCGCCAGCAGCGGCTCGGCCTCGATCACTTCGGGCGCGGCGAACGTCACCGGTGGCGGCACGGCAACTTCGCAGCTGCTGCCCAGGGCTTGGGCGGCGGCGTCCAGGCGCATATCGAGGTCATTCAATTCGCTGGCTTGCACCAGGCCCAAGTGGCGGCTGGGCAACTCGATGCCGGTTTCACGCGACAACGCGCCGTACCAGCGCAGGCCTTCAGTGAGGCTGCCTTCAAGCAACTGCGCATGGCGTAGGGTGCCAACGCGGTTGGCCAGCACGCCGGCGAACGGCAGGTCCGGCTGATAGCGCGCCAGGCCCAAGGCCAGCGCGCCGAAGGTCTGGGCCATGGCGGTGCCGTCGATCACGCCCAGCACCGGCACACCAAAGTGCCGCGCTAGGTCGGCGCTGGAGGGCGTGCCGTCGAACAGGCCCATCACGCCTTCGATCAGGATTAGGTCAGCTTCGCCCGCCGCTTCCCACAGCAAACGGCGACTTTCCTGCTCGCCGACCATCCACATGTCCAACTGGTACACCGGCGCACCGCTGGCGCGCTCGTGAATCATCGGGTCGAGAAAGTCCGGCCCGCACTTGAACACGCGCACCTTGCGTCCCAGGTTGCGGTGCAAACGCGCCAGCGCCGCGGTGACGGTGGTTTTGCCCTGGCCGGATGCCGGTGCGGCGATCAGTACGGCCGGGCAATGACGGGGCTGGTTCAAAGTTCGACGCCCTTCTGTGCCTTGATACCGGCCTGGAACGCGTGCTTGAGCATGCCCATTTCGGTGACGGTGTCGCCCATTTCGATCAACTCGGGCTTGGCGCCACGGCCGGTGACCACCACGTGCTGCATTGGCGGGCGGGCTTGCAGGTCGCTGAGTACCTGGTCCAGATCAAGGTAGCCGTGCTTGAGGGCGATGTTCAGCTCATCCAGCACGACCAGACCGATGGACGGGTCTTGCAGCAATTGGCGCGAAACTGCCCAGGCGGCTTCGGCGGCGGCGATGTCGCGCTGGCGGTCCTGGGTTTCCCAGGTAAAGCCTTCGCCCATCACGTGAAAGCGCACTTGCTCGGGGAAGCGACGGAAGAACAACTCCTCGCCGGTGCTGTTGCGCCCCTTGATGAACTGCACCACGCCGCACTGCATGCCATGGCCCATGGCGCGGGCGAGCATGCCAAACGCCGAGCTGCTTTTGCCTTTGCCGTTGCCGGTCAATACCAGCAACAAGCCGCATTCGTTCGGGGAATTGGCGATGCGTTCATCGATCACGGCTTTTTTGCGCAGCATGCGCGCCAGGTGGCGTTCGTCGCGGTCGGGGGAATCGGTCATGGCAGCTCTCCGTTGGGGCTGGACAAAAAACGGCGGGCAGGAAAATAGACACACAGACAGCCAAGCATCGCCCACCGTGATGCTGTTGGATGATCCAGGCCGGTCTCCGGGCTCATGAGTGGCGCTTGCTCAGCGAGCGAGCAGGCCGACGGCGCGCCTTCCCATATCACGCGGATACAGTGGCAAAAGGCACCGTCTTGACTCATTTACCGTTGCGGGGGCAGCGCCGGAATCGCGGCAGCACTGTGTACAAGTGCGCTCACTCACCGGCTTCCCTGTTTCACTCTGTCGACCCACAGGTCACAGAGCACCTGAAACAAGCCGCGAAGGTTAGTGGGTTGGGGGTGGAGCGTCAATTAAAGCCGGCCTTGCACTTGAACGATCGGACCGGCAAACGCCTCTACCCTTACAGGTATCAAGGAGAAAACCATGCATAAAACCAGACTTGCCTTACTGATCATGCTCGCAGGCACCCTCGCCGCCTGCGGTGAAAGCTCTACTCTGCAGGTGTCCGACGGCACCGGGCCTTCACCCAAGCTGCCGGAGCCAAACAAAACCCTGATCCCCACGGTGAACATCGCCCCGGCGATTGGCTGGCCAGACGGCGCGAAGCCGACAGCTGCCGCCGGCACTCAGGTCGCGGCGTTTGCAGAAGGCCTGGATCACCCACGCTGGCTGTATGTATTGCCCAACGGCGACGTGCTGGTGGCGGAAACCAACGCGCCGCCCAAGCCGGATGACGCCAAGGGTATTCGCGGCTGGGTGATGGAGAAGGTCATGGGGCGCGCCGGTGCCGCCGTGCCGAGCCCGAACCGCATCACCCTGCTGCGCGATGCCGACCACGATGGCGTGGCCGAGACCCGCACTGTGTTCCTGGAGAACCTCAACTCGCCGTTCGGCATGACCCTGGTCGGCAACGACCTGTACGTGGCGGACTCGGACAAACTGCTGCGCTTCCCTTATCAGCCGGGCGAAACCGCGATCAAGGCCGCCGGCACCAAGGTGGTCGACCTGCCGGGTGGCAGCATCAACCACCACTGGACGAAAAACGTGGTGGCCAGCAAGGACGGCAGCAAGCTGTACGTGAGTGTCGGCTCCAACAGCAACGTCGGCGAAAACGGTCTGGCAGCCGAGGAAGGCCGCGCGGCGATCTGGGAAGTCGACCGTGCCACAGGCCAACACCGTATTTTCGCCTCCGGCCTGCGCAACCCCAACGGCATGGCGTGGGAACCGCAGAGCGGCAAGCTGTGGACGGCGGTCAACGAACGCGACGAGATCGGCAGCGACCTGGTGCCGGACTACATCACGTCGGTCAAGGATGGCGCGTTTTATGGCTGGCCATTCAGCTACTACGGACAACACGTGGATGTGCGCGTCACGCCGCAGAACCTGGACCTGGTCGCCAAGGCCATCGCTCCGGACTATGCCGTGGGGCCGCACACTGCGTCATTGGGCCTGACCTTCGCCGAGGGCAGCAAACTGCCGGCGCAGTTCAGCAACGGCGCGTTTATCGGCCAGCACGGTTCGTGGAACCGCAAACCGCACAGTGGCTACAAGGTGATCTTCGTGCCGTTCGAAGGCGGCCAACCCAAAGGCCAGCCGGTGGATGTGCTGACCGGGTTTCTCAACAGCGATGAGAAAGCCATGGGCCGACCGGTCGGCGTGGTGATTGATCAGCAGGGAGATTTGCTGGTGGCCGATGACGTGGGGAATAAGGTGTGGCGGGTGTCGGCAGCCAAATAGCCGATCTCGGGTTCAACGCAAAACCAATGGGGGAGCGTGCTTGCTCGCGAAAGCGGAGTGTCAGCCATCAGGCGTATCGACTGATCCACCGCCTTTGCGAGCAAGCCCGCTCCCACATCGGGATCTGCACTCGCCTTACGGGTTGCGCGCCAGATTCGCTGGCAACACGCGCTTGGCGCTCAGGTAGGCATTTTGCCAATAGGCTTTGGACAGCGTATCCAGCTTCACCGTGCCGCCGGTCTGCGGTGCATGCACGAATCGCCCTTCGCCCACGTAGATACCCGCGTGGCTCACTTGTGAACCGCCGCCAGTGGCAAAGAAGATCAGGTCGCCGGTCTGCAGGTTATTTTCGCTCACGTCCTGCGCACGCATCACGATCAATTCACGCGTGGTGCGCGGCAGGCTGATGCCCGCAGCGTCACGGTAGACAAACCCGATCAGGCCGCTGCAATCAAACCCGGAGTCCGGCGTGTTGCCGCCCCAGCGATAAGGCGTGCCGACCAGGCCCAGCGCACGGAAGAGCACGTCTTCGGCGGCCGGCGAGAAATTTTGCGTGGAGTAATTGAACACCGGCTTAGGCTTGACCACTACGGGAGCGGGCGGCGGTGGACGGCTTGCGCAGGCGCTGAGGAGCGCGGCGCAAACAAGAAGAATGAGGCGGGCTGAGGTCGACATGGGCAGAACAATCCTGGTCTGGATGCGGCTTTTCGCTGCCGAACGCTGAAAACCAGAACGCGCAAGCAAAGCTCGCGCGAACGGATTACAACAATATCCAGGGATTCTAGCGCTTACACGTCAAACTTCAAGTATCACTTTAACTTTACTTGCTAGCGGTAACTGTCGTCGGGGCCATGGCGAGTGCACGCTTGGCTTCGATGAAGGTTTTGCTCCAGTAACTGTCACCCAGGTTGTCGACGCGGACACCGCCACTGCGACGGCTGCTGGAGTGAATAAACTGGTTATCGCCCAAGTAGATACCGGCGTGGCTGACACGACCACGGCCCGCCGTACTAAAGAAAAGCAGATCACCGGGCTTGAGGTTGTTGCGTGCGACCAACGGTGCATCCACGTTGATCATTTCGCGGGTCGAGCGAGGCAGGTTCATGCCGGCTTCTTCACGAAACAGGTAGCCGATGAAGCCGCTGCAGTCGAAACCGGCTTCAGAGGTACCGCCGAAACGGTAACGGGTACCGATCAGGGACATGCCGCGTTCAAGAATGCTGTCGGCCAGAACTGGAAGCTGGTAAGGCTTGCTGCCGGCGAAGTCGGCGAGTTCTTTCTCAGTTGCAACTTCTTCCTCGTAAACAGTGGAAGACTGCGTTGCAACGAATTTTGCCTGGGACTGTTGTGCTGGTTTTTGCTGCTCAGCCACGTTTTGAGTGTGGGTGGCGCAACCAAACAACAGGGTAACGAGTGCGAGAGGCACGAGGGGTGCGAAGCGATTTAGCATGGGCACGACCGTGGCTGGTATGTAAAGAAGTCGAGACTATGCCCACTATCACATCGATTTGCAAATTCAATCGTGATCTATGTGACTTCTTGTTTGAACGATGACATCTAACCGCTTAACACCCATTACACGCCTTTTGCGTGGCCAAAGCGGCCCAAACGCAGGTTTTCTGGCGCCTGAAATTTGCCGGAAGCCGCGCAATACAAGGGCTGGCTACCAGCCGAGGGTTTCTTTGAGGAAGGGTATGGTCAGCTTGCGCTGAGCCTGCAACGAGGCCTGATCGAGCTGTTCGAGCAAATCGAACAATGCACTCATGCTGCGGGTGCCGCGGGTGAGAATAAAATGCCCGACTTCGTCGGTAAGGTGCAGGCCGCGACGGGATGCACGCAGTTGCAGGGCGCGCAATTTGTCCTCGTCGGACAATGGGCGCATCTGGAAGATCAGTGCCAGGGTCAGGCGCGACTTGAGGTCGGCCAGCTTCACCGGCAGTTCACGCGGCGAGGTAGACGCGGCGATCAACAGGCGCCGGCCACTGTCACGCAGCCGATTGAACAGGTGGAACAGTGCCTCTTCCCAATCCGCCTTGCCGGCAATCGCCTGCAGATCATCCAGGCACACCAGCTCGTATTGCTCCAGGTGATCGAAGATGCCGATACCACGGTCCATCAACTCCGCCAACGGCAGGTAAACCGCCGGTTCGCCCATTTGCTCGAAGCGCAGGCACGCCGCCTGCAACAGGTGGGTACGCCCCACGCCGTGCTTGCCCCACAGATAGATCAGGCTTTCAGTCCACCCGGCGTCGGCTTCGCAAAGCCGCTCGACATAGCCGAGTGCAGCGGCATTGGCGCCTGGGTAGTAATTGATAAAGGTGGCGTCGTCACGCAGACGCACACCCAAGGGCAGCTGAATCGGTTTCATGCTGACTGAACGGCTCCAAACGAACCGTTAGTGGCCTCTGTGTAAAGTTTGCAAAGTTTATACCCGTGACGCCGGGCGCACAATGCAGCAGACCACAAGCAAAATCAAAGGTTTGCGTTAACTTGGGCGATTTGCGCAAATTGTTTGACACCCCGCCCGTAGAAACAACAAACCCGGCCTTGGCCGGGTTTGTGACGAAGCGGTTACAGATCGGGGTCTTCGACCCCGGTGTACACATCCGAATCCTTGTACAGATCATGCACATGGCGCACCAGCACCATGATCACCGCCGCCACCGGCAGCGCCAGCAGGATGCCCGTAAAGCCAAACAGCTCACCGCCTGCCAGGATCGCAAAGATCACCGCCACCGGGTGCAGGCCGATCCGGTCGCCCACCAGCAAGGGCGTCAACACCATCCCTTCAAGGGCTTGGCCGACCATAAACACTGCAACAATCCCGAGCATCGGGTACAGGTCGCCGCCAAACTGGAACAACCCCGCCACCAGTGCCGCGCCAATCCCGATCACAAAGCCCATGTACGGCACGATGGCAGCCAGACCGGCAATCAAGCCGATCAACAGGCCCAGCTCCAGGCCGATCGCCATCAACCCCGCGGCATAGATGATTCCCAGCGCGAGCATCACCAGCAACTGGCCACGCACGAACGCGCCCAGCACCTCATGGCACTCCTCCGCCAGCGAGACGATGCGCTCCTCGTTGTTGCGCGGCAGCAGGCTGCGGATCTTGGCCATCATGATGTCCCAGTCACGCAGCAAGTAGAACGCCACCACCGGAATCAGCACCAGGTTGGTCAACCAACCGATCAACGCCAAACTGGACGCCGTGGCCTGACTGAGCACGACACCGACGATGTCGGTGGTCTGGCCCATGTGGTCACTGATCGCCGCCTTGACCTTGTCGAACTTCCAGAAGCCGTCCGCCAACCCCAGCTTGGCCTGCGCCCAAGGCATTGCCGTGTGCTGCAGCCAGTCAAGCATCTGCGGCGCCAGCTCATACAGGCGAAACAATTGCTTGGCCAGCATCGGCACCAGCACCAATACCAGCGCGGTGATGATCAACGTGAACAAGGCAAACACCGCCACCACCCCCAAGGTGCGCGACAGGCCGGCCTTCTCCAGGCGATCCACCACGGGATCGAACAGATAAGCCAGCAGCAGCGCGACCAGGAACGGCGTCAGGATCGAATGCAGCAAGAACACAAAAACGCACAGCAGGACAATCCCGCCAAGCCACACCCAACGACGCGTATCCGCCATAAACCACTCCATTATTTGCTTCTATCTATATAGGAAGAACAGTTACCACCGAAAACGCAGCTGCGCCTGAGGTTCAGGTGCTGCGGGCGCCTGCGCACCCTCCGCCACCGGCGGCGGAACAGCAGCTTCGCCCGCAGGCACTTCCTGCAACTTGGCCAGGCTCAACTGGGTACGCAATTGATCAGCACTGCCGTTGACGCGGTACACAATGCGAGTGCCGTCGACCAGCAGCGGCTGACCACCAAAAGGTTCGAGCAGATGGCCCAGTGCAGCGTAGCGCTCCAGGTTCATGCCCTGCACTTCGAGCAATTGTTCACTGCTCACGCCGGGCTTGACCGCAAAACGTGGCGCCAACTTTTGGCTGACAGCCAGCAATACGGCATCGGCCACGGCAGCAGTGTCGGTGCCCTGCGCGGTGCCTTGCTCAGTTTTGTCGCCCAACCACAGGCGCCATTTGGCCTGCCACTGGTTGCCTTCCTGACGGGCGTGCACCGCGAGCAACGCGTCGGTACCGTAGCGCTCGGAGGCTGCACGCAGTGGCGTGGCATCGGCGCTTTCCAGATTCGGCGCGGTGGCGACGACCTGCTCATCCAGATCACCCAGAGGCAGGCGCAACGGCAAACCCCGGTGTTGCGCCGCACGGCGCAAGGCACCGGCAACGGCTTGACCATCACCCACCAGGCTGCTGCCTTCAGTGGAGTCGTTCAGCCACCAGCCGAGAATCGACGGCCGATTGCTGCCCCAGATCGACAGGCCCGCTGCACGCAGGGCGCGATCGGTGCTCACCGGGTCGAAATCCACTTGCAGGCTCTCTGGTGGGCCAGCGTCGTAGCCATACTGGCTGATGATTTGCTGCGGATCTTTGCGAATCGCCGCCAGGCCCGGGCCTTCGGCAGCTTTGGCGTCGCCAGTCAAACGGATCACCAGGGTTTGCACGGCACGCTGGGTGGCCTGGTCGCGCTCTTGGGGCGACTGGCTGCTGACCGGTTCAAGTACTTGATACAGGCCATTGAGGGTTTCGGCATGACTCGCCAGGCTGACCAACGACAAGCAGCCTACAAAGAAGAATTTACACAGACGCATGGAAGATTCCCGAACGACAAATTTAGCGGCTGGAACAGACCGCGTGAACCCGGCTTGCCAGGCTGTGACCACAGCAGCCGGTAAAACATTCACAGGGTCGCGGTAAGTTTTCGTACTGTCATAACGATAGCGGGTTAAAGGCTATACCTTAATACGCGCCATCACAGAGACGATTAGCAATTTTTTAACCGCGCTTTTTAACCTTTATGGCCCTGCCCGTCGGCCCGAGGATGGCCGCTGCCCCTCAAGCCTGATAAAATCGCGCGCCTTCGCAGACCGTCAACGGCTGGGCCTCTTCATGAAAGCCTTCGCCAGCTCGGTCGTTACCCAGAAATCCCCCCTAAAGGCCTGGATCATGAGCAAGCAACCCTCCCTGAGCTACAAGGACGCCGGTGTAGACATCGACGCCGGTGAAGCATTGGTCGAACGCATCAAGAGCGTCGCCAAGCGCACTGCGCGCCCCGAAGTCATGGGCGGCCTGGGCGGTTTTGGCGCCCTCTGCGAAATCCCGGCCGGCTACAAACAGCCTGTGCTGGTCTCCGGCACCGACGGCGTGGGCACCAAGCTGCGCCTGGCCTTGAACCTGAACAAGCACGACAGCATCGGCATCGACCTGGTTGCCATGTGCGTCAACGACCTGGTGGTGTGCGGGGCCGAGCCACTGTTCTTCCTCGACTACTACGCCACCGGCAAGCTCAACGTTGAGACCGCGACCCAGGTCGTGACCGGCATTGGCGCGGGCTGCGAACTGTCGGGTTGCTCCCTGGTCGGCGGCGAAACCGCTGAAATGCCAGGCATGTACGAAGGCGAAGACTATGACCTGGCCGGCTTCTGCGTCGGCGTTGTCGAAAAATCTGAAATCATCGACGGTTCCAAAGTCGCTGCCGGTGACGCCCTGCTCGCGCTGCCATCCTCGGGCCCGCACTCCAACGGCTACTCGCTGATCCGCAAGATCATCGAAGTGTCCGGTGCCGACATCGAGAACATTCAACTCGATGGCAAGCCGCTGACCGACCTGCTGATGGCCCCGACGCGCATCTACGTCAAACCACTGCTCAAGCTGATCAAGGACACCGGCGCTGTCAAAGCCATGGCCCACATCACTGGCGGCGGCCTGCTGGACAACATCCCGCGCGTTCTGCCAAAAGGCGCCCAGGCGATCGTCGACGTGGCCAGCTGGCAGCGTCCTGCGGTATTCGACTGGCTGCAAGAGAAAGGCAACGTCAACGAGACCGAAATGCACCGCGTGCTGAACTGCGGCGTCGGCATGGTCATCTGCGTGGCTCAAGAGCATGTTGAAACGGCGCTGAACGTTCTGCGTGAAGCGGGCGAGCAGCCCTGGGTCATCGGCCAGATCGCGACTGCCCCGGAAGGCGCAGCTCAGGTTGAACTGAAGAACCTCAAGGCCCATTGATGTCTCAGACCTGTGATGTCGTGGTGCTGCTGTCCGGCACCGGCAGTAACTTGCAGGCCTTGATCGACAGCACGCGCACCGGCGACAGTCCGGTGCGCATCGCTGCGGTGATCTCCAATCGCAGCGACGCCTACGGCCTGCAACGCGCCAGGGATGCGGGCATTGAAACCCGCTCCCTGGATCACAAGGCCTTTGACGGCCGCGAGGCCTTCGACAGCGCCTTGATCGAACTGATCGACGCCTTTAACCCCAAACTCGTGGTCCTCGCCGGCTTCATGCGCATTCTGAGCGCCAATTTCGTGCGGCACTACGAAGGGCGCCTGCTCAATATCCACCCTTCCCTGCTCCCCAAGTACAAAGGCATGCACACGCATCAACGTGCACTTGAGGCCGGCGACAGCGAGCACGGCTGCAGCGTGCACTTTGTGACCGAGGAACTCGATGGCGGCCCTCTGGTCGTACAGGCAGTGGTTCCGGTAGAGTCTGCAGATTCAGCGCAGGCACTTGCGCAACGGGTTCACACCCAGGAACACAGGATTTACCCGCTGGCTGTTCGCTGGTTTGCCGAGGGGCGGTTGATTCTTGGCGATCACGGTGCATTATTGGACGGCCAATTACTTGCGGCCAGCGGCCACTTGATTCGAACCTAGGAGATTTTATGCGTCGCGCCTTGCTCTTCGCTTTTGCGCTGTTCGCCTTGCCTGCCGTGCAAGCAGCAGACCTTCACCCTTTCTCCGCCAGCTACACCGCCGACTGGAAACAGTTGCCCATGAGTGGTTCGGCCGAACGCAGCCTGACCAAGAATGACAATGGCACCTGGACCTTGAACTTCAAGGCTTCCATGATGATCGCCAGCCTCACCGAAACCAGCGTGATCCTGTTCGACAAGGACGCCCTGCAACCCAAGAGCTACAGCTTCGAACGCGGCGGCCTGGGCAAGGCGAAGAAGATCAACCTGGATTTCGACCACGCGGCCAACAAGGTCACCGGTTTCGAAAACAAGGACCCGGTCAACGTCACGCTCGAAAGCGGCATGCTCGACAAATCGACTTATCAGCTTGCCCTGCAGCGCGACGTCGCCGCCGGCAAAAAAAGCATGAGCTACCGCGTGGTCGAGGGCACCGACGTCGAT
The DNA here is from genome assembly GCF_059862645.1 of Pseudomonas sp. MF08831. Lineage (NCBI taxonomy): Bacteria > Pseudomonadati > Pseudomonadota > Gammaproteobacteria > Pseudomonadales > Pseudomonadaceae > Pseudomonas > Pseudomonas sp. MF08831. The sequence continues at coordinate 47,971 of NZ_JCBCUX010000016.1, read as the reverse complement.
ACCTATGACTTCCGCGTGATCGGCCCGGAAAAGGTCCAGACCAAAGCCGGCGCCATTGATGCGATCAAGGTTGAGCGCGTGCGCGACCCCTCCCAGAGCAAGCGCATCACCCAGATGTGGTTTGCCAAGGACTGGGGCGGCATCCTGGTTGCCCTGCGTCAGGTGGAAACCGACGGTAAGGAATACAACATCATGCTGCTGGACGGCACCGTTGACGGCAAGGCTGTCAAAGGGAGCTGATCGGCTGATGAGCTGAAAAACAAGCCTCGCTGAATGCGGGGCTTTTTTTCGCCTGCAGTTTGTGTGCTGGGCGTTCTACCGCTATCGCAGGCAAGCCAGCTTTGGAGCAAGCACTACAAGACTAAAGCCTAAGAGGAACATGAAACTTTTGTCATAAAACTCAGGCGCCTGCGACGCAATGTCGCGGATTACACGGCCTGCGGGACAGTTGCAGTTTGTGCAATGAATTGTTGCGTGCAAAATCGGTTTACTTAGCAAGCTAACAAAACATATAAAAGAGGCCTGCGACGACTTGCCGCAGATCAACCAGAGATTGGAGCAAGCAGATGACTGTAAAAGTAACTGAACGCGACGATGCACACATGTCTCACGAAGCACTGGGCCATGGGATTCACATCTGGGATGTCCATCAACAAGACCAACTGGTCGGCATGTTCCACAACGAGAGCGAAGCCCACAATTATAAAAACGAGCTCGAATCTCTAGAGATGAAACGCCAGGCACAAAGCTCCTGAATACTGAAATCCACTAGGCTCCCCAGCCCCACGCAGCCAGGGTGCCTATAAACACAAACCCCGCCTTTTGAGCGGGGTTTGTGTTTATAGGCTTTGGCCTTGGGCGCGCCTCGCACGCCCGAGTGTTTTAACGCCTTACCACATCAGATCATCCGGGATCTGGTAGGCCGCGTAAGGATCATCCTCATCCGGCACCTGGCTTTCGGTCAGGATATTGAGCTGCACGATACGCTCTGGCGCACGCTCCTGAATCTTCAACGCTGCCTCACGCGGGATCACCTCGTAACCGCCGCCATGGTGCACGATTGCCAGGGAGCCGTTGCTCAGCTTGTTGCGCATCAGCGTGTTGACCGACAGGCGCTTGACCTTCTTATCATCGACGAAGTTGTAGTAGTCCTCGGTGGTCAGCTTGGGCAGGCGCGAGGTCTCGATCAATTGTTTGACCTGGGCCGTGCGGGCCTTGGCCTCAGCTTTTTCCTGCTGCTGGCGGTTAAGCTCCTGGTCGCGCTTGACCTTCTCGGCGTGCGCCTCGGCGGCCAGGCGTGCCTGGGTGTCATCCACCTCGGCTTGGCCCTTGTGGACCAGGCGCTGCTGCTTCTGTTTCTCTTTGCCGACCTGCTTGGCCTGCTTTTGATTGACCAGACCTGCTTTAAGCAACTGGTCGCGAAGGGAAAGGCTCATGGTGCTCACTCACTTAGGCAACTGCTTAACCGCAGCTGGACAGATTCTTTTCCTGGCGTTTGGCTTCACCCCACAGGGCGTCCAACGCTTCGAGGGTGCAATCTTCTATGGATTGGTGCGTATCGCGCAATGCCTGCTCGATAAATCGGAAACGTCGTTCGAACTTGGCATTGGCGCCACGCAACGCAGCTTCCGGGTCAACCTTCAGGTGCCGCGCCAGGTTGACCGCTGCAAACAGCAGGTCACCGACTTCATCGGCAATCGCCACCGGGTCGTTATCGGCCATGGCTTCGAGCACTTCATCCAGCTCTTCGCGCACGTTGTCCACCACCGGCAAGGCGGCGGGCCAGTCGAAGCCGACCTGGCTGGCGCGCTTTTGCAATTTGGCAGCGCGCGACAGCGACGGCAGCGCCGTGGGCACGTCATCGAGCAGGGACAGCTGCTGTGGCGCGTCGGACTTTTCCGCGCGCTCCTCAGCCTTGATCTGCTCCCAACGCTCCTTGACCTGCTCTTCGCTCAGCTGAGGAATATCCAGCGGCGCATACAGATAACCCGTGGGAAACACGTGAGGATGGCGGCGGATCAACTTGCGGGTGATGCTGTCGACCACACCGGCAAACTCAAAACGCCCCTCCTCCCGCGCCAGCTGGCTGTAATACACCACTTGAAACAACAGGTCGCCCAGCTCACCTTGCAGGTGATCAAAGTCGCCGCGCTCGATGGCGTCGGCAACTTCATAGGCCTCTTCGAGGGTGTGCGGGACGATGGTTGCGTAGGTTTGCTTGATGTCCCACGGGCACCCGTACTTTGGGTCGCGCAGGCGGTTCATCAGGTGCAGCAGGTCTTCAAGTGAATACATCAGTCTCTTTCCGCCGAGGTGAAAACGCTGAAAATCAAATGTGGGAGCGGGCTTGCTCGCGAATGCGATAGGTCAGCCAATGCATCCGGCACTGACACACCGCTTTCGCGAGCAAGCCCGCTCCCACATTTTAATCCGCGCTCATCCAGCTGCTCATGGTGTGCGATTACGCCGCGTTTCAATGATGTTCGGCAACTGAGAAATCCGCCCCAGCAACCGACCCAACGCGTCCAGGCCCGGAATCTCGATGGTCAGGGACATCAACGCCGTGTTGTCCTCTTTGTTCGAGCGGGTATTGACCGCCAGCACGTTGATCCGCTCATTGAGCAGCACTTGCGACACGTCACGCAGCAGGCCGGAACGGTCGTAGGCGCGAATGATGATGTCCACCGGGTAAGTGAGCACCGGCACCGGGCCCCAGCTGACCTGGATGATCCGCTCCGGCTCGCGCCCGCCCAGTTGCAGCACCGAGGCGCAATCCTGACGGTGAATGCTCACGCCACGGCCCTGGGTGATGTAGCCGACAATCGCGTCGCCCGGCAACGGCTGGCAGCAGCCGGCCATTTGCGTCATCAGGTTGCCCACGCCCTGAATCTGGATATCGCCGCGCTTGCCCGGTTTGTAGCCGGTGGCTTTGCGAGGGATCAGCTCCAGCTGCTCGCTGCCGCGCTCCGGCTCGACCAGTTGCTGCGCCAGATTGACCAGTTGCGCCAGGCGCAAGTCGCCGGCGCCAAGGGCTGCGAACATGTCCTCGGCGATCTTCATGTTGGCTTTTTCGGCCAACTTGTCGAAGTCCACCTGCGGCAGGCCCAGGCGCGCCAGCTCGCGTTCGAGCAAGGTTTTACCAGCCGCGACGTTCTGGTCGCGCGCCTGCAATTTGAACCAGTGAACAATCTTCGCGCGTGCCCGCGACGTGGTGATGTAGCCCAGGTTCGGGTTCAACCAGTCGCGGCTCGGCGTGCCGTGCTTGCTGGTGATGATCTCGACCTGTTCACCGGTCTGCAGGCTGTAGTTGAGCGGCACGATGCGCCCGTTGATCTTGGCGCCCCGGCAGTTGTGACCGATTTCGGTGTGCACGCGGTAGGCAAAGTCCAGTGGCGTGGCGCCCTTGGGCAAGTCGATGGCGTGGCCGTCGGGGGTGAAGATATAGACGCGGTCGGGCTCGATATCCACCCGCAGCTGTTCGGCCAGGCCGCCGATGTCGCCGAGTTCTTCGTGCCACTCAAGCACTTGGCGAAGCCAGGAGATTTTCTCTTCGTACTGGTTGGACCCGGCTTTGACGTCGGTGCCCTTGTAGCGCCAGTGCGCGCACACCCCAAGTTCAGCCTCTTCGTGCATGGCGTGGGTGCGGATCTGCACCTCGAGCACCTTGCCCTCGGGGCCGATCACCGCAGTGTGCAGGGAGCGATAGCCGTTTTCCTTGGGGTTGGCGATGTAGTCGTCGAACTCCTTGGGAATGTGCCGCCACAAGGTGTGGACGATCCCCAGCGCGGTGTAGCAGTCGCGCATTTCCGGCACCAGCACGCGCACGGCGCGTACGTCGTAGATCTGGCTGAAGGCCAGGCCCTTGCGCTGCATTTTGCGCCAGATCGAATAGATGTGTTTGGCGCGGCCGCTGATGTCGGCGTCCACGCCGGTGGCCTGCAACTCGGAACGCAGCTGGCCCATCACGTCGGTGATAAAGCGCTCGCGATCGAGCCGCCGCTCATGCAGCAGCGTCGCAATCTGTTTGTATTGATCGGGCTCGAGGTAGCGAAAGGACAAGTCCTCCAGCTCCCACTTGATATGGCCGATGCCCAAGCGATGCGCCAGCGGCGCGTAGATGTCGAAGACTTCGCGGGCTACCCGGTTGCGCTTTTCGTCGTCGGCGGTCTTCACCGCACGGATCGCGCAGGTGCGCTCAGCCAGCTTGATCAGCGCAACGCGCACGTCGTCGACCATCGCCACCAGCATTTTGCGCAGGTTCTCGACCTGGCCCTGGGTGCCCAGCACCATCGACTGGCGCGGGCTGAGGCTGGCACTGATAGCCGCCATGCGCAGCACGCCGTCGATCAGTTTGGCCACGACCGCGCCGAAACGCTGGCTGACCGTCGGCAACGGAATGTGCCCTTCGCGCACGCCGCGATAGAGCACGGCGGCAATCAGCGAATCCTGGTCCAGCTTGAGATCGGCAAGGATCTCGGCGATTTCCAACCCGGTGCGAAAGCTTGACGTGCCCTCCGCCCACAGGTTTTTGGCCGCATTGTCTTGTTGTTCAGACTCACGAGCGAACTCGCAGGCTGCTTTCAAGGCTTCACGGTCCAGTGCCGGGTCGACACTGACGGCATGATCCAGCCATGCCTCGAGATTGATACTGCCGTCGGTGTTGATCGGCTGGTGTGCTCTCACCTGTACCATCTTGCTTACCTTCCCTACGACGCACCTTTAATGCGCCAAAAATCATCGCTGACCTGCTTTACCTGAATAAAGCTTACACACACTCCCTGGCAGGTCACGGCCTTGGAGAATGCAGGCCAGTCGGATTAAACGGGCATCCTAGCCCGCTTCAAATAACGCCATGGCCTCGACATGCGCGGTTTGCGGAAACATGTCGAGGATCCCGGCACGTTTTACCCGGTAGCCTTGCTTGACCAACTCAACCGTGTCCCGCGCCAGCGTGGCCGGGTTGCAGGACACATACACCAGACGCTTGGCCTTAAGGGTCGCGAGCTTGCGCACAACCTCCAGGGCTCCATCACGGGGTGGGTCCAAGAGTACCGCAGAAAAGCCCTGTTTGGCCCACTCCGCGTCAGTCAAAGGCTGGGATAAATCGGCCTGAAAAAACTGCACATTATGCAAATTGTTGCTGACGGCATTCTGCGCCGCCCGGTCCACCATGGTCTGCACGCCTTCTACCGCGACCACTTCACGCACCTGCCGGGCCAGTGGCAAGGCGAAGTTGCCCAGCCCGCAGAACAAGTCCAGTACCCGCTCGTCGGGCTGTGGCGCCAGCCATTCCAGGGCCTGGGCGACCATCGCGGCGTTGACGCCGGCGTTGACCTGCACAAAATCCCCGGGCCGATAAGCCAGCTCCAAATCCCATTGTTCCAACCGATAACCCAACGCCGAATCCGTCTCGACCGGCTCCGGCTGGCCTTCGCCATGCAGCCACAACTGCGCGTCATGGAAGGTGCAGAATTCTTGCAGGATCAGCAGGTCCGCCTCGGACAACGGCGCCATGTGCCGCAGCAGCACGGCAATCGACGAGCCGCTGAACAACTCCACATGCCCCAGCGCCTGCGGCTTGCTCAGGCGGCGCAGCATGTTCGGCAAACGCTGCATGATCGGTTGCAAGGCTTGTACCAGCACCGGGCAATCATCAATGGCGACAATGTCCTGGCTGGCCACCGCGCGAAAACCCACTTCAAGGTTTTTCGCCTTGGCATCCCAGCGTACGGCCACGCGAGCGCGTCGGCGGTAGCCGAATTCCGGGCCACTCAAAGGTGCGGCCCACACCTGCGGCTCGACACCGGCGACGCGAGACAGTTGTTCGGCGAGCATGCGCTGTTTCAGGGCAAGTTGTTCGGCGTGGGGCAAGTGCTGCACGCTGCAACCGCCGCAGCGGCCAAAATGGGCGCACGGTGCCGGACGGCGCAGCTCGCTGGCCGTGAATACCCGCTCGGTGCGCGCCTCGACCACTTTGCCGTGGGCGCCCAATACGCGTGCTTCGACCTCTTCGCCGGCCAGCGCGCCATTTACAAACCAGGTGCGGCCTTCAAAGAACACAATGCCGCGGCCGTCGTTGGCCAGGCGCTCGATGGTCAGACGCTGCTTCTTGCCTACCGGAATTTGCGGGGCTCGGCTGCCGCCCGTCGGTTGAAAGCGCAGGCCTCTCTCGTGCTTGGCCATCAGTTGGGTTCGTCGAAAATGCCGGTCGACAAGTAACGGTCGCCTCGGTCACAGATGATCGCGACGATCACTGCGTTTTCCACTTCCCTGGACAAACGCAACATACCGGCCACGGCGCCACCGGAGGACACGCCGCAGAAAATGCCTTCTTCACGCGCCAGACGGCGGGTGGTGTCTTCGGCTTCGCGCTGGGCCATATCGATGATGCGGTCCACACGCGTCGCGTTGTAGATCTTCGGCAGATATTCTTGGGGCCAACGGCGAATGCCCGGGATGGCCGCGCCTTCCATCGGTTGCAGACCCACGATCTGGATCGCCGGGTTCTGCTCCTTGAGGTAGCGCGAATTGCCCATGATGGTGCCGGTGGTGCCCATCGAGCTGACGAAATGAGTGATGGTGCCCTGGGTCTGACGCCAGATTTCCGGACCGGTGGTGGTGTAGTGCGCCTCCGGGTTATCACCGTTGGCAAATTGGTCGAGCACCACGCCACGGCCTTCGGCGGCCATGCGCTCGGCGAGGTCGCGCGCGCCTTCCATGCCTTCTTCCTGGGTGACCAGGATCAGCTGAGCACCATAGGCGGTCATTGCCGCCTTGCGTTCGGCGCTGCCGTTGTCGGGCATGATCAATACCATCTTGTAACCCTTGATGGCCGCGGCCATGGCCAGGGCGATGCCGGTGTTACCCGAGGTGGCTTCGATCAAGGTGTCGCCGGGCTTGATCTGCCCGCGCAGTTCGGCGCGGGCAATCATCGACAGCGCCGGGCGGTCCTTGACGGAGCCGGCCGGGTTGTTTCCTTCGAGCTTGAGCAACAGGGTATTGCTGGTTTCACCCGCCATGCGTTGCAAGCGGACCAGGGGCGTGTTGCCGACGCAATCGGCGATTGTAGGGTACTGCAAGGTCATGGCGTATTCGCAATCCAGACTGCGGGGGCGGACATCATACCGGGAAAGGCTGGCGGGCCATATCACGCAAAGTGTGGTGCTTATGGCTTATAGGAATAAGTAAATAGGATGTGTCCTGCAACGGCGCTATCGCGGGCAAGTATCCGGAGGTCGGCGCGGAATCGGCGGCGAATGCAGATCAATGTGGGAGCTGGCTTGCCTGCGAAGGCCACGCCTCAGTGACGCTGTTACCCCAACTGCCCGTTGCCATGATTTTTACGAAACACCTCTTCGCCCATCGCAGAAATCTGTCCCTCAATAAGCGCCTCAAACGGTGTGAGCAATGCATCAAAAGACGCCGGCGCCTCCAGCACCTGCAAGGCCTGCACAATCGCCTCCACCGTCGACAGCGCCCCCGGCCCTGGCGCCTTGCGCAGCCGGTAGCGGGACACCGCACCCTCGGCCAGGGTGACTCGAGGCAACGCCGCCAGTAATGGATTGAGGTGCAACAATTTGCGCGCCTTGCGCCAAGTACCGTCAGGCACCACCAGCAACATAGGTTCGTCAGTCGATGTGTAGGCCTGCAAAGGCTGCGCATCCTCAGCGGGAAACAACAACCGCGCCTGGTAGCCGGGCGGGTTCAATAAGGTCGGCAAATCCTCAAACACCTCACCCACCACCAATTGCGCATTGTTCAACCCCAACGCCGCCAGCCGCGCAGTATTGAGCGCATGGCTGACCTCGCTCGGGTGCTGCAGCAGCAACACGCGGGTGCGGCTGTCGAGGCTGGGGATCAGCGCGCACAGGCAATGGGTGACAGGCCGCAGGCAGCGGGAGCATTGGGGTCTGGACATGGTTTCAGGCCTGGTTGAGCTGGGCTTTGAGTAAATCGCGAAAGGTCTGGATCAACGGCTCGCGGCTGCGGCCCCGGCGCATGATCATCGAAAATGGTGCCTGATAGCCGAAGGTCGCCGGCAGCAATACGCGCAGGTCGCCCTTGTCGGCCCAGGCCTGGGCGTAATGCTCGGGCAGGTAGCCGATGTAGGCGCCGGAGAGCACCAGAATCAACTGGGCTTCCATACTTTCCACCGTTGCCGCGCTGTGTTTGAAGCCGTGGCGCGCCAGTTCGGCCTGGCTCCAGTAGCCGCGCCCGACCATGCGCTGTTGGGTGATCACTTGTTCGGGGATGCGCCGTTCGTTGAACAACGGATGGCGGGTGCTGCAATACAACCAGTGTTGCTCGCGGTACAGCGGCATGTAGATCAGCCCGCTCATGCGGTTGGAAAAGGCGCCAATGGCCAGATCCAGGCGATTGTCCTGCACACCCAGTTGCAATTCGTAAGGGCTCATCACCGAGAGGTGCAAATGCACGGCCGGGTGTTCCTGGCTGTAGGCGCCAATCACCTCAGCGAACGGCAGCGCCTTGTCGCTGACGGTGGAGTCGAGCACGCCCAGCTTCAATGTGCCGCGCAACTCGCCCTTGAGCGCTGCGGCGTATTGCTCGAAGCCTTCCAATTCGCCCAAGAGGCGCAGGGTTTCCTGATGGAACAGCTCGCCCTTGCTGGTCAGGCTGAACCCGCCGCGCCCGCGATGGCACAGCACCAGACCCAACGCCGACTCCAGCTGACTCATATAAGTGCTGATGGCCGACGTCGACAGGTTGAGTTCGTGCTGGGCGTTGGCGAACCCCTGGTGGCGCACGACGCTGACAAAGATGCGCAGGAGTTTCAGGTCGGGCAAGGCGTTGGCCATGGGTTCTCCAGAAGCAAACATAAAACCTGTGGGAGCGGGCTTGCTCGCGAATGCGGTGGATCAATCGAACCCGCCGTGACTGACACACCGAATTGGCGAGCAAGCCCGCTCCCACATTTGAGCCGAGTTTACCCCAGGCGTTAGTTTAGAAAAATCTGAACTAAGTATTTGCCCCTGCCGATTCTTCCCGCCCTGGGCTTTTCGCAGAATCGGCCCCTAATAACCACAACAACGATGAGGCACTCCTGTGGACAAGATTTTTCACCAACCACTGGGCGGCAACGAAATGCCGCGCTTCGCCGGCATCGCCACCATGATGCGACTTCCCCACCTGCAAACGGCCAAAGGCCTGGATGCCGCCTTCGTCGGCGTGCCCCTGGACATCGGCACCTCGCTGCGCGCCGGCACCCGTTTCGGGCCGCGGGAAATCCGCGCCGAATCGGTGATGATCCGCCCTTACAACATGGCCACCGGTGCCGCACCGTTCGACTCCCTGTCGGTTGCCGACATCGGCGACGTGGCGATCAACACCTTCAACCTGCTCGACGCCGTGCGCATCATCGAGCAAGCCTACGATGAGATCCTCGAGCACAACGTTATCCCGATGACGCTGGGCGGTGACCACACCATCACCCTGCCGATCCTGCGGGCGATCCACAAGAAACACGGCAAGGTCGGGCTGGTGCACATCGATGCCCACGCTGACGTCAACGATCATATGTTCGGCGAGAAAATCGCCCACGGCACCACCTTCCGCCGCGCAGTCGAAGAAGGCTTGCTCGATTGCGACCGCGTGGTGCAGATCGGCCTGCGCGCCCAGGGCTACACCGCCGAAGACTTCAACTGGAGCCGTAAACAGGGCTTTCGCGTGGTTCAGGCTGAAGAATGCTGGCACCACTCTCTCGCGCCGCTGATGGCCGAAGTGCGTGAAAAAGTCGGCGGCGGCCCGGTGTACCTGAGCTTCGACATCGACGGTATCGATCCGGCCTGGGCACCAGGCACCGGCACGCCGGAAATCGGCGGGCTGACCACTATCCAGGCGATCGAGATCATCCGTGGCTGCCAGGGCCTCGACCTGATTGGTTGCGATCTGGTAGAAGTTTCGCCGCCTTACGACACCACCGGCAACACCTCGCTGCTCGGCGCCAACCTGCTGTACGAAATGCTCTGCGTACTGCCCGGCGTGGCGCATCGCTGATGAGCACGCGCGAGGTGCTGCACGCCGCGGCCGAACTGGTCTCGGCCTTCGCCCGCAATGACCGCGCCGCCTACTTCGGCGCGTTCACGGCCGATGCCAGCTTTGTGTTTTACACCCTCCCCCAGCCGCTGCTCAGCCGCGATGCCTACCAGGCATTGTGGGACAGCTGGCGCCGGGACGAGGGGTTTGAGGTGCTGTCCTGCGCGTCAAGCAACGCCTTTGTCAGCCTGCAAGGTGACGTGGCGATTTTTATTCATGACGTGGCCACCGAGCTGCGCATGAACGGGGAGCAATTTTTTAGCCAGGAGCGCGAGACCATTGTCTTCAAACGGCAAGGGTCTGGCACACAACAAAAACAAGGCCTGTGGCTGGCCTGTCACGAACATTTGTCCGCTATGCCGGAAGGGCTGCCGCCCCCTTAGCCAATGTGATCGGAGCTGATCATGAATAATAAAAACAACGATAAAAGTATTCGAACGATAGAAACCAACGGGGTCGAACAGATCCCGGACCACGAACGCACTGCCGGGCCCAAGGATCTGTTCCGACTGATCTTCGGCGGTGCCAATACCTTCGCCACCGCCGTGCTGGGTTCGTTTCCGGTGCTGTTCGGCTTGTCGTTCCAGGCCGGCGTCTGGGCGATTGTGCTGGGCGTGCTGGTGGGCGCGCTGATCCTGGCGCCCATGGGCCTGTTCGGGCCGATCAATGGCACTAACAATGCCGTGTCGTCCGGTGCGCACTTTGGTGTGCACGGGCGCATTGTCGGCTCGTTTCTGTCGCTGCTGACGGCGATTGCCTTCTTCTCACTGTCGGTGTGGAGTTCAGGCGATGCGTTGGTCGGTGGTGCGAAACGGCTGATTGGCCTGCCGGAAACCGACCTGACGCTGGGCCTGGCCTACGGCCTGTTCGCCTTGCTTGTACTCACCGTGTGCATCTATGGCTTTCGCTTCATGCTGTGGGTCAACCGCATCGCGGTGTGGGCGGCGAGTCTGCTGTTCCTGCTGGGCATCTTCGCGTTTGCGCCCGCCTTCGACAGCCACTTCGCCGGCACCGTCGGCCTCGGCCAGAGCGGCTTTTGGGCGGCCTTCATCGGCGCTGCGCTGGTGGCGATGAGCAATCCGATTTCCTTTGGTGCATTCCTCGGTGACTGGTCGCGCTACATCCCGCGTGAGACGCCGAAAATGCGCATCATGCTGGCAGTCGTCCTGGCTCAGATCGCTACGTTGATTCCGTTTCTGTTTGGCCTGGCCACGGCGACCATCGTGGCGATCAAGGCCCCGGACTACATCGCCACCAATAACTATGTCGGCGGTTTGCTGGCGGTGGCGCCTACCTGGTTCTTCCTGCCGGTGTGCCTGATTGCGGTGATCGGCGGCATGTCCACTGGCACCACCTCGCTGTATGGCACCGGCCTGGACATGTCCAGCGTGTTTCCGCGCCTGCTGTCACGGGTCAAGGCCACGCTGCTGATCGGCGTAATGTCGATTGCCTTCATCTTTATCGGACGCTTCGCCGCCAACCTGGTGCAAAGCGTGTCGACTTTCGCCGTGCTGATCATCACCTGCACCACGCCCTGGATGGTGATGATGATCATCGGCCTGATTGTGCGCCGCGGCTTCTACTGCCCGGACGACTTGCAGGTGTTCACTCGCGGTGAAACCGGCGGGCGCTACTGGTTCAGCCATGGCTGGAACTGGCGCGGACTCGGGGCCTGGATCCCGAGTGCGCTGGTGGGTTTGTGCTTCGTCAATTTGCCGGGGCAGTTTGTCGGGCCGCTGGGCAACCTGGCCGACGGCATCGATATCAGCCTGCCGGTGACGCTGGGGTTGGCCTCGGTGGTGTACCTGAGCTTGCTTCGCCTGTTCCCGGAGCCGGCGGCTGTTTATGACCCCCAGGGGCCGCTTCGCAGCCCAACGGGAGCAAATTCCCTCGCCACAAAAAGCGCCTCAATAGCCTAAAAAAATAATCGGAGACCCGCCGTCATGGCTTTGGATTTATTCGTCGTACTCATCTACGCCGCCGGCATGCTCGTGCTCGGCTATTACGGCATGCGCCGCGCCAAGACCCACGAAGATTACCTGGTGGCCGGCCGCAACCTGGGCCCGTCGCTGTACATGGGCACCATGGCCGCCACGGTATTGGGCGGTGCGTCCACCGTCGGCACCGTGCGCCTGGGTTATGTGCACGGCATCTCCGGCTTCTGGCTGTGTGCTGCGCTGGGTGCCGGGATCATCGCGTTGAACCTGTTCCTGGCCAAACCACTGCTGAAGTTGAAGATCTTCACCGTCACCCAGGTCCTGGAAAAGCGCTACAACCCGATGGCCCGCCAAGCGAGTGCGGTGATCATGCTGGCCTACGCGTTGATGATTGGCGTGACCTCGATCCTGGCCATCGGCACCGTGCTGCAAGTGCTGTTCGGCCTGCCGTTCTGGGTCTCGGTGCTGTTGGGCGGTGGCGTGGTGGTGGTGTATTCGACCATCGGCGGCATGTGGTCGCTGACGCTTACCGACATTGTGCAGTTCGTGATCAAGACCGTCGGGCTGATGTTTATCTTGCTGCCGATCTGCCTGTACCGCGTCGGCGGCTGGGATCAACTGGTGGCCAAGTTACCGGCGTCGAATTTCAGCTTCACCGAAATCGGCTGGGACACGATCATCACCTACTTCATGATCTACTTTTTCGGCATCCTGATCGGTCAGGACATCTGGCAACGGGTGTTCACTGCCCGTGACGAAAAGGTCGCGCAGTACGCAGGCACCTTCGCCGGCTTCTACTGCATTCTTTACGGCCTGGCCTGCGCGCTGATCGGCATGGCTGCTCATGTGCTGTTGCCGAATCTGGACAACGTCAACAATGCCTTCGCCGCTATCGTCAAAGCTTCATTGCCGGACGGCATTCGCGGGCTGGTGATCGCCGCCGCACTGGCCGCGATGATGTCCACCGCCAGCGCCGGTTTACTCGCCGCCTCCACCGTATTGACCGAAGACCTGCTGCCGCGTTTGCGCGGTGGCAAACAATCGAGCCTGAACATCAACCGCTTGTTCACGATGCTGACGGGCATTGCCGTGCTGGGTATCGCCCTGGTGGTCAACGATGTGATCAGCGCCCTGACCCTTGCCTACAACTTGTTGGTGGGTGGCATGCTGATCCCACTGATGGGGGCGATTTTCTGGAAACGGGCAACCACCTCGGGGGCGATCGCATCCATGACCCTGGGCTTTGTGACGGCACTGGTCTTCATGTTCAAGGATGGCTTGGACGCGAACACGCCGATCTATTACAGCCTGGCGGTTGGGCTGGTGAGTTTTGTTGGGGTGAGTCTGTTGTCGCGACGCCCGCAGGCTGCGGCGGCTAGGGCAATTTAAGGCAGCACCGGCATCAGAGCGGTTTCTTCAGCGGGTGCGACGTCGGATGTCGCACCCGTTTTTTTTACCTGCCACAAACAACGATGGGAGCGGGCTTGCTGACGAAGGCGGTGTGTCAGTCAACATGTGCGTTGACTAACAGACCCCCTTCGCGAGTAAGCCCGCTCCCATCTGTTGAATTCTGCTGGAACCCGAGCTTATCTGCGACGGGGCCGGCGCTGCTCGTCATCCGTGCGAATCGGCACCGGTTGCAACGGAGGCTCGATCAGTCCGAGCGCGACGCCAACGTCATGGAGCCAGTTTTGGATTTTCTCTTTCATGGTTGCCCCCTTTGCGGGTAATGCGGGTCGGCGCGAGTTTTGTCGCCTTTTCCTACAGTGATAGTAGTCCTAAGTCCTACGTAATGCTTGAACGAAACCACAACGAACTATTACTGAATTGATTCAAATCCTGACGGATCGTTCAAGCAATCGCGCGCGTGTCCTGCAATAACTCGGCTTTGCCTTCCTGCTGCAGGTCAATCCATGCATTGAGGTTAGCGCCGAGCATACCCTTTCGCCACATCAGCCAGGTCGTAGCGGTCGCAAAAGGCCCCGTCAGGGGATGAACGGACACGCTGTCCTTGCCTGGCAGGCTCTCCAGCATGGATTCAGACATCAATGCCACACCGGAACCGGCGATCACGCAGGCGAGCATGCCCTGATAGGACTCAATCTCGATGGCCCGGCCCATGGCCACGCGCTCGTGGGAGAACCAGGTCTCCAGCCGCGTGCGGTACGCGCAACTGCGGCGAAAGGTGAACACCGAGCGCCCCGCTACATCCTGCGGCCCGCGCACGGGCGGGTGATCAGCCTCGCAGATCAACACCAGGCGCTCTTCGCACAGTGGCACACCGTCCAAGGTCGCGATGGTCAGCGGGCCATCCACCAATGCCGCATCCAGTCGCCCAGTGATCAAGCCTTCCAACAGTTCACCGCTGGGCGCCGACTGCACCTGCAGGTTCACCATCGGATAAGCCTTGTGATAGCGCGCCAACAACCTCGGCAAATGAATTGCGGCGGTGCTGTACATGCTGCCCAACACAAAATCGCCGGCCGGTTGCCCGCCCTGGACGGCGCCGTGGGCCTCATCGTGCAATGCAATCAGACGAGTGCTGTAGTCCAGCAGCACCTTGCCAGCGGGAGAAAGCTGCAAGCGTTGACGCTCGCGCACAAACAATTCCACCCCCAGTTGCTCTTCCATCTGCTTGAGCCGTGTCGACAGGTTCGACGGCACACGGTGCAGGCGCTCGGCTGCGCGGGTGATGGAGCCCTCTTCTGCCACGGCCTGGAAAATCCGCAATTGACTGAACTCCATACCTTTCTCCAAAACTGAACAAGTTACTCACTATTATTCATTTTTACAGAAAGTCAATTCGCTTTAGCCTGAAGGTCTTCGCTTGCTTGCAGGAAACCAGAACATGTCACCGCTGATACGCTTACTCGCCAGCTTTGTCGCCCTGATGATGGCCATGGGCATCGGACGCTTCGCCCTCACGCCACAGATGCCGCATCTGCTCCGCGAAGGGCAGATCGACCTGACCGGCGCAGGCCTGATCGCTGCCGCCAATTATTTGGGTTACTTCGTTGGCGCGGTGGATTCGATCTTCGCCCGCAGCCATCACCACGTGCGGGGGCGGATGTACGGCGGTTTGTGGTTGTGCGTACTGCTGACGCTGGCCTCGTACTGGGCGCAAGGGTTTTGGCCGCACCTGCTGCTGCGCTTCGGCACGGGTGTCGCAAGTGCCTGGGCGTTGGTGATGATCACCAGTTTGAGCCAACCGCTGGCAATGGCCGCCGGCCGTCCACGCTTGGGAGCCTTGGTTTTCGCAGGGCCGGGGCTGGGGATTTTGCTGACCGGTCTGCTGGCTTTGGGCTCTAACCTGCTGGGACAAAGCTCGGCCACGCTATGGCTGGTGTATGGCGTGGTGGCGTTGGTCATGCTGCTGGCAATCCTGCCGTTCTTGCCTCAGCCGATGCCTGCCGTCGCACACACTGCCAGTGCCGGCAGCAATCAAAGCATCACGCACCTGTGCTGGATCTACTTTCTGTACGGTCTGGGCTACATCATTCCGGCCACCTTTCTGTCGCAGATGGCCAGCGCGCAATTCAACGGCGCCTGGCAGGCGGATCTGTTCTGGCCATGCTTTGGTCTGGCGGCTGCCATTGGCGTGGTAGGCGTGAGCTTGCGCCGCAACAACACGCACACCACCCGCCGCTGGCTGATGACCACCTTGTGGCTGCAAGCGACCGGCGTGTTTGCCTGCTTGCTGGGCAACGGCTGGGGCCTGGCGCTGGGCGTTTTGCTCTGCGGTACGCCGTTCCTGGCGTGCATGATGCTGGTGATGCAGCGCCTGCGTGAGGTCGCGCCCCACGGCTATCAGCGCAGCACCGGGCTGCTGACCGCCAGCTTCGCCATCGGTCAATTGAGCGGCCCGCTGCTGGCCTCGGTGAGCAGCCACCTGAGTGGCGGCCTGCAACCGGCCCTGGTGATTGCCGGCGCAGGCCTGCTCGTAGCCGGCGCGCTGCTGCTGCGCCCTACTGCCGCGGTCAGCCAGCCACCAGCGGCGCCGGTACGCGGACCTGTTCTCGCCGCGCCAGCACCAGGAAGAACAGCCCACCCAGCAAGCACCCGGTAAACCAGGCGAAGTTGGCCATGCCCTGCAACGCCGGGGTGAAGGTGATCGCGACGCCCGCCAGCGTCGCAGGCACCAAGGCTTTGACCGCGGTCCAGTTCACGCCGCCGTCGAAGTAATAGCGCCCGTTTGGGCTGTCATCAAACAAGGCGTCCACATCGATCTTCTGTTTTTTGATCAGGTAGAAGTCCACCAACAGGATGCCGAACAACGGCCCGATAAACGCCGCGAGAATGTCCAGCGTGTAGTGAATCATCAGCGGGTTGTTGAACAGGTTCCACGGGGTGATGAAGATCGACGCCACCGCCGCAATCATCCCACCGGCGCGCCAGCTGATTTTGCTCGGCGCGACGTTGGCGAAATCAAACGCAGGCGACACGAAGTTGGCGACGATATTGATGCCGATGGTGGCGGTCACGAAGGCAAAGGCGCCGAGCAGCACGGCCATGCTGTTGTCAATACGCGAAACGGTGGCAATCGGGTCATGCAGCATTTCACCAAACACTGGCAAGGTGCCCGACACAATAACGACGGTGACCAGCGAGAACGCCAGGAAATTCACCGGCAGCCCCCAGAAATTACCGCGACGCACGTCGTGCATGCTGCGGCAGTAGCGGCTGAAATCGCCGAAATTCAGCGTTGGCCCCGAGAAGTAGGACACCACGAGCGCCGTCGCCACGATCACCTGCCCAAAAGCCTGCCAGCCCGAGAGGGATTTTTCCGCCAGGGTAAAGCTGATATTTGCCCAGCCGGCCTTCCACACAATCCAGCCGGCCAGGGCAAACATCACTGCGTAGACCACCGGCCCCGCCCAGTCGATAAAGCGCCGGATGGATTCCATGCCCGCCCAGAATACGGCCGCTTGCAATACCCATAAGCTAAGGAAACCGAACCAGCCAAGGTAGGACAGGCCTGCAAAATGCGGCTCTGCATATACCCCCATCTGTGGGAAAAAACGCAGCACCACGATGATCAAGGCACTCGACGCCAGGTACGTTTGAATCCCGTACCAGGCCACGGCAATCAGGCCGCGAATCACCGCCGGAATATTTGCTCCGAACACGCCAAAGGCCAGCCGGCAGATGACCGGATACGGCACCGCCGCTTGCTGGCTCGGCCTGGCGACAAGATTGGCAATCAACTGCACGATACAAATACCCGCGAGCAAGGCGATCAGCACCTGCCAACTGGCCAGCCCAAGCGCGAACAGGCTGGCGGCGAACACGTAGCCGCCGACGCTGTGCACGTCACTCATCCAAAAGGCGAAGATGTTGTACCAGGTCCACTTTTGCGGCAGTGGGCCCAGGTCCTGGTTGTACAGGCGCGGGCTGTAGCCTTTGGGCAATTGTTCGGTCATCGCTTGGCTCCTCGAAATACCGGCCTGCGCTGCCGTAACAGTGTGCATACGGGAGGCGGCGGGGTTTGTATACGAGGTGTTCAGCAGAATGCGTGCCAATGGCACACAATCCCTCTGGAACGGTGCTCCAAAGGGATTTAGGAAGCGCTAGCGGATAGGGCTCCGCTCAGCAACGGTGCACATGAATCGTGTACACAATCATCGTTGCACCCGATGTGCACACAAGTACCCGACCGTGCAACAAATGCCAGTGAGGACGGTACCCCAGGCCATGTCCATGAGCGCCAACCCAGCAGACCAGCCCTGCAGCGTCGCCCAATTGCTCAGGTCATACGTGCCGTAGGCCACCAGGCCAAGCAGGGCTCCCAACCGCGCTGCGCGCTGCCAACTGCCGCTCGGCAGGACCACAAACACCACACAACCGATGGCATACAGCAGGTAGAACACCACGGCAGGGAACAGGCGCGGCTGATCAAGCATCAGCGAGCCGAGCAGGGATTTGTAGGTCGGGCCCATGAGGACGCCGAGCCAGAGGCCGTCGAGCACCAGAAACGCAAGCAAGGTGCCGAGGTAAGCGAACAGGGTTCTCTTAGACATTGAAGCGACCTCTGCAGGAGCTGGCTTGCCAGCGATGGCATCCAACAGGACACCACGAAAACCACTGGCCTCGTCGCCGGCGAGCCGGCTCCTACAGAAGAACAAAGCGCACTCAGCTTAGTTCAATGCGATCCGCGTGAATCACAATCTGACCTTGCTTGTAGAGCGCACCAATGGCCTTTTTGAAGTTGCCTTTGCTGACACCGAACAAGTTGCTGATCACCGCCGGGTCGCTTTTGTCGCTGACCGGCAGAGTGCCGTTGTTTTCGCGCAACTTGGCGAGAATCTTCGAGTTCAGGCTGGAGGCCGCTTCTTGCCCAACCGGCTGCAGGCTCAGGCTGATGTTGCCATCGGCGCGAATCTCTTTGATAAAGCCTTTCTCTTCCTTGCCCGGGCGCAGGAACTTGAACACTTCGTTTTTGTGGATCAGGCCCCAATGCTTGTTGTTGATGATTGCCTTGAAGCCCATGTCCGTGGCTTCGGCCACCAGCAAGTCGACTTCCTGGCCCACCTGGTAGTTGGCCGGTGTCTTATCCAGGTAGCGATCCAGCCGCGCGGTGGCGGTGATGCGCTTGGTGTGCTTGTCGAGGTAGACGTGCACCACGCAGTATTCGCCCGCGGTCAGCTGACGTTTTTCTTCCGAATACGGCAGCAACAGGTCCTTGGGCAAACCCCAATCGAGGAATACACCGATGCTGTTGACTTCAACGACTTTCAAACTGGCGAATTCGCCGACTTGAACTTTCGGCTTTTCAGTCGTTGCGATAAGTTTGTCGTCACTGTCCAAGTAAATGAAAACGTTAAGCCAGTCTTCATCTTCACTGGGAATATCTTTGGGGATATACCGATTAGGCAAGAGGATTTCGCCATCTTGCGCACCGTCCAGGTACAAACCAAAGTTAGTGTGTTTAACCACTTGCAAGCTGTTGTAGCGCCCGACTAAAGCCATTTCCAAATACCCTCGTTACGTGGGCAGCATTCTACCCGAGTTGCGCCCGGCACGCGCGCGCACCTGAAAAATCGCGGGCTGGCGTGGCGTTCCAGTGGCACTGCCCCACTCGTCAGATCAGATCCTTGAATTTTGCCGCCCGTCAGGTACCGACTCCTCAAGTGGTTTCGAATTAAAACAGTAAGTTAGGCGCCTATTTCACTGGCAAACTTCGACAATTACCGCCTGGCCCAACAATTCCCGGAGGATATTTGCCAAGCAATTGTCAAGTATTTCCTGTACGATGCCTGGCCAAGTTAATTTTCTACAGGTTAGTGGCCGCCATGCGCGTAAAAGCATCCAACAGCAAAGCAAAGCCAGCTCCAGCCGTTGAAACCAGCGAATCGATCAACAGCCAGATTGCTGCGTTCCTCAAGTCCGGCGGCGAAATCCAGCAAATTGCCAAGGGCGTCAGCGGCCAGACTTTCGGCCCGTCCAAGCAAATCAGCCTGGGCAAAAAGTAAAACTCGCGCAACATCCGCCCGCGTTGCACCTAGTCCCTAAGCGTCTTGCCCTCAAGGCGCCAGGACTAGAGCTCGAAACACCCTCTGTGCATCACTCTATAGTGCGTTAATCGACGAACGGGCCTCACCTTCAGGCGTTCGCCGGTATGCTTGCACACGTCTAGAACGGGCATCTGCCCGATTTCCTCTGTCACTGCTCCTCGCTTTTCATGGAGTGAAGCATGCTCAAGCCCTGCTTTTTTCTGATAGCTGCCCTTGCGGCAACCCCTTTAGCGCAAGCGCAGGTTTTCCAGCGTGAACTGGGCGATTTCGACCTGAAACTGGGCACCACGCCCAGCCGTAGCATGGCCCAAGGCCTGGTAAAGCCGACCGCCCCAGGCAGCGGCTCATTTCACGGCGGGTTGGACCTGAGCCATGACAGCGGCCTGTATGTTGGCCAGTTCTCACCCAATATGGGGCTGTCGTCGGCCGATAACCTTGAAGTCGATTCTTACCTGGGTTTCAAACGCCCCTTCGACAAAACGCTGGGCTATGAAGTCGGCTTGATTCACTACAGCTATCCCAAGCTCAGCCCTCTGGACAGCCAGGAGTTCTACGGCGGCCTGAACCTGCTGGGCAACCGCTTCGGCGTCTCCTTCAGCAACGACCCTGATCGCCAGGACAGCACGTTGTTTGCCGACCTCGGCGGCACGCAGCCTTTCGGCATCGGCGTCAGCATGAAGTACACCACCCATCAACTGGGCACTCCTGCTTCGGTGGAAGGCGGCTCGATCAGCAGCTTCAGCGATTGGTCGGTGCAGTTCTCGCGTGCGTGGAAAGGCATCGACCTGGACCTGATCTACAGCGATTCCAGCCTCAGCGGTGGCGACTGCTCGGCCTACTCCGGACACAATTCGCAATGCGACGGCCTGTTGACCTTGAAGGCGGCGCGGTCGTTTTATTGACGGGCTGAACTGTCGCACCTCGCTCAGGTTCACATGCATTAACCCCCTCTGCGCAAGGACTCGCCCATGCTGCGTCGGCTTAAATTTCTGGTGGTATTGCTGACCCTCAGCCTGGTGCTCGCCGGCTGCAATCGGGTAGGCCTGGCCTACCGCAATCTGGATGTCATTATTCCCTGGACCCTCAACGACTACCTGGACATGAACGCCGGGCAGAAGAGCTGGTTCAACGACACACTCAAGGAACACCTGGCCTGGCATTGCACCACCCAATTGCCGGGCTATCTGGATTGGCTCGATCGCCTGCAACAGATGGTCGACAACAATCAGGTCACCGACGCCGCACTGCAGGCCCGTACTGTCGAGGCCAAACTGGCGATAGCCGAGGTGGCGCGGGAAATCACGCCGTCAGCCATCCAACTGCTGCAAGGGCTGGATAACCAGCAGGTCAAGGAAATGAGCGACGCCCTGGCCAAAGACCTGCGTAAACGCCAGGACGAATACCTCAAGCCGCCCTTGGCGCAGCAGATCAAGGAGCGCGCGCAACGCATGAGCAAACGCCTGGACGCCTGGATCGGCCCGCTCAGTGACAGCCAGCAGAACCGTGTGACGGCCTGGTCTATCGCTTTGGGCGAACAGAATCAGGAATGGATCGGCAACCGCGCCCGCTGGCAGGCGCAATTCATCGCCGCGGTGCAGCAGCGCCACAGCGCGGACTTCCCGCAGAAGATGCAGCAATTATTGGTGGATCGAGAAAGTCTGTGGACCCCGGAATACAAGGCTGCCTATGCGCGGACGGAAACAGCGGCGCGCAGTCTGATTGTCGACCTGATGGCGGAAAGTACGCCGCAGCAGCGCATGAAGCTGACGCAAAAAATTGACGGTGTGCGCAGCGACTTCAAGGCCCTCAAATGCCTGAAAGCTACCGCCAACTGAGGTTGGCAAGGGGGACAAGTCCCCCTCGCTCAATTGATCGACGGGTTGCCTGTCAGGCAATCTGCGCCTTCGAAGCCACTTCATCAAACGTCGCCGGCTCCAGGGCATCCGCCTGGTCATCGAGAACCTGACGCGGGTGGTCATTGCCGGGGATGGAGCTGTCAATCAGCGCCAGCAGTTGCGCGCCGCGCGCGGTCAGGATGAAGTTCTCACCGTTTCCGCCCTCTTCTTCTGGCCGCGACTCAATAAACCCACGCTTGAACAACAGTGCCTCATAGTCCGCGGCGGTCTTTTTCAGCGTGTCCAGGTTACCGGTGGCTTCACCGGCCGTGGCCTTCTCGGCAGCTTCCTGCTCGGCATACTTGCGCGGGGCAAAGCTGCCTTCGCCGTTCTGCACTTCATGCAGCAAACGTTCGATCAAATCCCAATTGTAAGTCGTCATCCTGATTCCTCCTGCAGGCCGGTAGAAAGTAGCCCGTCTACAGGTGTGACATGCCCCGTCACTGGCCGTTCAGCCGGATAGACCGCCGTCATTTCTCTGAACTTTCCAGACGTTCGCCACCTCAACTGAACACACTGCCAAGGAGGTCCGACCATGAAAACCCTGATGAACCTGGCCATCGCCGCCACGCTGCTGACTGCCCTGCCCGCGTGGGCCTGTACGCCTGAAGAAGCCACGGCGAAGCGTGAGCAACTGGCGCAGGAGGTGACCAAGCTCACCCAGCAGAACCCCACCAAAGCCAAGGAAATGAATGCAGAGCTGCAGAAAATGGATATGGATACAACCTCTGCCGACCTGCCTGACAAATGCCAATTGATCGATCAGCGTCTCAAAGACCTGGATAAAGCAGCCGCCGAGACAAAAAACTGAAGGCCTAAAAAAACCGGACATCGTCCGGTTTTTTTTGTATCGGTGCTGCCTTACTCGGCAGCCGGCGCTTCTGGCTTGCGGCGCTTGAGCGGCGCCATGCCGTCCTTGCTGACGAGCGACAGGTTGTCGGTCTTCGGCCGGTTGGCAATTTTGCGCTTGGTCGGCGACTTGGCACCGGCTTTCTTCTTGTCGCCCTTGGCGTCGACTTTTTTCTTCTTAACGCCAACCGCCTTGCCCGACGCCTTGACCTTCTTCGGCCCGGTGTAGGTGCCTTTGACTTCCTTGATAGTGCGGCGCTCGAACGACTGCTTGAGGTAGCGCTCGATGCTCGACATCAGGTTCCAGTCGCCATGGCAGATCAGCGAGATTGCCAGGCCATCATTGCCCGCACGCCCGGTACGACCGATACGGTGCACGTATTCGTCGCCGCTGCGCGGCATGTCGAAGTTGATGACCATGTCCAGACCATCCACGTCCAGACCGCGCGCTGCCACGTCGGTGGCCACCAGGATCTTCACGCCGCCAGCCTTCAGGCGGTCGATGGCCAGCTTGCGGTCCTTCTGGTCTTTCTCACCGTGCAGCACGAACGCTTTGTAATCCTGTGCCACCAGGCGACCGTAGATACGGTCCGCCGCAGCCCGGGTGTTGGTGAACACGATGGCCTTCTGATAGGTCTCGTTGGCCAACAGCCAGTTGAGGATCTGTTCTTTGTGCACGTTGTGGTCGGCGGTAACGATCTGCTGACGCGTGGTGGCGTTCAGGTCGCTGACGTTGTTGACCTGCAAGTGCTCAGGGTTGTTCAGGACCTTGGCGACCATGTCACGCAGGGTCGAGCCGCCGGTGGTGGCGGAGAACAGCATGGTCTGCTGACGATTGACGCATTCAGCCACCAGGCGCTGCACGTCATCGGCAAAGCCCATGTCGAGCATGCGGTCGGCTTCGTCGAGCACCAGCACTTCAACTTCCTTGAGGTCAAGGTTGCCGGCGTTGAGTTGCTCGATCATCCGGCCAGGGGTGCCGATGAGAATGTCCGGGACCTTGCGCAGCATGGCGGCCTGGACCTTGAAGTCTTCGCCACCGGTGATCAGGCCGGATTTGATGAAGGTGAACTGCGAAAAGCGCTCCACTTCCTTCAAAGTCTGCTGGGCCAGCTCGCGGGTTGGCAGCAGGATCAGGGTCTTGATGCTGACGCGGACTTTGGCCGGGCCAATCAAGCGGTGCAGAATCGGCAGGACGAAAGCGGCGGTTTTGCCACTCCCGGTTTGAGCCGTCACCCGAAGGTCACGCCCTTGGAGCGCGAGCGGGATGGCCGCTGCTTGCACAGGCGTAGGCTCGACAAATTTAAGCTCGGCCACGGCTTTGAGCAGGCGTTCGTGCAGGGCGAATTGGGAAAACACGGGTGCTACCTCGAAGAAATACAAAATATCAGCTGCATAGGGTAACGGTTTCGGGCGTCCAAACCGAGTTTCTTTACGCGAACGGGGCTAATCAGCTGCTTTTTTGTCAGCTCATTTGTCCACAACGTCAACTTTGTCGCACTTAAATGCTCTAATCGGCCCGTGTTGTCTTACAGAAGAATCGGTTTCACCCATGGATATCAAACAGTTCTGGCTCAACGTCCAAGACCTTTGGGGCGCCCTCGATCAACACCCGCTGCTGCATGCGAGCCTGGGTTTACTGGTGTTGCTGGTAGTCGCCCTGCTGCTCGGACGGGTCGCGCGCTACCTCATCCTCCACGCCGTCAAATTGCTTGGCCGGCAACCGGCGCTGCACTGGCTCAATGACCTGCGGCACAACAAAGTCTTCCACCGCCTGGCACAGATGACGCCGTCCCTGGTGATTCAGTTCGGCCTGTACCTGGTACCGGACCTGAGCAAAACCGCCACGCTGTTTATCGGCAATGTCGCCCTGGCGTTCACCATCCTGTTCATGACGCTGGCCGTGAGCGCCCTGCTCAACGCGTTGCTGGATATCTACGCACGCACCGAACATGCCCGCACCCGCTCGATCAAGGGCTATGTGCAACTGGCGAAAATGGTGCTGTTCGTGTTCGCCGCAATCATTATTGTCGCCACGCTGATCGACCGTTCGCCGCTGTTGCTGCTCTCGGGGTTGGGTGCGATGTCGGCGGTGATTCTGTTGGTGTACAAGGACACGCTGCTCTCGTTCGTCGCCAGTGTGCAATTGACCAGCAACGACATGCTGCGGGTCGGCGACTGGATCGAGATGCCTCAAGTCGGCGCCGACGGTGACGTGGTGGACATCACGCTGCACACGGTCAAGGTGCAGAACTTCGACAAGACCATCGTCTCCATTCCTACCTGGCGCTTGATGTCAGAGTCGTTCAAGAACTGGCGCGGAATGCAGGCATCCGGCGGTCGCCGCATCAAGCGCAGCCTGTACATCGACGCCAGCGGCGTGCGGTTTTTGCGTGATGATGAAGAAGTGCGCATGACCCAGGTGCACCTGCTCACCGACTACATCAGCCGCAAGCAGGCTGAACTCAAGGCGTGGAACGAGGCCCAGGGCAATAGCGCGCAACTCTCTGCCAACCGCCGCCGCATGACCAACCTCGGCACCTTCCGCGCCTATGCACTGGCCTACCTGAAAAGCCACCCGGACATTCAGCCGAACATGACCTGCATGGTGCGCCAGATGCAAACCACCGCTCAGGGCGTGCCGCTGGAAATCTACTGCTTCACGCGCACCACGGCGTGGGCGGATTACGAGCGCATCCAGGGGGATATTTTTGATTACCTGCTGGCGGTGCTGCCGGAGTTCGGCTTGAGCCTGTATCAACAGCCGAGTGGTAATGACTTGCGTGCCGGGATGTTGCCGGCGGTGCTGGGGGCCAGTCATTTGCCGACCCTGGAGCACAGCGCGGTATAACACCACCGATCTTCTGTGGGAGCGGGCGTGCTCGCGAGAGCGCAGGATCAGTCACCCTATCAATGACTGACCCACCGTCTTCGCGAGCAAGCCCGCTCCCACAAAGGTGTTCAAGATTGGGCTAACTGTTTACGCACGCCCAACCGGCTGATCCACACCGCCCCCAAAATCACCAACCCGCCCAACGCCAGCCGCCCCAGCGGCTCATGCTGATTCCAGATCAGCAAGTTCAGCAACAACCCCACCGGCACATGCAGGTTATTCATCACCGCCAAGGTGCCGCCGTTGACCAGGCACGCACCTTTGTTCCACCAGTACATGCCCAGCGCGGTGCTGACCAACCCAAGGAACACCAGCACGCCCCACTGCAGCGGCGCTTGCGGCAGAAAGTCGGCCTTGCCGAACAGCAGGAATGCCGGCAACACCACGATCAAGGCGCCCAGGTAGAAGTAGCCGAAACGTCGGTAATGCGGCAGATCGCTTGGATAACGCGCCACCAGATGTTTGTACATCACCTGCCCGGCGGCGTAGGTGAAGTTGGCCAGTTGCAACAGCAAAAAGCCGCCGAGGAAGTGCGGCGTGATCTGGTCAAAGCGAATCACTGCCGCACCGCCCACCGCCACCAACGCCGCAATCAGCGCCCAAGGATTGAAGCGACGGTTAAGCGCGTCTTCGATGAGTGTCACGTGCAACGGCGTGAGGATGGTGAACAGCAACACCTCCGGCACCGTGAGCACCCGAAAGCTCAGGTACAGGCACACGTAGGTCACACCAAACTGCAGCGCGCCGATCACCAGCATGCCACGCATGAACCGTGGCTCTACCGAGCGCCAGCGGGTCAGCGGGATGAACACCAGCCCGGCCAACACCACGCGCACCAGCACGGCGAAATAGCTGTCGACGTGACCGGCGAGGTATTCGCCGATCAAGCTGAAGGAGAAAGCCTGAATCAGGGTGACAACCAGTAGATAGCCCATGCGCGCCTCGTTTCGAATGGGCGCGACTTTAAGGGTTTTCGGTGTTTGAAGAAACTCGAGGCAAAAAAAACCCGACCTCGCTAAAGCGGCAGTCGGGCAGGAGCACTCAGGAGCAACAAGTGCAAAGGGAGGTTCGATACGCGTACTTGAAGGGTTTGCGTGGAGCGATATAAACACCGCGCGATTATGTGACGATTAAACGATCAAGCGACCTGGGCCAGCAGCGCTTTAGCGTGGTTGATGCCCTTTTCCTGGAAGTCTCCGCTCAGGTTCACCCCTTCAGCGTGAATGAAGGTCACGTCGTGAATGCCGATAAAGGCCATGACCTGACGCAGGTAAGGTTCCTGGTGATCGGAGCTGGCGCCGGTGTGGATACCGCCGCGTGCGGTCAACACAATGGCGCGCTTGCCAGTGAGCAAACCCTGAGGGCCGGTGGCGGTGTACTTGAAGGTCACACCGGCGCGCAACACGTGGTCCAGCCAGGCTTTGAGGGTGCTGGGGATCGCGAAGTTGTACATCGGCGCAGCCATCACCAGCACATCGGCGGCGAGCAGTTCGTCGGTCAATTCGTTGGAGCGGTCCAGGGAGGCCTGTTCGATGCCGCTGCGCTGTTCGGCGGGCTTCATCCAGCCGCCGAGCAAATTGGCGTCCAGGTGCGGAACCGGGTTAAGCGCCACGTCACGCAGGGTGATCTGATCGGTCGGATGAGCGACCTTCCATTGGCTGATGAACTGCTGGGTCAGCTGACGGGAGATCGAATCCTGTTGGCGTGCGCTGCTTTCGATGATCAGAACATTGGACATAGCTAGGTAGGCTCCATCTGTAAATGCTGTAAGGCGATGGAGAAAAGATTAACCAGGGCTCATTCGATAAAAAAGCGCAAAAAACTGCTACAACCCATCTAGAAATTTGTTTATAAGCGGAGTATTGCTGTGAGCATGCTCCGCTGCTGCTTTATTTTGGGGCACATGCCAGCGCGATACGCATCTTGATAATGGCGCGACTGAACTTGACCGTTGTGTTGGTGCTTTTGCCCGCCGCCACCGTGACCTTGCGATTACGCGGCGATTCCGGGCCGTTGGTGAAGGTTACCGAACACACTGCGTCGTTGGTGCCGTAGTTGTTTAGCCGGATCGAACTGATGTCGCCGTCCACGTCGGACGCGGTGTAGTCCACTTGCACGCCGTCGATCTTTTTCGTGACATCGATGGGGTAGGCAAATGCGCTCATCGGCAGCAGCGCCAGCAACACACAACAGAATTTTCTCATTCGGCAGTCTCCAATAAGGACCGCCAGCTTAGGACAAGAGGAGCTCATCTTGAAAGCGCCCCGCGTTACCCTCGATCAATGGCGCACGCTGCAAGCCGTGGTCGACCACGGCGGCTTCGCCCAGGCGGCTGAAGCGTTGCACCGTTCGCAGTCTTCGGTGAGTTACACCGTCGCTCGCATGCAAGACCAACTCGGTGTGCCGCTGCTGCGCATCGACGGGCGCAAGGCGGTGCTCACCGACGCCGGTGAAGTGTTGCTGCGCCGCTCGCGGCAACTGGTGAAAAACGCCAGCCAACTGGAAGACCTTGCCCACCACATGGAACAGGGTTGGGAGGCTGAAGTGCGGTTGGTCGTGGACGCCGCCTACCCCAATGCACGCCTGGTGCGCGCCCTCACCGCCTTTATGCCGCAAAGCCGTGGCTGCCGCGTGCGCCTGCGTGAAGAAGTGCTGTCGGGCGTCGAAGAGTTGCTGATGGATGGCATGGCCGACCTGGCGATCAGCGGGTTCATTATCCCCGGCTACCTGGGCACGGAAATGAGCGATGTGGAATTTATCGCCGTGGCCCACCCGGACCATTCGCTGCATCGTTTGAACCGTGAGCTGAGCTTCCAGGACCTGGAAAGCCAGATGCAGGTGGTGATCCGCGACTCCGGCCGCCAGCAACCGCGAGACGTGGGCTGGCTTGGCGCCGAACAGCGCTGGACCGTCGGCAGCCTGCCCACCGCCGCGACATTCGTCAGCAGCGGCCTGGGCTTTGCCTGGCTGCCCCGACACATGATTGAGCGCGAACTCAAGGATGGCCTGCTCAAGCAGCTACCCTTGGAAAAAGGCGGCAGCCGCAACCCGACGTTTTATCTGTACGCGAACAAGGACAAACCCCTGGGCCCAGCCACACAGATCCTCGTGGAATTGCTGCGCACCTTTGACACCGCTCCCCTGGACGCGCCTTACGCCGCTCCCCAGCAAGCCTGAAACGGAGTTCATGCATGGCCTGGTTCGACCATGAAGGCTGCAGCCTGCATTACGAGGAATACGGCCACGGCAGCCCGTTGATCCTGATCCACGGCCTGGGCTCCAGCAGCCAGGACTGGGAACTGCAGATTCCGGTGCTGGCCCGCCATTACCGCCTGATCGTGGTGGATGTGCGCGGCCACGGGCGCTCCGACAAACCTCGCGAGCGCTACAGCATCAAGGGTTTCACCATCGACCTGCTTGCCTTGATCGAACACCTGAACCTGCCGCCTGCTCATGTCGTGGGCCTGTCCATGGGCGGCATGATCGCCTTCCAGTTGGCGGTGGACGAACCTGGCCGGGTCAAGAGCCTGTGTATCGTCAACAGTGCGCCTGAAGTCAAAGTGCGCAGCGCCGATGATTATTGGCAGTGGGCCAAGCGCTGGAGCCTGGCGCGAGTGCTCAGCCTGGCCACCATCGGCAAGGCTCTGGGTGATCGGCTGTTCCCCCAACCGCACCAGGGCGACCTGCGGCGCAAGATGGCCGAACGCTGGGCAAAAAACGACAAACGTGCTTATCTCGCCAGTTTCGACGCGATTGTGGGCTGGGGCGTACAGGAACAACTTTCCCGGATCACCTGTCCAACCCTGGTCATCAGCGCCGACCACGACTACACACCCGTGGCGCAAAAAGAAATCTATGTAAAACTGCTGCCCGATGCGCGACTGGTGGTGATCGAGGATTCCCGCCATGCCACGCCTTTGGATCAACCCGAAGTCTTTAACGCTACCTTGCTCGATTTTCTAAAGACAGTCGAAACCACTACCCAGGATCACTGACCCATGTTGAAAAAAATCGCCTTCTTTGCCGGTTCTGTTTTGTTCGCCGCCAACCTGATGGCCGCCGAGCCCGCCAAGGCGCCTCACGTCCTGATCACCACCACCAATGGCGACATTGAAATCGAACTGGACCCGGTCAAGGCGCCGATCAGCACCAAGAACTTCCTGGCCTATGTCGACAAAGGCTTCTACACCAACACGATTTTCCACCGCGTGATCCCGGGCTTCATGGTCCAGGGCGGCGGATTCACCGCGCAGATGTCGCAAAAACCAACTGAAGCACCGATCAAGAACGAAGCCAGCAACGGCCTGCACAACGTACGCGGCACTCTGTCGATGGCCCGCACCAATGACCCGAACTCGGCCACCAGCCAGTTCTTCATCAACGTCGCCGACAATGCTTTCCTCGATCCGGGCCGTGACGCCGGTTACGCCGTGTTCGCCAAAGTGGTCAAAGGCATGGACGTGGTCGATATCATCGTCAACTCGCAGACCACCACCAAGCAGGGCATGCAAAACGTGCCTATCGATCCTGTTCTGATCAAGTCGGCCAAGCGCATCGACTGAGGTCTGCAGGTAGCTCCGCGCATGGCCCACAAGGTCACGCGCGCATTTGAACAGGAGAGCCCGCCAGGCGGGCGTCAACCTAATGCTCTATCGTCGTTTTGAACAACTGATCGATATTTTCCGCGCTGCCCCCAGCGACGCCCCGCCCGACAAAGTCCTGCCCTTCTACCTCTATTACCTGCGCCAGGTGTGGCCAAGCTTTGCCGCCTTGCTGGTGGTAGGCCTGATCGGTGCGTTGATCGAAGTGGCGTTGTTCAGCTACCTGAGCCGCATTATCGATCTGGCCCAAGGCACACCGCCCGCCAACTTCTTCCAGATTCACAGCGCCGAGCTGATCTGGATGGCCGTGGTCGCCCTGCTGTTGCGCCCGATCTTCAACGGCTTGCATGACTTGCTGGTGCACCAGACCATCAACCCCGGCATGACCAGCCTGATTCGCTGGCAAAACCACAGCTACGTGCTCAAGCAGAGCCTGAATTTCTTTCAAAACGATTTCGCCGGGCGTATCGCCCAGCGCATCATGCAAACCGGCAACTCCTTGCGTGACTCGGCGGTGGCGACGGCGGAAGCCATCTGGCACGTATCGATCTATGCGATCAGCGCCCTGGTGCTGTTTGCCGAGGCCGACTGGCGGCTGATGATCCCGCTGATCACCTGGATCATCTGCTACAGCCTGGCCTTGCGTTACTTCGTGCCGCGCGTGAAAGAGCGCTCGGTGATCTCCTCTGAAGCGCGCTCCAAACTGATGGGCCGCATCGTCGACGGCTACACCAACATCACCACCTTGAAGCTGTTCGCCCATACGCAGAATGAGCAGGAATACGCCAAGGAAGCGATCATCGAGCAGACCGAAAAAACCCAGCTGGCCGCCCGCGTGCTGACCAGCATGGACGTGACGATTGCCGTCTTGAACGGCCTGCTGATCGTCACCACCACCGGCCTGGCCCTGTGGCTGTGGACCCAGTCGCTGATTTCCGTGGGCGCGATTGCCCTGGCCACCGGCCTGGTGATTCGTATCGTCAACATGTCCGGCTGGATCATGTGGGTGGTCAACGGCATTTTCGAAAACATCGGCATGGTGCAGGACGGGCTGAAAACCATCGCAGCACCGCTGGCGGTCACCGACCGCGAGAATGCCCCGCGCCTGAACGTGCCCCATGGCGAAGTACGCTTTGAGCAGGTGGATTTTCACTACGGCAAAAAGAGCGGGATCATTGGCGGCTTGAACCTGACGATCAAGGCCGGGGAAAAGATCGGCCTGATCGGCCCGTCCGGCGCGGGCAAGTCGACCCTGGTCAACCTGCTGCTGCGCCTGTACGACCTGCAAGGCGGGCGCATCCTGATCGACGGGCAGAACATCGCCGAGGTCGCCCAGGAAAGCCTGCGCGCACAGATCGGCATGATCACCCAGGACACTTCGCTGCTGCACCGCTCGATCCGTGACAACTTGCTGTACGGCAAGCCGGATGCGACCGATGAAGAACTGACGGCCGCCATCCACAAGGCCCGCGCCGATGAATTCATTCCGCTGCTGTCGGACGCCGAAGGGCGTACCGGGCTGGACGCCCATGTGGGTGAGCGCGGGGTCAAACTCTCCGGTGGGCAGCGCCAGCGCATTGCCATTGCGCGGGTGCTGCTCAAGGACGCGCCGATTCTGATCATGGACGAGGCCACCTCGGCGCTGGACTCGGAAGTGGAAGCGGCGATCCAGGAGAGCCTGGAAACCTTGATGCAAGGCAAGACGGTGATAGCGATTGCGCACCGGCTGTCGACCATTGCGCGGATGGACCGGTTGGTGGTGCTGGAGAAAGGGCAAATCGCCGAGACCGGCAGCCATGCTGAATTGCTGGCCCACGGCGGGCTGTATGCCAGGTTGTGGCAGCATCAAACCGGAGGCTTCGTCGGCATCGACTGACCGCTTCCGGGGAAAACACCCTCCCACAGTCGATCGCATTGCATCGCAGCATTGGCCCATCGCGCCAGCACCCAAAGGGTTCTGGCGCTTTTTTATGGCCTGGATTTGCCACAAAAGCCTGCTTCAATCAAAGCAGTGCCCAGACGGGCGCTGAAGTAAATCTGCAGGGAGCATCATTGATTTACTGATTGGGTAGAGCGATCTATCAAGGACGTGTTGCATGTCTTTGTTCAAACGTTCAATCACAGAGGGATTGGGTACGTTTTGGCTGGTGTTGGGCGGTTGCGGGAGTGCGGTGTTGGCCGCAGCGTTTCCCGCCGTCGGGATAGGGCTGTTGGGCGTAGCCCTGGCGTTCGGGCTCACGGTGTTGACCATGGCGTTTGCCATCGGGCACATCAGCGGCTGCCATCTCAACCCGGCCGTATCAGTAGGCTTGGTAGTGGGCGGGAGGTTCCCGGCCAGGGAGTTACCGGCTTATATCATCTCGCAGGTTATCGGCGGCACGGTCGCCGCTGCGCTGTTGTACTTCATTGCCAGCGGCAAACCCGGGTTCGAACTGGCATCGGGCCTGGCTTCCAATGGCTACGGCGAGCATTCGCCGGGCAGTTACTCAATGGCAACGGGGTTTGTCTGTGAGCTGGTGATGACGGCGATGTTCGTGCTGATCATCCTTGGCGCCACTGACCGTCGTGCCCCAGCGGGCCTCGCGCCTATCGCCATTGGCCTGGCCTTGACCCTGATCCACTTGATCTCCATCCCCGTGACCAACACCTCGGTCAACCCGGCCCGCAGTACCGGCCCGGCACTGATCGTCGGCGGGTGGGCGCTTCAGCAGTTGTGGATGTTCTGGCTGGCGCCCATTTTCGGTGCGGTGATCGGCGGCGCGACCTATCGATGGCTGGGCGAGGAGGACCCAGCCTGAGGTCAAGGGTTCAGCCCTGCCGATAAGGCAGGGCTGTCCTCGCCTCTTCGGCATACGCCAGAATCCCTACGCGCTCGCGCTCGAGGAAATCTTCCACGGCATTTTTCAGACCTGGATGGCGCAGGTAGTGCCACGACCGGGTGATCACCGGTTCAAACCCGCGAATCAATTTGTGCTCGCCTTGGGCGCCGGCGTCGAAGCGCTGCAAACCGTGAGCAATGGCGTAATCCATGCCTTGGTAGAAGCAGGTTTCGAAATGCAGGCGGTCGAATTCCGCCAGGCAGCCCCAATAACGCCCGTAGAAGCTGTCGCCACCGATCAGGCTGAAGGCCATGGCAACCGGGCGCGTGCCCTGTTTAGCCAGCACCACGCGAATCGCTTCGGGCATGCGCTCGGTCAGCAGGCTGAAAAACGCCCGCGTCAGGTACGGCGACTGGCGGCGAACGGCGTAGGTGTTGGCGTAGCAGGCGTAGACAAAATCCCATTGCGCTTCGCTCAACTCATGGCCTTGCAGCCATTCGAACTCGATGCCCTGCCCCGCCACTTGCTCGCGCTCTTTGCGCATTTGCTTGCGCTTGCGTGAGCTCAAGGCGTCGAGGAAATCCTGGAAGTCGCGATAGCCGCGATTTTGCCAATGGAACTGACAGCCCAAACGCTGCAACCAACCTGGATGCTGCGCCAAGGCTTGGTCGGCCAAAGGGTCAGTGAAGTTGATGTGGGCGCTGGAGAGCCCTTCGATTTCCAGGTAGCCCGGCAGACTGTTCAGCAGCTCGAAAGCGTCTTCGGCGCTCCTGGCCAGCAAGCGCGGCCCGCTGACCGGGCTGAACGGCACTGCCGTCAGCAACTTTGGGTAGTAATCAATGCCTGCCCGCTCACAGGCGTCGGCCCAACCGTGATCAAACACGTATTCGCCGTAGGAATGCCATTTGCGGTAGCTGGGCATTGCCGCCACCAGGCGATCGCCTTCCCAGTGCAGCAAATGCTCAGGTTGCCAGCCCGATTGCGGCCCCAGGCTGGCGCTGTCTTCCAGCGCGCTAAGGAATGCATGCCGTACAAAAGGTTGGGCCTGCGGCACGAGGGCATCCCATACCTGCGGGGCGATTTCGGACAGGGCGTCCAGGCGTTGCAACGGCATCGGCATCCTCACTACTTCAGGGCGTGAAAGCCTGGCGAGTATCGCTTATCGGTGGCTTTCGCACACGCCCAAATGGCACGACAAAGGCCAACTCAAATAGTTCCTTCTTAAATATTTTGTCATCTACATGACATCACTTAGCCACTGTCCCGTCATAAGTGATCGTGATACTGACGCCTGTTTTTAGAGCGCCTGGTTCTAGCAGGCGGCTATTTTCCGTCCGTCATCGGTCGGTTGTGTCCTGGATGGTTTGCCATCCCTCCTCACTTTCGGAGATTGATATGCGTCTTGCTTCCACTAAAACTGCGGCGGCCCTGTGTGGCGGCCTGTTGCTGGCCCTGAGCGTTCCGGCCAGCGCTGCAGTTGACGCTAAATTGCTCGACATGCTCAAGGCCAACGGCCAGATCACCGCTGCGCAGTACACCGAACTGCAGGCGGAATTAGCCAAGGACCAGAAAGAAAAGCAGATCGCACAGCAAGCTCAACAAGAGACCAACGAGCAGATCGCGGCCACCGCGAAAAAAACCAATGACCTGAGTGTGTTCGACCAGAAACTGGCCTGGGCCGCGCGCACTCAGCTCAAGGGTGACGTGCGCTTCCGTCAGGAAACCGTGAAGATCCAGGGCGAATCCAACAACGGCGGGCGTGACAAGGACCGTCAGCGCATCCGTGCCCGCCTGGGCGCCTACACCGAGGTCAACTCGCAGGTCGACACCGGCATTCGCATTGCCACCGGCAGCAGCGACGACGCGCGCTCTACCAACCAGGACCAGGACAACTACTTCGACAAGAAGTCGATCTGGCTGGACCTGGGCTACATCGACTACCACCCGGACCAGATCAAAAACCTGCACGTGATCGGCGGCAAGATGTTGCAGCCGTGGGTCAACATGGGCGACGTGATCTGGGACAGCGACATCAACCCGGAAGGCCTGGCCCTGACCTACAAATACCCACTGGGCAGCAGCGCCGAGTTGTTCGGCAGCATCGGCAACTACAACCTCAAGGACAACGTCGACGGCGACGGCGTGCAATTTCGTCACGACCTGCGCCTGACGTCCGGCCAGCTGGGCACGCGGTTCTCGCTGACTGACAACTTGAAAATGACCCTGGGCGGCAGCGTCTACGCCTACCAGAACGACAAGGACAGCCGTTGCACGACCACCACCACGCCTTGCGCATTGGCGGTCAACGGCAACTCGGCCGACAACCAGTTCCGCCTGTACGAAGGCTTCGCCCAGGCCGACATCGGCGGCCTGGCAGTGCCGTTGGCGTTCTATGGCCAGTACGTGAAAAACAACGACGCGGTGACCGATCAGGACACTGCCTGGTTGATCGGTGCCAAGTCCAAAGTGTTCGGCTTGAACCTGGACTACAACTACCGCGATATCCAGCGTAACGCCGTGGTGGGTGCCTTCACCGACTCGGACTTCGCCAACGGCACCACCGGCTCACGCGGCCACAAGATGAAGGTCAGCTACGACATCGACAAGAACTTCGCCCTCGGCGCCACGTACTTCCTGACCAAGGCGGACTACGCCAGCCGCACGCAGCGTGATGCCAACACCAACACCCTGCAGTTGGATGCTGAAGCCAAGTTCTAATGGGTGTGCAATAAACCTTGGGCCAGGACGGCCCGAGGTAGTTTCAACAGCCTTGCGTGGGTGGGTCGCCCCTCATCATCCGTTCGCCCCACCCACGCGAGTCTGCATTGTTCGCGCGTTTACTGATCTTTCAGCCGCTCGGCTACCAGCCGGTCAGCCAATGCATCCACGTCCTTTACCGGTTCTTCCGGCATGATTTTCAAAGTCGCCTGCATCAGGCGCATCTGACGGATAAATCGCCGGCAGTTAGGGCAAAACATCAAGTGATGACGCACCAGCAAACGTTCGCGAAAGGTCAATTGCCCATCGAGGTAGTCACTGGAACGTGCCACTTGTTCTTTGCAGGTCAACATTCGCCCGTTTCCTCAAAATGCTCCACCGTGGCGAAGACTTTAAGCCGTGCCCGATGCAACAGCACACGGACATTGGAGAGCGAGAGCGTCAGAAGATTACAAATCTCTTCCAACTCCAGGCCTTGGCGCTCACGCAGCACCAGCACGCTGCTTTGCAGCTCCGACAAACTCAGCAACGTATGCTCCAGGCACTTGCGCAACTCATCCTCGGTCAGCAACGCTTCCGGGGTGTCCTGGTGCCAGGCGTACGGGGCCACGGCCCAGTGTCCATCGTCGGGGACGAAGCGATCGTCACCGATGGTGCCGTGAGGTGAGGGCAAATCGTCGAGCAACACTTCCCGGCGATTTTGTTTATAGCGGCCCTTGGCAGAGTTGGCGGTGATGGTCAGCAGCCAGGTCTTGAGGCTGGAACGCCCTTCGAACTTGGCCAGGTTGCGCACCACCGACAACCACGCGTCCTGCACCACTTCGTCGGCGTGGCGCTGGCCGACAATGGCATAGGCCACTGCCCGCATGGCGCTCTGGTAGGTGGTGACCAATTCCTTGTAGGCCCGCTGCTCGCCCTTGAGCAGCCGTTCCAGCAGGTGCGCGTCGTCGGCTGCTGCCATCGTTTACCTCAATCCTGCTGTGGAAATCCGATACCTGTGGGAGCTGGCTTGCCTGCGATAGCGGCGGCGGTCCCACCATCGTCATCGCAAGCAGCCAGCTACCACATTGACCGCATTCTGCCTCGAGATCAGCGTTTGCGCAGGATCACGCTGCCGATCGAGTAACCTGCACCGAACGAACTGAGCACCGCCACGGCTCCTTTTGGCAAGTCGTCCTGGTAGGTGTGAAACGCGATCACCGAACCTGCCGAACTGGTGTTGGCGTAGGTGTCGAGAATCACCGGCGCTTCTTCCACCGAGGCTTCGCGGCCCAGCAGTTTTTTCACGATCAGGTGGTTCATGCTCAGGTTGGCCTGGTGCAGCCAGAAACGCTTCACATCGGCCACATTCAGCTGGTTTTCGTCCAGATGCACGCCGATCAGTTCCGCCACCATTGGGCAGACATCACGGAAGACCTTGCGACCTTCCTGTACGAACAGCTTGTCCGGCGCGCCGATGCCTTCTTCCGCCGTGCGGTTGAGGAAGCCGAAGTTGTTGCGGATGTTGTTGGAAAACTTGGTCAGCAGTTTGGTGCTCACCACATCGAACTGGTGCTCGGAAGTCGCCAGGTCGGCGCGCTCGAGAATCACGGCCGTGGCCGCATCCCCGAAGATGAAGTGGCTGTCACGGTCACGGAAATTCAGGTGGCCGGTGCAGACTTCCGGGTTGACCATCAGGATCGCCCGCGCCTGGCCCAGCTGGATGCTGTTGGCGGCGTTCTGGATACCAAAGGTCGCCGACGAGCACGCCACGTTCATGTCGAAACCGAAACCTTCGATACCCAGCGCTTCCTGGACTTCGATGGCGATGGCCGGGTAGGCGCGCTGCAGGTTGGAGCAGGCCACGATCACGCCGTCGATGTCGGCGGCAGTCTTGCCCGCGCGCTGCAGGGCCTGTTCGGCCGCGCCAACCGCCATCTGGCACAGCACCGACCACTCGTCATTGCTGCGCTCGGGCAAACGCGGGGCCATGCGCTGCGGGTCGAGAATACCGTCCTTGTCCATGACAAAACGGCTCTTGATGCCCGATGCTTTCTCGATAAAGGCTGCGCTGGACTCAGTCAGTGCCTGGACCTCGCCGCGCTCGATGGCGGCGGCGTTGTCAGTGTTGAACTGCTGAACATAGGCATTGAAAGACTGCACCAGCTCTTCGTTGGAGATGCTGTTGGCCGGGGTGTACAGGCCAGTGCCGCTGATGACGACGTTATGCACGGTCGTTCCTCTAAATCTGTCAGGCAGAAGATATTGGTACCGTCGTACCAAACTTTAGGTCGTTCGATTCCGTCCAGCGGGCATCAAACTGGCAACGCTTTATTCCATTGCGCCGCGGCTGCACACCAGCCCATCACGACGATCCCGGCATTTATGACCGCGAAGTTTGCCACAACCTCGGGGATTTGGCGCCATTTCCGGATAAACCCCATGCTGACGGTGGGAGCTGGCTTGCCTGCGATGCAGACACCGCGGTGTATCAGTCAAATCACTGGGATGCCATCGCAGGCAAGCCAGCTCCCACAACCTCGCTAACCGAGAGGGCTTCAGGCCTCCACCTGGCTCCATTGCTTGCTCAAACGCTTGTCGGAAATCGGCACTTTGGTGCCCAACTGCTGGGCAAACAACGACACGCGATATTCCTCCAGCCACCAGCGATACAGCTCCAGCTGAGGGTCGCGCTTGCCTTCCTGGGCGTGTTTGTTCAGGCGGTTCTGGTACTGCGCCCACAGGCCGCTCAGCTCAGTGCTCCACACTCGGTCCTTTTGCACCTGGCTGGGCAGTTTCTCCAGGCGCAGCTCAATGGCCTTGAGGAAACGTGGCAGTTCCTTGAACCACTGTGCCGGGGTTTCCCGCACAAAACCTGGGTACACCAGATGGCTCAGCTGCTGCTTGATGTCATTCAAGGCCACCGCCTGGGCCAGGTCGATCTTGCCCTTGAAGCGCTTTTGCAAGCCATGCCACAGCTTCAGCACTTCCAGCGTCAGGCGGGCCAGGCGCTCGGCGTGCTCGGTCCAGCTGCCGCGCTTGCGTTCAGCCAGGGCCGCCAAACCTGCACCGTCACGCGGCAAGCTGGCTTCGCCTTCCAGTACGCAGGTGTCGA
The DNA here is from genome assembly GCF_059862645.1 of Pseudomonas sp. MF08831. Classification (NCBI taxonomy): domain Bacteria; kingdom Pseudomonadati; phylum Pseudomonadota; class Gammaproteobacteria; order Pseudomonadales; family Pseudomonadaceae; genus Pseudomonas; species Pseudomonas sp. MF08831. Next base: position 9,601 of record NZ_JCBCUX010000016.1, on the reverse strand, counting down.
GGCTGGCCAACAGAATGTCTTCCACCAGTGCATCGACGCGCCCCAGTTCGCGGTACATCAGGCCCAATTCGGTCAGGCCGGGCAATTTGCCGCGCAGGAATTTCGCCGGCTCGGCCAATTGCTGCAGCAGCAGGCGCTGCAACGCGCGACGATGCTGGAACTCCGCCTCGGCGGCCGTTGAGAACCGCCCTTCCTTGACCGTGCCATTTTCTTCGACCAGCGCCGGGTAGACCGTCATCGACAACCCCGCGATCTTTTGCTGGGTCTTCTCGGCCACCGCCGCAAACACCTTGGCTTGCACCGGTTGCTGGCTTTTGGCGGTTTGCGGCACGGCCAACGCGGCTTGGCTGGCCTCGGCAAAACGCGCGGTCAGCTCGGCCAGGTCGCGCCCTTCGCCGAGGAACTTGCCTTGGCCGTCGACCACTTCCAGGTTCATCTTCAGGTGGTTTTCCACCTGCTGCGCCGCCTCGGCCCAGGCTTCATCGCTGACCCGTGCGCCGGTCATGCGCAGCAGTTCGCGCCCCAGCGCCTGGGGCAGCGAGCCCTGGCCAAATTCGATGCGTTGCAGCGCCGCTTTGACGAAATCCGGCACCGGTACAAAGTTTTTGCGCAGCGCCTTGGGCAGGTTGCGCACCAGGGCAATGCACTTGGCTTCGATCACCCCCGGCACCAGCCATTCCAGGCGCTCCGGCGGCAATGCCGGCAGCAGTGGCGCCGGTACGCGCAGGGTCACACCGTCGCGGGGGTGGTTGGGTTCGAAGTGATAACTCAGCGCCAACTCCAGATCGCCCAGGTGCAAGGTGTCCGGATAATGCAGGGCCGTGACTTCACTGGCCTCGCGGGCCAGCACGTCTTCTTCGCGCATGATCAGCAGTTGCGGGTCTTTCTGGCTGTTGACCTTGTACCAGCTGTCGAACGTCGCGGTCTGGTGGATCTCCGCCGGCAAGCGCGCATCGTAGAAGGCGTACAGGGTTTCTTCGTCCGCCAGGATGTCGCGACGGCGCGCCTTGGCCTCCAGTTCGTCGAGCTGCTCCAGCAGTTGCTGGTTGGCCGCCAGGCACTTGGCCCGCGACTGAATCTCGCCGCGCACCAGGCCTTCGCGGATAAACAGCTCGCGCGACACCACCGGGTCAATCGGCCCGTAATGCACCGGCCGGCGCCCAACCACAATCAGCCCGAACAGCGTGATTTGCTCAAAGGCCACCACTTGGCCGCGCTTCTTCTCCCAATGCGGCTCGAAGTGGTTTTTCTTGATCAGGTGCCCGGCCAGCGGCTCGATCCAGTCGGCATCGATCTTTGCCACCATGCGCGCGTACAGCTTGGTGGTTTCCACCAGTTCGGCGGTCATCAGCCATTGCGGGCGCTTCTTGCCGATGCCCGAGGACGGGTGAATCCAGAAACGCCGCTGACGCGCGCCGAGGTAATCGCCGTCTTCGGTCTTCTGGCCGATCTGGCTCAACAGGCCAGACAACACGGCCTTGTGCAGCTTGGCAAAGTCCGCCGGCTCTTTATTGACGGTCAACTGCATGTCGCGACAGATCAGGCTGAGCTGGCGATGGGAATCGCGCCACTCGCGCAGGCGCAGGTAATTCAAGAAGTTCTTGCGGCACCAGTTACGCAACGGGCTGGCGGTCAGCGCCTGGCGCTGTTCCTCAAAACCGCGCCACAGGTTCACCAACCCGGCAAAGTCAGAATCGGCATCCTTCCACTGTGCGTGGGCTTGGTCGGCCGCTTGCTGACGCTCTGGCGGGCGTTCACGCGGGTCCTGGATCGACATGGCACTGGCGACGATCAGCACTTCCTGCAAACTGCCGAGCTTGGCGGCCTCGAGCAGCATGCGGCCCATGCGCGGGTCCACTGGCAGGCGCGCCAGTTGGCGGCCCAGCGGCGTGAGCTGGCTGTTGCGGTCAACCGCCGAGAGCTCTTGCAGCAGGTTGAAACCGTCGCTGATGGCTTTGCCGTCCGGCGGCTCGATAAACGGGAAATCGGTGATTTCGCCGAGGCGCAGGTGCAGCATCTGCAGGATTACGGCGGCAAGGTTGGTGCGCAGGATTTCCGGGTCGGTGAATTCCGGACGGCCGATAAAATCCTCTTCGCTGTACAAGCGGATGCAAATACCGGGCTCGACCCGACCGCAACGGCCTTTACGCTGGTTGGCGCTGGCCTGGGAAATTGCCTCGATCGGCAGGCGCTGCACCTTGGCGCGGTAGCTGTAACGGCTGATGCGCGCGGTGCCGCTGTCGATCACATACCGAATGCCAGGCACGGTCAACGAGGTTTCCGCGACGTTGGTCGCCAGCACCACACGGCGGCCCGGGTGGGATTGGAAAATGCGCTGTTGTTCAGCCGGTGACAGGCGCGCATACAGCGGCAGAATTTCGGTGTGCTTGAGCTGGGCCTTGCGCAGCATCTCGGCGGCGTCACGAATCTCGCGCTCGCCCGGCAAGAACACCAGCACATCGCCAGGGCTGCGCCGCTCGCTGCGTTCATAGGCGGCGATTTCATCCAGGGTAGCAAGGATCGCCTGGTCGACGGTCAAGTCGTCCTCGACGCGGTTGCCCTCCTCGTCCTGCTCCAGGGTCAGCGGGCGATACCAAGTGTCCACCGGGAAGGTACGGCCCGAGACCTCGACGATCGGTGCATCGTCGAAGTGCTTGGAAAAACGCTCCAGGTCGATGGTCGCCGAGGTGATGATGACTTTCAGGTCGGGGCGACGCGGCAACAGGGTTTTCAGGTAGCCGAGCAGGAAGTCGATGTTCAGGCTGCGTTCGTGGGCTTCGTCGACGATGATCGTGTCGTAGCGTTCCAGGTAGCGGTCGTTCTGGGTTTCCGCCAGCAGGATGCCGTCGGTCATCAACTTGATCAGGGTGTTGGAGTCACTCTGGTCTTCGAAACGCACCTGATAGCCGACCAGCGCGCCCAATGGCGTGGCCAGTTCTTCGGCGACGCGGCTGGCGACGCTGCGCGCGGCGATTCGGCGCGGCTGGGTGTGGCCGATCAGGCCGTACTGGCCACGGCCGATCTCCAGGCAGATTTTCGGCAGTTGGGTGGTTTTACCCGAGCCGGTTTCACCGGCGATGATCAACACCTGATGCTTTTGCAGCGCCTCTTTGATCTCGTCGCGCTTGGCGGCAATCGGCAGGCTGTCGTCGTAGCGAACCACCGGCAGGCTGGCACGCCGCGCCGTGACCTGTGCGCAGGACGCCTGCATGCGCGTGACCCACTGCGCCAGCTTGTCCTCGTCGGGCTTCTTGCGCAGCTCGAGCAACTGGCGCCGCAAGCGGTGGCGGTCGGCGAGCATGGCGTGATCGAGGTTTTTCAGCAGTTGGTCGATAGCGGGCGCTTGGTCAGTCATCAGGTACTTTGAAGGTCGTCATTTATGCACGGCCGGCAAGTGTGGCAGAAAAGCCGCTATCAGCGTCAAGCTTCAAGCGGCAAGTAGACGCAAAACCGCTTACCTGTGGCTTGCCGCTTGAGGCTTACAGCTGCTCTTTTCTGCGGTACGGGAACACGTCGATGACCTTGCCGGCGCGAATCGCTTCCTGCAGGCCTTTCCAGTAGTCGGCGTTGTACAGCTCGCCGTGCAGCTCGTCGAACAGCTTGCGCTGGCCGGCGTCGGCAAACAGGAACGGCGGGAATTCTTCGGGGAACACATCCAGCGGCCCAATGGAGTACCAGGGCTCCGAGGCCATTTCGTCCTCGGGCGTGCGCGGTGCCGGGATGTGGCGAAAGTTGGCTTCGGTGAGAAAGCAGATTTCGTCGTAGTCATAGAACACCACGCGACCGTGGCGGGTGACGCCGAAGTTTTTCAGCAGCATGTCGCCGGGAAAGATGTTCGCCGCAGCCAGTTGCTTGATGGCCAGGCCGTAGTCTTCCAGCGCTTCGCGCACTTGGGCGTCGTTGGCGTTGTCGAGGTAGAGGTTGAGTGGGGTCATGCGCCGCTCGGTCCAGCAGTGGCGGATCAGCACGGTGTCGCCTTCGACTTCCACGGTGCCCGCAGCGACCTCCAACAGCTCGGCCAGGCATTCAGGCTCGAACTTGCTCAAGGGGAAACGGAAATCGGCGAACTCCTGGGTGTCGGCCATGCGCCCCACGCGGTCGACGCTTTTTACCAGGCGGTACTTCTCGATGACGGTGGCGCGATTGACGTTTTTCGACGGTGAAAAGCGGTCCTTGATGATCTTGAACACCGTGTTGAAGCCCGGCAGCGTGAACACGCTCATGACCATGCCGCGCACGCCGGGCGCCATGATGAAGCGGTCATCGGTGGTGGCCAGGTGGTTGATCAGCGCGCGGTAGAACTCCGACTTGCCGTGTTTGTAGAAACCGATTGAGGTGTACAGCTCGGCGATGTGCTTGCCGGGCAGAATGCGTTTGAGAAACCCGATGAATTCCGCTGGCACCGGCACGTCGACCATGAAATACGAGCGCGTGAACGAGAAGATGATCGACACGTCGGCTTCGTCCGTGATCAGCGCGTCGATCTGAATGCCGCGCCCTTCGCGGTGCAGCAGCGGAATCACCAACGGCCATTGTTCGTCACGGGTGTAGATGCGTCCTACGAGGTAGGCGCCTTTATTGCGGTAGAGCACCGAGGAAAACAGCTCAACATTGAGGTCCGGATCTTTGCACACCCAGTCCGGCAGGTTTTCGCGCAATTGCGCTTCGAGCCGGCGCAGGTCGGTCGCAAGGTCTGCGTAGGGTTCGCTGAACGCGTAATCGGCGAAGACCTGCGCCAGCATCGCCGTCAGGTCGCCCGCCGGCTGATAAACGCGGGTTTGCGCCGCACGCGCACGGCGCAGGCTCGGCCGCGTGGTGTGGATGAACATGCAGGCATCGCTGATCAGGTCGTGACTGAACAGGCTGCAGAAGATCGAGTTGTACCAGGTCTCGGACAATTCATCGTCAAAGCGCAGGTCGATCAGGCCGATGTAGGCACGCTTCACCAGCGGCCACGCGTCCACTTCCAGCAGCGTGGCCTCGTCGAACTGGGCACGCAGGCGCGCCGTTACTTCAGCGACTTTCTCTTCGTACAAGTTGATCCGCGCCGCCGAAGCCGCCTGCCCTTGCTGCCACTGGGCCTTCTCGAAACGTTCACGGGCGCCGTCAGTGATCTGGCGGAAGTGCTCACGGTAATCGTCGAAGCCATCGAGGATCATGCGGGCGATGGCAAGCGCGGACTGCGGCATACGGGAAACCTCGAACGGGCGTCTGGAAGCCCTGAGCTTAGCCAGTGAACGGGGGCACGAGAAGGATGATTTTTTGGGTCACGCTTTACAACTGTCGACACATTGTAGGGTTTTTTCAAATTTCATGATTCGACCGTATGGGCAGTAAACGCAGCCAAACGCGCCAGCACCTTTGGCTACAGCCCTGCAAGGCCGTGGCTTGACGCCTGCCAGGGTAAACAGCAGCGCGCTTGCGCTTCACAACTTATGTAACCGAATTGATACACCGTAAGGGAAACCCTGATTACCTCCTTAGTGGCACTTTGATATATAGCGCGCCCTCTCCCAGCCTAACAAGGTCTGAAGACCGATCCGGGAACAGGTTCTAATCGCCTAAGGAGCATTGAGATGTCATTGAGGAACATGAGGATCGGATTGCGCGCCAGTCTGAGTTTTGCGCTGTTGGCCGGTTTGCTGGTGATTGTCGGCCTGTTTGGCCTAGGCCAGATGGCTAAGCTGCGAGAAAGCGCGCTGGTCATCGAAGAGTCATGGATGCCGAGCATCGAGAATATCCACGACAGCGCGGCCTATGTGGCCAGTATCCGCTTGGAGGCCTTGCGCCTGGCGACCACCGACGAATCGCGGATTCGCGACAACAGCAAAAGCCTGATCACCCGCCAGAGCACTGAGCTGCAAACGCTGCTGACCCATCACGAAACCCTGACCAGCGGCGACGAAGAAGCCGCTCTGCTGAAAAAACTCAAAGCCGATGTGGGCACCTATCTCGGCATCGTCGGGCAGATGGTGGCCCTGGTGGACAAGGATCAACAGCAAGATGCCATCGACCTGCTGACCAGCCGCCTGGCACCCCAAGGTACGGTCCTCAACAAGAGCCTGGAGGACATGATCACCTTCAATCAGAAAGGCGTCGAAGACGCGGCCAATGCTGCCGCGCAGATGTATGCCAGCGCTCAGTGGGTGGTCGGCCTGATCATCGTGTGCGCGTTGATCGCCACTTTATTGCTCGCCTGGCTGCTGACCCGCAGTATCACCGCCCCCCTCGGCCAGGCCCTGGCCGTGGCACGCACCATCGCCGGCGGCGATTTGAGCCAGCCTGTGGTGGTGAAAGGCACCGACGAACCGGCGCAATTGCTGACGGCCCTGGCCACCATGCAGGACCAGCTGCGAACCACGATCCATGGCATCAGCGAATCGGCGCAGCAACTGGCCTCCGCCGCCGAGGAAATGAGCTCGGTGATGGAACAGAGCACCCGTGGCCTGCAGGCGCAAAACGATGAAATTGAACAGGCGGCGACCGCCGTCAACGAGATGAGCGCGGCCGTGGACGAAGTGGCGGGCAACGCGGTGTCCAGCGCCGAAGCGTCCAAGGCCTCCGATGAAGACAGCAAGCACGGCCACTATCAGATCAGCGAAACCATCAGCTCGATCCAGAACCTGGTGGACGAAGTGCTTGGCGCCTCGAGCAAAGCCGAAGGCCTGGCCGTGCAGGCTCAGGACATCAGCAAAGTGCTCGAAGTGATCCGCGGCATCGCCGGGCAAACCAACCTGCTGGCCCTCAATGCCGCCATCGAAGCAGCGCGCGCAGGCGAAGCCGGCCGAGGCTTTGCGGTAGTGGCCGATGAGGTGCGCTCGCTGGCGCAACGCACCCAGGATTCAACCGAAGAAATCGAACAGATGATCACCGGTATCCAGCAAGGTACCCAGGACACCGTCGACGCCCTCAACAGCAGCGCCGAACACGCCGGCCAGACCCTGCAACGCGCCAACAGCGCCGGCAGCGCGCTGGAAAAAATCACCGCGGCCATCTCGCAGATCAGCGAGCGCAACCTGGTGATCGCCAGCGCCGCTGAGCAGCAGGCACTGGTGGCCCGTGACGTCGACCGCAGCCTGGTGAACATTCGCGACCTGTCCACCCAAACCGCCGCGGGCGCGACCCAGACCTCCGCCGCCAGCCAGGAGCTGTCGCGCCTGGCCGTGGACCTCAACGGCATGGTGACGCGGTTTGTCCTGTAATTAGCCATTGTGTCGGCCAGGCCTCTAGGCAACACTCGCCGCCTTATTGAGGTAGGAGTGTTCCGTGAGACCTGTCGACACCCTGTATTTGCTGGGACTGGCTGCCATCTGGGGCGCGAGTTTCCTGTTCATGCGCATCATCGCGCCGGAAATCGGCACCGTGCCGACCGCATTTTTTCGCGTGTCGATTGCCGCCGCCGGCTTGCTGATGATACTCACAGCGATGCGCGTCAACTGGGACTTCCAGGGCAAGTTCAAGACCGTGCTGCTGCTGGGCGTAATCAACTCCGGCATCCCCGCGACCATGTACTCGGTGGCCGCGCAGGTGCTGCCGGCCGGCTACTCGGCGATCTTCAACGCCACCACGCCACTGATGGGCGTGTTGATTGGCGGGTTGTTCTTCAGTGAACGCCTGACGCCGTCGAAAATCGCCGGCGTCAGCCTGGGCCTGCTCGGCGTGGCCGTGCTGACGCGCGCCGGGCCGGTGGCGTTTGACCTGGAATTATTGATGGGGGCGCTGGCCTGCCTGTTAGCCACCACCTGCTACGGCTTCGCCGGGTTCCTCGCACGGCGCTGGCTGGACCAACGCGGCGGCCTGGACAGCCGACTCGCCGCGCTGGGCAGCATGCTCGGCGCCACCCTGTTTTTACTGCCGTTTTTTGCCTACAGCGCGATCAACCACCCGCCCGCGAGTTGGGGTGGCTGGCAGGTTTGGTCATCACTGCTAGGTCTGGGCCTTGTGTGCACGGCGTTTGCCTACATTCTGTACTTCCGCCTGCTGTCGTCCATTGGACCAGTGAAGTCGATGACCGTGACCTTCATGATTCCGCCGTTTGGGGTGCTGTGGGGCGCGTTGTTGCTGGATGAGCCGCTGTCGATGGCGCATGTGTATGGCGGGGTGTTGATTGGGGGGGCGTTGTGGTTGGTGTTGCGGCCAGGGACATTATTGTCGGGGAAACGCCGCTGATTGCGTTGGCAACCTCAGCGGCGTGACTCACGGGCAGTAATGGATGGACCGCAGGCAGTTACGGCCATCAAGCGCCGGTGATGAGCATTTTGAATTCGTCGTAATTGCGAATGTAATCGGCAGCATCATAGCGGTGTGAAGCGAACACCATCAGTACCGCGTCCTGGGAATAGCGGTACTGAATCCCCCAGGTCATCGGCGGTAAATACAAGCCCCTGTTCGGCCGATCCAGCACGAATTCCTCGCGGTTCTTGCCATCATCGGCAACCACGTGCACCGAACCTTTCACCGCCACCAGGAACTGATGGCAGACCCGGTGCGCATGTTCGCCGCGTGTTTCTGCCGTCGGCACGTCATATACCAGAAAGTAACGCTCTGACTTGAACGGCACTGTTCGCTCGAACTCGCCCACAGACAGACTGCCGCGAATGTCGGCGACCTCCGTCATGGTGTGCAACGTGACGCCGTTGACAGAAGTGGCGACCGCCCCAGGCGTGCTGGCGACCTTTTCAGCCCCATCCTGGCTTGCATCGACCGGCTTAGTATCAACATAGCCAATGATTTTGGCGGGGTTGCCGACAACGATTGCGTTGGGCGGAATAGACCGTGTGACGACGGCCCCGGCACCAATCATGGCATTGGTGCCAATCGTCAGGCCTGGAAGGATGGTGCAGTTGGCACCCAGCGACGCGCCTTTTCGAACGATCGTGCGGGCAAAGGTCTGCGGATAGACCTTGCTGCGCGGAAAAAGGTCATTGGTAAAGGTTGCATTCGGCCCAATAAAAACGTCGTCTTCAAGGGTGATGCCATCCCACACTTGCACGCCGCACTTGAGTGTTACGCGGTCACCGATGATCACATCGTTTTCGATGAAAACGTTGTCGCACACGTTGCATTCACTGCCCAACGTGGCCCCCGGCAGGATATGCGCGAAGGCCCAGACACGCGTGTCTTTACCGATATTTTCGGATTCGCACAGCGCATGGCTGTGGACGAAAAAGTGTTTGGTACTGCTCATTGTGGTCTCCAGGTCGGTTTGATTATTGACGACAGGCCCATCAAAAAATCTTCTCAAGCAACACACGCTTGAGGTATTGGCCGTAACCGTTCTTGAGCAGCGGTGCGGCCAGGCGCTCCAGTTGCTCTGCATTGATCCAGTTCTGACGGAAGGCGATCTCTTCAGGGCAAGCCACTTTAAGGCCCTGACGGTGCTCCAGCGTGGCAATGAAGCTGCTGGCTTCGAGCAGCGACTCATGAGTACCCGTGTCCAGCCATGCATAGCCACGGCCCATGATTTCGACCGACAGCTTGCCGCGCTCCATGTAGATGCGGTTGAGGTCGGTGATTTCCAGCTCGCCACGTGGCGACGGCTTGATGCTCTTGGCGATTTCAACCACGTCCTGGTCGTAGAAATACAGACCGGTGACGGCGT
>NZ_JCBCUX010000015.1:0-198973 GCF_059862645.1 Pseudomonas sp. MF08831 | reverse complement strand
GGAGCGGGCTTGCTCGCGAAGGCGGTCTGTCAGTGAAAAACAGGTTGGCTGATCCACCGCCTTCGCGAGCAAGCCCGCTCCCACAATTGAACCGTGTTTAGCCTGCTGCCAGTGGTGGTGTACGCGGCGGGATCAGGCGTTTGCTGCCGGTGGCTTCATACGCGGAAGCAAAACGCAGCAGCGCCGAATCGTCATAGGCACGTCCGGCGAAGGTCAACCCTACGGGCATGCCGATGTCCGCCATCACGCCCATCGGTACGGTGACGGTCGGCACGCCCAGGTGGCGGATCGCGAGGTTGCCGTTAGCCACCCAGACGCCGTTGCTCCAGGCGATATCCGCCGAGGCTTCGTTCACGTCGGCATCGGCCGGGCCGACATCGGCCACGGTCGGGAACAACACCGCGTCCAGCCCCCATGCGTCCATCCAGTCTTCCAGGTCGATGCGTCGGGTCTGTTCCAGCCCGCGCAGGCCATCCGGCACGGTGCTGATTTCGTTCCACGGTGTGATGCCGCGCTCGGCCATGCGCACGTATTCGTCCATGCCGGCGGCCAGGTCGTCTTCACGGTTGGGCAGGGTGCCGGGGTCGTGCGGGAAGATTTTCGGCCCGTCGACATCCGCCAGGCGGTTCAGCGCCGGGTCGTCGTTGGCGCGCAGGAAATCATCGAACGCCCAGGCCGACAGCTCCCACAATTCGTCGTGCAAAAATTCCTTGGAGACCAAGCCACGGGTAAATACCGTCGGCGCGCCAGGACGGTCGCCTTCGCAGTTGGAGACCAGTGGGAAGTCGACTTCAATCACTTCGGCGCCGGCCGCTTCCAACGCCTGGCGCGCGGCGTGCCACAGGTCGATCACGCTGGCACGGGTGTGGATCTTTTGCCCGGTTGGCCCGCCGATTCCGGGTTTCTCGCTGGTGCCGGCCTCGGGGTCGGCATTGATGTACATGCGCGGCACGCCGAAACGCTTGCCGGCCAGGGATTCGCTGCCCACAGCCAGCTCAGCGTAAGAGGCCGGGCGCACCGACGCCACGCTCGGAATCGGCACCCACGGTTGCAGGCGCCAGAGGTCGCCGCGCGTGTCGGTGTCTTCGGCGACCACGACGTCGAGTACTTCGAGCAGGTCGGCCATGGTTCGTGCGTACGGCACTACCACGTCCATGGTTGGCGTCAGCGGCCAATTGCCGCGTACGGAAATGATCCCGCGCGATGGCGTGTAGGCACACAGGCCATTGTTGGACGCCGGGCCGCGGCCGCTCGACCAGGTTTCCTCGGCCAAACCGAAGGCGGCGAAGCTGGCAGCCGTTGCGGTGCCCGCGCCGTTGGACGAGCCGGAGGCAAACGGTGCCGTCAGGTAGTCAGCGTTGTACGGGCTTTCTGCACGGCCATAAACGCCGCGCTGCATCCCGCCATTGGCCATCGGCGGCATGTTGGTCTTGCCCAGGCAGATAGCGCCGCCGGCGCGCAGGCGCTCGATGGTGAAGGCGTCGCGCTGCGCCACCAGCGAGGCGAAGGCCGGGCTGCCGGAGGCCGCCGTCAGGCCTTTGACCAGGTAGCTGTCCTTGGCGGTATAGGGAATGCCGTCCAATGGCCCCAAGGTTTCGCCCTTGGCCCGGCGCGCATCGGCGGCCTTGGCTTCTTCAAGTGCTTGCGGGTTGCGCACCACCACGGCGTTCAATTTGGTCGCGGTCTGCGGGCCGTCATAGGCCTCGATCCGCGCCAGGTAAGCCTGGACCAGTTCAACGGCAGTGGTCTGGCCGCTTTCAAGCGCCGCGCGCAATTGGGCAATGGAGACTTCGGTAACTTGCATCACGTTTTTTTCGCCGCCTTCAAGTGGGAGGTATGGCGGCAGTCTACGTACAGATATTTCACAAAACCAGCGCCGCATACTCCGCGTAAGCGGCGCGCATCACTTGCCACGTGGGCGCGTCAGCTGGAATCAGATGTTCGATGCGCAGTGACGTGAGGGTGATGTCCTGGGGCATGCCGAAGGTGGTGAAGGTCGACAGGAAATTCAGCTCACCGCGATGTGAGCGGATGCGGGTGAACACCAGCGGCGGCATTTCATTGGGCAACTGCGTGCTGCTCGGCACCGGCAAACGGGCCAGTAACTCGGCCAGTGCAGGATTACCCAGCGCTTCGCGGGTTGCGCGTTGCCAGGCGACGGTGCGGATTTCTTCGGCGTTGATCAGGTGATCGCCCAGGCCGCCGGTTTGCAACAGCGTGGTCAGCAGGTTCAGCCCTTGGGCGGCATTCGGCTCAATCCCGACCAGCTCAAACAACAGGCCGGTGCTGGCGTTGGCGGCGAGCACTTGCCACTCGCTGTCCAGCAGAATCGCCGGGGCGGGATTGTTGGCGTGCAGCACATGGCTGACGGCGTCACGGACGGCGGCCATGGCCGGGGCGGCGAGTGGAGTGGCGGTGTAACGCGGCGCGTATCCGGCGGCGAGGAACACCTGGTTGCAGTGCTCCAGCGGGGCCTCCAGCGCCGTCAGCAGAGTATGCAAAGTGCCCGGGCCTGGCTTGGCCCGGCCGGTTTCGATGCAACTGAGATGGCGCTGGGAAACACCCGTGATCAAGGCCAGGTCCAGCTGGCTGAGCTTGGCGTGTCGACGCAATTGGCGCAGGTGCTGGCCGGCAGTAGAAGGGGTGTCCATGGCCTGATCATGACCTCCGAGGTCATTGCGAGAGGCGCAACCTTATCACTATGTTGAGCCTCGATCATTTCAAGGAAGGTACCATGCGCAGACCTTATTTAGCCCTGGCCGGTTTGCTCGGATTTTCGTTGTACACCTTGGCTACGATGCTCACGGCCGAGCAGTCGCTGTTGGAATTTGGGCGGGAATTGATGTCGCGGCCGGACACCGCGCAGGTAGTGATTGACCTGTACCTGATGGCGGTACTTGCGTGCGTGTGGATGTATCGGGATGCGCGCGGGCGAGGGCGGTCGATGGCGTCGCTGGTGCCGTATTTTTTGCTGACGACGGTGTTTGTGTCGGTGGGGCCGTTGTTTTACATCGTCGTGAATGGGTTCTCACGCCAAGCGCCGAGCACCCGCGCGCCCTCCTGAGAGTCGCCAACCTCGGTCAACAAGCAAGCCCGCACTGGCAACCTGGCTAGCGGTGGTGAGCGAGTTTGCAGTGGCGAGCGGGCTTGCCCCGCGTTGGGTTGCGCAGCAACCCCAAAAAACTGCCGACGCGGTGTCCCTGAAACAACGTGGCGTCCTTTATGGGGCTGCTGCGCAGCCCAATGCGGGGCAAGCCCGCTCGCCACAACAAGCCCGCTCGCCACAGGAAGCCATTAACCGTACGAACCGGCTCCCGTTCGGTCCACCAGCCGAATGCTGTCACGCCCGCCGCGTTTGCTTTCGTAGAGTGTGGTGTCGCCTTCTTCGATCAGCGCCGTCAGGCTCGGCGGTGGCTGGTCGAACAGGTTGGCGCCGATGCTCAGGGTTACCGGTGCCGGGGTGGTGAAGGTGTGTGCGGCCAACTGCTGGAACTGCTCACGCAAGCGGCTGCCCAGTTCGACGATCTGGGCGGTCGAGGCCTTGGTCAACAGGATCACAAACTCATCCCCGCCCAAGCGGGCCGCCAGCGCGCCTTCGGGCACCACCGTGCGGATCATCTCGCTCAGGGCAATCAGCAAACGGTCGCCGGCGATATGCCCGTAGAGGTCATTGACCAGTTTGAAGTTGTCGATATCGATCAACAGCAAAGCGCCCGGCTGTTGCGGCGATACCTGGGCCAACAGCTGCGGCGCACGCACATCCAGGGCGCGGCGGTTGTACAGCGCCGTCAGTGGGTCGCGGGCCGCCAGCCGGGCGATCTGCTGTTCACGCCGATAGCGCTCGGAGCCGGTCATCGACAACGCGATCAACATGATCGCCATTGCGCCCTCCACCAAGGAAACCTGGATGATTTCGCCCTTGAACGCGGCAAGATCGATCAGCGTGCCGGGGATGATTACCGACAGCGCCTTGGCCATATAAAAGGCGCCGTGAAGCAGCAATACATAGCGCAGTTGCACCGCACCGATGCTCAGGGATTTGCCGTGGGGGCGCAGCAGGAAACTGGCGCGCAAGGTCGGCAACGCGACCAGCAATGAGTTGACCATCAGCATGGCCTTGGACCACGCCAGGTCGCTGGGCAACAGCAGCACGCCGAGCCAGGCGACCAGCATCAGCAGCCACGCACGCGACAAGCGCACCTGGGTAAAGCGTGCCACGCCGAGCAAAAACAGCCAGTGCGCGGCCACCAGCAAGCCGTTGGCAAACCAGATACCGATCATCAACAGGCCGTTGCTGCGCAGCAGGGCCAGGGTGGAGCCGACGCTGATGATCGCGAAACCTGCCGCCCAGAACAGCAGCGAAGGCTCGCGCACACTGCGCCATTCCACCGCCAGATACAGGGCAGCAGCGGCAGCCAGCGCGATGGTCAATATCAGAATCGTAGGAGGGTCGAGCGTCATGTCGTGCCGGGTCTGCCTGGGTGTGCGCTTGAAAATCGGGATTGTAAGCGCACACGCAGGTTTTTCAGAGCATTCCGCGTGATAGCACACGGCCAGCCGATGATCGGCCGGTCAGACGCCTTTGGTCGAGGGCAGCAAGATCGTCAGGATGCCCGCCAGTGGCAGGAACGAACAGATTTTGTAGACGTACTCGATGCCGTGGTTGTCGGCAAGCAAGCCCAGCAGCGCGGCACCAATCCCGCTGAAGCCAAACATCAGGCCGAAGAAGATCCCGGCGATCATCCCGACATTGCCCGGCACCAGTTCCTGGGCGAAGACTACGATGGCCGAGAAGGCCGAGGCGATGATGAAGCCGATCACCACGCTGAGCACGGCGGTCCAGAACAGGTCGACGTAGGGCAGGGCCAGGGTGAAGGGCGCGGCGCCCAGGATCGAGAACCAGATGACTTTCTTGCGGCCGATCTTGTCGCCAATCGGGCCACCGGCAAAGGTGCCGACAGCCACCGCGCCGAGGAACAGGAACAGGTACATCTGCGAGCTGGCCACCGACAGGTGGAATTTCTCGATCAGGTAAAAGGTGAAGTAGCTGGTCAGGCTGGTCATGTAGAAGTACTTGGAGAACACCAGCAACGCCAGTACCACCAGGGCAAATGTCACGCGGCCTTTGGACAAACCGTGGGTGGCCTTGCCGCCTTGCTTGAGTTTGAACAGGTTGAGGTGGTGGCGGTACCAGCGGCTCAAGCCATACAGCACCATGATCGCGAACACGGCGAAGAGCCCGAACCAGGCGATATGGGTTTGGCCGTAGGGAATGATGATCGCCGCCGCCAGCAACGGGCCGAACGCGCTGCCGGTGTTGCCGCCGACCTGGAAGGTCGATTGTGCCAGGCCATAGCGCCCGCCCGAGGCCAGGCGTGCCACACGTGAGGTTTCCGGGTGGAAGGTCGACGACCCGACTCCGACCAGCGCCGCCGCCAACAGGATCAACGGGAAGGTGCCGACAAACGCCAGCAGCAGGATGCCGATCAGCGTGCACACCATGCCCGCCGGCAGCAGCCAGGGCTTGGGATAGCGGTCGGTGTGGTAGCCGATCCAGGGTTGCAGCAAGGACGCGGTCAACTGGAAGGTGAGGGTGATCAGGCCGACCTGGGTAAAGCTCAGCCCGTAGTTGGCCTTGAGCATCGGGTAGATCGACGGCAGCACGGCCTGGATCAGGTCGTTGATCATGTGCGCCAGGGCGCAGGCGCCCAGGACACGCATGACCAAGGGGCTTATTTGCGGCGTAGCGGTTGCAGTGGCGGGTGGCGCGGTCAGGCTCGACATGCAGGCATTCCATACAAGGCAGCGAACAGGGGCAGTGCGTACTTTAGCGCGCTGCCCGTTTCTAAATGTTGCGGCGTTTATGCTAGATTCGCTGAAAATGCCTGTCTCGCGTAATTCGGGCGCCAACCATCGCAAAAAGGGCGAAATCATCAAACCACTGGATGTATTTCTGCGGGAGATCGACGAGGGCGACTGGGCTGTCATCAGTTCCGCGACCGATTACCCCGAAAACTGGGTGATCCCCGACCACAGTCACGAAAAGCATCAACTGTTGTACGCCGTCGAAGGCGTGATGGTGGTGTATTCGGCGTTGAACCAATGGACGGTGCCGCCCAATCGCGGGTTCTGGATGCCCAGCGGGCAGGTGCATTCGCTGCGTTGCGTGGGCACGTTGAAGATGCGCAGCGTGTTTGTGCGCCCGGACCGTTTCCCCAATCTGCCGAGCGAGCCCAAGACCGTCAGTGTGTCGCCGTTGCTGAGTGAGCTGATCAAAGCCTCGGTGAGTTTGAAGCCGCCGTATGCCGAGGACTCGCGCGAGGCGAGAATCATGCACTTGATCCTCGACGAACTCGCGATCCTGCCGGCCTTGCCGTTGTCACTGCCCCAGCCGGCCGACCTGCGCATCAACCGTATCTGCCAGGCGCTGCAGCAGGAGCCGGGTGATGCCTCGACAGTCGCCGATTGGAGTGATCGCCTGGACCTGGACCAGAAAACCATCCAGCGCCTGTTCCGCAAGGAAACCGGCCTGACCTTCGGCCAATGGCGCCAGCAGGCGCGGTTGCTGCTGGCGCTGGAACGCATCGCGGTGGGGGAGAAGATCATCGATGTGGCCATCGAACTGGGCTATGAGAGCCCGAGCGCGTTTACCAGCATGTTCAAGAAACAGTTTGGCAAAACCCCGAGTCAGTTTTTCAGGTAGCGCGGCGGCTCACGTAGGTCGCTGTAGCACGCCGCGAGGTCAGGTAAGCCGACAGGCTGGCGATACCCAGGGTGGCACCCGAATCGATTGCCGATTGGAAAGCCAAATCCACCAGCCTACTTGCGCTGTGGGCTATGAAAGCCCTTTACAGTTCGTGGGTACAGCCGATTGTTTGGCGTGCCGCCAAAGCGCGATATTGCTGCACTGCGGGGCAGGGCGGCGGTTACTGATCAGGCGTTGTCAGGTTAGCGAAGAAAATACAGCCGATCAGCCGTGCAAACAGGCTAAGGGTTTCCGGCAGGTTGGGGTCGTCAAACAGCATCGCCCGCGAGTCCAGTGCACACAGCGCGCCGAACAGGCGGCCATCGGGCAGAAAGATCGGCGCGCCGGCGTAACTTTCGATGGCGTACTGCTTGACCACCGGGCGGGTGGCAAAGCGGCCATTCTGGCTGATCTGCGGAATGAACAGGGCCTGCGGGTCGACGCAGAACTCACTGCACAGGGTGGTTTCCAGGTCGAGTACGTCGTCGACATGAATCCCCATGTGCAGCGGGTCATGGACCGAGCACACCACCCATTCAAGGTCGGTGAATTTGGCAATGCCGGCAAAGCGCATGCCGGTCAGGCGGGTTACCAGTTGCAGAATGCTGGTGGTGGCTTCGATTTCGGCGATGGCTGCGCGTTCGTCCGCGCTGAGTAACGAGTGGGCTGCGGTGACGCTTGGAACCATGTTTGGGCACTCCAAAGGCATGGCGGCGGGGCCGCCACGCACGGTCAGGTATCAGTTGATTCGCGGATGCTGCTGCACCAGGTTCTGGCGCTTGGCTTCCAGAGCGGCAATTTCGGCGTCGATGTCTTCGATCTTCTGCTCGATATTGTCATGGTGCTCTTGCAGTATTTCCTTGGCTTCTTCCATATCGGACGCTGCTGGCGCCGCGCCGCGCAACGGCTTGTTCGCGGTTTCCTTCATGGTCAGGCCGGTAATCAAGCCGACCACCGCAAACACCATCAGGTAGTAGGCGGGCATGTACAGGTCGTTGGTGCTTTCCACCAACCACGCCACCGCAGTGGGGGTAAGGCCGGCGATCAGTACCGAGACGTTGAACGCGCTGGCCAGCGCACTATAGCGAATGTGGGTAGGGAACATAGCTGGCAGCGTGGAGGCCATCACGCCGATAAAGAAGTTCAGCACAACGGCCAGAATCAGCAGACCGGCGAAAATCAGGCCGATTTTGCCGCTGGTTATCAACATAAACGCCGGGATAGACAGGAACAGCAGCCCGACGCTGCCGGCGATGATGAAGGGTTTACGGCCAATCTTGTCGCTGACAAAACCGATGAACGGCTGCACGAACAGCATGCCGACCATGATCGCGATGATGATCAGCACGCCGCTGTTTTCTTTGTAATGCAGGTTATGCGACAGGTAGCTCGGCATATAGGTGAGCAACATGTAGTACGTCACGTTGGTGGCCGCAACGATACCGATGCAGGTCAGCAGGCTGCGCCAGTGCTGGGTAGCCACCTCTTTGAACGACACCTTGGGGCCGTGGGTCAGGCCTTGGCGGTCGCCTTGTTCAAGCTTGTCCATGTGCTGTTGGAAGGCCGGGGTTTCTTCCAGCGCGTGACGCAGGTACAAGCCGATAATGCCCAAAGGCAGGGCGAGGAAGAACGGCAGGCGCCAGCCCCACGCTTCGAAATCGGCTTCACCGAGGATCGTCGAAATCAGCACCACCACACCGGCGCCGAGCACGAAACCGGCAATCGAGCCAAAATCCAGCCAGCTGCCGAGGAACCCGCGTTTACGGTCCGGGGCGTACTCGGCGACGAAGATCGAGGCGCCGGTGTACTCACCGCCTACCGAGAACCCTTGGGCCATTTTGCACAGCAACAGCAGGATCGGTGCCCAGATGCCAATCGAGGCATACCCGGGAATCAGGCCGATGGCAAAGGTGCTCAAGGACATGATGACGATGGTTGCGGCGAGGACTTTCTGCCGTCCGTATTTGTCACCCAGCGCACCGAAGAACAGGCCACCCAGCGGGCGAATCAGGAAGGGCACCGAGAAGGTGGCCAAGGCGGCAATCATTTGCACGCTCGGCGAGGCGTCCGGGAAGAACACCTTGCCCAGCACATAGGCGACGAAACCGTAGACACCAAAGTCGAACCACTCCATGGCGTTACCCAGGGCGGCGGCGGTAATCGCCTTGCGCACCTTGGTATCGTCGACGATGGTGATGTCTTTCAATCCGATGGGTTTGACGCTTTTCTTACGTAATTTCATGCGGGCCACTCTAAAACAGAACAGGGGAGGTGCCAGCGTTGCGATGGCACCGCTCTGTCAGTTCAGATACAAGCGGACATGAAATAATTCACCGCTATTTACCTTTTTTTGCAGATGAATTGAACTTCACGACCTGACCAGGGAATTATCAGAATGCCTGCCACCGCCTCCCGCCTGATCTATCGCAAGCCCGAGACCAGCGATGTGCACCGATTGTTCGCGATCTTCGGCGACCCGCAGACAAACCTGTTTAACCCGAGTGGCCCAATGGCCAGCCTCGACGACGCGCAACGCTTGCTCAGCCACTGGCTCGAACAATGGGCCAGCCAGGGCTATGGCTGGTGGGCCATTGCCCGCCGCGAGGCGCCCGATCACCTCATCGGCTTTGGCGGCGTGGCGCCGCTCAATTACCTGACCGAGCGGCGCATCAACCTGGGCTATCGCTTTGCGGTCGATGCCTGGGGGCAAGGCCATGCCACCGAGCTTGGCCGCGATGCGCTGACGATGGCGTTTCAAACGCTGGGTTTGCCTCAGGTATTCGGGTTGGTGCGGCCGGATCATGCCGCGTCGATCCGTGTGCTGGAAAAGCTCGGTATGCAGCCCTTCGGCCTGCTTGATGATGTGCCCGGCAAAGCACCCAGCCGGGTATTCAGGATTTGTCATCCTACAACTGCACGTAGTTAAGTACTTTCAGATCTGCGTAATCCCTCGTTAAAAGGCAATCTTCGAGATTGACACCGGGTAGGCGGCCCGATATAAAAGTCACAGTTGTACGACGACATATGACGTTACGTATGTCCTACCTAACAAAAATAAAAAGTGATGCCATGAATTTGAATGAGCCCATCAACGCCCATCGCGTCGGCACGGCCGTCGGCAACTATCGCTGGACCATCTGCGCGATGTTGTTCTTTGCCACTACCGTCAACTACCTCGACCGCCAGGTCCTCAGCCTTCTCGCGCCGCAGCTGTCGACGCAGTTTGGCTGGAGCAACACGGACTACGCCAACATCGCGGCGGTGTTCCAGTTTGTCTACGCGATTTCCATGCTGTTTGCCGGACGCTTCGTCGACAAGATCGGCACCAAGGCCGCCTACGTGGTGGCGATTGGCATTTGGTCCACCGGCGCCATCATGCATGCGTTTTCGGTGCCGATGGGTGAGGGCATCGCTGCGGTCAGCGGCGCTATCGGCCTGGCGGTGATCCCGGTGTCGATTGCCGGTTTCATGCTGTCACGCGCCGTGCTGGCGATTGGCGAGGCGGGCAACTTCCCCATCGCGATCAAGGCCACCGCCGAATACTTCCCGAAAAAAGAACGCTCGCTGGCCACCGGTATCTTCAACTCCGGGGCTAACGTGGGGGCGATCCTGGCGCCGATTTGCGTGCCCTTGCTTGCCGGCATATGGGGCTGGGAAGCGGCCTTTATGGTCATCGGCATGTTGGGCTTCATCTGGGTGGCGGTGTGGGCTGCGGTTTACGAAAAACCGGAGCAGCAAAAACGCTTGTCGGCCGAAGAGCTGGCCTACATTCGTAGCGACCAGACAGTGCAGCCGTTCACCCCAGAGCCTGTGGGTGCTGCCGCGAAAAAAGTCTCGTGGTTCAAACTGCTGACCTACCGCCAGACCTGGGCTTTTGCCTTTGGCAAGTTCATGACTGACGGCGTGTGGTGGTTCTTCCTGTTCTGGCTGCCCACTTACCTGTCGGCGCAATACGGCATGAAAGGCGCGGACATCGTGATGCCGCTGGCGGTGCTGTACAGCATGACCATGGTCGGCAGTATCGGCGGCGGCTGGTTCCCCAGCTACTTCATGGCCCGTGGCGATGCACCCTACGACGGGCGCATGAAAGCCATGCTGGTGATCGCGCTATTCCCGCTGGTGGTGTTGCTGGCTCAGCCCTTTGGCTACCTGAGCTTCTGGGTGCCGGTGCTGCTGATCGGTGTGGGCGCCTCGGCGCACCAAGCGTGGTCGTGCAACATCTTCACTACCGTGTCCGATATGTTCCCGCAAAAAACCGTCGCCTCGGTGGTTGGCATCGGCGGCATGGCCGGTGGCTTGGGCGGTGTGGTGATGACCAAGATCGGTGGCTGGGTGTTCGACTACTACAAGTCCATCAACGACATCCACACCGGCTACATGATCATGTTTGCGATCTGTGCCCTGGCCTACCTGGTGGCGTGGAGCGTGATGAAGGCGCTGGTGCCGCGCCATAAAGAAATCACTGACCTCTAACCGCGCAAACGCCCGCGCTGGCGACAGCGCGGGAACGCCTTACAGCTCGCGGGCCCAGGTTTCACTGATCAACGATTTGCCAAAGCTCACCGTCGCTTCTTCGTCTACCAGGCGGAAGCCGGCTTTCTGATACAGCTTGCGCGCATCGGTCAGCGCGTCGACCGTCCACAACAGCATGCTTTTGTAACCGGCATTGCGCGCAAAACGCAGGCATTCCTCCACCAGTCGCTGACCGATGCCCATGCCCCGTGCACTGGCGCCCACGTAGAGCATGCGCAGCTTGGCGGTGGTTTCGTCATGGCGCACCACGAAGATTGAACCCACCACTTCACCGTCCTTCTCTGCGATCCAGCAACGCTCGGCGCTCGGGTCGAACTCGCGCAAATACTTGGCGACAATCTCCGATACCAACGCTTCAAACTCCCAATTCCAGTGGTACTCACGCGCATACAACGCCGATTGCTGTTGCACCACCAGGCCCATATCGCCGGGCTGCGGGTCGCGCAGCAGGTAACTAGGCGTGCCGCCTTGCAACAGTGTCTGGATACGCTGCATCGACGCCGTGAGTTGCTGCTGTTGCTGCTCGGGCAAGGCCTGGAGCAAGGCGATGACTTCCTGTTGGGTCTGGTTTTCCAGCGGCGCCAGCACTGATCGACCGAGGTCGCTGAGGTGCAGTTGCACCGCACGCGCATCGGTGACGGAGCGGACTTTCTGGATCAGCCCTTTCTTTTCGAAGCCGCTGATCAGCCGGCTCAAGTAGCCCGCATCAAGGCCGAGCATCTGGCACAGGTCGGCGCTGGTCAGGTCGCCACGGGAGGAGAGTTCGTACATCACGCGGATTTCGGTCAGCGAGAAATCGCTTTGCAGCAAGTGTTCCTGCAGCACGCCGATCTGATGAGTGTAAAAACGGTTGAAACCGCGAATGATCGCGGCGCGTTCGACAAGGGTCGTGGTCATGACAGTGCTCGATTGGTTGCCATAAGCAATTATATGGTTGCCTAAAGCAATCAAGTCAACAGCTTTTAACGCCTTACGGCAGCGAACAGCAACGCCGACGATCGATCTCCACTGCTTTCAACGGATAGCCCACCGTCCGAATTTTACGGACATACGTTTTGGCACCACGCACCGCGCGAGGCGATTTCGCTCTACACGCAGCAAGGCGCAGGCCCGCGCAGCGAAGTTGCGGCGCTGCTGGCCTGGCTTGAAATGCAATTGCATGGTGAGGGCGGACAGGGGCGAATTGCCCCTGTCATGTACGGGCTAGCGATTACGCGTTACGCGCCAAATGGTATTGGCCAGGTCATCGGCGATGATCAGCGCACCTTTCGGGTCCACCGTCACACCCACTGGACGGCCACGTGTCTTGCCGTCATCGCCACGAAAACCGGTAGCAAAATCAATCGGTTCACCCGCCGGTTTGCCATTGCTAAAGGGCACGAAGATCACCTTGTAGCCCACCGGGTTATCGCGGTTCCAGCTGCCATGCTCGCCGACAAACGCGCCGTCGGCGAATTGCTCACCCATCGCTGGGATGGAAAAGTCCACACCCAACGCTGCAACGTGGGAGCCCAGGCTGTAATCGGGCTTGATGGCAGCGGCGACTTTCGCCGGGTTCTGCGGTTGCGCGCGCGGGTCGACGTTCTGGCCCCAGTAGCTGTAGGGCCAGCCATAAAAGGCACCTTCACGCACCGACGTCAGGTAGTCCGGCACCAGATCCGGGCCGAGTTCATCACGCTCGTTGGCCACTGCCCACAATTGCCCGGAGCCGGGTTGAATCGTGAGCGCGGTCGGGTTGCGAATGCCAGTGGCGTAGGGTTTGTGCGCGCCGGTGGCGGCATCGATCTGCCAGACCATCGCCCGGTCGATTTCCACTTCCATGCCGCGCTCGGTGATGTTGCTGTTGGAGCCGATGCCCACGTACAGCTGGCGCCCGTCCTCACTCACCGCCAGGGACTTGGTCCAGTGGTGGTTGATCTGCGCCGGCAGGTCGGTAATTGTGGTCGGCGGGCCACTGGCTTTGGTCTGGCCGTCGGCGTAGTCAAAGCGCACCAGCGCGTCCTGGTTGGCGACGTAGAGTTTACCGTCGGCGTAGGCCAGGCCATAAGGCGCGTTGAGGTTGTCGGCGAATACCGTTTTCAGTTCATAGGTGCCGTCACCGTCGGCGTCGCGCAGCAGCGTCAGGCGGTTGCCGCCCTTGACCTTGGTGTTGCCCTCGGCCTTGATCACGCTGGCGATCACGTCCTTGGGCTTGAGCTTGGCCGCGCTGCCTCCACGGCCTTCGGCGACGAGGATGTCGCCGTTGGGCAGCACCAGGGTCTGGCGCGGGATAGCCAGGTCGGTGGCGATGGCAGTAACGCTGTAGCCCTCGGGCACCTTGGGTTTCTGCTCGCCCCAGGGGGCTGGCTCGGCAATTTTCATGCTCGGCAACAGGCTGCTTTGTTGCTCGGGCAATTTCGGATCGGGGCCGCGGGCCTGGGTCTTGTCGCCTTCGCCACCACAGGCGGTCAGCAACAGGGCGGCGCTCAATACGCTCAGGGTGTGGAATGGTTTCATTGGGCAACTCCCGAGCGCAGGTTAGTCAGGCCGATCCACGTTGCGGCAATGGCCAGCACCGTGACAATCACCGACAGAATCAGTCCGCCAGGCATCATCGCGTAGGCGTCCTTGGCGTGCTGAAAGGCGTTGACCAGCCCCAGCACCCACGTCGCCAACAGCAGCAGCAAATAGGCCGCCGGGCGCCCGGCCTTGCGTTCGGCGCGCAGCAGGTTGACCAGCGCAAACAACAGCGCAAAGCCACTGAACACCAGTGCGCCGGCGATCAGCCAGGACGCAAAGTTGGCCCACTGGATCTGGTAGGTCTGGCCGTAGGCAATGTCACTGAGCAAGGCACCCAAAAACAACGGCACGCTGCCGGCCAGCAGGATCGAGTGCAGCGGGCCCGGTCTGACGGTGGGATAGGCGGGGAGGGTAGTCATGTCGGTGGCGGCTCCTTATCGTTCAGCACCCTGGGATCAGGGCACGGTGACTTCGCATAGGAAAGGAGCCTGGCATTTGTAAGAAAGTTCAGTGGGGCTTCGTGTCGAGATGTTTTTCAAACCACGCCGCATACGGCGTATAGGCCACTTGGTAACGGTTGTAGTCCGGGCTGCCATCGCGCCACCACACCGGGCCACGCTCACCGAGTGCGACCTTGGCCTGCTGCACCTGCTGGCGAGCCGCGCGCAATTGGCTGGCGTCGCCGCTGGCCTTGGCCGACTTGACGGCGCGGCGCGCGTCCATCAAGGCGTTGACCCAGCGCTGCCGCGTGGCTTCATCCAGCGCGGGGTTGGTGCAGCGCCACAGCTGGCCCTTGACCACAAAATAGCGCCCGTCGGGGGTGCTAAGCATGGTGCCAGCGCAGGACGCGCAACAGGCCCCACGTCATGGAGAACACAATCGCCATCCAACCGGCAAACAGGCTGAAGAGTGTCATTGCAAGGTTCATCATCACCTCCATTGCGTTATCGTTCCTTATAGGTGACCGCCCGGCGAAACCGGGATTCAACTTGATTCACGCAAGATGCGGGTTGAATGAACCCCTGGCGGCGCCACGCGCCTAACATTCTGTTGTGCTCACGATCACTCATTACCTGGCCTTACCATGACCCATCCTCGCATCGGCTTTGCCTGCCAGTACAAGCACCCTGAACGCCTGCCGTCAGCCAGTGCGCTCAAGTTAATCGAAGGCCCCTACAACCCGCGTACCACCACACTGCGCTGGATGGAGAGCGTCGAACCTCAGGTCGCCCGGAGCAAATTGGTCGAGGTGGTGACCCACAACCTCGCGGCGCAATTGCGCCTGCTGGCGTATGTCGCCGAGCTGCCTGCGACGCTGCGCATGCTGCGCTTGAGCAGTGACCTGCTGCCGTTCTACAGCCACCCGAAAGTGGCGGATGTCTACAAGGACCCGGCCCTTGTTCGTCAGTTGAGCGAAGGGTTCGCCGCCATCGGCGACCTGGCTCGCGCCTCGGATATCCGGTTGTCCTTCCACCCTGGGCAATATTGCGTGCTGGGCTCGGAAAACCCCGGTGTGGTGGAAAACAGCGTGGCCGAGTTCGAATACCACGCCGACATGATCCGCATGATGGGCTACGGCCGCCGCTTTCAGGACCTCAAGTGCAACGTCCATATCGCCGGCCGCTTGGGCGTTGAAGGCACCCGCGCGGTGTGGTCACGCTTGTCCGAGGTGGCGCGTAACTGCATCACCTTTGAAAACGACGAAAAAACCTACGGGCTGGACCACTGTCTGCAAGTCGCCGACCTGGCACCGGTGGTGCTGGACATTCATCACTGCTGGATCAACGAAGACGAATACATCGACCCCGATTCACCGCGGGTTGCCCGCGTCATCGAGAGCTGGCGCGGCGTACGCCCGACGATGCATTACTCCCAGCCCCAGGAAAGCCTGCAAGCGCTGGGGTTTGACGCTGAGCACAAGCTGGAAATGGGCGCGCTGCTGAAGGTGGTCGCCAAGCGCGATCTGTACGCCCACAGCGCGCAAATGTGGAACCGCTGGACCAATGACTACGCGCTGCAGTTTCTCGAGCGCTTCGACATCATGCTGGAAGCCAAAGACAAGAACGTCGCGGCGCTGGCATTTTATGAGTATTGGCAGCGTCGTTCGGCGTGAAAAAATGGCATGCTGGGTGGCCCGACATAAGGAACCGTTCCATGCCAACCCTGCATCTGTTGTGCGGCAAGATTGCCTCCGGCAAATCCACCCTGGCTCAAACCCTGGCCGCCGAACACGCGGCCTTTGTGCTCAGCGAAGACCAGTGGCTGGCGCAGCTCTATCCGGGTGAGATTGTGTCGATTGCCGATTACCTGCGCTGCGCCCAGCGTGTTCGCGCGGTGGTGGGGCCGTTGGTGATCAATCTGCTGCAATCAGGCATCAATGTGGTGCTCGATTTTCCGGCGAACACACTGGCCAACCGTGAATGGTTGCTGGGCCTGGCACACGCGGCTCAAGCGCCGCACCGCCTGCATTACCTGGAACTGGATGACGCCACCTGCCGCGCTCGCTTGCATGCGCGCAATGCTCAGGGCGAGCATGATTTTGCCGCCACGGATGCCGAGTTCGACCTGATCACGCGCCATTTCTGTGTGCCCAGTGAGTCGGAAGGCCTGGTGATTGAGGTGCATCGCCCATGAGCGCGCCTCAAGGTGTCGATGCCAATGGTTGTGTGCTGATCATGGCCGATGCGCCCATTCAAGCTCAATTTCAACCGCTGCTGGCCGATGTGCGCGAGTCGCTGGCAGGCGCAGGGCTGGGTTTGCACAGCCTTTACCTCTACGGCAGTGTCGCGAGGGGCGATGCCAGCCCAGGCGAGTCCGACCTTGATGTGACGCTGGTGCTGACTGATCCGCCGGATGCGCACGTGCTTGAGGCGCTGGAACAGCTGCGCCAGGCCCTGGAGCAACGGCACGAGGTGGTGAGCAAGATCGACTTCGACATCGGCCACCGCGCCGAGGTGCTGGCGCCCGAGAACCGCAACCGCTGGGGCTTCTGGCTCAAGCACCATTGTCGTTGCGTGTGGGGCGATGATCTGTCGCTGCGCTTTGAGCCGTTTCGGCCCTCACGTGACATCGCCATGGCGCTCAATGCTGACTTCGAGCCGGTGTTGAGCGGTTACCTCACACGCATTGAACACGCCAGCTCGCCACCGGAGCGACTTCGCCTGCAACGCGAAGCAGCGCGCAAGTTGATTCGGTCGACGCACATTCTGCGTGCAACAGATGCGTCGGGCTGGCCGCAAACCCTTGAAGAGCACGTGGCGTTATTCGTGCAGCATTACCCGTCGATGCGTGTCCAGATCGCCTACTTCCTGTTTGAAGCGCGCAACCCGAGTGCCGAATGCGCAGCGTTTTCTGCGCGCCTGCAGGCCTTTGTCAGCTGGATGGTTTCAGAGCAGGTTTAGATAGGTATATTGGCGCTCAACCTCACTTTGCATACGCCGAGCCTATGATCAACTTTCGCCTGATTCGCCACCTCTGGCTGTTCCTCGCCGTTGCCGAAGAACAGAATTTCGGCCGTGCCGCCAAGCGCTTGGGCATGTCGCAACCGCCGTTGAGCGAGCAGATCCAGGTGTTGGAACAGGCGCTCAAGGTCACCTTGTTCGAACGCTCGCGGCGCGGCGCCAAACTCACGCCGGTAGGCGCGGCGATCCTGCCGGCGGTGCGCAAGTTCGCCGAGCAGTTGGAACGCCTGGAGCTGGCGGTCGAGGAGGCGGTGGCGGGGCAGTCGGGCCTGCTCACCATTGGCGCGATTTCCACGGCGATGTTTGATGTGTTGCCGGGGTTGATCAACCAACTCAAACAGCACTACCCGCACCTCACCGTGTCGGTGCGCGAGATTGACAGTGTCGAGGCCGTGCCCGCTCTGGAGGCGGGGGATATCGACCTGGCCTTTGCGCGGCTCGACGGCGACCTGGGCCCCGCGATCCAGTCGCTGCCATTACTCGAGGATCGCCTGATGGTGGCCTTGCCCAGCGACCACCCGCTGGCAACGCGCACTCGCATCAGTCTGTCGAGCCTGGCCAGCGAGCCACTGGTGATGTTCTCGCGCAGGGTCAGCCCGGTGTATTTCGACAACCTGATCGCCACGTGTCGCGCCAGCGGGTTTTCGCCACGCGTGCTGCATGAGGTGCGTTCCGTGGCATCGCAAATCGCGTTCGTCAGCTGTGGCCAGGGCATCGCCCTGGTGCCGGCATCCCTGAAGAAACTTGCACCGGACAATGTGGTGCTGCGCGCGTTGACACAAAAGCTCAACGTGGTGACGACGGCGGTGGCGTGGAATAGCGAACGGCCCAATCCGTTGGTCACGCAGGTGATCGCGCACTTGCAGGCTCATACGATTGGCGTATGAGTCTGTTCTGTTATCCGTCATTTACATAAGGCCGGGAAAGCCTTGAAATGCGCTGCCTGTCTGTTCAAGGAGTGCCCACCATGTCGTTTGTCCACACCGCTGTGCCGCTGACGGTAGACGGCGTTGCGTTGAGCATCGCTGCGCTGTATCGCAGTGGCACGCGCGCGCCCATTGTGTTTTTGCATGGGTTTGGTTCGACCAAGGAAGACTACGCCGATATCGTCCTGCAGCCAGCGTTCGACGGGCATGCCGTTGTCGCTTTTGACGCGCCCGGTTGCGGTGAAAGCGAGTGCGCCGATCTGTCGAAGATTTGCATTCCCTTCCTGCTGGAGACGGCTTTGCAGGTGCTGGAGCATTTCGATGTCGAGCGCTTCCATCTGGTGGGCCACTCGATGGGCGGTTTGACCGCATTGCTGCTTGCGCATCGTTTTCCGGAGCGGGTACTGAGCTTCACCGACATCGAAGGCAATATCGCCCCCGAGGATTGTTTCCTCAGCCGGCAAATCGTCGATTTCCCGGCCGATGATCCCGATGCGTTTTTCAGCGCTTTCATCGACCGCACGCGCCAGGCACCGGCGTATGCCAGCGCGCTGTATTCGGCGAGCCTGCGCCATAAAGTACGAGCCGGCGCAGTGCGCGGGATCTTCGCGTCGATGGTCGAGCTGTCGGACCACGCCGACCTGATGGGCAAGTTCCTCGGGCTGCCGTGCCCGACGATGTTCATGTACGGCGAGCAGAACGCCACGCTCTCCTACTTGCCGCACATCCAGGCCAATGGCGTGCGCCTGGCGCCGATTGCCCAGTGCGGGCACTTTCCGATGTATTCCAATCCGGCGGCGATGTGGCAGCAGATTGCAGACTTCCAAAGTCGCACGCTTTAGGACTTGAAGCGTCCCACCAAGGCGTTCAGCTCATCCGACAAACCTGCCAATCGCCCCGAATCGTCCTGGGCTGAATGGGCCAGGCTTTCGACCAGTCGCGCCTCGTCATAGATCTGCTGGATGTGCCGGTTGATCTCTTCGGCGACGCTGTGTTGCTCCTCGGCGGCGGCGGAAATCTGCAGGTTCTGGTCGCGGATTTCATTCACCGACAGCTGAATGCCTTCAAAACTGTCTCGCGCGTTTTCAATCGACGACACGCTGGCGCGTGACAGGTCCAGGCAACTGCTCATCTTTTGCGTGACTTCTTCGGTCTTGCTGCCCA
This sequence comes from Pseudomonas sp. MF08831, assembly GCF_059862645.1. Taxonomy (NCBI): domain Bacteria; kingdom Pseudomonadati; phylum Pseudomonadota; class Gammaproteobacteria; order Pseudomonadales; family Pseudomonadaceae; genus Pseudomonas; species Pseudomonas sp. MF08831. The sequence continues at coordinate 179,645 of NZ_JCBCUX010000015.1, read as the reverse complement.
GGGTGCCGAGCAGTTGCTCGATCTCGCCAGTGGAGTCCGAGGTGCGCTTGGCCAACGCACGCACTTCATCGGCCACCACGGCAAACCCACGGCCTTGATCACCGGCGCGGGCGGCTTCAATCGCCGCGTTGAGCGCCAGCAGGTTGGTCTGTTCGGCGATGGCGCGAATGGTGCCGAGGATCTGGTTGATGCTGCGGCTGCCGGCTTCCAACTCGACCATCGCCTGGGACGACTCGGTGAGGCGGCGGCCCAGGCGGTTGACGTTATCGGTGGTGACTTCGATCTGCTGTTTGCCCTCGGCCACGCGGCGATGGCCGTTCTCGGCCGACTCTGCCGCGCCGCTGCAGGAGCGCGCGACCTCGTTGGCGGTGGCGACCATTTCGTTGAACGCGGTGGATACCAGTTCCACCGCCTCACGCTGGCGCCCAGCGGCTTCGTTCATGTTGTGCGCCACCTGGCTGTTGACCCGTGAGGCGTCCTGCAAGTTGGTCGAGGCCGCGCCGATATGCTGGATCAGCTGACGGATAGCAGCGAGAAACTGGTTGAACCAGCCAGCCAGTTCGGCGGTTTCATCCTTGCCCTGCACCTGCAATTCATGGCGCAGATCGCCTTCGCCTTGGGCAATGGACTGCAAACCGGTGCTGACCTGGCCGATCGGCTTGACGATCACCTTGGAAAACGCGGCTGCAATCAGCCCGAAGATCAACACCAGCACCGCCACAATGGCTGCGGTGAGGTAAGTCATGCGCCTGGCAGCCGCCATCACCTCGTTGTATTCGATCAGCCCGACATAGCGCCAGCCGAGGCCGGGCGAGGTCCAGACGTTGGCCATGTAGCGCACGCCATCGATGACCACCTCGGTGGAACCCTGGGTCGTTTCGGCCAGGCGCGCATAAGGCGCGCCGAGCGCTTTGAGCGGCTTGAAGTTGTGCGCGGCATCGCGCGGGTCGACCAGCACCACGCCGTCTTCGATCAGCATCACGTAGCCGCTTTCACCCAGCTTGATGCTCTTGAGCAACTCGGTGAGGTTCTTCAGCGACACACTCACCACGAACACACCCTTGGCCTTGCCGGTGGTGTCCAGCAGCGCGCGCGCGGTGCCCACCAGGGCCACGTCATCCTTGTCGTAATAATAAGCAGGGGTGCGCACGGTTTTGTTGGGGCTGGCCATCGCGGCCTTGTACCAGGGGCGGGTACGCGGATCGTACTGGGACAGTTGCGGGTCATCGGGCCATTTGGCGTAGGTGCCGTCTTCCAGGCCGATGGACAGAATCGCCGCCGAAGGGTGGGTGGCGCCAAAGCGTGCGAATTGGTCAATGACCTGCTGAGCCTGGGCCGGCAGCGGCTGGCTGGCGGCATTGGCAGGCTGATAATTCTTGAGCGTATTCACCGAAGTGTATACAGGATCGGCGGACATTTGGTCGACGTTCTGCAGTGTGCCCTCGAAGAATTGCCGGATGTTGCCATCGATCTGGCGTATTTCGCGGGTCCTGCCGTCGATGAATTGCTCCACCGCCTGGGTTCGTGTGTTCATCACGCAGATCAGCGCGACCAGGCTGACCGGGATAAAGGCCACGGAGACGAACGCGAGTACCAGCTTATTTTTTATTTTCATCGAGACGAGCATCGGCAGGGAGGGCGGCCAAATCATCGTCTCGGCTTGAGAGGCGGCGATTTGCTATCACTGCTTGTTTCGGCTCCTGGGTGGTAAATTTTTAGCGGTATTTTGTGTACAACAAAAATAGTTTTTGTTCTGTGGGTGCGAGCGGCAGAACACGCCCATTCGATTGATGACGTGGCAGCACTTGCCCCATGACGGTTGGGATATTGAAGGCGCGCCAAGCGCGATGCTTCACTGCCGGCCTGTCAGCCAAGTGTGAAGGAACGTTGTCATGAGCCACAAAACCTGTTTGATCCTCGGCGCTTCACGTGGGCTCGGCCTGGCCCTCGCCGAAGAATATTGCGCACGCGGTCACCACGTCATTGCTACGTACCGCAGCGATTGCGCGCCGTTGGAGAACCTGAAGATTTGTTACCCCAAGCAATTGACCCTTGAGCACGTCGACATCGCCGACCTGGCGTCGGTGCGTGCGCTGCAGGGCCGGTTGGCGGCCTATCGCCTGAACACGCTGTTTATCAATGCGGGCATCTGCAAAGCCAATGAGTTGAACACGCTGCAGGTCGACGAACAGGACTTTGTCGACATGCTGCTTACCAATGCGTTGAGCCCGATGCGCGCGGTCGAGCTGTTCCATGGCAATGTCGAGCGCAACGGCGTCGTGGCAGTGATGTCATCGGAACTCGGCAGCGTTGCAGGCAATCGCGGCCAATGGGAGTTGTACAGCGCCAGCAAGGCCGCCTTGAACATGTTGATGAAGACCTTTTATAGCCGCCATCAGGGCGACTCCCTGGCCTATCTGCTGGTCGCGCCCGGCTGGGTGCGCACGCAAATGGGCGGCCCCGGTGCGCTGCTCGAGATCGGCGAAAGCATCCCTCTGGTGGTGGACACCGTGGAAGGGCACGCCGGTGTGCCCGGCCTGACGTTCACGGATCGGCACGGCGTGACGTTACCCTGGTGAACCTTGCCCGAGGGTTGTCAGCGTAGACCTTTGGTTGCCCGTATCGAATCGTCCTTGATGTCCTCGGCGAATTTGCGCATCAGGCGTACCAGGTTTTCGAAATCGCCTTCCTCCCAGGTCGAGAAGATCGACACACCCATGCGCTCGCGGGCGTCATCCACGCGGTCGGTCATCGCCTTGCCCTTTTCGGTGATGACTGACTCGCGTACACGCCGGTCCACGGCACTTTCCTGGCGCAGGATCAGGCCAAGGCTTTCCAGTTTTGCCACTTGGCGGCTCACGGTGGTGTAGTCGCGGCCCACGCGGTCGGCCAGTTCGACCACGCCAATCGGGCCCAGCCGTTCAACCAGCACCAGCAGCGGAAACAACGCGCGGTCCAGGGAAATCCCGGCCTCGCGCACCATTGCTTCGTCACGCTGCGGGCGGTTCATCACCCCAACGATCTCCACGAGCGAGCCGTGCAAGTCACGCAGTTGTGCGCTCATATGTGCGTTTTGCACGCTTTTTGTTGACACTGTGTCTCTCCGTCTTAATATGTGCGTATTGCACATATAGGTGATCCGTATGAACGAGCGATGCGCTGTCGATGTAGTGATTTGTGGTGCCGGCGCGGCCGGTCTGACCTTGGCGATCGACTTGGCGCGACGGGGTATCACGTTCCGCCTGGTCGAAAAAAACGCCGAGCCTTTTCACGGCTCGCGTGGCAAGGGCATCCAGCCGCGGTCACAGGAAATTTTCGAAGACCTCGGGATTCTGGATCGCCTGTTCGCCGTGGGTGGAGTCTATCCGACTGAGCGGCGCTACCGCGACGATGGCAGCTACACCGAGGCCGATTCCATCGAGCGCAACGCCTCGACGGCGGCCGAGCCGTATCAACAACCGTTGATGGTGCCGCAATTTCTGACCGAACGCGTGATGCGCGAACGCTTGCTCGAGCTCGGTCATCGGCCGGAGTTTGGTTGCGAGCTGGTGGCATTCGAACAGGATGACGAGGGCGTCAGCGTACAACTGGCCAGCGCGGCAGGCACGCAATCAGTGCGTGCGCGCTGGTTGGTGGGCGCCGACGGCGGCCGCAGTTTTGTGCGTCACGCCCTTGAAGTCGGGTTTGCGGGTAAGACGCTGGGCGTGCGTGCGCTGGTCGCCGATGTGCAGTTGTCGGGGCTTACGCGGGACTGCTGGCACCGCTTCGGCGAAGGCGACCTGCTGCGGCAGGTCGCCGTGTGCCCTCTGGCCGGCACCGAGCTGTTCCAGATTCAGGCGCCAATTGCGCTCGAGGCTCAGGTCGACCTCAGCGCCCAAGGGCTGACAGCATTCATCGCAAAACGCACCGGGCGCGATGACATCCAGGTGCACGCCGTGTCCTGGGCGTCGGCTTACAGCATGAATGCCCGCTTGGCCGATCACTACCGCGTCGGCCAGGTATTTTTAGTCGGCGACGCTGCGCACATTCATCCACCCACCGGCGGTCAAGGGCTCAACACCAGCGTGCAGGATGCCTACAACCTGGGCTGGAAACTGGCGGCGGTGGCCAACGGTGCACCTGAAACGCTGCTCGACACTTACGAACAAGAGCGGCGCCCGATAGCCGCTTCGGTGCTGGGCTTGTCGACCCAGTTGCTCCAGGGCATGCAACGCGGCGACATGCGCCGGGGCAGGGACGTGCATCAACTCGACCTCGGTTACCCGCAATCGTCACTCGCGCTGGGGCACGCCGAACGCGTCGGCAACCGTGCGCCGGATGCGCGACTGCGTGGCGCCGGCGGGCAATCACTGCGCCTGTTTGATCTGTTCAAGGGCGCGCATTGGACGCTGTTGGGATACGGCGTTGCACCCGGCTTGGTGTTGCCTCGGGCCGGTCTGCATATCCACCTCATTGATGCACACGGTGAGGTAATCGATGAGCAAGGGCAGTTTCAAGACGCTTACGAACTGGCGCCTGGCGAGTGGGTGCTGGTGCGTCCCGATGGCTATGTCGGCGCGATTGTTTCGTCGAGCAGCCTCCAATCGCTGGAGGCTTACTTGTTGCAGGTCGGGCTATCGCCGGTGCTGCTGGAAAAGGCCTGCTAACTGCCGCCCGTCATCGACCCTTGAGGAGGATTTGCAGGGCGGCACTCAGGCCTGCCGTCGGGCTGGTGAGGGGCGGCGGCCCTGCGGTGACCCGCGCGGCGGCGCCACTCATGGAGGCTTGGGCCAGTGCAACGGTGGACGCGCCGTTCGTATAGGCGCGATTGGCCGCGTCCGCGATGACGGCCAGGTAGCCGTCCAGATCGCCTGCCTTAAACAGCGCCCACGCGCCTGGCACCCATTGCACATCCACCGACGCGCGGGTGAGTTGCGCGGCCTGCCGGAACAGGCGAGCGGTGGGTTCCAGTGTCGTTTCCACGGCGCACAGGACAGCGATGTTGCCGCCTGCCTGAACCGCCGCGAAGGCCAGTGCCTGGTCAGTACGTAAAATGGCTGTGCCTGGTGAAAGCCCGTCGACCACCGGGCCCAAGGTCGAGCAGGTGAGCAACACGGCGTCGGCCTCAAGCGCGAGCAGGCGCAGTGCCGAGGCGGTTGCGTTGGCAATGTCCACGGTCAGGCCACCGGCCTGTTCGGCGGCGGCGAGCAGGTCTGCGCGCACTTCATGATGCAGAACATTGGGCGCGATCCCCAGCTTGTCTGCGGCGGCATCGAAGACCTTGATATTGCTGGAAGCGGTATGCAGACAGGTCATTTGCATCGGGCTATTCCACGTTGGCTGCGCTGCAATGTTTATCGGAGTCACTCGTCAGTCGGCAGGGCGTGCACCCGTTCGGTTGCTGGGCTAACAGCGTCAGCCCGGCCTATGTTTGCATGGATGCGCCCGGTTCACATAGCCTGTCACTTTCTTGCCTGCGTCATTAAGGACAATGCATGCCGCTGATTTCACACCGCGTAGAACTGGCCCGCAAGGGTGCCAACGACAAGGTTATCTGCCGCATGGCCTCGGGTTGGGCGGTCATGGGCGACGTACAGTTTTTGCCCGGTTACTGCCTGCTGCTGCCCGATCCCGTGGTCGCCAGCCTCAATGACCTGGACGCCAACGCCCGCGCTGCCTACCTGCTCGACATGGCGCGCATCGGCGATGCCCTGTTGGCCGCCACCGGTGCGTTGCGCATCAATTACGAGATTTTGGGAAACTCGGAGCCGCAGTTGCACAGCCATATTTTCCCTCGCTACGCCACGGAGCCGGACGAAAAGCGCACGATGCCCGCATGGTTCTACGACTGGAAAACGGCACCGCCTTACGCTGAAGAGCAGCACGGTGACCTGCGCAAGAAGCTCGCGCAATTGCTGACCTCCACACTGGACGCAGGATGATGATGCAAAGAAATAAGCTGGTCCCGGAATTGATGGTCACTGACCTGAATGCCAGCCTCGAATTCTGGGTGTCATGGGTTGGCTTCACGGTGGCTTACCAGCGTTTGGAAGAAGGCTTTGCCTACCTTGACCTCAACGGCGCGCAGGTGATGCTCGAGCAAATCGACCCGCGCGCCAATCAGTGGCAAACGGCGGCATTGGACCTGCCGCTGGGGCGCGGTATGAATCTGCAGATTGATGTGGCGGCGGTTGGTCCGCTCATTGAGCGGCTCGATGCTGTGGCGTATCCCGTGTTCAAACCCTGCAAGGATGTCTGGTACAGGGCCGGTGAGGTCGAGGTCGGGCAGCGTGAGTTTCTCGTGCAGGACCCGGACGGTTATTTGGTCAGGCTGGTCGAAAGACTTGGCGAAAGGGCACGCCGGCTCGATGACGGGGTGCCCACATAGCGGGTGGTTCAGTGCGCGATGGCATTCAGCTCAGCCACAGTCTCATCGGTCAATACCAGTTCGCCCACCGCCAGGTTTTCATGCAAGTGCGCCACCGACGAGGTGCCGGGAATCAGCAAAATGTTCGGTGAGCGATGCAGCAGCCACGCCAGCGCCAGCTGCTTGGGCGTCACGCCCAGCCGCTGTGCAACACGCGTCAGTGTCGATGACTGCACCGGTGTGAAACCGCCCAGCGGGAAGAACGGCACGTAGGCAATGCCTTGCTGTGCCAACTCGTCGATCAGGGCGTTATCGTGCTGATGCGCGATGTTGTACAGGTTCTGCACGCACACGAACTTGACGATGTTGCGCGCCTCGGCCACCTGCGTCGGCGTCACGTTGCTGATGCCGATATGGCGCACCAGGCCTTGCTGTTGCAGTTCTGCCAGCGCAGTCAATGACGCTTCGTTCGAGCCCTCGCCGGGGCCCATCAGGTTGTGGGACGCGCGGAAATTGACCACGTCCAGTACATCCAGGCCCAGGTTGCGCAGGTTGTCATGCACGGCCTGTATCAGCGCTTCCCTCGAAGGCGCGGCATGCCAGCCACCTTCGCTGTCACGGCGGGCACCGATCTTGGTGACGAGGGTGAGGTCATCGCGGTAAGGGTGCAGCGCCTCGCGAATCAGCTGATTGGTGATATGCGGCCCGTAGAAGTCGCTGGTGTCGATGTGGTTCACGCCGGCTTCGACGGCCTCGCGCAGTACGGCCAGCGCGGCCGCTCGATCCTTGGGCGGGCCGAATACGCCGGGGCCTGCCAATTGCATCGCGCCGTAACCGATGCGGTTCACTTGGCGGTCGCCCAATGTGAAGGTGCCGCTGTTTGCCAAGCCCGTCATAGCCATCACCCTTGCTTCATCTGAGTAAGGCTCTAATATGAAGGATCCTTCAGATTTTGGAATTCGCATTCCATGAGCACCGTCAAAGCCACCTTAAAGCCAAGAAAATCAGCGGTTCAGGCGCGCTCAGTCGCCACCGTCGAGGCACTGCACACCGCAACGCTTCAGGTTTTGACCCAGCAGGGCTTGATCCGCTGCACCACCACCCGAGTGGCTGAGCGCGCTGGCATGTCGGTGGGCAGTCTCTACCAGTACTACCCCAACCGCGACGCGCTGCTTGCCGCCGTACTGCAAAAACACCTCGAGTGGGTGGCCGAAGCGGTTGAGTTGGCGTGCGACCGGCACCAAGGCAGGCCGGTGGCGGAAATGGCGTGCGGCCTGGTCAGCGCGTTGGTCACCGCCAAGTTGCGCGACCAGGGCGTTTCCAAGGCGTTGTATGCCATTGCGGGCGAGCGGGGCGGTGCCGAATTGGTCGCGCGCATCAACACGCGCATGGTGGCGGTGATCGCCGCCATGCTGGAGACGGCGCCGGATGCGCATTTTGAAGACCCGATCCTGACCGCCGGGATTTCCCTGAGCGCTATCGTCGGCCCGGTACGGACCCTGCTCGAAGGCAATGCATCGCCCGCGTTCGAAGCAGGACTTGAGCAGCAGACCACACTGCTGTTACGGGCCTATCTGCAAGCCCATCAGCACCCGATTTCAAGCAAGGAATAAAGCGAATGCGCGAGCGAAAGGCGTCACGATTGTTGGTTATAAACCCGGCGGATGAAGTGCTGCTGTTCAGGTTTGTGCATAAAGACGGCGCCCTGGCCGGTAGGGATTACTGGGCCACGCCCGGCGGCGGCGTCGAGGAGGGCGAAACCTTCCACGCGGCAGCTCTGCGCGAACTGCGCGAAGAGACAGGCATTGTGCTCAGCACTGTTGAAGCGCCAGTGGCACAAAGCAGCTTCGAATTGATGCTGCCCAGCGGTGAAACGGTATTGGCGATTGAGCACTACTTTATTGTTCACGTCGCGAGCGAGGCGCTTTCCAGGGCAGAGTGGACGCCGCAAGAGACGCAGGTGATGGCGGACCATCGCTGGTGGTCCGCTCAGGCGTTGCGATCGACCGAGGACACGGTATGGCCCCAGGGACTGATTGAAATGCTGGTCAACGCGGGCATTTTTGCCGCTTAAGCCGCGGCAAGGATATCGAGTGTGTCCATGACCCGGGCGTAGTCCATCGCCAGGTTACTCAGCGACAGCGCATGCACATCCTCGGCAGGCCAGAGCCGCCCCGACAAGTCGGTTTGATCAAACGTATAGCAAGCGTCTGCCGCCACGATCACGTCAAAACCCAGGTTGCCGGCGGACCGCGCCGTAGACTCGACGGAGTTGTTGGTGATCACGCCGACGATCACCAACTGCCTGATCGCGCGTATCTGCAGCCAGCGCTCCAGGCCGGTGACCGCGAACGCATCCGGCACGTTTTTCTCCAGCACGTGCTCATGCGTGAGCGGCGCCAGCGCTTCCTGGAATTCACAGCCCGGCTGGCCTGGCCAAAACACCGAGCCAGGCGTGCGCGACATATGCCGGACATGCACGACCGGGCGTTGTGACTGCCGCCAGGCGCCCAGAAGCTGCTGCATGTGCAACTCAGCCTCTGGATTGTTGCGGCGCCCAAGCTTGGGATGGTTCATGCCCTGTTGCATGTCGATGATTACCAATGCTGCGTTCGTCGCTAACGGTTCCATGGCACATCCTTTTGCTGATCTGGAGCGAACATACCAGCGATTGCAGGCACGCCAACAGGGATTTGTTCGAACCCGTCGCTGTTTGCCTTTACACTGCGGCCCCCAATTTCAGCAAGGATGCTCTGGATGCGCGCGCTACGTTGCGGTGTGATCCTTTCCATGACCCTCGCGTTGCCGGTCATGGCCGAACCACGCTCGTTCTCGGTCAATGACCCCAGCGGTAACTACCTGGTCGAAGTGCTATTCCCCGAAGTGCCCGAAGCGCTGGATCAACCGGCACCGGCACTGATCACCGTGCGCGACAAAAACACCCTCGAAGTCCTCCAGCAGTTGCAGACCCCGGCCGGAAACGTACCGCTGCGCAACGGCAAAACTGACCCGGATCATTTGGTTGGGCAGTACGGCTTGCTGTACTTTGCCGACATCAACGCTGATGGCCGCCAGGACCTGGCGATCCGCAATGGCAACGGCGCCGATGAAGGTTTCCAGTACAACTACGATGTGTACCTGCAAGACCCGCAGAAAACCCAATGGGTGCTGAATGAGCCGCTGACCGAGTTGGCTAACGCAACCTCCGGCGGGATGTTTTCGGTCAACGCGCAGGACGGCGTTATCCATTCGCAAACAGATCGTGGTTGCTGCTGGACGCGCTCGGCGCAGTGGCAAATGCGCGACGGTCAGTTGGTGCAGCTGAGTTCGTATACACAGGAAGAGGTCCCGCCCACCGAATTTGGCCAGAACTCCAGCATGCCCCGCGGCTATATGCTGCGTACCACCGGCGAATGGAAGGCCGGCCAATGGCTGGAAACCCCGAGGCTGGAGGGCCCCGTCAACGAAGATGCACGCCGGTTGGTCGGCACGCTCAACGGCAAGATCCCGGTCGAAATCTGGTACCAGGACCAGGGCGCGGTGGTGATTGGTGAGTTGCGATACACCAAGAGTGGCAGCGGTGCGCCGATCAAATTGATTGGTTCGAGAGCAGACTATGACGGTGAGCCTTTTCTCAACCTGCATGAATACACCGACGACGGCCATCAAACCGGCATCTGGCGGATCTCCACAGACTATGGCGGCACCTGGGTCAGCGGCGCCAGGGGCGACGACCGCGAATTGGCGATCCAATTGCACGATGAGTACCAGGAACCGGACTACACCAAACTCGACGAAGTCGCGCGTGACCAGCGCAGCGGCCACTACCAGATGCGCAGTGACTTCCTGGACCGCGACGGCGACCTCGACCTGAAAGTCCTGCCCGAGCGCGATGCCCAGGGCAGGGAACTGGCAGAAATCACCCTCACCCTGAAAGACACCGCGAGCGCCAAAGCGATCGCGACGGCGCACTATACGGTGCCGATGGAAACCGAAAACCTGATCATCGTGCGAGAGCCGCTGGCCTCGCAGCGCGTGGGCCCGTACCACATCCAACTGGTGAAAAACTTCGCGGTGATCGAACATAACTCGGCGCCGGACAGCCCGGACTACTTCACGGGCATGTACCGCAAACAGCCCTGATTCACCTGCCAGCCACGGACCTGAGAACTCATGCCTGTACACATTCGCCCGGCGCTTGCCGATGACGCGCCGCTATTGCCCAACGTTGAGCTGAGCGCCGCTCACGTATTCCGTCATATCGATGGCTTGAGCTGGCTGGCGGACACCCCCACGATGAGCGTTGAACGCCATCGCCAACTGATCGGACTATCGACCTGTTGGGTGGTCGTCGATGCTGACGCCCAGCCACAGGGTTTCCTCAGCGCAGAACGCCAGGGCGATGCTTTGCATATTCATGAAGTGTCCGTCGCGCAATCCATACAAGGCCAGGGATGGGGGCGCAAACTGGTGGAAACAGCGATGGACTGTGCGCGTTCCTATCCACTGCGTGCGGTGACACTGACGACGTTCAAGCATGTGCCGTGGAACGCGCCGTTTTACAGCCGCCTGGGTTTCCAGCAGCAAGGGGACAAGCGCCTGGCAGATATCCTGGCCGATGAGTACGCCCACGGCTTTGAAGCCGGTAGCCGGTGTGCAATGACGTGGTGGGTATCGCCCAGTAAGGGCGCCTGAAACGGCCCCCCACCAGTTGCACTCGCCGGCCGCCAATGTGCCGGTGGACCAACATGGCAAGACCGACAATGGGCTGCTTGGGCCGTTCAGCCTGCTGTATTTCGCCGACTTCGACCAGAACGGCCGCCAGGACCTGGCGATTCGCAATGGCAACGACCCCACCCAGCGCTACAAACCGATGTTCGATGTTTAGCTGCAAGACCCGCAAACCCAGCGTTGGGTAATCAACGCGCCCTTGACCAAGCTGGCCTGGGAGACCAGCAGCGGCATGTTCTCGCTCAGTCCCTCAGAGGGCATTTTGCTCTCCCAAGTGGACCGCGATTGTTGCTGGATCTGTTCTACCCGCTGGAAAATGCGCAACGGCGAGCTGGTACGGCTGGGCGCCTACACCCAGGAAGAAGTCCCGCCCACCGAGTTCGGCGGAAACTCCAGCATGCCGCGCGGCTACACGGGGCCAATGGAAACCGAGAACCTGATCATCGTGCGTGAGCCGTTGGCACCCCCTTCAAACGGCCCGTACCACATTCAACTGGTGAAAAATTTCGCGGTGATCGAGCACAACTCGGCGCCGGACAATGCCACGTTCTTCAACGGCATGTACCGCAAGCAACCCGCTCAACCCTGAGTGGGTCAGCGCAGCTTCTCGAGCATCTGGTAGTACCACATGCCCACCGCCAGCATCGGGTTGCCGAACACATTGCCCAGCGGCACCTTGATGTGTTTGCAGCCGGCAAACGTGTCGTACTTTTCCAGCGTGCCGGTCAGCGCTTCGGCCATGATCTCGCCCATGATGTGGCTGGTGGCGATGCCATGCCCCGAGTAGCCCTGGCAGTACCAGACATGCTCTGAGAGCTTGCCCAACTGCGGGATGCGATTGATCACAATGCCCATCGCACAACTCCACTGGAACTCGATGTCTACCCCCCTCAGCGCGGGAAACGTTCGCTCGATGCATGGGCGCAGCTCTGCGGCAATGTCGCGTGAGTCGCGCCCGGAATAGTTTGCGCCGCCACCGAACAGCAAGCGCCCATCGCCCGTCAGGCGGTAGTAGTCGAGCACGAACCGGCAGTCGTACACCGCCAGGTCCTGTGGGTTGATCTGCTGCGCCAGCGCGCCCAGCGGCGCGGTCGTGACAATGCCGCCCATGGCCGGGAAGATTTTACCCTTGAGCTGTTTGGGTTCGAGCCTGTGGTACACGTCGCCGGCCAGCAGCACCTGGCGCGCGTCGATGCGGCCAAGGGCGGTGATCACGGCAGGCCGGTCGCCATGCACGATTTCCAGCACCGCGGAATTCTCATAAATCAACGCGCCCAGGCTGTGCGCCGCGCGGGCTTCGCCCAGGCATAGGTTCAGTGGATGCACGTGCAGGTTGCGCGTGTTTTTCAGCGCACCGAGGTACAACGGGCTGTCCAGATGCTCACGCATAGCGGCCTGATCGAGCAGACTGACCTGATCGCCCATGCCGCGCCGTTGTGCCTGGTCGTGGAAAGCACGCAGTTCGCTCAGGTGCGAGGGCTTCATCGCCGCGTGCAAGTGGCCGTGCTTGAGGTCGCAGTCAATGGCGTACGTATTCACGCGTTGCTCGATGATCTCGTGACCACGCCAGCGCAAGTGCCAGATGAAGTCGTCCACCTACGTGCCCAGGCGGTTGCGCATTTGCTCGCGCATGGCCTCATCGCCCGACAGGCTGCCGGTGACTTGCCCACCATTGCGCCCGCTGGCGCCCCAGCCGATCCGGTTGGCTTCGACAACCGCGACCTTGAGCCCGCGTTCAGCCAGCTCGACGGCACTGGCAACGCCGGTGAAGCCGCCGCCGATAATCACCACGTCAACGCTGACCTGGCCTTGCAGGGTCGGGTACTGGGTAGCGTCGTTGAGGCTGGCGGTGTAATACGAAGCGCTGCGCTGGGCAGCACCGATGACAGGGCGCATGGCTGCGGTCATGGAATGATCCTTCTGAAAAATGAATGCCGGCGAGGCGTTTCGACTTGATCAGAGGCGTGCATCGGGCGGACGCGCATGACGGCAATGCCACAGCGCCCAGAAGGCCAGGATGATATTGAACAGCGGGTTTTCGCAGGGACGCGCACGCGCCTTCGGAAAGCAAGGGTGCAGGTGGCGAGGGAACACACGCAATAGCGAAATCATGGTTGCCGATGCTCCCACCACGCGCAGGTGCGTTAAATCGCCGTTTGTGTACCTTCAGTTATGGCTTCGTTAAACAATCGTCGCGGCGGCGCAACGCTCCCTCATACCACGCTTTGGCGATACAAGGTGCTGGTATGCCCTACGCCGGCGGCGTTCAAACGCGCCACCAGGTCCTCTCGAGCCGCACGCCCACCTGCACGCACATACTCAAGCTCCGACGCGGTAATCAACACCACCGGCACCAGTCGCACCGGCGATAGCGGCATGTCTTCAAGGCGGGTAGGGAAGTCTGGTTCGGGCCCACCGAGCAGCACACCGGCGGCGTCGTCTTCGGTGACGAACAGCGTGGGCACTTGATCGCTCATCTGATGTGACAGGCTGAACCCTGGCAGTTCCAAAGACAGTACGCCGTGATTGTCCAACTGGTGGGTAATGCCGCCCGCGTTAGCCACGGTCTTGGCGACGTGTTCGAGCAGCTCGAACGCCCAACTGCGACGCAAAGGGTCGACATCACCCGGCTCGCCACGGGCGTCGTCGGGGATATCCGGTGTTTCCAGGAACAATTCCATCTCAAACCCATTGCCCAGCCCTTCTGCATCGTCGAAGGGGTCGGACAGGCCTTCGGTGGCGAGGACGATGGATTCATCACGGCGCACCACGCGGTACGCCTGGCGGGTGGAGGGCCAATGAGGACCGCCGATAAAGCTTGGGCTGATCATGTACGTCAGCACGGCCTGTTCCACGCGACCCACGGTCTGCCAGTGACGGTCCAGGCAATCGCCGCTGGCAAGGCGCGCGGCGATATTGGCTGCATCTGCTGCTGTTTCAACCGGCTCAACAGGTTCAGTCGGCGCGGACAGGGCCGCTTCGGCGTCAGGTTTTTTGGCAATACCGAACAACTTCTTGAAGAAGTCCATGGGCATTCCTTTGCTGGAGATAAGTGCTTTACAGCAGATTCAGTGCGTTTACATAGGCGCGAAACATATCAGCCATTCCATCGGCGTAAACAGCTATTTCCGCCGCCGTACGTGGGCTGCCGGAAAAATCCTTACCCACCGAGCTGAGCGTGGTCAGGATCAAATCGCAGGCCAGTGCTCGGCGTTCAGCAGGCACATCGGGTAGCAATTCAAGCATGAACGTCTCAAAGGCGCGCTGACCTGCCGCGCGCACTTCCACGGCTTCGGGCGCATCGCGATACAGCGGCGCGGCGTCGTTCAGCGCTACGCGCATCTGCGCTTCCTCGCATTCGGAATGAATAAACGCATGCACCAGGGTGCGCAGGCGCTCAAGCGGCGCAACGTCGGTTTTATCCAGAATGTCGCGCAGCATCTGCGTGGTCTGCTGCCACTCATCGCTCTGCAGTCGGAACAGGATGGCCGCCTTGTTGGGGAAGTACTGGTACACCGAACCGACACTCACGCCGGCTTTTTCCGCCACGCGTGCGGTGGTGAAACGCGTGGCGCCTTCCTTGGCCAAAACCTGAATAGCTGCTTGCAGGATCGCCGCCACCAGCTCGGTGGAACGCGCCTGTTGTGGCTGTTTGCGTGAGGAAATACGGGCGGTCTGGCGGGTTGTCATCAAGGGCTCCAGCGGCGGGGCTAACGCGAATAGCGAATGCGACGAATCACTCGCATACTTTTAATGCGACGAATTAGTCGCATCTTAGTCCCAACCTCACGGAAATCAATCATGTCGACCCTGACCTCGGCGCCAATGGCGCCCTTGATCGAACGCCTGTACGCACAAGCCAATGCGGCCACCAGCCCTCTCATCAACAGCGTTTCGCGTGAAGAGCGCGACCGTCTGATGCACAGCAAAACCGACTACCTCGCGCTCTACACGATGCTCAAAGACCTGTGGCTGCCGGTCTCCCGCGACACCGGCACCTTGTTGTACCTGTTGGCGCGCAGCACTAAGGCGCGGGCCATCGTGGAGTTTGGGACGTCGTTTGGCCTTTCTACCTTGTTCCTGGCCGCCGCGTTGCGCGACAACGGTGGCGGCGTGCTGATTGGCAGTGAATTCGAGCCCTCGAAGATCGCCCTGGCACGCGAGCATTTCATTCAGGGCGGCGTCAGCGACCTGATCGAAATCCGTGAGGGCGACGCCTTGGTGACGTTGGCCACAGATCTGCCGGAAGCGGTCGATCTGCTGCTGCTCGATGGCGCCAAGAGCCTGTATGGCGACGTGCTGCACCGGGTGCAAAAACACCTGCGGCCCGGCGCGCTGGTGATAGCCGACAATACCGACTATTGCCCGCATTACCTGGCGCACGTGCGCGAGCCTGCGAACGGCTACCTGTCCGTGCCCTTTGCCGACGACATCGAACTCTCGATCCGCTTGCGCTAACAGGAGTCACCTCATGCATGTATTTGTCACGGGAGCCACCGGCTGGGTTGGCTGCGAAGTGGTCAAGGATCTGATCGGCGCCGGCTACCGGGTCACCGGTTTGGCCCGCAGCGATGAAAAGGCCCAGGCACTGGCGGCCACCGGCGCGAAAGTGCTGCGCGGCTGCCTGGATGACCTGGATGTTTTGCGCCGTGCGGCCTGGAGCGCAGATGCGGTCATCCATACCGCGTTCAATCATGACTTCACACGGTTCATCGAAAACTGCGCACAGGACCGTCGCGTGATCGAGGCGCTGGAAAGTGTGCTCAAAGGCTCGGATACGCCGCTGATCGTGACCTCGGGTTTGTCGGGCCTGGCGCGCGGCGCGCTCGAGAGTGACTTACCGAACGCTGGCGCCCCGCGCCAATCCGAGCCCGCGGCGCGCCGGTTGGCCGAGCGTGGCATACGGGCGGCAACCGTGCGACTGGCTCCGTCGGTGCACGGGGTAGGCGACCATGGTTTTCTGCCGATTTTGATTCGCCTGGCACGGCAGACGGGCGTGTCGGCCTATATCGGCGACGGCGAGAATTGCTGGTCGGGCGTGTACCGCACCGACGCGGCGCGGGTCTACCGCCTGGCGCTGGAGGAGGGCGTCGGCCAAGCCGTGTACCACGCGGTTGCGGACGAGGCCGTGCCCTTCAAAGCCATCGCCGAGGTCATCGGGCGCCGCCTGGGTGTGCCGGTGCAATCCCGGCCGCGTGAGCATTTTGGTTGGTTCGCGATGATGGCCGGGGCCGACATGGCCGTTTCCAGCGCGCGCACCCGCGACCTGCTGGGCTGGGTGCCCAGCGGCCCGGACTTGCTCACAGACCTTGATCAAGCCGACTACTTCACCCTCTGACGGAAGGTTTTCATGACTCAACCTGTCTTGCTGAAAATGCTGCCGATCACCCTGGCGGTGTTCGTCGGCTTCCTGATCATCGGCCTGCAGTTGCCGGTGCTGGCGCTGCACCTGAACCACACCTTGGGCATGAGCACCCTGGTGGTCGGCGTGGTGGTGGGCGCGCAATTCGTGGCGGCGTTGCTGTCACGGGCCTGGGCCGGCAATTTTGCCGACATGTGCGGGCCCAAGCGCGCGATGTTGATTGGCATGCTGGTGGCGGCCAGTTCCGGTGTGCTGTACCTGGCGTCGCTGGCGTTTGTCGACACACCGGCGCTGTCGGTGTGGGTTCTGCTCGCCGGGCGCGTGGTGCTGGCCGTGGGTGAAAGCCTGATCATCACCGGCTCGATGGGCTGGGGCATGGGCCTGGTCGGGCCGCAAAACGCCGGCAAGGTCATGGCCTGGATCGGCATTGCGATCTATGCCGCATTTGCGCTGGGTGCACCGTTGGGCGTGGCAATCAACAGCCAGTGGGGGTTCAGTGGAATCAGCATCGCGTCCCTGCTGTTGCCGCTGTGCGCGCTGGCCATCGTCGCGGGGGCCAAGGGTGTTGCGCCCACCAGCCAGCGGCGCACCTCGTTTTACAAAGTACTGGGCACAGTGTGGTTGCCGGGCCTGGGGCTGGCGTTTTCCAGCATCGGTTTTGGGCTGATCACAGCGTTTATCGCGCTGCTGTTTGCGTCCAAGGACTGGGGCAACGCGTCGTTCGCCTTCACCGCGTTTGGCCTTGCATTTATTGGCGCGCGAATCTTCTTCGGGCACCTGCCGGACAAGCTCGGTGGCGCAGTCGTCGCCTTGGTCTGTGTACTGATCGAAGCGGCGGGGCAGTTGTTGATCTGGGGCGCAGGCTCACCGCTGACGGCGTACGTGGGCGCAGCGCTGACCGGCTTCGGTTATTCGTTGGCGTTCCCGGGGTTTGGTGTCGAGGCGATCAAGCGTGCGCCCCCGCAAACGCGCGGGCTGGCCATGGGCGCCTATGTGGCCTTCCTCGATATTGCGTTAGGGATCACCACCCCGCTAGCCGGCGCTTTGGCCGGTGCTACCGACGTAGCGTCGGTGTACCTGGCAGGCGCCGTGGCGGTGACGATGTCGGTGGTGGTGGCGTGGCTGTTGTTAGCTAAACAGCCTGAACTCAGCGCTTGCTGAAGGCCAGGCGCGCGGCAAATACAACGAAGATCAGGCCCGTGGTGCGGTCCATCCACTGAATGACCTTTTCTCGGCGCAGGAAGCCGGACAGCGGCCGGGTGGCGCCAATCAACGCCAACGACCACGCCAGCCCCAACACCACGTGAATGCTCACCAGGCCGAACGTCCAGGCAATCAACGAATGGCCTTGGGGAATGAACTGCGGAAGGAACGACACGTAAAAAATCCCCACCTTAGGGTTCAGCACATTGCCCAGCATGCCCTTGAAAAACCAGTTGCCGCCGGGCCTGGCGTCAGCGTTGGCCGACGACAGTGAACGGCGCGGGCGCAGCAGCATGTTCACGCCCAACCAGGCCAGGTAAGCGGCGCCGCAATACTTGAGCAGGTTGAACGCCACCTCCGACACTGCAATCAACGTGCCCAGCCCAAAAGCCACCGCCGCGCCCCACACCAGGCAACCGGCGTTGATGCCGAGGGCAGCGTGCAGCGCCTGACGCTTGCCTTCTACCGTAGCGGTGCGCAGCACCAAGGCGGTGTCGAGCCCGGGCGTGAGCGTCAGCACAGTGGCGGCGAAGGTGAAGGCGAGGAGGTTGTCGGTGATGGGCATGGGCGCACAACTTCAACGAGAGGTTGGCTGGAACGTTAGCACCGATCGGCAGCCAATTCGGAAAACCCTGAGACTTCCCGGCGAAAATCTTCATAATGGCGGCCAATTTGTTTAGCTCGTTCTGGTGTGCCCGCATGGAAATTAAGGTCAACTTTCTCGACAACCTTCGGCTTGAAGCCAAGTTCGATGACTTCACGGTGATTGCCGACCAACCCATTCGCTATAAAGGCGATGGTTCGGCCCCGGGTCCGTTCGATTACTTCCTGGCTTCGTCGGCGTTGTGTGCGGCGTACTTTGTGAAGCTGTACTGCGAAACGCGCAATATCCCCACCGAAAATATTCGCCTGTCGCAAAACAACATCGTTGACCCGGAAAACCGCTACAACCAGATCTTCAAGATCCAGGTCGAGTTGCCGGCGGATATCTCCGACAAGGACCGCCAGGGCATTTTGCGCTCCATCGACCGTTGCACCGTCAAGAAAGTCGTGCAGGCAGGGCCCCAGTTTGTGATTGAAGAGGTGGACAACCTCGACGCCGATGCCCAGGCGTTGCTGATGCCTAATGCTGCTTCTGAAACGGGCACCTACATCGCTGGCAAGGACCTGCCGCTGGAGCAGACCATCGCCAACATGTCCGGCATCCTCGCGGGGCTGGGCATGAAGATTGAAATCGCCTCGTGGCGCAATATCGTGCCCAACGTCTGGTCGCTGCATATCCGCGATGCTCAGTCGCCGATGTGCTTCACCAACGGCAAGGGCGCGACCAAAGAGGGCGCACTGGCGTCGGCGTTGGGCGAGTTCATCGAGCGGCTCAACTGCAACTTCTTCTACAACGACCAGTTCTGGGGTGAGGAACTGGCCAACGCGCCGTTCGTGCACTACCCGGATGAGCGCTGGTTCCAGCCGGGCAGCAAAGACGAGCTGCCGCCTGAAATCCTCGACGCCTACTGCCTGAAAATCTACAACCGCGATGGCGAACTGCGCGGCTCGCACCTGTATGACACCAACTCGGGCAATGAAGAACGCGGCATTGTTTCGCTGCCGTTCGTGCGCCAGTCCGATGGCGAGGTGGTGTACTTCCCGTCCAACCTGATCGAAAACCTCTACCTCAGCAACGGCATGAGCGCCGGCAATACCCTGGCCGAAGCCCAGGTGCAGTGCCTGTCGGAGATTTTCGAGCGCGCGGTCAAGCGCGAAATCATCGAAGGCGAATTCGCCCTGCCGGACGTACCGGCTGAAGTGCTCGCCAAATACCCGGGAATTCTTGCCGGTATTCAAGGTCTGGAAGCCCAGGGCTTCCCGGTGCTGGTCAAGGACGCGTCCCTGGGCGGTGAATTCCCGGTGATGTGCGTGACCTTGATGAACCCGCGCACCGGCGGCGTATTCGCCTCGTTCGGCGCCCACCCAAGCCTGGAAGTGGCGCTGGAACGCAGCCTCACCGAATTGCTTCAGGGCCGCAGCTTCGAAGGCTTGAACGACCTGCCGCAGCCGACCTTTGAAGGCCACGCGGTGACCGAACCGAACAACTTCGTCGAGCATTTTATCGACTCCAGCGGCGTGGTCTCGTGGCGCTTCTTCAGTGCCCAGTCAGACTACGAGTTCGTTGAGTGGGATTTCTCGGGCCAGGGCGAAGACTCGAATGCCCAGGAAGCCGCGACCCTGTTTGGCATCCTCGAAGGCATGGGCAAAGAGTCCTACATGGCGGTGTACGAACACCTAGGCGCAACCGCCTGCCGCATCCTTGTACCGGACTACTCGGAAATTTACCCGGTGGATGACCTGATCTGGGACAACACCAACAAGGCGCTGTTTTTCCGGGCCGACATCCTCAACCTGCACAGCCTCAACGATGACGAGCTCAAAGCGCTGGCTGAGCGTCTGGTGGAAAGCGAGCTGGACGATTACACCGACATCACCACCTTGATCGGCATCGAGTTCGACGACAACACCGCGTGGGGCCAACTGACCATTCTGGAGTTGAAGCTGCTGATCTACCTCGCCTTGCAGCAATATGAGGAGGCGAAAGAGTGCGTGGAGATGTTCCTGCAGTACAACGACAACACTGCTGATCGCGGCCTGTTCTATCAGGCGGTGAACGCGGTGTTGGAGATGCACCTGGACGAGGACCTGGAACTCGCGGATTACGAGGCCAACTTCCGCCGCATGTTCGGCAATGAGCGCATGGACGCGGTGATCGGCTCGGTCAACGGCACGCTGCGTTTCTATGGCTTGACGCCGACCAGCATGAAGCTGGAAGGGCTGGATCGGCATTTGCGCTTGATCGACAGCTACAAAAAGCTGCACGCGGCGCGTGCGAATATCACCTCAGCCTGACGCGTAAACCCCTGTGGGAGCGGGCTTGCCCGCGATGCAGACACCTCGGTGTTTCAGGTGTACCGAGCTGATGCTTTCGCAGGCAAGCCAGCTCCCACCTTTGAGTGCGGCGACAATCAACATCATTCAGCCCGACGCTGAACCCCTGTGGGAGCGGGCTTGCCCGCGATGCAGACACCTCGGTGTTTCAGGTGTACCGAGGTGATGCTTTCGCAGGCAAGCCAGCTCCCACCTTTGAGTGTGGGGACAATCAACATCATTCAGCCCGACGCTGAACCCCTGTGGGAGCGGGCTTGCCCGCGATGCAGACACCTCGGTGTTTCAGGTGTACCGAGGTGATGCTTTCGCAGGCAAGCCAGCTCCCATCTTTGAGTGTGGGGACAATCAACATCATTTGAGCCCGACGCTAACCCTGTGGGAGCGGGCTTGCCCGCGATGCAGACACCTCGGTGTTTCAGGTGTACCGAGGTGATGCTTTCGCAGGCAAGCCAGCTCCCACCTTTGAGTGTGGGAACAATCAACATCATTTGAGCCCGACGCTGAACCCCTGTGGGAGCGGGCTTGCTCGCGAAGGCGGCGTATCAGTCACTGGATAGACAGACTGACCCACCACCTTCGCGAGCAAGCCCGCTCCCACAGTTGAGGCTTGATTGTTTGGGCGATTGGGTTAGATCAGGGCCAATGCCTGCGCCAGGTCGGCCCGCAGGTCCTCGACGTCTTCAACACCCACCGACAAACGCACCAAACCGTCGCCAATGCCCAGTTGCGCCCGCGTTGCTGCCGGGATGCTGGCGTGGGTCATGATCGCCGGGTGTTCGATCAGGCTTTCGACACCGCCCAGGCTTTCGGCCAAGGCAAAGATCTTCACGTTTTCCAGAAAGCGTGTGGCGCCGGCCAGGTCACTGTTCAAATCCACCGAAATCATCCCGCCAAACCCACGCATCTGCTTGCGTGCCAGTTCGTGCTGGGGATGCGAGGCCAGGCCTGGGTAATAAACCCGTGAGACTTGCGGCTGTTTTTCCAGCCAGGTGGCCAACTCCAGGGCATTGCTGCAATGGCGCTCCATGCGCAAAGCCAGGGTTTTCACGCCGCGCAGCGTCAGGAATGCATCGAACGGGCCGGCAATCGCGCCGACTGAGTTCTGCAGGAAGCCCAGGCGTTCGGCGAGCTCCGGGTTATGGCCGACAATGGCGATGCCGCCGATCACGTCGGAGTGGCCGTTGAGGTATTTGGTGGTGGAGTGCACCACGATGTCGAACCCCAGCTCCAGCGGGCGCTGGATCCATGGGCTGGCAAAGGTGTTGTCGGCTACGCAGATGATGCCGCGGTCGCGGCAGATTCGCGCGATTGCACTCAGGTCAGTGAGGCTGAGCAGCGGATTGCTCGGGGTCTCGACCCAGACCATGCGAGTGTCGTCCTGCAACGACGCCTCGAACGCCTGCAAGTCGCTCAAGTCGACAAAGCTGAACCGGTGCCCGGCGCTGCGCTGGCGCACCTTGTCGAACAGGCGGAAGGTGCCGCCGTACAGGTCGTTGCCGGAGACGATGTGCGCGCCGGCATCGAGCAGTTCCAGCACGGTGGAAATCGCCGCCAGCCCGGAGGCAAAGGCAAACGCCTGGCTGCCGCCTTCAAGGTCGGCCACGCAGCGCTCCAGGGCAAAGCGCGTGGGGTTGTGAGAACGACCATAGTCAAAGCCCTTGTGCACGCCGGGGCTGTCTTGCAGATACGTGGAGTTGGCATAGATCGGCGGCATCAGCGCTCCCGTGGTCGGGTCGGGTGATTGCCCGGCGTGGATCACGCGGGTGGCAAAGGCGCTTTTATCGGGCTGACTCATGCAAGGGATCTCCGTAGGTGATTAAGCAGGTCGACGCGGGTGATCAGGCCATAAAAACCTGAAGCGTCAGCAATGATGGCAACCAGGCCGCGATCAAGTTCCGCCTGCAGTTCGGCCAGGCTGGCACTCGGGGCCAGGGTTTGCAAGGTGTCGGTCATGGCGCTGGCAACGATCATGGAAAAGTCGGCGGCGTCATGGTGCAACCCCAGCAGGATGTCGGACTCGTCGATCACGCCAACCAGTTCGCGGCCTTCGACCAGCACCGGCAGTTGCGAGACATCGGCCAGGCGCATGCGCTGGAAGGCCGTGAGCAGGGTATCGTCGGGGCTCACGCTGATCACGCGACCGTCTTCGAAGCGGCGGGCGATCAGGTCGCGCAGGTCGCCGTAGTGTTTGTACTGGAGCAGGCCCGCGTCGTTCATCCATTGGTCGTTGTAAACCTTGGACAGGTACCGCGTGCCGGTGTCGCAGACGAAGGTGACCACGCGTTTGGGTTCGGTCTGCTCGCGGCAATAACGCAACGCAGCAGCGAGCAGGGTGCCGGTTGACGAGCCGCCGAGAATGCCTTCGGCCTTGAGCAGTTGGCGGGCGTGGTCGAAGCTTTCTTCATCGCTGATGGAATAGGCGTGGCGCACGCTGGAGAGGTCGGCGATAGAGGGGATGAAGTCTTCGCCGATGCCTTCCACGGCCCATGACCCCGGCGTTTCCATCCTGCCGCTGCGGCTGTATTCAGCCATCACCGAACCCGCCGGATCCGCCAGCACCATGGCCAATTCCGGCTGTACGCGTTTGAAGAAACGCGTCAGGCCGGTGAGGGTGCCGGCCGAGCCGACGCCCACCACGATCGCATCCACGTCGTGCTGGGTTTGCGCCCAGATTTCCGGCGCGGTGCTGGTTTCGTGAGCCAGCGGGTTGGCCGGGTTGTTGAACTGATCGGCAAAAAATGAACCGGGAATGTCCTTGGCCAGGCGCGCAGCCACGTCCTGGTAATACTCGGGATGGCCCTTGCCGACGTCGGAGCGGGTGATATGCACCTCGGCGCCCATGGCCTTCAAGTGCAGGACTT
The DNA here is from genome assembly GCF_059862645.1 of Pseudomonas sp. MF08831. NCBI lineage: Bacteria > Pseudomonadati > Pseudomonadota > Gammaproteobacteria > Pseudomonadales > Pseudomonadaceae > Pseudomonas > Pseudomonas sp. MF08831. The sequence continues at coordinate 156,205 of NZ_JCBCUX010000015.1, read as the reverse complement.
TTTCGGTGGACATCTTGTCGGGCACCACCAGCACCACGCGGTAGCCCTTGGCCCGGCCGACCAGCGCAAGCCCCAGGCCGGTGTTGCCGGCGGTGGCTTCGATGATGGTGCCGCCGGGGCGCAGGCGGCCGTCGCGTTCGGCGGCGTCAATCATGGCCAGGCCGATGCGGTCTTTGATGGAGCCACCGGGGTTTTGGCATTCAAGCTTGAGGAACAGCGTGCACAGGCCGGTATCAAATCGGCTGACCTTGACCAGCGGCGTGTTGCCGATCAATTCGAGTACGGCAGGGCGGGAAAGCGTGGGCATGTCGTCACCTGGTACGGAAGAGGCGTAGGGGGAGGGACAGCAAAAATGCAAAGCATGGCTTGGAACATAGGCCGGGATCGCGCCGGTCGCAACCGGGCGGTCCGTTGGATGTCTTTTTTTGGCGCATGAGCGCGTGTTGACGCTTAAACGCCGCGCATCGAAACCTGCTGCAACCGCTCTATAACGCCAGTGCTGGCTGTTTGCATCGGCGCGCGCAGCTCACTGGCGATCAAACCTTGCATCGCCAGCGCCGCCTTTACCGGCGCGGGGTTGGGCTCCATGAACAGGGTGTTGATCAGGGGCATCAACCTGAAAAAAGTCGCCCTGGCCTCGCTGAGCTGGTTGTCGCGTACCTGCTGGTACAGCGCCACAAAGTCCTCGGTGTGCACATGGGCCGAGGCTGCAATCGCACCAGTGGCGCCCAGGCACAGCGCGTTGAAGATTTGAAGATCCTCGCCACACAACACCTCCACGTCGCCGCGGGCGAGCAGCGCCAAGGTAGTCGCCAGGTTGCCGCCGCAGTCTTTGATCGCGACGATTCGCGTGTGCTTGACGATGTTCAGCAAAGTGGCCTGTTCGAAGGTCACGCCGGTACGGTAGGGAATGTCATAGAGAATGACCGGCACACTGGAGGCGTCGGCCACCGTGCGGAAAAACGCTTCGAGGCCGGCCTGGGAGGGGCGGATATAGCTGGGCGCCGGCACCAGCAAGCCGGCCACCGCGCGTTTGAGGATTTCGCTCTGGAACTGCAGCAGTTCAGGCTGGTTGTTGCCTGCCAGGCCCATCACCACGCGCTGCGCCGGCACGAGTTGCAGCACCGCATCCAGCACGGCCAGTTGTTCCTCACGGCTCAGTGACGCCGCTTCTCCGGTGGTGGTGCAGACCATGATGCCGGCCACGTGCTTTTCCAGCAGGTGGCTGACCATCCGGCGCAGGCCGATGAAGTCGATGGCGCCGTCATGAAACGGCGTGACCACGGGAACCCAGATACCTTGAAACGATGACATGCACTTTCTCCTGATGGTTGACCGCTGGAGTCACCGTCAGAAGGGCAGAGGGGGATTGTGCAAAGGGAGGGAGGTCCGTCGCGCTCAATGTCCTGTCAGCTCATCTGACGGGACAGCGCGCCCCGGTCACATGAGCGACTGTTTCTTCGATTTGAGGGCGTGCGCCACGCAACCTTGCGCCTTGGCAATCAAGTCAACGGCACAAAGGTTAACGAAAGACGATGCAGACATGCGCTGACACACCCTGAATAAGGCCTCCATCTTCAGCGGATGTGACGGAATGTGTCAACCCCGCTTTAACTGCTCACGGACAAATTCTGCGACCTCGTTGGCCAGCTCCGCGTCTTCCGGCGCGCCCATGAAACCGCCGTGCGGCATGGCTTCGAACACATGCAACTGCGCCGTTACCCGCGCCTGGCGCAAGGCGCGGTGCAGGCGCACGGTGTTGGACAGAAACAGATCACGGGTGCCGCTTTGCAGAAAAGTTGGCGGGAAACCCTGGGTGAAATCGCCAAATAGCGGTGACAGGTACGGGTGAGACAAGTCCGCACCGTTGGCATACAACAGATTGACGTTCATCAACGGGTTGGGCAGCACCACGTCGACGGTGCGGTTGATCTGGAAGCTGTCGCCGGACTCGGTGAGGTCGACTTCCGGCGACAGCAACACCAGCCCAGCGGGCAATGGCAAACCTTCGTCACGCGCACGCAACACCATGGCCGCCGCAAGGTTGCCGCCCGCTGAGCGGCCACCGATCACGATCTGTTGCGGCGCGTGATGCTTGAGAACGTGCCGATAGACAGCCAGGCAGTCATCCAGCGCTGCGGGGTAGGGATGGTCGGGTGGCATGCGGTAGTCCACGCCATAGCAGATCACGTCGTGCAGATCGGCTTGTCTGCCGGCCGCGAGGCGGCAGTTTTCGCCGCCGCCGAACACCAGCGCGCCCCCGTGCAGGTCGATGTAGGCAAAAGGCGTGGCAGACGCTGGTGTGGCGACATGCACGCTGGCGTTTTCAACCCTGATGGTGTGCAGGCTGGCCCGCAGCGACGCCGCTTGCCCCGCGTTGGCGCTGGTGTAGTTCTGAGCCACGGCAGCCTGCAGGCGGCGCCAGCCGTCATGGTCCTCGGGCGCGGGCATCGCGTGTAGCGCGTTGAGGGGCACACCGTCAGCCCCGACCAGGCGTTGCAGTGTGGCCTGGGCTTGAGGGCTGATTGATTGCGGCACTGGGATCGTGCGAGGGTCAAGTTTGACGCCGTGGTTCATGGGCTTGCAGCTCGCATTCGACGACTTTGGGGGGGGCAGGATGCCAGAACGTGGGCCGGTGTGGCGAGCGGGCTTGCCCCGCGTTGGGCGGCGCAGCAGGCCCAGAACCTGCTGATGGGATCTGTCAGTTATACCGGGGCGTTTGAGTTGGGAGCGCTTCGCACTCCAACGCGGGGCAAGCCCGCTCGCCACAGTAAGCCCGCTCGCCAGGACAAGCCCGTTTGCTACACGAGTCAGCGCCCGGCCACTGCAGCCTCAATGGCGGCCACATCGATTTTGGTCATGGTCATCATCGCGTCAAAGGCGCGCTTGGCGATCACCGGGTCGGGGTGGGTCACTGCGTCGGTCAACACGCGCGGGGATATCTGCCACGACAGCCCCCACTTGTCCTTGCACCAGCCGCATGCGCTGGCCTGGCCACCGTTATCGATGATTGCGTGCCAATAACGGTCGGTTTCGGCTTGATCGTCCGTCGCCACCTGGAAGGAGAACGCCTCTGTGTGTGGGAATGCCGGGCCGCCATTCAGCCCCAGGCAGGGAATGCCCAGGACGGTGAACTCGACGGTCAACACGTCGCCTTGCTTGCCTGCCGGGTAGTCGCCTGGGGCGTGATGCACGGCCTTGACGGCGCTGTCCGGAAAGAGGGAGGCATAGAAGGTCGCGGCTTCCAGGGCGGTGCCGTTGTACCAGAGGCACAGGGTATTTTTGTGGGTCATTTCAGGGCTCCACGTATCAAGGGTGCGTGGAGTTTAGATGAGGGCTGAAGCGAGCCCGGCAGAACTGCCGGGCGGTGCTGTTACAGAATGCTGTAGTCCCTGACCACGCCATTGTTGAGGTGGATGTTCAGGCGGCGGCTCTGTTGCTGCGGTGCAAGGTTGTCGATGGCTGTGCGCCGGGTGTCGAGGGCGTTGTCGTAGGTATTGCCGGGGATACGGTTGGAGACCAGCCCGAGCAAGTGGCGCATGGATGCGTTCTGGGTGGTGGAGGGCGCGTAGTTCCAGGTTTCGGTGCCGTCGGATGAAATCGACTGATCCTGCGGTTCGCCATACAGGGCTTTGAGCTGTTGGGAGGTGGTCTTGCCAGAAATGATGTGCGTCCTGACATACGTGGTATCGAACAGCGAAATATCCGGCCCGGCTTTGCCCTGGATACCCGGCAATGACAGGTTGTTCAAGCTGCTGAGCCCGTTGACGCCATTGGCGCAACCCGTCAGCAAGAGGGCGGTGGCAAGCGTTGCGATAACAGTACGACGGGCCATGATTTTCTCCGTTTAGTCAGGGCTTTTGAACGTCGGCCAATGATAAAACGGTGAAAAACACGCGGAGAAAATCTTCCTGTCCCCGCGTCTCAATGACTTGCCTGGGTGTCTCAGACCGCCTTCATCTGCCCCAGGATGTTGCGTAACGAGAACCCGGTGTGGCGGCTCACGCGTTCCGGCGCCTGGGCCGCGGCGCTCAACTCCCGGGCCTCGCGCGGCGAATAGCCAAAGGCTTGCTTGAAGGTGCGGCTGAAGTGCGCATCACTCTTGAACCCGAACTGGAAGGCCAGCCCCGACACCCGCTGCCGCGCGCCGGAATCACTCTGGATAATCACCCGCGCGCGGTTCAACCGGCGCTGCTGGATATACGCCGCCACGCCGGACTCCTGGCTGAACACCCGATACAGTTGCGCCCGCGAAATACCCAGGTGTTTGCACAGGAAAGCCGGGGACAATTCCGGGCTGCGCAGGTGCTGTTCAATCAAGCGACGGGCGCGGTTGAGCAGGGTGTGGTCGATCGCTTGCTCGGCGGTTTGCAGGTTGGCCACTGTCGGCGCCAGGGCTGCCGATATCATGGCCAGCGTCGCCTGTTGGGCGTGCGGGATTTCCTCGGGTGTCAGGCGCGGCAGGCGCTGTTGCAACGCGCGCATATGGTCTGCGAGCAGCTCGCTCAAGCCGCCCTGCAGCACCTGGCCATGCACGTCTTTGTAGCCGAGGCTTTGCGCCAGCAAGTCGCGAGGAATGGTGAGGATCACGGTATCGCCAGCCGTGATCAGGCAATCGAGTTCACGGGCCAGGTCCAGGATGTAGATCTGCGAGTTACCCGCCGCCAGCGTGGTGCGGCCTGCCGTGCCATTAATCGTGTGAGACAGGCCGAGGCAGAGGTAATAGTGGTCGAGGCTGTCACGGCGAATCATGTGTGTGGAACGCTTGACCCGATACGGCACCGGCTCGCCGGCACCGTCCCAGGCACCGCAGCCCATCAATAACGAACCCAGGTAACCGGTGGCCAGGCGGTAATTGAAGGCGGCGGATTCAGGCTCGCTGATGGTGATATCGAAGATCGCATTCACTTCCTCACGCCACACTTCAAAGCGTTGGCGCGGCGGGTAGGGTTGAGTGGTAAAGGTGAAAAGCGGGTTCTCCACAAGCGGCTCCATCCATTAAAGCTGTTGTTTGATCGCCGCCTTATCGATCACGGACCAGACGTGCGCGATCTTCCCGTCGACGAATTCGTAGAATACGTTTTCATCGAAGGTCACCGTCTTGCCGTTGATCGGCAAGCCGAAAAATTCACCTGTGGGCGTGACGTGGAAGTTCAACCGGCTGGCGACGGTGGGCGGGTCCGCGACCAGCAGTTGGATGCGGAACACCAGGTCGGGGATCTCGCGAAAGTCCCGCTCCAGCATCGCGCGGTAGCCGGCAAGGCCGACGGGGGTGGCGTTGTAGGTCACCTGCGGGTGCACGAAATCGCCGAGGCGCTCCCAGCCCTGGCGGTTGAGGCAGTCGATATACCCTCGGTAAAGGTCGGCGAGCTGGTTGCGGGTCATGGCGTGTTCTCCTTTTTGAAAAGCACTCATCGACTTTGCCCTTGTGTGAGTCTATGGCGCGCTGGTTATATCACCCAGCAATTGCCCAAGCCCTTGCGGGGTTGAATAGAGGGCTTCCAGCGCCGCGACGTCGGCCAGTTGTTCTGCGGACAAGGCTTTTTCCTCATGCTCAAGCTGGCCGCGTAAATCGTCCTCGTACTCGGACAGCTTTTGATTCAGCGCCACGCGCACGAGACCGCATGCCTTGAGCTTGTTGGGTTCAAAGCCCTTTCCCGTATCCACATGCTCGGCGAGGGTCGCTGTTGCGTAAGCGTACCCTTGTGTCGCGGCCTTGAGCAGCCATCGGTTCGCCGTTGGATAGTCTGCGGGCACTGCACCGCTGCTGCTGTATAGAGAGCCAAGCATGTACTGCGCTTTGGCCCGGCCCGCGTCGCCAGCGCGGGTATACCACCCAATGGCGGCGGGTACGTCTTTGGGGGTGCCGATGCCATTCAGGTTGGCCATCCCAAGCCATTCGTACGCCTCGCTATTGCCTGACTGGGCGGCCTGGGTCAGCAGCTGGATGCCTTGCTGAGGGTTTTTCGGCGTGCCTACGCCCGTGAAATAAAAGGTCGCCAACAGCGTTTGGCCCTCAGCATCGCCTCGCGCACTGGCTTTGCGCGCCCAGTAGAATGCCTTGCGGTCGCTTTGCTCGACGCCAATGCCTCTGAAATAGGCGTCGGCAAGCCGTTGCTGGGCGCGGGCATGACCTTGCTGCGCAGCCTTGCGATACCACACCGCGGCTTGAGCGCTATCGCGCGGCATTTCCACGCCGCCGTAGTTTGCATCCCCCAAAAAAAACTGGGCTTCAGAGTTGCCTTTCTCGGCTGATAGCGTGATCCACTCCAGGCCCTTGCGGTGATCAACGGCTACACCGCGCCCGAAAAAATAAAAAAAGCCGGTTTTGAACTGTGCGAAGGTCTCGCCTTTTTCCGCCGCGCGCAAATACCACTCTGCGGCCTTGACCGGGTTTTTATCGACGATGATGCCTTCGTCGTAGAAGGCGCCCATCAACAGTGTGGGGCTGTGGGGGCTGCGCCACAGACTGATCGCCAAGGCGACTAAGCAATAGGCCAGCAGGCCAAAGCACAGTAAAGCGAGGGGTAGGGCAAAGCGGCGCAATGTCGAATCCATTCGTGAGGTGCAGGTGGGCAGTGTAGCGGTGCTTGCGAGCGATGGCATCACTCGCTGTTTCGCAGCGACCTCAAGCGCGACGCGCCATCAACAGCACCGTCGCCGCTGCCGACAACAACCCTGCGCAGCATCGATTGAAAATCCGTTTACCGCGTGGCTCGGCAAACCAGCGACGCATGTGCAGGCCCATGTAGGCATAGGCGCTGATGGCGATCCATTCCAGCACTAGGAACATCGCGCCCAGCAGCGCAAATTGTGGCGTGATCGGCTGGCCTGGCACCACGAACTGCGGCAGGAAGGCCGTGAAGATCAAGATAGCCTTCGGGTTGCTGGTGCCCAGCTTGAATCCAAGCTGCTGGATGCCGCTTTCGACCCGTAGCTGCGGGTGGCGACAGGCAGAAATCGGCCAGGAGCGCCGGGGGATCGCGGATCTGATATAGCAAGCGCAATAGCACCGAGCCTATGATGGCGCATAACTTTTCAGGGACGACCAAATGTACAGCGCGTACAAACCCATGCGGAATTTTGCCGCCAAGCTGAACCGTATCGAGTCCCTCATAAAAATCTGGAGTTTTTTCGGAAACCTAGAGCATGACAAACCGTTGCCTCCGCAGTTCGCTCGTATGAGTAAGCTCGGTAAGGCCTCCCTGAAGGACGTAGTGCATCCTTGGGAGCTGGATATTTTAACGCGTGAAATTATTCTGCACGCTGATGGTAATGGCTCGAAGGACCTCTACAATACAGGCCACCTGGCAGCGGCCATCAATACCATCCGGCGGGTATCAGACACCCAAAGCCGCACAGATCTTCAAAGAACGATTTACCAAGAGATACAGCGCGGCTATCAGCAACAAACGCTATGGCGTACAAACATGCACCTGATGCTTGCTCGCCATCTGAAAATATACAATACACCGGATCTCGCGGCTGTTCTGATGAAAGGCACCACTCTTTCTATCAAACAGTTCTATACATTAGGGATATCGATATCTGGCCATTTCCTCAGCAAATATACCTATAATATGAAGCAGGACTACACGGAGTTTGGAATCAGCGATGAACAACGTGATGTTTTTCTAGAAAAGATGGTACTTAACTTTGGCGACCTAAAGAGTCGGACGCTAAGCGTGCAGGAGTACAACGAAAACTGGTCGTATACAATTAACCCGCTCGTAAGCACGCCGCTGATTGTCATCGATCAAGCTGCCCCCAATATCGTAATTTGCCCCATGCCCTTTTACCTAATGTATAGATTTTCGGAGGGGCTCTTTTTTGATATCGCCAAAATCCAAGGCTACGAGCAGGCGTACGGCGACGCTTTTGAGGAGTACGTACATGACGTCAGCAATATCTTAAATACGGGATGTGAATCTAGATCTTTAATCAAAGTCGCAAGACCTGAACCCTATAACGTCGGAAAAAATGTAAAGCACGGGGTTGATCTACTCGTTTATGACGCGACTGGAGCAATTCTGGTCGAATGCAAATCCAAACGACTAAACCTCAAAGCTCGCTACCAGTTGGACAATCAAGCCTTGTATAGCGAGATAGACGTTTTGGCTCGATACGTCGTTCAGAATTACAAGAACCTTGAGGATATCACCAATGGATACACCGGGTGGCAACCTGGGGACCGATCTCTTTTCCCTGTAGTCGTGACTCTGGTCAGTTGGAACCTGTTTGGGCCGAAGGCCTACGAAAGACTCGAAGAGTCCGTGCTAAGTCTGCTGGAAAAGGCAAAAATTTCTCGCGACGTTGTGGACCTGTATCCATACACCGTTATGTCGGTAGAGGAATACGAAACGGCCTTTCAGGTGATCACACAGGTGGGTGCAAAGGAATTCTTTAGCAAAAGGGCTAACGAAAACCAGAAGGGATGGATGGTGATGCCATTCATCCAAACGAACTTCCCCAAAGAGCTAGAAACCTGTCGCAACGATTATTTGAATTTTGTATTAAGCGACCTGCTAGAAGAAATCCGTGCAGGTGTCTAGGCACTGGACGAAAAGGGAGGTCAATAAGGAAAAGTTGTTGTCATTCTGACTGAATCGCCTCTGGTTTGATAGACAACATTGAGCGACTGCTTCTGGCCGAAATCGGACTACCGGCGAACTTTAGATTGGCCATCGTCAGGGTTACGATTCGCTAGCTTGATTTTCCGCTGATAGATGGTCGCTTTCGACTCGGAAAGGTCCGTTTCTATTTCCACGCTCGTCACTGTCGTCGTTGGCTTTCACAGGGGCGGAGGAAAGTATCGTTTACGAATTACAGTACCCAGTTTACGCTGATCGACGGTGAATTCGTGCTCCCCCATGCGAATACTATGAGCCGACGGCCCGGCAATTATTGCACTTGCTGCTGCAGTGGTTTCCAAGATCACGCCACCTTTACCCTTGGCGTTCCATCCACTAGCGAACATATGGGCTGTCGTCTCCTTATTACTCCATGCGGTACCAATTATTCCGCGTTCGAGGCGATCGATATTCTCGCCACGGTATAGCGCCAGGTCATGCCCTTTATAACGAGGTAGCCACGTCCAGAGCATATCTGTCAATTACTCGTCGTCAGCGATAAGCTCTCGAATGTAATGGTGGGAGACATGCCAATTGGTGTGAAAACGTTCGGCAATGGCACAATCCATAGGGGCATACGCAGTCAACTCCTTCATAAGTATTCGCCATTTTTCCCTATTTCTATGGACATTCGGACCTCTCAGGAGCGGTCCGTATTCCTTTCCATTGAGAATATGGCTGAGCAGGGGAGGATAGCCCGCTAGTAGAAGATCATTGGCTGATAAGCCTGTTTCCGATACTTTCATATTTGATGCGCCTGAACTAATAGAGTTAAAGTCTGTGGCAAGATTCGCAAGGTAGCAGATTGGTTGTTGATGATTTATAAGTTGGCATTTAGTTGAAAGAGCTGAAAAGAATTTAAGTGTTGGGGGTGTTATGCTAGTGAGTTCTTAGCTCGCTATCATGAGCCGCTTGATCGAGTTGAGTGACAGTCACCATTCAAAGGTTACCTCATGTGTTTGAAAAGCATTCCTGTTGGCGCGCTATTTCGTGCGTTTTCTTGGGCCTTTAGATCAGTAAACTTTGTTTTATATCTTTGATGTTAGGCAGTCCGGCTACCCCTAAAACACTACCAATGGCTCCTAATGCAACGTTTCCTGTGAATGCAGCAGCGACGCCAATTGCTCCTACAGCTAAGCAAGAAGCAACGTCAATACCGTACAGTTTTAGTTTTTTTATGCGAGCTTCATTGAGCGAGGCCTGATGAACTCTAAATGCACGATCTAGGTTTTCTACAACCTGGTCAGCTGTCCTGTAGTAGTTATCTGGCTTAATACTGATAAGCTCCGCTATGCCATGTCCTAAAATCGATCTTAGTTCTTCAGCCAATCCGGCTTTGCGTATTTTTAGCACTGTTTCTGGGGGGACTTTTCCTAACCACTGAAGATTGTTTTCAGCCTCTGCACTCAAGGCACGAACAATATGCATGCTCTCGCGTTCGGCCTGAGGGTAACCTTCAGAGCTTCCCTGGTATTCCAGCATCCAATTAAAGTATCTCCATGACGTATCCACTCCTATAAAAGGAGTTCCGCCATAATGGGAGGCACATTGTTGGGTGGCCAATGCTTGCGGCATACGTCCAAGGCATGCAAAAAGAACATGGTTGCCAGCAACAGCGGAATCCAACCCCGGAAATAAATTCTCTTTCATTGTCCTCCGTAACTGATCTCGTGGGTCTCTTCCCCAGTTCGTGTCAAATATTAGCCGATCTTTGCCTTTAAGTTCGGCGACGACCTGCTCGACTGTGGATAAGTGAGCGCAGTATTCAGCAAGGTGCTCGGTGGAGTCAAATTTGCGGCCGAATAGGTAGCTAGCATGTTTGCACGCAAGTGTCTTGCTTTGATCTGCCAATTCGATGCGATCATCGGCATTAATATCTTTTGGGTTTGGCGATATAATTACCATGGGCGGATCGATGTCGGCGATAGCAAGATCTTTATATGTCATTGCCGTTAGAACATGCTTGAGCAAAAGCTCCACGACTTTTTTATTAGGAAGGGAATCCGCCAAGGGGGCAATTCGCATTACGGGGCACGGTAATACTATAGTATCTATATATAAGCCAGCCGTTGAAATTACATTTTCCCAGTGCGCAGGGAAAAGATCTCCTGCAAAGGTAGCTTTAAGTTGCCGCCCGTCTTGTAAGTGAAATGCTGAGGGATCTGCCACTGAGGTCCAGAACTCGGCCAAACCTGCAGCGAGATCAGATAAGACAGAACCAATACTTTCGACCAGCTTGTCATCCTTTACTATATACGCTGCAGTATTAGCAGGGGTTGCCCCCGCTTTGACCATTGGGTTGTAGAATTGCCCAAATTCTCGAAAGAGGAAATCGAAGTATAAAGATTGAATCTTAAGGAGACTTATGGATTGCTTGGCTTCATCACGATAAGCGAACGCTTTAATGGCGAGCGTAGATGCGCGGATTCTCCCGTCAACCGTTGTAGGGTCCACCAGACCGTCAGGACGAAGCTGTATTGCTTCAAAACTCCTTCTGAAACCCTCTACCAAATGGGCGGCGAAGTGAATTTTTCCTGCTTCGAGTCGATCCCGCATGAGGAAGACTCTATCGGTAAGATCCTGAACTTCTTCTTCTGTATATGTCTGCATTCCCTTGACCTCTCGCTACTCAGAAAACACCATTTGCCAGGCTCTTAAATGGTGATGATTGGTAGGTTAAGGTATCCACGCGGGGTGAGGAAGCCCCTGGATTTGAGTTAGAAAAATTCTGAGAGAATGTTTTGCTGAAGCATGTCCACTTAGGTAGGCAGCGCTTTAAGGATTTCAATTCATATTGGCAATCATAAGGATTGCCCGCTGCCACCAGAAACTCCTGACGCGCCAACGCCCACAAACCCACCTTGGCCGTCGCCGATTCAGCCTCTGCCTGCGGATTAGCCCGCCACAACTGAAACGCCAGATAAAACAGATACGCCGCGCCCAGAATCTTGATCGCGTAAAACAACAACTCCGAGGTTTGCAGCACCACCGCCAGGCCCGCCGAGGCGAGGGCGATCATGCCGGCGAAGGCCAGCAAGCGGCCAGCACCGGCGAGGCAAGACGTGCGATAGCCGTAGCGGGTGGCGTTGCTGACCGACAGCAAGTTGTTCGGGCCTGGCGCCATGTTCAGGGCGAAGCAGGCGGGGAGGAAGAGGGCGAGCGTGGCAAGGTCCATGGCGGCTCCGGGTTGGGCGGGGAGCGTTGAGGATAAGGGCAGTTGAGCTGGCTGGACAATCTGCGCGTTGCGGCGAACGGCGCAAGCGGGCCGATCTATACCAGTAACCAGCATTCCATTCCGGTATGAATGTTAGTCCCGGTTGCCGTCTACAGGGGGTTCATTGCCTCCTTCAATCTTCCCGCTGTGGCGCCAGCCTGGCGCCTCGCCGGGTCGTTCCCACATGGGCGAGCGGCGCAATGCAAGCCAGATTGAAGGTACGCCACATGAGCAAAAAACTTGAAGGCAAGGTCGCGGTTGTCACGGGTGCCAGCGCCGGAATCGGCCTCGGTATCGCCAAGGCGTTTGCCAATGAAGGCGCTCGCGTGTTCATCACGGGCCGGCGTCAACCTGAGCTCGACCGCGCGGTCGCTGAGATTGGCCACGGTGCGGTGGGCATTCAAGGCGATGCGGGCAAGCTTGCCGACCTGGACGCGCTGTACGCGCGCATCAAGGAAAAAGCCGGGCGCATTGATGTACTGGCGTTGAACGCGGGTTTCTATGAGTTCATGAAGCTCGGCGAGATTACCGAGGAGCATTTCGACAAGACCTACAATGCGAACGTCAAGGGCCTGCTGTTCGGCCTGCAGAAAGCGCTACCGCTTCTGGGAACAGGCGCATCGGTAATATTCACCGGTTCAATCGCCGCTTCGATCGGCATCCCTAGTATGTCCGTCTATTCATCGACCAAGGCGGCCGTCCGCAACCTGGCGCGCGGTTTCATACTGGACACCAAGGAACTGGGCATCCGCATCAACGTATTGAGCCCCGGCCATACGCTTACCCCAGGACTGCAGTCGCTGATTCCCGAGGCTGCGCGTGCCGGCCTTGTTGGCAGCATTCCGCTGTCCCGCTTGGGCAGCCCGGAAGACTTGGGCAAAGCGGCCGTATTTCTCGCCTCTGATGACAGTGCTTACGTTACCGGCATCGAGCTCGATGTCGATGGCGGTGTCTCGCAGTACTGAACTGAAAACTTGAGCACCGAGTGGGGACGGCCGCGTTATCTGATTGGCGCGGCAAACCCATTCGCACAGCCAACTTCGCCAAAGGATGTATCGATGCAAACAGTATTGCGCAAGATCATCATGTTCTCAGCATTGTCCTTATTCGCCGGCGTTGTAATTGCGCAATCTGGCGACGACGTCAAAACACGCCCCGACGACGTCACCCTGGTCGATATCCCGACCAGTGCCGCTCACAAAATTACCGTCGAGCGACGTGGCAAGATTGTATTGATCGGTATCAACCGACCCGATATCCAGAACAGGCTTGATCCGCAAGCGTACCTGGCCCTCGCCAAGGCGTATTACGACTACGACCATGATCCTTCACTGCGTGCCGCTGTGTTGTTCGGGCACGGCGACAATTTCTCGCAGGGCCTTGACGTTGAGGGCTTCAAGGCGGTTGCCAGCTCGGGCGGACCTACGCTCGGTGCGGGGCTGATCGACCCGCTCGGCAAGAAAATGCCCTATCTCACCAAGCCTCTGATCGTGGCGGTTCACGGCGACACTTGGAACATGGCGCATGAGCTGTTTCTTGTCGGCGACATACGGGTTGCGGCGAACAACACTGACTTCGGACAGGATGAAAACACCCATGGTCGTTTCCCGGGCGGTGGATCGACAGTACGATTCGTGCGCGAAGCCGGCTGGGCCAATGCCATGCGCTACATTCTGACGGGCGATCATTGGACCGCCCGTGAAGCCTATCGCATGGGCACGGTGCAGGAGATCCCTGACCCACAGTCAGCCCTCGACAAAGCTATCGAGTTGGCAAACAGGATCGCCGCCAATGGCCCCTTAGGGATCAAGGCATCGCTGGCCTCTGCGCATCACGTCATCGACCCGGTGCAAGCCGGCGCTCTGTCGGAATTGGATGCGCAACGCGCAACGCTGTATAAGTCAAACGACTTCCAGGAGGGGCGCAAGGCAGAGGCTGAAGGGCGATTACCTGTCTATCACGGCAATTAAAACTGTCGCCTAGGGCGCGACCTGCTGAGCGGGTCGCGCCATTACCGGCGGCGGTGCAACTCGATCAAGGGTGCCGGGCTAATCATTCGCGAATGGGTGCTGACGTTGCAGTCAACGATAAGGTTTGAACGAATGATGCGCATGATTGACGATTTAAAGATCAGGTACCCCAAAGCCAGTGCATGGGCATTTGGGGATACTCCAGAGATGGCAGATGAGCTGGCTGACCGTGTAGCTAAGGGCATTAAAACAGCGTCATGTTGCTCACTTTCATCATTTAACTATCAAGATGATTCGTCAGCGATTGGTGGTTACAGCATCATCCTCAACAGTCAGGGCGAGCCGGTATGTGTCATCAGGCTTGTTTCGCTGCGTATCATTCGTTACTGCGACGTGAATGAAGCGTTTGCGAGAAAGGAAGGCGAAGGGGATCTCAGCCTCGGGTATTGGGCGCAGGGTCATAAAGCTTTTTTTCAACGGGAGGGCTCGTTCGACGCGGCGATGGAGCTTGTGGCAGAAGAATTCGAGTTGGTGGAAGTGGTGTAAAGCACAACGTTATCCCGCCAACGGTTTTTGGCGTGCTAGCAACGGTTTGTTTTTTTCAGTGGCAATGTCTGCTTTGGGCCGACAACTGCCTTTCAGGAAATTGCACCTCATCCCACTCCAGACTGCCCGCGAGCACCAGAAAAGCTGGCCGTACCAACGCCCTTAATTACACCGGTAGGCGTCGAGCGATGCGTGCGTTGGGGCCGCAATGGCGACGACGCACGTGGATCATTTCACCGCTGACAATCAACACCAGGCAAGGCGCTTAAAACCACGAACTACTCGGGGCATCGGCGTTGCCCATATGCCTGACAAAGGCTGCGCCTTCGATATGGTAAACCGTTGGTTCGTCGGCGAAATAGGTCTCCAACCCCAGCATAAACAGCCGATGGTCCTCACTCGCCTCGAACCCTGGCGTGTGATCTTCAAGTGATGCCCACTTCACGATCAAGTTGAACACCTGCGGCGTTTCAATGCCTTGTGCGAGCAGGTGCCCGCAATAGCCCTTCGCTCGACACAGCAACGGCTCGACCTGGGTAAATGCGCGCCTGAACGCTTCAACCTGTTCTGTGTAAACCGGGAGCTGGGCGATTTCATAAATCATGGTGTTCCTCCAAAAATGAGTTCAACGGTGCTCACGCGATGAGCGATGGCACGACGGCAATCGCGACTTTTCCTTGAACACCGTTATGGCGGCTTTCCAGCCGGGCATGGGCCAACGCGATGTCGGCCAACGAATAAACCGCGCCCACGTGGGGCCGCAGCTGACCGCGTTCCACTAATGCGCTCAGCTCGTCCAGCTTGCCGCGATGTTGTCGGGTGAACACAAAGTGATAGGCCGCGTTTTTGCCCCAGGCCTGAACCAGGTTTTGCGGCTGCGTGATGTCCACGATCGAGACCACGCGGCCCCGTTGTGCGAGCGCGTCGGGGCTGCGTGACAAGGTGTCGCCGCCGAGGGTGTCGAACACCACATCGACGCCGCGGCCCGCCGTTTCGCGCAGGATGGCCTCGACGTAATCCTCGCTTTCGTAGTCGATGATCACGTCAGCGCCCATGCTTCGCGCAAACTCAATGTTGGCCGCGCGCACGGTGGTGAACACCCTTGCCCCGATGGCTTTGGCCAGCTGGATTGCCACGTGGCCGACGCCGCCCGCGCCACCGTGTATCAGCACGCTTTCGCCAACCCTGAGCGCCGCGCGTTCGGCGAGTGCTTCCCACGCAGTGCCGCCGACCAGGCTGAGGCTGGCGGCTTCGAGGTGGCTGAGCGAGGCAGGCTTTTTGCCAATGATGCTTTCGGCGGCCACGTGGTACTCGGCGTAGCTGCCGGGGCCGTCGAATATTTGTGGGGTGTACCAGACTTCATCGCCTGGGGCGAAGGCGGTCACACCTGGCCCGATGGCTTCGACAACGCCAGACACGTCGTGGCCGGTAATGGCTGGCAGTGGCACCGCGTCGGCGTAGTCACCCCGTCGTACCTGGTAATCCAGTGGGTTGATGGCGGTGGCGTGTACGCGCACCAGGACGTGCCCCGTATGGGGCACGGGCTTGGGCACGTCGCAGAGTTCGAACGCGTCGGGCCCGCCAAAGGATTTAAGAATCATCGCTTTCATTGCATGACCTCGTTTCGGTAAAAAGGGATATCGGGAAATATCGATATAATGCGATGAAAAAAAACCTAGAGTTCTTTCCCTAGGATCTCCGTCAGCGCGCGGATGTTGGCTTCGTTACGTTTGTAGTAGGTCCACTGGCCGATACGGCGGATTTCAACCAGGCCTGCGCGGTGCAGGGTCGCCAGGTAGTCAGACACGGTCGACTGGGAAAGGCCGACGCCTTCCTGGATGCTGCTGACGCAGACGCCCACGGTATGAACGTCTCCCTCGTCTTGGGCGGGGAAGTTTTTTTCGGGATCCTTCAAACCTTGCAGGATATCGAGTCGCGTGCGGTTTGAGAGGGCTTTGAATATGTCGAGTAGGTCCATGCGCCCGATAGTATCGGGATTTACCGATATGTCAATGTGCGAGTCAGCCGCCTAAGTTTGAGCTGAGGGCCGCCGACAGCGGATGAGAAGGCTTGCGAACGATCACATCAAAACGGTGCCCGTTGAGCAGGCCGGAAGGGTTTGTGCTGGATGTGTGCGACTCACGAAGCCGCGTTATTTCCAAGCCCTCGCACATCGCGCGAATGGCTTGCTCGGTGTGGAAGGTCATGTGCGTACGCGTCGCCCAGCTAGGCGTGCGCCAAACAGATGCCCGACGAACACGCCGCCGGGCACCAAGGCATGCAGCACCTGATCCCAGAGCCGCGGGAAGCCTGCAGGGCGACAAAAAGGCAGGGCCAGCCCGGCATGGATAACGCCTCTTTATAAGTCATGCGGCAGGCGCTGCCAGCTCAGGAAGGCGATGGCAGCGCATTCTTGCGCCCACATTCTTCAAGGCCATTTGGCGCTTTACTTGAGCGCACGCGCAAAATAATCTCTGCCCGGCAAGCGGCGTCCTGCCGTTTTCAGGCACAGCCAGGCGCGTCACATCTATTGGACGAATTGCGGTAAGGCTTGCGGTTGAGCACATTCAACCGCGGCCACCTTTCAAGGAGAGACTGTTTGGCGAGCACCGATGTTGTTCACACACTGCGCCTGCCGGGCGACCTGGATTATTACGATCGCAGGTCGATCCTGCTGCCGGTCGATGTCACCGCGCTTGAAGCCTGGAACATCATGACGGCCGAACCGGGGCTATTCCTGCGCATGGCGTTTGGGATCAGGGACGCCATTTGCGCATTGTTTGGTGTGAAACGTATTGGCGGGTTTTCCGGCACGCGGCGAGAGCGTGTGCAGGTCGGCGAGCGGCTGGACTTCTTTTTGGTGGAGCACAGCGCTCCCGACGTGCTGGTGCTGACCGAGCGCGACCGGCATCTGGATGTAATGATCTGCCTGTCGATCAGCGATCGTGTGTTCACGATCACTTCATCGGTGGTCATTCATAACGCCTTTGGCCGCTTTTATATGGTGCCGGTCGGTCAGGTGCACAAGCTGATCGTCAACCGTGACCTGAAGCGACTCAAACGCAGCCTGGAAGGGTAGGGCGGCGGCTCAGTCGCCTTTTTCCATCGCCGCGTAATACGCCACCAGCGCATTGGCGTGGCCATGGCCCATGCCGTGTTCGGTTTTAAGCCAGGCGACCCTTTCCATGTGCTTCTGGGCATTGACGGTTTTGAGCAGGTCCAGCCAATGGCTGATGGGCTGCCCATACTTTTTTTCAATGGCGGGGAAGTACGACGCCGGCCCGCTTGTTGTTGTGTCGTCGGTCATGCTGCACGCTCCCTTTGGTGCCTACGGTCAGCGAGGGGATTCTCGCCTGAACTCAGGCTAGTAAAACGTGAGGGATTTCGCCTGCCCATGGATACCCGTTCGACATTTTTGGAAGATAGCTAAGCAAGTTAGCTATATGCTAGTGTGGCTGCCACCTCGCGATCCAGAGCAGCCAAACGCATGAAACCATCCGCATCTGTCCCCGTCCCCGACCCACGTGGCCTGCAGATCGCCAGCGATGCTGTTGCGCAGCAGCTGCAACAGATCGCCATCCTGACGCGCAAAGCCGCCAGCCATCTTGCCGATTCTTTGTCCATCAACCAGACCGACATGGCGGCGCTGGAGCACTTGATCACGGACGGCCCGTTGCCACCGACCGAGCTTGCCTCGCGCCTGTCGGTGACGACCGCCGGCATCACCCAAGTCATCGACCGCCTGGAGCGTGCCGGCCATGTGATTCGTGAGCGCCAGCTTGATGACAAGCGCCGCGTGATGGTGTGTCCGGTTCCCGCCTCGGTGGCCCTGGCTTATCAGCACATTGCGCCAATGCTCAGCGGCCTGAACGCCGTACTGGCGGCGCTTGGGGGCCAGGAGCGCGCGGTAGTCGAGGCGTTTCTTGGCCAGGTGATCGAGGTTTACCGCAGCACGTTGCCGGGCAGCAGCGCCGCTTCAAATCCACAGCAGGAGGCCTGATGAAACCCCAAAAGATTCTTGTCACCGGCGCCAGTGTCGCCGGCCCAGCGCTGGCGTATTGGCTGTCCCGGCAGGGCATGCACGTCACAGTGGTGGAAAGGGCACCGGCTTTTCGCGATGGTGGGCAGACGATCGACGTGCGGGGTGCGGGCCGCGTTGTGGTGCAGCGCATGGGCCTGGAGGAACTGATTCGGGCCAATACAACCCACGAAAAAGGCATTGCCTTCGTTGACCGCCATAACCGGACAAAGGCCTTCATCGGCGTGAACGACTTTGACGGCGAAGGGCCAATCGCTGAACTGGAGATTCTGCGTGGCGAACTCGCCAAGCTGTTGATCCAGCACAGCGAGGACCGGGCCACGTATCGGTTTGGCGACAGCATTGAAACCCTGCACGACGATGGCCAGCAGGTGCATGTGCGCTTTGCACAGGGGACCGAGCAGGTTTTCGACCTGGTGATTGTGGCGGAAGGGATTGGCTCGACCACGCGCAATCACGTGTTCGGCAGCGAAGTCCAGCGCCGCCCGCTGGATGTATACACCGCCTATTTCACCCTGCCGCGTGAGCCAAGCGACGGCCAGATCATGCGCTGGTACAACATTCCCGGCGGGCGCTGTGTGTGTTTACGCCCAGACAACCTGGGCACCACGCGGGCGTTTTTGTCGTTTCAGCAAGCACCCAACGGCTACGAAAAACTCGCACCAGACGCGCAGAAATCCTTGCTCAAGCAACGCTTTGCCGACGCCGGTTGGGAGACGCCCCGCGTATTGGCGGGGCTGAATGACACAACCGACCTTTACCTGGAAGCGGTAGGTCAGGTCAAAATGCCCCGTTGGTCCAAGGGCCGTATTGCACTGGTGGGCGACGCAGCCTATTGCGCCTCGCCCATCAGTGGCATGGGCACCAGCCTGGGCCTGTGCGGGGCGTATGTGTTGGCTGGCGAGTTGGGGCGCCATGCAGATCACACCCAAGCGTTCGCCGCCTATGAAACCCTGATGCGGCCCTACGTGGCTCAAGCGCAAGGCGTGCCCAAATTTGCACCGCGGTTGGCATCACCTCATTCGCGCGTTGCAATAGCGCTCGGCCACGCCGTATTGCGGCTGGCGACAGCGCCTGTTTTTAAAAAGCTGCTTGGCAAGTTTCTTTCCCCCAAGGCTGACGCCATTGACCTGCCGGACTATGCCCTGAAACGTCAATTCAAATGAATGACCTTCTTTGAGGTGTATAGGCGTATGGTGGTTTATACCCTCAGTTCAGGCATTCAACATGGACGGCAATTTAGGCGGGCGCTTAAAGGAAGAGCGCAAACGGCTTTTACTCTCCCAGCACGATTTTGGTGTGATAGGGGGCGTGGCCGAAAACGCACAAGGCCACTATGAAAGGGGCGAGAGATTACCCAAATCGGATTATCTGATGGCTATCCGTCGCAAAGGGGTCGATGTGCTTTATGTGCTGAGCGGGGAGCGTTCGCACATGAGCGCGGATGACCTTACTGTGGAAGAAACCGAAGTCGTCAATCAGTACCGCACGCTGCACGAGGCGGATCAGGGCGCGATTGCTCAGATCACCTCCTCATTGTCCCGAGACGCATGACTTCATTGATGAAACCTGCGCCCCAAAGCATCCAGGCGCACCGCAATCGGCGGAAACCGTTCACTGCTGCGCGCCAGCGTCTCCACATCATCCGCGGTGCTTTGCGCAATGCTTTGCACCGCCTGCAAGCGCCCGACAATCTCCAGGTTGGCCGTGGACTGCTCGCGCGTGGTGCTCACAATTCGCCCATTCAGTGCGTCGATGCGCGCGATATCGGCGCCGACCGCTTGCAGCATCTGTACCGCCAACTGGCTGTCTTGTACGCAACGCTCTACGCCTTGCTGGCTGTCATGCATCGCCTCGACGGCCTGACGGCTGCCGTGTTGCAAGCCTTCGATGATCTGTTTGATTTCCTGCGTAGACACCGCCGTGCGCTGGGCCAGGCTGCGCACTTCATCGGCCACCACGGCAAACCCTCGGCCTTGCTCGCCGGCGCGCGCAGCTTCGATGGCGGCGTTGAGGGCGAGCAGGTTGGTCTGGTTGGCGATGCTGCTGATCACTTCGAGCACCGAGCCGATCTGCTCGGCCTGCACGGCGAGGTCTTGCACGGTTGAGTGGGTGCCGTGAATGCGTAGAGCCAGTTGGCTGATTTCATGCTGCGCGCGGCCGACGCTTTCCTGGCCGCGTACGATTTGTTGGCTGGCTTGGCCTGCGTGCTCGACAGCCTGTTCAACGTGCACGGTGATGTGGCCCATGGCGTCTTCCATGCGCTGCATCGAGCCGGTCATCTGGGTGATTTCTGCCAACTGATGGCGTGCGCCTTTTTCCAGCGTGCCGCTGGCACTGGCCAGTTCCTGGCCGAGTTGGCCAAGGCCTTGGGAGTCGCGGGCCACACCGTCGATCAGGTGGGTGATTTGCTGCAGGAAGTGGTCAAAGCGCTTGGCCAGGGAGACGTGCACCTTGCCTTCACCTTGGGCGGTTTCGACGGTGAGCTGGGTGGTCACGGCGAGCATTTTCTCGAGCATTTCCTGGCTTTCAACCGCCTCACGCTGGCTGTGAATGGCCAGGTAGAGCAGGGCGACGGTCTCCATCACCACATAGAAAGCGTGGACGAACAGCATGCTCCAGCCGCCGTGGTGTTCCATCACAAACACCGGGAAGCCTTGATGTTGCAAGGCATGAAAGACCACGTGATGCACGGCGATCGTTGCCGCCGCGACCAGGATTGGCAGCCAGTCGCGGTAGAACGTCAGCACCGCCAGCAACGCGAAAATGCCGAAGTGTGATTCGATCACGCCTTGCGCCTGGTTGATGTGCAGGGCAGCCATTACCATCAGGCCGGCGCCCAGCAGGCAGCGCATCAAGCGTGTCCCGCCGAGGGCGCGATAGAGCACCGTCAGCACCACACTGGTGCCTGCGCCCACGGTCAGTGCCTGCAGCCAAGTGTCGTGCCAGAACGCCAGCCCGAGTGAGAACAGAAACATCAGCCAGACCAACGCCAGCATGATGCGATCGGCCTTGCGGTAGTGCTCCAGAAAACGCGGGCGGGTGGGCATTCACTCTTACTCCATGTGATCGAGGGGTACAGGCAAGCATGCGGCGTGCCACGACCGGCCACCGGTGGAGTGAAGCAGGTATTCGTGTGCTTTTTGATTCAGGGGCATCCCTGAACGGGACTTTAAGAACGGCTATCCGAACGGATAGCCGACGCTGCGATAACGATCAGAAGGTGTACTTGGCGGTCAGCATCATGTTGCGCGGGTTGCCGTAAGCATCACCGCCGTAGCTCACCGAGTTGGCGATGGTGGAGTAATAGCGCCGGTCGAAAATGTTGTTGGCGTTGAGCTGCAGGTCCAGGTGCTGGTTGACCTGGTAGCCGGCCATCAGGTCGGTGACGGCATAGCTGCCCTGTTTAAGCCGATATTTGCTGCCGTCCGCGAGGTCAAGGTCGTTGTACATGCGGCTCTGCCAGGAGACGTTGCCGCCCACACGGAATTTTTCCAGCGGGCCCTGCAGGTTGTAGCGTGTGGTCAGTTTGAACAGCTGTTCTGGCGTGTCGGTGTCGAACTGCTTGTTGACCTTCTGCGGGTTGGCCTCATCCTTGATGGTGTGCGTACGGGCGTAGGTGTAGCCACCGCCGACCTGCCAATTCTCGGTTAACGCGCCTTGCAGTTCGACGTCGATGCCCTCGCTGCGAATTTCGCCGGAGGCTTCGTTGCAGGAGGCCTGCGGGCAGTTCGGCACGAACACTTGCACCGCTCGGTTCTCCTGATCGACGCGGAACAGCGCCAGGCTCGCGTTCAGCGCGCCGCCAAGGTATTCGCCCTTGATGCCGACTTCGTAGTTCTTGCCGACAATCGGCTTGACCGGCTTACCGGACGTGTCCTTGTCACTCTGCGGCGTGAAGATGTCGCTGTAGCTGACGTAGACCGAGTGATGGTCGTCCAGCTCGTAAATCAAACCTGCGTAGCGGGTGAGGTTGCGGGTGACATGATAGTCGCCGTCGCCGTCACGGTTGTCATAGTCATACCAGTCCAGGCGCCCGCCGAGGATCAGTTTCAACGGGTCGGCGAGGCTCAGGCGCGTGGTGACGTAGACGCCATCCTGAGTGGTGACTTCGCGCTGGTTGTCGGTGTGGACGAAGTCTGGCTTGCCCGCGGTGAGTGGCCAGTTGGTGTCGTACGGACTGTAGCTGTGGGTGGTCAGGTCATAGATGCGCTTGCTGGCGCCCACCACCAGTTCATGGGTACGCCCGAACGCCTGGAAAGGGCCGCTGGCAAAGGCGTCGATGCCGGCCTGGTTTTCATCGTAGGCCGCCTGGTAGACCGTGCGGGCCGGGGTGTTGTTGACCCGGCGCGACTGGTAGGAGCCTGAAAACAACGCGTTCTGTTCGGCGTAGTTGGCGTTGACTTGAAGGCTCCAGTCGTTGGCCAGGCGCTGACGCAGCTCGGCGAACACCGTGTTGATTTCCTGATCCTTGTTCTCCCAGCGAGTACCGGGGTTGTAGGAGCGGGGCAGGTCCAGATGATGGCCGTCCTGACCGACCATCGCCGATCCCCAGAAGTAGTTGGTCTTGTCCTTCTGGTTGGAGAAACCCAGGGTCAGGGTGGTGTCTTCGCTCAGATCCGCTTCGGTGACGGCGTAGAACAGGCCGTGATCTTCCTGGACTTTATCGATGAAACTGTTGGCATCACCGTAAGAAGTAACCACCCGGCCGCGCAATGTGCCGCTGTCGTTGAGCGGGCTGGATGCGTCCAGCTCGCCACGGTAATTGTCCCAACTGCCGGCGGCACCGGTGAGGGTGACTTTCTGCTCGTCCAACGGCCGCTTGCGGATCAGGTTGATGGCCGCTGAAGGGTTGCCGGCCCCGGTGACCAGGCCTGTTGCGCCGCGCACTACCTCGACGCGGTCGAACATGGCCAGGTTCGGCTGGGCGCCGACTGTGGCCCCGTTGTAGCCGCTGGGAATGCCGTCATACATCAGGTTGTCGATGTCGAAACCGCGCGAGGTGTACGACTGCCGGCCAGGCCCGTTGGAGAAGTTCAGGAACAACCCGGGCGTGGCCTTGACCACGTCATTGATGCTGGTCATCGCCTGGTCATCCATGCGCTGTCGCGTGATGACGGTAACGGCCTGTGGGGTTTCGCGCATCGTGAGTGGAAGCTTGGTCGCCGTTGCCATCGAGCCGGTGGTGTAGGACGGGCTGCCTTCGGTGGTCGCACCGAGTTGCTGCTCGGTGTTGATCTGCGTCGCGCCCAACTCGACGACGTCTGCTGGCTGCTGCGTGTCGGCGGCGAAGGCCGCTTGTGAGCTGGCAATACAGATGGCCATCGCGATCAAATTGGGTGAAAAACCTTTACCGCCATGTTGTTGCACAGACATGAAACCGACTCTCCCGGAAGTGCTGTCCCTAGCGAATAATAAAGATTATGATAATTATTCGCATCAGTGTGTCAGATTGGATCCGAGCAAAAAAGCCTTTGACGTTAAATGCTTAACAAATTTTTCACATCGTCGATGCAGCCTTATCGCTAGCTCGGGCGCCAGCAGGTAGTCACTATCCGGCGCAGAACGCCGGCAGTTGGGACGCTATAGTTGTTTTTACACAGCGTTACGTTTAAACATGCGCGTTAATTCCTAATCAAAAGTCAAGAAAAGGCCCCATCACGATGAAAGTCAGCGCACGCAACGTATTCAAAGGCCAAGTCAGCCAAGTGCAGGAGGGCGCCGTTAATGCAGAAGTCGTCCTGACCTTGGCCGGTGGTGAGCAATTGGTGGCGGTGGTGACCATACAGAGCGTGCGCAACCTGGGCATCGCCGTGGGCAAAGAGGCCGTGGCACTGATCAAGGCGCCGTGGGTCATGCTGATGACCGATTCCAGCGACATTCGCCTGTCGGCGCGCAACTGCCTGGAAGGCACGGTACTGAGCGTCAACGACGGTGCGGTCAACGCCGAAGTGGTGATCGAATTGGCCGGTGGTTCGAAGGTTTACGCCATCGTCACCCGCGACGCGGTAGCGGAGTTGGGCCTGGCGCCGGGCGTCAGCGCGACGGCGGTGATCAAAGCCTCGCACATCATTCTCGGCGTGCCGGCCTGATCAACGCACGGTGGCCCGAGTCCATTCGGCCCACCGTGCTCAATTGGCACCACTGTTCAAGCCAAAGAATGTCCTTCCCGACAGTCGTGCGCTGAGCAGCAAAAAACACTCCCCGCCCACAGTCGGTAACCCCGCCAGGTCGTCGCGATAGGTCACAGGTGATCGGCGTCGAACACGGCCTTGGCGAACGCTGCCGGTGCTTCCTGCGGCAGGTTGTGGCCGATCCCGCCATTGATCTGGCGAAATTCGTACTTGCCGGTGAAGCGCTTGGCGTAGTCCTCGGGTTGCGGGTGCGGTGCGCCGTTCGCGTCGCCTTCGAGGGTGATGGTCGGCACGCCGATGGTGGGCGATTGGGCCAGTCGCTGTTCCAGCGCGTCGTATTGCGCCTCGCCGTGCACCAAACCCAGGCGCCAACGGTAGTTGAAAACCGTGATGGCGACGTGATCGGGGTTATCCAGGCCTTTGGCGCTGCGCGCGAACGTGGCGTCGTCAAAGGCCCACTTCGGCGAAGCGGTTTGCCAGATTAGCCTGGCAAATTCGTGGGTGTTCTTCTGGTAGCCGGCGGCGCCGCGCTCGGTGGCGAAGTAAAACTGGTACCACCACTGCAATTCAGCCTTGGGCGGCAGCGGTTGCTTGCCGGCGGCCTGGTTGCCGATCAGGTAGCCGCTGACAGACACCAATGCCTTGACCCGCTCCGGCCACAGCGCTGAGACGATATCCGCCGAGCGCGCGCCCCAGTCGTACCCACCGAGCACCGCTTGCTTGATCTTCAGTGCGTCCATGAAGTCGATCACGTCCTGTGCCAACGCTGCCGGTTCGCCGTTGCGCAGGGTTTTATCCGACACAAAACGCGTGGCGCCATAGCCGCGGGCATACGGGATCAACACGCGGTAGCCTTTGGCTGCCAGCCACGGCGCGACATCGGCGTAACTGTCGATGTCGTAGGGCCAACCGTGCAGCAGGATCACCACCTGGCCGTTGGCCGGGCCAACGTCGGCGTAGGCCACATCGAGCACCCCGGCCTTGACGTGCTTGAGCGCGCCGAAGGCGGTTTGGTGATGGCTGGCCGGCGTTGGCGGCTCGGGCATTTCAGCATGAGCCACGCCCAGGGCGCCGAATGGCAACAAGGCCAATGCCAGAGCAAGCGGACGGTGTTTGGAGCGACGGGTCAACAGAGTGTGCATGGCGAGCCTCCTGCGGCTGATGGGTGCCTGACACTCAGTTGACCGCTGCGCTGTATCGCGCATGTTTCAGGAACGGTCCCGGGTTAAACGCTGTGTATCGCCACGGCTGCTGTACACAGTGCGATACATAACCGCCCGCTCTACGTGAACACGATCTCATACGGCTCGCGCATGCGTTCGAGCAGTTCCTGGGCGAGCATCGGCGCGAGCCCGATGGCCGGGTCGCCGACCAATTGGCTGGCGTAGGCATGAGCGGCGTGCAGTTTGCGCGCGACGCTCCAGCTGTCCAGACGCACCTTATGCGCTCGCTGCCAAGGCATCATCGCCGCTTCACGCGCCGGACTGTGCCAGGCCCAGATGGGCAGTTCATAAAGCCGCGCGCCGATCAGGCTACAGGCCTTGGCGCTGGCACGGCCGACGGCGTCGTGGTCGTCATTGCCGTCGTTGCGCCACGTGGTGAACACCATGTCGCCCGGCTGCAGGTAACGCGCAATGAACTGGCTCATCGGCTGTTCACTGCTCGCCAGGGCGTCGTCACGAAAACCGCCGCGAATCCACTTCAAGCTGTGCAGCGGCATGCCCAACCTGCGCAGCGCCTCGGCGCTTTCCTGTGGGCGGATCACACTCAGACGGCTCGCCGGCCATGCGTGAGACCCCGGATGGCTGGCGCTGCCGTCGGTGATCGAGATCAGCAGCAGCGGGTGCTCCAGGGTACTGAGCAGTTGCAGCAGCCCTCCACACGCCAGCACTTCATCGCCAGGGTGCGGAGCAATCACCACCACGCGCGCACCAGGTGGCACCAGCGAAGAGGGAGGGATAGCGGGAATTTGCGCCAACTGTGGCGCGCTGTTCCAGATTTGCGCGGGACCGCGGCGGCCCTCGCTTAAGGAGGCAGGCTTCATGGGTGTCACGTCCTTGTCGATTGATGCTGGCCGTACCCCGTTGACGGGACGACGCTCTTTTTTTTCAGCGCAGACTCCGCTGCGGTGATGCGCGGTACTCCAACCCTGGAATACCGGCAAGGCGCTATCAGCATAGTCAAGGATTCATGGCTTTTACATCGTGAAATGTTGATTTTTTCAGCTGGCCTGCATGAGGCTTTTCAAATAGTCACCAAAACCGCCTTCGGCGCGGCAGTCGAGCCGGCCACTGGTAATCACCTGTGGCCGGTGGCTCCAGGCGATGGACGCGCCGCAACGCTCCAGATTGCGCACCAGTTGCACATCTTCATGGCAGGCGAGGGGTTCGAACCCGCCGGCTTGCACATAGGCGCCAGCACTCACGCCCAGATTGGCACCGTGTACATGCCGATGGCCGTCTCGGGCCTGATAGGCCTGGGTGTAGCGAATTTGCGCCGCGGGGTCGAAGCCGTCACTCCAGCCGTCCACGGTCACGGTGCCGCACACCGCGTCGACACCCAGCGCCAATTGCGCTACCAGCCAGTCAGGGGCGACGCGGCTGTCGGCGTCCGTGCACGAAATCCAGCGTGCGCCTTGATTCAGCAAGTGCCGCGCACCCACACCGCGCACCTGCCCGACATTGCGCGCCTGCACCTGCAGGCTTTGCACCGCATAGGCCTGCACGATCGCCGCACTGCCATCGTTGCAGCTGTCGAGCACGGTGAGGATCTGGACCGTTTCGCCGAGCAGCTCCGGATGGCGTGCGGCAACCAACGCAGATTTCAGGCATTCGCCCAGCAGCGCTTCTTCGTTATGCACCGGGATCAGAACGCCGATCATCGCAGCCCCTCGAGGGTTGCGACCGAGGTGCGGTCGCGGCTCCACAGGTCGAGCAGGAAATCACTTTCGTGATGCTGCACCACCGGCGGCATATTCAGCCTTTGCTGCAGCAGGGCATGCACCTGTTCAGCGGTCTGCGGGCACCCTTCAATGCGTGGGCGCCAGTGACAGGCCAGCAGTTGCCCGTCTTCGGTCAAGGCGCCAAGGGCGCAGTCAACCAGGCGGTGCAGATCATCGGCATCCAGGTAGTAGCACAGCTCGCTCAACACGATCAGTTCGAATGAACCTGTCGGCCACTGTTCCGGCAAACGGCTTTGCTGCACCTCGGCATGGGCAAACCCCAGCAGCCTGGTTTGCGCCAGCGCCACGGCGGCACTGGCCGTGTCACAACACACCAGGCGGTCACAGCGCGGCGCCAGTTCAGCGCTCAGCTCGCCATTGGCGCAACCGGGTTCGAATATCGACGCATACCGCGGGCGGGTCAGCGCCGCCAGGGTCAGCGCGCGTTTGCGCTGCTCGTACCAGCGTTGGCGAAATGCCCAAGGGTCGTCATTGCCGGCGAACAGTTGGTCGAAATACGGCGTGGCCACGCTCATACAAACACCACTTCAAAAGGCTGCAGCAGGCGTTCCACCACATAAGGTGCGAGCACAGGCGGCAGGCCGATCTGCGGGTCGCCCTCCAACTGGCTGGCAAACGCGTGGATGGCATGACGCTTACGCGCCACTGTTTCGGGCGTCAGCAGGATTTTGCGCGCGCGGTCCCACGGCACTTGGCTGTCTTCCGGGGTTGCCCAGTGCCAGGTCCATACGGGCAATTCATACAGGGTCGCCCCAACCGCCTGCGCGGCCTTTGCACTGGCGCGGCCGACAGCCTCATGGTCGCAGTGCCCATCTTCGCGCCACGTGGTGAACACCACGTCGGTGGGTTTGAGGTAGCGTTGAATGAACGCACTCAGCTGTTCTTCCTGCGCCGCCACCTGACTGTCGCTGAACCCTGCGCGCAGCCATTTGAGGCTGTGCAACGGCAAACCCAGGCGGTGCAATGCCTGGGCTGATTCCTGCGGACGCACCACACTCAGGCGCTCCACCGGCCAGCGCTGGGAACCCGGATGGCTGGCGCTGCCATCGGTCACGGAAATCAGCTGAATCGGCCGGCCGATGGCCGCCAGGCCTTGCAGCAGGCCGCCGCAACCGAGCACTTCATCGTCCGGATGCGGTGCAATGATGACTGCCCGATGCCCTTCGGGTACCAACTGTTCGACGCTGATGTGCGGCAGCTCGGCCATGTGCGACGAGGCTTGCCACTGATGCAGTGGCGTGCCCTGGCCTACGATCGGATTGGGTTTCATAACTGCCACCTCCCTGTGGGTTGCTCGGCCACCTGTTCGCCCAACGCCGCCAGGTCGCGCTCTGCATGGCTCTGGCGCACATACACCGGCAGGTCCGCCATCAACTGGGCAAAGTGCGGGTCTTTGCAATAAGGCCCGGCACCTGCCGCACGGCCCACATGGTGGATGACCTGCTCGACAGTGTCTTCGATGCACGCGCGCACCTGCTGCGCTAACAGCCGCGCATCCGCCCGTGGAGCGCGGTCAACCTGTTCTGCACTGTCACGCAACACACAGGCCGCACTGTTGAGCACGCTGTCCACCGCGCCCAGGTGGGCGAGGGCATGGGGCTCGGGGCGCTTGCTGCACTGCTCGCGCAACACCTCGGCCAAGCGTTGCGCGCCGCCGTACCAGCAGGCGGCAATGCCAATCCCGCCTTGCCAGAAGCCAGGGCGGGACAGGTAATCCCCCGGCCCGCCGACGGCAATACCCTTGGCGCCGTCAAACACAATCTCGACGCTGCCAGTGGCGGCCATGCCCACGGCGTTCCAGCCTTCATTGGTGACCATAATGCCGGGCTGATCCATGTCCACGGCAACCAGTTGCTGACGGTCTTCGTCGTCCCAGGCGGTCAGCAAGCCATGACTGACCACCGCCGCCCCGGAACACCAGGCCTTGCGCCCATCGACGATCAACCGATGGCCATCACGGCGCACACGCACCTTGGCGGTCGGCGGTTCGGCGGCCCACATGCCCCACAAGCTGCCCAAGGGCGGCAGGGGGCTGTCGAGTTCAGCGATGATCGCCAACGCATCGGTGTGGCCTTCGAACAACTTGCACAGGCGTAAATCGTGGCCCGCCACCTGCGCCAGACGACTGAATCGCTCCAGCGTCTGGCCACTGCCGGGTAACGGCAGCTGGTCCAGGCCTTCTTCCTGAAGGGCCTTCAGGGCTTGGCCCAAAGCGTGCGTGTCCGCATAGCCCCGGTAGCTTTGAAGGAATCCATGCAACGCCATTTCACACCTCGTCGTGCTGCAGTTCAAACAACAACAGCGAGCGGCCGGTGACTGCGTACTCGTGCTCGAAATCAAAGCGCTCCTGACCGCGCACCGCTGGCTCGTTGGTGTCGAGCATGCAGGTCCAGAACTCGCCTTCCGGCACCGGTGGCAGGCGGAAATTGACCATGTCGTGGTGGGCGTTGACCACCAGCAGCAACGTCGCATCGCCACCCGGGCGGCGAATCCCGGTTTCCTGGGCGCGGCCATCCATCAGCATGCCCAGGCAGCGGCCATGGCTGTCTTCCCACTGTTCGGTGGTCATCTCGTTGCCATCCGGCGCCAGCCAGGTGACGTCCTTCACCCCGATGTCTTCGTTGTAGTCACCCACCAGGAAGCGTCCACGGCGCAGGATCGGATACGCCAGGCGCAGCTTGATCAGGCGTTTTACAAACTTGAGCAGCGCCTTGCCGTCGTCGTCCAGCTCCCAGTTGACCCAGCCGATCTCGCTGTCCTGGCAGTAGGCA
Organism: Pseudomonas sp. MF08831; assembly: GCF_059862645.1. Lineage (NCBI taxonomy): Bacteria > Pseudomonadati > Pseudomonadota > Gammaproteobacteria > Pseudomonadales > Pseudomonadaceae > Pseudomonas > Pseudomonas sp. MF08831. Next base: position 125,939 of record NZ_JCBCUX010000015.1, on the reverse strand, counting down.
TTGTTGTTGCCGTGCTGAGTGCGAGCGAACTCGTCACCGGCCACCAGCATCGGTGTGCCTTGGGCCAAGAGCAGGGTGGCGAAAAAGTTGCGCATCTGGCGCAGGCGCAGCGCGTTGATTTCCGGGTCTTCGGTAGGCCCTTCGACGCCGTGGTTCCAGGACAGGTTGTTGTTGCTGCCATCCTGGTTGTTTTCGTCGTTGGCTTCGTTGTGCTTGTCGTTGTACGACACCAGGTCGTGCAAGGTGAAGCCGTCGTGCGCGGTGATGAAGTTCACCGAACTGTACGGGCGTCGACCACGCTGGTTGAACATCTCGCCGGACGCAGTCATGCGTGCAGCAAAGTCTGCCAACTGGCCGTCATCGCCTTTCCAGAAGGCGCGCACGGTGTCGCGGAAGCGGTCGTTCCATTCCACCCAGCCCGGTGGGAATTTGCCCACTTGATAGCCACCGGGGCCGCAGTCCCACGGCTCGGCGATCATTTTCACCTGGCGCAGCACCGGGTCCTGGCGGCAGGCCACGAGGAAGCTGTGGCGTTCGTCGAAGCCATCGCGGTAACGGCCCAGAATGGTCGCCAGGTCAAAGCGGAACCCGTCCACGTGCATCTCGGTGGCCCAGTAACGCAAGGAGTCGGTGACCATTTGCAGCACGCACGGGTGGCTCAGGTCCAGGGTGTTGCCGGTGCCGGAATCGTTGATGTAGAAGCGCTTGTCGTCAGGCATCAGGCGATAGTAGGAGGCGTTGTCGATGCCGCGCATGGACAGGGTCGGGCCGCGCTCGTTACCTTCGGCGGTGTGGTTGTAGACCACGTCGAGGATCACTTCCAGCTTGGCTTCGTGCAGGTGCGCGACCATTTCCTTGAACTCGGCAATCTTGCCGCTGGCCAGGTAACGCGGGTCCGGGGCGAAAAAGGCGATGCTGTTATAGCCCCAATAGTTGGTCATGCCTTTTTGCAGCAAGTGCTGGTCGTTGACGAATGCGTGCACGGGCAGCAATTCCACCGACGACACACCCAGCTGGCGGATGTGCTTGAGCACGTCATCTTCCATCAGCCCGGCGCAGGTGCCGCGCACCGACTCGCCAACCGAAGGATGGCGCATGCTGATGCCGCGCAAGTGGGTTTCATAAATGATCGTACGGTCCCACGGCACCCGCACCGGCTGGTCGTTACCCCAGGTGTGCGCCGGGTCGATGACCTTGCACTTGGGCACGAAGGGCGCGCTGTCGCGTTCGTCGAAACTGAGGTCATCGTCGGGGTGGCCGATGGTGTAGCCGAACAACGCTTCGGACCATTTGAGTTCGCCCACCAGCTGTTTGGCATAGGGGTCGATCAGCAATTTGTTGTGGTTGAAGCGGTGACCATTGGCCGGGTCATATGCACCGTATACGCGGTAGCCGTAAATCAGCCCAGGGTGGGCGTCGGGCAGGTAACCGTGGAAGGTTTCGTCGGTGTATTCAGGCAGTTCGATGCGTTCCAGCTCAACTTCGCCGGTGTCGTCAAACAGGCACAGTTCAACTTTGGTGGCGTTGGCCGAGAACAACGCAAAGTTGACGCCCAGGCCGTCCCAGGTGGCGCCGAGGGGGAAGGGCAAACCTTCACGAATCCGCGACGGCTCGTTTTCCGGCGTCGGTTGGTTTTTATCTGGTTTGCTCATTGAGTTGCTCCTGCAAGGGTCTTTTTTCGGGCCGAGCGCGACCGTGCTGGCGATCGTTCAGCTGACGCAGTGGATATTCAAAAGGGAACCTCCTGCCGGCAGCGCCGGGAGGAGGCCCGTAAGGTCGTGATGCTTAAGGCTTGGGTTTTTTCGGCGCTGCGGGCTTTTTCGCCGCAGGCGGCGCCGGTTTGCTCGCTGCCGGTGCCGGCGGCTTGGCTTTGGGCGCAGGCTTGGGCGCGGTTTTTGGCTTGGCAGCGGCCTTGGGCTTGCTTGGCGTCAGCGCTTCGGCTTCGGCCAGTTTGCGCGCCATCTCCCAGTGGCGAGTGTCCTCTCCGTGGGGCTTGCCCTCGGATTCCCAGATCTGATGCGCCAATTCGCGAATACGTTTGTCTTCAGTACTCATCACAATGCTCCTCACAGAAAAGTTTCAGCTTTCTTGATCATCAGGATTGATAAAGACATTGACCGGGAAATCCCCCAGGGCAGCGCTGATCAACAGCTCCTTGTTTGGTGTGACTGCGCCTGTATGAAAAAGTCCCTTCCAGTTTTGCGTTGTCGCGGCGAACGGTAATTTAACCCGCGTATCGCCCCAAACTTGCGCGTCGATGTGGGGCCGCTCACCGTTTTCCAGCAAGCGATGAGGCCAGCGCGGCACCACCACCAACAGGCGTTTGCCTTGATGTTCGCGACAGAATGCGACCACATGTTCTGCGTGCGTGCCGGTGACCTCCAGCGGTGTGTAGTGGCCGCTGCGAAAGATCTCCGGGGCGGCCTTGCGCAACGCCAGCACCTGGGCAATCAGCGCCTGCTTGACGCGCCCGTCGCGCCAGTTGGATAACAGTTCAGGGATGTCCGGCGGTGTGTTCAGCGCGTGTTGCCGCGCGTTGAAGTCCACCGGACGACGGTTGTCCGGGTCCACCAGGCTGAAGTCCCAGAACTCATCGCCCTGGTACAAGTCCGGCACACCCGGCACCGTGATGCGAAGCAAGGATTGCGCCAGGCTGTTGACCGCACCGGCCGCGGCAATGGCGTGAGCGGCGTTGCCCAGGGCGGTGCGCAATGCGCTGCCCGCATCGCTGAGCAACAGGCGCGAGAGAAACGCCTCGACGCCTTGCTCATACGCCTCGTTCGGCGCGCTCCAGCTGCTTTGCAGCTTGGCTTCGCGCAGGGCCTTTTGCTGCCATTGCCAGAGGCGCTGCTGGTAATTCTCGACGTCCAGGTGCAGGTCCAGCGGCCAACTGCCCAGCAACACTTGATACAGGATCAGCTCATCACCGGCCGACGGGCTATTGGCATCCTCGCGCAAGGGGGCGGCGAGGGTGCGCCAGTGCTCAACCTGTTCGACATACCACGGCGCGCATTCACTCAATACCGCCAGGCGTGCGCGGGTATCTTCGCCGCGCTTGTGGTCGTGGGTGGCGGTGGCCAGCAGGTTGTCGGGAAAGGTCTGCAAGCGTTGTTGGTTGACGGTGTGAAACGCCGCCACCGGCGCACTGAACTGCTCGGTGCTGAAACCCACGTCATTGCGCGACAGCAGTACTGCCGAGCGATAGAACGCGGTGTCTTCCACGGCCTTGGCCGCGGCCGGAGAGGTCAGTTGCTGGAAGCGTACACAGGCATGTTTGAGTATCTTGCGCTCGCGCCCGATCAGGCGATGGCGCCACGGCTGGCCGCCCAGCCATTTTTCCAGGTGATCGAGCACCGGCCAGTCGCCTTCGCTCAACGTGCTGCGAGCACCGGCCAGGGCTTGCAGGAAAAACACGTCATCTTTTTCGCTGCGGCCACGGGCGCTGATGTAAGTGCGGTACACCGGGAAGTGCACGATCAGCTCCTGCAAGGCGCGGCGGATCGCGCCCAGGGTCAGGTCGCGGGTCATCACATCGTCACGGGCCACCTGCAGCAGGGCCTGGGCCACGCTTTCGAAGTCACCGGCCAGCGAGCCATTCAGGATCTGCTGGCGTGCCAGCCAGGCTTCTTCGATAAAAGCCGCTGGCCGTCCGCTGTGGCGGGTCCACAACTCGGCAAGCGGCTCGAAGCCTTGAGGATCATGCTGCAGCAACGACAGCTGATTCATGAATTCGTAGCCGGTGGTGCCGTCTACTTTCCAATCTTCGCGCAGGGTTTCGCCTTCACCGAGGATTTTTTCCACGAAGATCGGCAAGTGCCGTTCGGGCGACAGTGAATCAACCCGACGCCGCAGCTTGCGGCAATAACCGCGTGGGTCGGCCAGGCCGTCGATGTGGTCGATGCGCAAGCCATCTATCAGGCCCTCGCTGATCAGCTCGAAGATCTTGCCGTGGGTGGCCTCGAATACCGCCTTACGTTCAACGCGCAAGCCGCCCAATTCATTGACATCAAAGAAGCGCCGCCAGTTGATATCGTCCGCCGCCGTGCGCCAGCTGGCGAGCCGGTAGACTTGCTCTTCGAGCAATTGATGCAGGCGATTGAAACCCTCGGGCTGGCGTGCGTCGAACTCGCCCAGGCGTTGCTCGATGGCACGGCGCACGTCGCTTTCGGTCGCGCGTTCGGCCAGCGCCTGCTTGAGCCAGGCGGCTTCGTGGTAGGCATCATCCTGATAGGCCAGCGCGCTGAAACGCTCGGCCAACGGCCGGAGCAGCGCGTCGGCGCCGAGGATCAACGCGTAGTCGCGCGGGCAGATCGGGAAGCGGTGCTCGTAATGCTCGACGTAAAACGCCCCATGCTCGGCGTCAAAATGCAGCGTCAGCGCGCCGGTCTGCAAAGCCTCGCCATAGTCGCTGCCCAGAAACGGCATCAGCAGTTGGCCTTTGAGCAACGGGTCCGGCGAGTGCCACTGAATATCGAAGAACTCGCTGTAGGGGCTCAGGCGTCCCCATTCGAGCAGGTCCAGCCACCACGGGTTGTCCGCGCCACCCACGGCCATATGGTTGGAGACGATATCGAGGATCAGCCCCATCTGGTGCTCGCGCAGTGCAGCAACCAGGCGCCGCAACGCGGGCTCGCCGCCCAGTTCGGGGTTGACGGTCGTCGGGTCGACCACGTCGTATCCGTGCATGGAGCCCGCGCGGGCACTGAGTATCGGTGAGGCGTACACATGGCTGATGCCTAGCTGGGCGAAGTACGGCACCAGAGGCACCGCATCATCCAGGGTAAAACCTTTATGGAATTGCAGGCGCTGAGTAGCGCGCAGGGGCAGTGCTTTCATCGGTCACGCTCATAGGCTTGGTTGCGCGCAACGGCCAGCAGTTCGAGGCGGCGGGCGGCGCCGGCGTTGTCGAGCAGGCTGGCGGCTTCGCCCGGCAGGCGACGGCGCCAATTGGGATGGGTGTCGGTGGTGCCGGGCAGGTTGGCTTGTTCTTCGATGCCCAGCGCGTCCTCCAAGGGCAGCAATACCAGCGGCGCACGGGTATGGCCGAGGTAGCGCACGCTGGCGTCGATCATGTGGTCGGTGTCGTTGCGGATTTCATCGACAAAGTTCTGCGGGTCCTGGCTCAAGGCCTGGCGCAGTGCCTGACGTTCGCGCAGGCGGTGTTCGCTCCATTGCTCCACCGTCGGTGCGTCGATCAGGCCGAGCTGGATATTCCACTCGATGTCGCGGCTGTGCCACCAGCCGTTGAGGGTCGGCAAGTCGTGGGTGCTGGTGGTCGCCAGGGCGTTGTCCGGCCAGTCAAGGATCGGCCTGAATTGGCCATCGTGACCTTGCTCGAACAGCAGCACGCGCATGCCCAGAATCGACCGCGCGCTGAGTTTTTCGCGCAGGCCATCGGGCACGGTGCCGAGGTCTTCACCCAGCACAATCGCCTTGTGACGCTGGGATTCCAGCGCCAGCAGTCGCAGCAGGTCGTCCACCGGGTAATACAGGTACGCACCCTCGCGCGGGGAGGCATCCATGGGGATCACCCACAGGCGTTGCAGGCCCATCACATGGTCGATGCGCAGGCCACCGGCATGGGCGAAGTTGGCCCGCAGCATCTCGATGAAGGCGCGGAAGCCGTTGCGTTTGAGACCTTCGGGGGAAAACGCAGAGATGCCCCAACCTTGACCGGCGCGGTTGAGAATATCGGGCGGCGCACCCACGGTGAGGTTCGCCAGCAATTCATCCTGGCGGCTCCAGGCCTGGCTGCCGCCGCCGTCGGCGCCGACGGCCAGGTCGGCAATCAGGCCGACGCCCATGCCGCTGCCACGCGCGGCTTGTTGCGCACGCTCCAGGCAACGCGCGATCAGCCATTGGCTGAACGCGTAGAAGCCGATTTCGTCGCGGTGTTCAGCGGCGAACTTAACCAGTTCAGGGCTTTGCGGCGAGCGCCAGGCTTCGGGCCAGTGACGCCAGTCGAGGTCCTCTCCCGCGGCGGCGCGAACGGCCTGCACGGCTTCGAAACGGCAATGGTTCTCCAGGGCTTCACCGCCGTTCTGGCGAAAGCTCAGGAAATCGGCATGCTGCGGGTGTCCGCCGTGGCGGAAGTCTTCATACAGCGCGCGCAGCAGGCGCTGCTTGGCCTTGGCGGCGGCGGGCCAGTCGATCAGGGTGTGCTGTTCCAGCGTGTGCAGTTCTTCGGTCAAACCGCAGGCGTCGATGGCATTGCGCACTTCGCGCTCGCCCAGGATGCAGGCAGGCGAGGCGTACAGGCTGTTCAGAAACAGGCGGCTGGACGGCGAGTAGGGACTGTAGCGCTCGGTGTCGGCGCTGAACATCGCGTGCATCGGGCTGATCGCCAAGGCATCGGCGCCGCGTTCGGCGGCGGCGCGAACCATGTGCTCCAACGCCTGCGTGTCGCCAAAACCACCGTCGCCGAGACGACGCAGCGCGTACAGTTGGGCGCTCAAACCCCAGGCGCGCGCCGGTTGGGCGTCGACGGCTTCAGCCACGCTGTAGCAGTGAGCAGGCGCCACGGCCAGGGTGAAGGTCTGGTCGTCGATGTGCACCTGGTGATAGCCCAGCGCGATGACGCCTGGCAGCACGGCATCACCGTCGAGGCGCAGCTCCAGGGTTTCGCCGGTTTCCAGGCTGACCCGGCAGGGCGTGTCTGCGGCAAAGTAGCGTGCCAGGTCGAGGCCTTCGCCGCTGTCGACGGTCATCAAGGGCGGCAGATGCTTGTCTTGCTGCACCTGTTCGAGTTCGAGCAGGCTGGCGTTGATTTCGGCATCAGTATCGGCCGGGTGGCCCAGGCCTTTGAGAACGGCGCGCAAGGCGCCGGGTTTAACATGTTGCGGACGGCCGTTCGCGTCGATCCAATCGACGGCCAGGCCCGCTCGGCTGGCGAGTATTTCCAGGTTCGCTTCGCTCAAAGGTGCTCTCCAACAGGGGATAGGGCAACGCGTGCGCTGAAAGGCGCCAAGGGCGCCCCTTCACCGGCAGGCGTTTCAAATAGCAGGTGCGGCGGCGCAGGGTGATCCAGCGGTTCGGCGCCCAGGTTTAAGTCAATCTGCAACACACTGCCGTTGCCCAGGCGCCAGCGCGCGCTGACGGCGCCTTGCCCCAGCACCTGCGCGCCCAAGGCCACACTGCCGGGCAAGTGCGGCACGATCTGCTGGTGGCGCAGGCTCAACAGTTGGCGGTAGAACTGGGCGTGCTGGTTTTCGGTGAAGGCGGGTGCCGATTGCAAAAAGGTGGGCAGGGCATTCGGGTCGGGAATGTGTTCACGCCTTTGCGGGTCTTTGAATGCGGCAAAATCAGCAAACTCGTTGCGCCGGCCTTCGCGCACGGCTTCGGCCAGCTCCCCATGGTGATCGGTGAAAAACAGGAACGGTTCCTCGGCGTTCACTTCATCACCCATGAACAGCAACGGAATCATCGGCGACAACAGCAATAACGTCGTGGCTGCCTTGAGCGCCTGCGGCGAGCACAGCTGATGCAGGCGTTCGCCCAGTGCGCGGTTGCCGATCTGGTCGTGGTTCTGCAAAAACGCCACGAAGGCGCTGGGCGGCAAGTCCCCACTGGGTTCGCCGCGCTCATGGCCGTGGCGGGTGGTGTGGCCCTGATAGATAAAACCCTCACCCAGGCAGCGCGCGAGTTTTTCGGTAGGGTTTTCAGCGAAGTCGCTGTAATAGGCGTCGGTTTCGCCGGTAAGCAATACGTGCAGCACGTTGTGGAAGTCATCGTTCCACTGCGCGTCGAAATCGTTCTTCAGCAGGCTGGCCTGGTTCAGCTCGTTTTCCAGCACCAGCCAGACATGCCGACCTGTGTCTACCTGTTGGCGAACACGGTGGGCCAGTTCCTTGAGAAAATCGGGATTGTCGATTGCGTGCACCGCATCCAGGCGCAGGCCATCAAAGCGGTATTCGAGCAACCACATCAAGGCATTGTCGAGGAAGAAGTCGCGCACCTCGCGACGATCAAAATCAATGCCTGCGCCCCAGGGCGTGTGCACGTCTTCTTGAAAGAAACCGTTGGCGTATTGGCCCAGGTAGTTGCCGTCCGGGCCGAAGTGGTTGTAAACCACGTCGAGCATCACCGCCAGGCCGTGTTCGTGGGCACTGTCGATCAATTGCTTGAGCTGTTCCGGCGAGCCATAAGAGGAGTGGGGCGCATAGGGCAGAACCCCGTCGTAACCCCAATTGCGTTCGCCGGGAAATTGCGCCAACGGCATCAATTCAATCGCGGTGACGCCCAGTTCAGCCAGGCGTGGCAGCTGCTTTTGTACGGCGGCGTAGCCACCCAGCACACCCACGTGCAGCTCGTAGATCACCGCTTCATGCCATGGGCGGCCTTGCCAATGGCTGTGTCGCCACTGATAGGCGAGTGGATCGACAACCACGCTCCAACCATGAACATCCTCGGCTTGCGCCCTGGATGCCGGGTCGGGTACGTCGTTTTCGCCGTCGATGTTGTAGCGGTAGCGAGTGCCCGCCGGGCACTGTATCTCTACCTCAAACCAGCCATCTGCCTGGGGCAGCATGGCGATGGACTTGCCGTCTTCCAATTCAACGCTGACATAAAACGCGTCTGGCGCCCACAGGGCAAAACGCGTGTGTTGCGCGTCCAGCATGATTGCGCCGTGGGGCCAGGTTTCCAGAGTCCGTGACGGCATCTATGAAGCCCTCCCTTGATTATTTGTTCGATTTCCCCAGTGCTTTAACCACAAGCTGTTCGTACAGTTCGGCGTAGGGTTCCACCGCCTGGGACCAGTTGAACGGCTGCGTCATAGCACGGCTGCGCATCGCATTGAGCAGGCCGGTATTGGCAAATACCCTGAAGGCGCGGCTCAACGCTTCCTTGTAGCTTTCAACCGTGGATTCGTTGAACAGAAACCCGGTAACGCCATTTTCAATGGTGTCAGCCAGTCCACCGGTATTGCGCGCCACTGGCAGCGAGCCGAAGCGCTGGGCGTACATCTGGCTCAAGCCGCAGGGCTCATAGCGCGATGGCATCAACAGGAAGTCACTGCCGGCGAACATGCGGCGGGCGTCGGTTTCGTTGAAACCGATGCGCACGCCCACCTGGCCCGGGAACCGCAGGGCCAGCTCACGCATGGCGTGTTCTTCTTCAGGCTCACCTCGGCCGATGATGGCAATCTGGCCACCGTTTTCGACGATAAAGCTGCTGACCGCCTCGGTGAGGTCCAGGCCTTTTTGGTACACCAGGCGCGAAACCACCGCAAACAGCGGGCCGGTGGAGTCGTGCAGGCCGAACAACTCGCGCACATGGGCGGCGTTGATGGCTTTGCCTTCCCAGTCACCAATGTTGAAGTTGTGGGTCAGGTGCGTGTCAGTGGAGGTTTCCCAGCTTTCATCGATACCGTTGGGGATGCCACTGAGCAGGCCTTGTTGAGTCTTGCTCGCCAGGAAGCCGTCGAGGCCGCAACCGAATTCCGGCGTGGTGATTTCCTGGGCGTAAGTGGCGCTCACGGTGGTGATGTGGCTGGAATACGCCATGCCGGCCTTGAGGAACGACATTTTGCCGTAGAACTCCATGCCTTCCTGTTGCAGGGCATGCGGCGGAATCCCCAGTTCAGGGGTGGAAGCCAGGCTGACCACGCCTTGGTAGGCGAGGTTATGAATGGTGAACAGCGTTGGCGTACGCGAACCACGCCAGTGCATGTACGCCGGTGCCAGGCCTGCTGGCCAGTCATGGGCGTGCACCAGGTCCGGGCACCAGTGGATCTGTGCGAGGTTGGCGGCCATGTCGGCGGCGGCCAGGCCCAGGCGTGCGAAGCGAATATGGTTGTCCGGCCAGTCGCGCCCGTTGTTGGCGCCGTACGGCGTGCCTTCGCGCTCATACAGCTCGGGGCAGATCAGGACATAGATGACCAGGCCATCCTTGAGATCCATGCGCCCGATCTTGCACGGCGGCAGCGCTGCATGGCCACCCAGTTCGCCGATGATATGGATCGGGTTGTCGCTTTCCATCACTTGCGGATAACCCGGAATCAACACGCGCACGTCGTGCAGGTGCGCCATGGCGCGGGGCAGGGCGGCGGACACGTCGCCCAGGCCGCCGGTTTTCACCAGGTCGGCGAATTCGGAGGTGACGAACAGGACTTTCTTTCGGTTCGGGTTCTGACTCACGATCGGCCGCACAGTGTTGGGCAGGTCGGCCAACGCAGTGGGCCCCCCTACCGGCTGACTAAAACGCTCTCCCTGAGTATCTACTGCAGCACTGATCATAATTCTCTCCGACATGTCTGGTTGGCTAATGGCCCGCTGCCATCGGCTCCGAAGACCGCATCCTGCGGCCAGGCGCACAAGCACTGTACAAACTGGCAAGGCGTATGCCAGTTGCACTCATTGCTAAAAAAGAGTGGATGGACGGGCATTTGGCGTGAACCGCGTGCACTCGCCTCCCTTAAAAACTGGACCTACGGCAGAGTTGGAAAGTTTCGATTTTTTGCGGGGTTTTTATTTTGGAACGGACCCATCGGTCATGAGTCTAGGCCAGATCCTAGAGCCTGTAGGGTTTATGCGGGAATTTTGTAGGACAAAAAACTTTTAACCTTATGCAAGGTTGAATGCTTGCGCTGACCGCGGGGGCTGTCCAGCAAGGCCTGGCCCCGAAGTTTGTTCGCGCCGGGTTGCAACACTGCCCGATGTTCTGCGGTCGAGCCAGAGGCCGCTGCGCGCGCACCAGCGGGTGCACGCACCTCGCCACAGCAGTGCGTACGCCCTTGATTGGTGCGCTACCCGAGCACGCGAATGGGCATGCCGCCGGCCCAGGCCTGGATATCCTCGATCATCTGCTGGTAGAACTGCCGGTAATTCTGCTCGCTCACGTAACCCACATGCGGCGTGGCCAATACATTGGGCAAGCGCCGAAACGGATGCTCCGCAGGCAGTGGCTCTTGGCTATACACGTCCAGCGCCGCCCCGGCCAGGCGTCCGGTGGACAAGGCCTGCACCAGTGCCTGTTCGTCCACGATCGGCCCGCGCGCCGTATTCACCAGTCGTGCGGTCGGCTTCATCCAGCCCAGCGCCTGGGCATCCACCAGGCCACGGCTGCGATCACTGAGTACCAGGTGCACAGTCAGGATGTCGGCCTGTTCAAACAGCTCACGCTTGCTGACCCAGGTCACTCCCGACTCGGCCGCACGTTCTGGCGTGAGGTTTTCACTCCAGGCAATCACGCGCATGCCGAACACCTGGGCAAATTGCGCGACCTTCTGGCCGATACTGCCCAGGCCCAGGATTCCCAGGGTCTTGCCATACAGATCACCGCCCAGGCCAACCTGCCAGCCGCCGTCGCGCACCGCATTGGCCTCGACCAACAGGTTGCGGGTCGAGGCCATGATCAGTGCCCAGGTCAATTCCGGCGCCGCCTGCTTATAACTGTCGGTGCCGCACACCTGGATTCCCAAGGCCTTGGCCGCCGCAATGTCGATGGCGGCATTGCGCATGCCGCCGGTCACCAGCAATTTCAGCCGGGGCAGGCCCTCCAACAGAGCCCTGTCGAAGGTCGAGCGTTCGCGCATCACGCAAATCACTTCAAAGCCCTTCAAGCGCTCAATCATCAACGCAGTGTCCGCCGGGTAGTCGTGCAGGAAATGCACCTGGCCCACCGACTGCAGCACCGACCAATCCACCACGCCACTGGCTACATCCTGCCAATCATCAATGACTGCGATCTGTACCGACATTCACGAGTGCCTCGAAAAAGGTTGGATTAAAGGGCGTTCAACCCCTGCAACAGCGTCTGATTAAACTTAACTGGCTCTTCCATCTGCGGCGCGTGCCCAAGGCCCGGGAATTCCACCAGGGTTGCGCGGGGGATCAACTTGGCCACTTGCTTGCCGAGCACGTCGTAGTGACCGAGCCTGGCCTTGACCGCCGGCGGCGCGATATCGCTGCCGATGGCGGTGGTATCGGACGTGCCGATCAGCAGCAGCGTGGGCATCTGCAAATCCTTGAATTCGTAGTACACCGGCTGGGTGAAGATCATGTCGTAAATCAACGCCGAGTTCCATGCCACCTGGGTGTGCCCCGGGCCTTTGTTCAAGCCGGCGAGCATGTCGACCCAACGGTCGTACTCAGGCTTCCAGCGCCCGACGTAGTAAGTGTTGAGTTCATACTGGCGAATGCCGTCGGCGCTCAGTTTCAGCTCGCGTTCATACCATTGGTCAACGCTGCGATAGGGCACGCCCAGCGCTTTCCAGTCTTCCAGACCGATCGGGTTGACCAGCGCCAGCTGCTCTGTTTGCGCCGGGTACAGCAGCGCGTAGCGGGTGGCAAGCATGCCGCCGGTGGAGTGGCCGACGATGGTGGCCTTTTGAATGCCGAGTTTAGCCAGCAGTTGGTGGGTGTTGAGCGCCAGTTGCTGGAAACTGTATTGGTAGTGGTCGGGCTTGCTGGACGTGCAGAAGCCGATCTGGTCGGGCGCGATCACCCGGTAACCGGCGCCGCTCAAGGCTTTAATCGATTCATCCCAGGTGGCGCCGCAAAAATTCTTGCCATGCATCAGTACCACGGCGCGCCCATTGGCCTTGCCTTGGGCGGGCACGTCCATATAACCCATCTGCAAGCTTTTGCCCTGGGACTCAAAGTTGAAATGCTCGACGGGATAGGGGTACTTGAAGCCTTGCAGCTCGGGGCCATAGGCGGGGCCTGCAGTGGCGGCGAAGGCGGGGACGGCAGTACTCAGCAACAGGCTGGCAGCGCACAGTGAGCGGATCAACGTCATGGGTCAGGCTCCGAAAACAGTGTCTCGGATGCTGTGGCGAGGGGATTAAGCGAGGATTAACGGAGCGCCGCGTGGTCAGCCAGCGCCCCAGTAGTAATCGCTTCAGGGCGCGCTCAGGCCCTGCAGCAACGCCGCGTTGAACCGTTCAGGGTCTTCCACTTGCGGCGAGTGGCCCAGGCCGTCGAATTCCACCAGCGTGGCACGCGGCATCAACTGGGCGACCTGCTTGCCCAGCACCTTGTAGTTGCCGATTTTCGCCTGCACTTGCGGCGACGCCAGGTCACTGTTGAGGGCCGTGGTGTCCTCGGTGCCAATCAGCAGCAGCGTCGGCACCTGCAGGTTTTTGAACTCGTAGTACACCGGCTGGGTGAAGAGCATGTCGTACAGCGCGGCGGAATTGCGCACCACCTCCGTATGGCCGGAACCATTGGTCAGCCCTACCAGCATGTCCACCCAACGGTCGAAGGCCGGTTCCCAGCGCCCGGCGTAATAATGGCGCTGTTGATAGGCGCGCACGCTTTGGTAGGTCAGTCGGCTCTCTGATTGAGCCCACTGGTCGACGGTACGGTATGGCACGCCGAGGGCTTTCCAGTCCTCCAGGCCGATGGGGTTGACCATCACCAGTTGCTCGGTTTGCTGTGGGTAGAGCAAGGCGTAGCGGGTGGCAAGCATGCCGCCGGCGGAATGGCCCAGGACCGTGGCCTTTTGAATGCCAAGCTTTTGCAGCAATTGATGGGTGTTGATCGCCAGTTGCTGGAAGCTGTACTGGTAGTGATCAGGCTTGCTGGAGGTACAAAAGCCGATCTGGTCCGGCACCACCACCCGATAACCGGCTTCGCTGAGCGGTTTGATCGAGCCTTCCCAGGTGGCGGCGCAGAAGTTCTTGCCGTGCATCAGCACAATGCTGCGGCCATTGGGCGTGCCTTTGGGGGCAACGTCCATGTACCCCATTTGCACGGTTTGGCCTTGAGACACGAATTTGAACCGTTCCACCGGGTAGGGGTATTTGAACCCCTGCAGCTCGGGACCGTAGGTGTCGTGTTTGCCGGTGGCGCATCCGGTAAGGGTGGCGGCGAGTAACAGGCCGCTGAGATAGAACATACGCTTGGCTTGCATGGTGGGCTCCGCAATGAAAATCGGATGCTGTCGGCAAGCGATTAATCGAGGATTAACCCCTTGGAACTGCCGATAGGCACAGCTCAACCGCGCGGATAAACAGAAGATTCCTACGGGGAATGCCCGCATAACCGTGCGTATGCATAGGAAATTAAGGGCCCGACCGTGCTCGCGTCTAGCTGTCAGATTTGACAGTTTCGACCAGTGGTCCCGCGCTACCGGTGCGTGAGCTGGCTCAGCGTCACGAGCGCCAGCACCGCGTATCGCGCGCCCTTGGCCACGCTGACCAGCAGCAGGAAGCGCCAGAACGGCTCACGCATGACGCCAGCCACCAGGGTCAGCGGGTCGCCGATAATCGGCAGCCAACTGAGCAACAACGACCAATGCCCCCAGCGTTGGTAGTGCGCGCGGGCCTTTTCCAGGTGCCGCGGGCTGACCGGAAACCAGCGCCGTCCCTTGAAACGCTCGACCGAGCGCCCCAGCCACCAATTCACCACCGAGCCCAATACGTTGCCGACGGTGGCAAGCGCGAGCAGCCACCACAGGTTGTAATGGCCGCTGATCAACAGGCCCACCAGCACCGCTTCCGATTGCATCGGCAACAGCGTGGCGGCCCCGAAGGCGGCGAAGAAAAGGCCCAGGTAACCGGTGAGCATGACTCAATGGGCCGGGTAGTCGGCCACCACCACGTCTTTGCCTTCACGGGTCAGGCCGATGACCTGATAGGCGTCGCTTTTGCCGCCCATCTCCATGCCCGGTGACCCCACGGGCATGCCTGGCGCCGCGATGCCGAGCAAGTCGTCGCGCTTGCGCAAGGCCAGCACCTGTTCGGCGGGGACATGGCCTTCGACGAATTTGCCGTCGATCACGGCGGTGTGGCACGAGCCCAGGCGCGGTGCCACGCCCAGGCGCTGCTTGACGGCACTCATGTCGGCTTCGACATGGTCGTTAACCTTGAACCCGTTGCTTTGCAGGTGACTTATCCACTTTTTGCAGCAGCCGCAGTTGGCGTCGCGGTGTACGTCGATAGGGATCAGCTCGGCAGCCTGGGCCAGGCTGGAGGTGAGCAGAGCTGAAAGCAGGGCCAGTCGCAATGGGTTTTTCATGCGGGTCTCGTGAGCAAGGGGACGTCGTCGGAATGGGGGGCGATCATGACGACGTCATCGCAGGCAAGCCAGCGTCTACAGGTCGAAGAAGGTGCCAGTAATGTTTCCAAATTATACGAAGGGCGCGTTTTCCAGCCGATGCTTGAGCTGGTCCAGAGCAATGTCGGACAGCTCGACCATGCGCTCATGCAAGGTAGCCAGTTGCAGCTCGGTTTCGTAGGTCAATACGCGCTTGAACAGCGTGCCACCGCGATGGGGCTGCAAGAAATAGTGAATGGCGCCGTCCACGGCCAGGGAAGTGAACACAGTCTTGAATTCAGTTGGATGGCGGGCGATTTGCACGCGATAACTCATGGGCACACGCACACCCAGCAGGTCGATGACTTCGGTAAAGCGGGTGCCGGCCGGGAGTGAGCCGGTGGTGCCGGTGTCGGCACTGAGGGAAGTGGGGTGCCACTCGTGCCAGCGGTCAGGCTGGGTCACGTAGTCGTAAACGACATCAATGGGGGCTTCGATAAACCGTTCCTGAATGATCCGCTCCAAGCGGCTCGAATGCTCGACAGCGTGCATGACACACCTCCTGTGTGGCGAGACTTTGCACTAGGAGCTGTCAGAATAGTCGCACTCCCGTGTTTTGCACGGGAGTGTTTCATGCATTTATCAGCGCACCTTGAAGCGACTCATCAACGCAATCACTCGGCCATTGGCGTCCAGCAGGCTTTGTGTATTGGTTTCAGTGGCGTGGCCACTTTCGACCAGTTCTTCGACCATATGTCGGATCTGCACCATGCTGCGGTTGATCTCCTCGGTCACCGCGCTTTGCTGCTCGGCGGCAGTGGCGATTTGAGTGCTGAGGTTGTTGATATGGCTGACCGAGCCGGCCATCTCGTCCAGGCCCGTGTTGACTCGCGCGGTTGCATCCGCGGCCGACTGGCAACTGGCCTGGGTGTTTTCCATGGCGGTCACCGACGAACTGACCCCGGTGGTCAGGCGTGCGAGCATTTCGTTGATCTGCGAGGTGCTGGCCTGGGTGCGTGCCGCCAGCGCCCGGACTTCGTCGGCCACCACCGCAAAACCACGGCCTTGCTCACCGGCCCGCGCCGCTTCAATCGCGGCGTTCAACGCCAGAAGGTTGGTCTGGCCGGCAATTGCGCCGATCACGCCAAGGGTTTCGGTGATGCGAGCAGCGTCCTGGCGCATGTTTTCCACGGTGTGGGTGGCGCTGGCCACTTCGCCGATTAACGCGCTGACGCTGGTGGACGCTTCTCCGACCACCACCCGTGAGCGGTCTGCGTGTTCGTTGGCGCGCTGGGTGAAGGAGGCGGTTTCAGCGGCGTTCTGCGCCACGGTGTCGGCAGTGGAGCTCATTTCGGTGATGGCCGTGACCGTTTGATCGGTCTCCGAGGCATGCCGCACCAGAATCCGGTTGGTTTGCGCCGAGGTCTGCTGCAATTGCTCAAGCCCCGTCGACATGGCGCCCGTGGCCAGCGTCACTTCACCGATCATGTTTTGCAGGTAGATGATGAAGCGGTTGACCGAATGGCCGATAGCGCCCATTTCATCTTCGGCACGGATGGTGATGCGGCGTGTCAGGTCAGCATCGCCGGCAGACAGCGCGTCGATATTGATGCTCAGCGATTTCATGCGCTGCACCAGTTGGCGGATGGCATAGAACGCCAGCAGCACCAGCAGCAACACCATGGGAATTTGCAACAGGGCCAGGCTGCCGAGCACATCATCACGCTGAGCGGTGATCAGCGAGGTCGGCAGGGCGGTAGCCAGGAACCACGGCGTGCCCTCGATCGGGCGCATGTAAAAGGTGCTGGCCACGCCCTGGTTGTCGAATTCGGCGCGCTGGGCCTGGTCGCGGTGGGCGAGGGCCTTGCTGACCTGAGCGGCAAACGCCGAGGTGCCAGCCAATTCGCTGATGTTTTTCAACACCACCGGGCCGCTGATGCGCGTGCTGTTGCTGATGATCTTGCCGTCGCCCTCGACGATCAGCATCTGCCCGCCGATGTCTGTCTCTTTGCTGGCCACCAGGTCATTGAAGAAACCCAGGGTCACGTCAATGGTGGCAACGCCGTAGGCGGCACCGTCGCGCTGGATGGCCATGGCGCAGTTGGTGCGTGGCTCCTGGCTGGCGTCGTCTTTGTAAGCCGCCGCCCAGGCGCACTGGCCACGCGGTGAGGCGAGACCGCCTTTGTACCAGCTCTGGTCGTAGTAATTGGGCGCCGCGTCGCTGTTCCAGAAGGTGTTGACTGCCAGCTTGCCCGACGCATCGCGGTGCCAGAACGTGCTGTGCTTGTTGCGCCCCGGCGTGCGCTGATTCGGCAATGGCCAGATGCCGCCGCCGAAGACTTTCAGCTCGCCGTACTGGTCCACCAGGCCGGGCAGGACTTTGTCGATGGCATCGCTGTCGAGCAGGGGAATGGTCTGGGTGATGCTGCGTTGCTGGGCCTGAACCTTGTTCAGTTCGCCCTGAATCTGTTCGGCTACTTCCGCGATGCGGTTGAGCACCACCTGTTCTTCAGTGTGCCGCAGCTTGGGCGCGACCAACTGGCCGATCCCCACCACCGTCAACACAAATAACACCAGGACGAACAGCACCAGAAACAGGGTGTAGCGAGTTTGGATGGAGCGCAGTGGGGGCATGAGGTCGTCCTTACGAAGCGTTTATTATCGACGCGGCTGTGTTAGAGCTTCATCGGGCTATCGGCTTGGCAAGGAGGAGCTTGAGGTACCATCGTGCAAGAAAGGTCAGGGCGCACCGTCAGTGGGTGCGCCCTGACCACAGGCTATTTATTCACCAGGCCCATTGACGCTTCGGTGTAGCGCAAACCCGCGGTAGCGCCCGCCGGAAAGATCGACGTCAGCGCTGACAATTCGGCAGGGCTCAAGCTGATATCCACGGCCGCCACGTTTTCTTCCAGGTATTTGCGCTGCTTGGTGCCCGGAATCGGGATCAGGTAATCACCCTGCGCCAGCACCCAGGCCAGCGCCAGTTGCCCGGCTGTCACGCCTTTTTGCGCAGCCAGCGCTTTCACTTGCTCCACCAGCAGCAGGTTTTTGGCAAAGTTCTCACCTTGAAAGCGCGGGCTGGAGCGGCGGTAGTCGTCGGCGGCGAAATCCTCCGGACTTTTCAGCGCGCCGGTGAGAAACCCGCGCCCCAGCGGGCTGTAAGGCACAAAGGCGATGCCCAGGCGCTGGCAGGCCGCCAGGCAACCGTTGTCTTCCTGGTCGCGGCTCCACAGCGAATATTCACTTTGCAGGGCGCTGATCGGGTGCACCTTGTGCGCGCGCTCCAGGCTGGCCGCGGAGGCTTCACTCAGGCCCAGGTAACGCACCTTGCCTTGCTTGACCAGCTCGGCCATCGCGCCGACGCTTTCTTCGATTGCCACGTCGGGGTCAACGCGGTGCTGGTAATACAGGTCCAGCGTTTCGATGCCCAGACGTTTCAAGGTGCCGTCAATGGCCTCGCGAATGTACTCGGGGCGGCCATTCACACCGCGTGCCGACGGGTTGGCCGGGTCACGCACAAAGCCGAATTTACTCGCCAGAAACACTTGGTCGCGTTTGCCGGCGATGGCTTTGCCGATCAGTGCCTCATTGGTGTGAGGGCCATACATGTCGGCGGTGTCGAGCAACGTGACGCCCAACTCCAGGGCGCGGTGCAAGGTTGCAATCGCTTCCTGGGTATCGGTGCCGGTGGTGTAGAAATCAGTCATGCCCATGCAGCCCAGGCCGATGGCGCAGACGTGAGGGCCGTTTTTGCCGAGTTGGCGAGTATGCATCGGGAGAGCTCCTTGGAAGGGAAAGGCCCCCATTGTTCTCCTCGACAACTGAGGGATAAAGCGGCTAAAACCGCTATCACTATTAGGATTTTCTAAACAATGCCATGGGAGAGCCCGGCTTTGGACCGATTTAACGCCATGCGGGTGTTTACCCGAATCGTCGAACTGGGTGGCTTTGCCAAGGCCGCCGACAGCCTGCAACTGCCACGCGCCTCGGTCACTATCCTGATCAAGCAACTGGAAGCGCACCTGGGCGTGCAGTTGCTGCAGCGCACCACTCGGCAAGTCAGCCCGACGCTGGATGGCGCCGCGTACTACCAGCGCTGCGTCAGCTTGCTGGCAGACCTTGAAGAGACCGAAGCGGTGTTCGCTACCCGAGGCAGCCCGCGTGGCACATTACGCGTCGATATGCCCTCGGGCATCGGCCGATTTCTGGTCATACCCGCGCTGCCGGAATTTTCCACTCGCTACCCGAACATCGACCTGGAAATCGGCCTCAACGACCGCCCGGTCGACCTGATTCGCGAAGGTGTGGATTGCGTGCTGCGCGGTGGCCTGGCGCTGGACGACTCGCTGGTGGCGCGTCCGCTGGCAATGATGGATCAGGTGACCTGTGCCAGCCCCGCGTACCTGCAGCGTTTCGGCGTGCCCGCCAACCTGGAAGCGCTGGCCGGCCACCAGGTGGTGGAATACTTCTCCAGCAGCAGTGGCAAGCGCTATGGCCTGGAGTTTCAAGTAGGGCAGGCGCTGCGCCTGGTGGACCTGCCCAAGCAGGTTGCCGTCAACAGTGCCGATGGTTACCTCGCCGCCTGCGAAGCGGGCTATGGCCTGGTGCAAACGCCTTATTACCACGTCATGCAGCAACTGCAGGCCGGCAGCCTGGTGGAGGTGTTGGGGGCGATCAAGCCGCCGCAATTAGCGCTGACGGCACTGTACCCGCCGCACCGCCAGCTGTCACCCCGGGTGCGGGTATTGGTCGATTGGCTGGTGGAGCTGTGCGCGCGGCCGGGCAATGGGTTGCAACGTCAGGCTTGAGCCTTGCGATAGGCGCCGGGTTGCTGCCCGGTGACCTTGTAAAACGCCCGGGTAAACGCCGCCACCGATTGATAACCCACGGCCAGCGCCACATCCGCCACGGTCTGGTCTTGCTTGAACAGTTGGCAAGCGTGGCGCATGCGCATCATCAACAGCACTTGCCCCGGCGACTGCCCGCACAACTCGTTGAAGCGCTTGAAAAACGCCGAACGCGACAGCCCGGTGCAGGCGGCCATGCTTTCCAGCGTCCAGGCATCAGCGGGGTGCGCGATCAACTGTTCCAGCAGGTTGGCGAACGCCGGTTGCCGGCCCAATGCGGCAAGGCCGCCCAATTCGGGGTTATCGATGACCTGTTGACGCAGCACGTACAGAAACAGCAGGTGGCAAAGACGTTCCAGCAAGGCCGAAGAGGGCGCCGGCGTGCGCTCGCATTCTTGCAGGATCAGTTCGAACAGGTTGCGTGCGGCGATCAGGGATGGGTCGCCGGCACGCAGGATGATCCAGGCGGGCAGGGTGTCGACGATCATGGCCGACAAGCCCGAATGAAAGTGAAAGAACCCGCAGACCAGGCCCACGCCATCGCTGGCCAGGCTGTCCAGCGGCAGCATTGGCCGGCGCGGGCACTCCTGCGCGCCGGCGGCCGTGGCCTCGCCGGACAGGCGATAAACCAAATCGCGCAACAGAAATACCGCGTCGCCATTGTTCAGCTGCAGAGGGGTGGATTCGCCATCGATATGCAGCCAGCATTGGCCCTGAACGATCAGGTGAAAGCTCGCCCTCGCCAGCCCTTGCGTGCTCGCATGCCAGTCACCGCAATAGCGGCCGACATGGAACAGACTGGTGTTGAGTTCGAGGCTGTCTAATAACCAATCGACAAGTGCACTGGACGAATTCATCTAACGGAAAGACTCAAGAGCAAGTAATCGCTACTTTAGCCTATTGAGGCGATTTTTTATAACCAACAGACTGGATACACGAATCCATCAGGAGACTACTCCATGTCCCGTGTACCGTTGCTCACCCCCGAAACCGCGCCGGAAGCCGCCAAACCCTTCCTCGAAAACGCCCTGAAGGCCTCGGGTTTCATCCCTAATCTGCTTGCCGTATTGGCCAATGCACCGGCTGCGCTGGAAACCTACATCACGGTTTCGGGCCTCAACGCCAAGGCAGAATTGAGCCTGGCCGACCGCGAAGTGGTGCAGCTGATTGCCGCCACCACCCACGGCTGTGATTTTTGCGTTGCCGGCCACACCGCCGTGGCGCGCAACAAGGCCAAGCTGCCTGAAGACGTGATCGATGCGCTGCGCCAGCGCGGCGAACTGCCCAATGCCCGCTATGAGACACTCGCCGCCTTTACGCGCGAAGTGATCGCCACGCGCGGTGATGTCAGCGATGCAGGCTTCGAGGCGTTCCGTGCTGCCGGTTATTCCGAAGGCCAGGCCCTGGAAGTTATTTTGGGCGTGAGCCTGGCAACCCTGTGCAACTTCGCTAACGTGTTTGCCCGTACACCGCTGAACCCGGAGCTGGCGCAATACCGTTGGGAAAAACCGGCAAGCTGAAGCGCGCATGCGTCGGCGATGGTCCACCTGCTGTAACAAGGAGAAACATGAATGCTTGACCCAATCTTGAGCCGTTGGCTCGATGTTCAAGCGCAGGCCCTGGATGTGGGCAGTTGCGATCCACAGGAAGTGCTGCCAAGGCTGGCAGAGTCCAATGTCTTACGTATCGGCGTGCCCAAAGCGCTGGGTGGCCTGGGCGGCGACGTCACCGCCGCGGTTGACGCCATCGCCAATGTCGCCAGCCATTCCCTGGCGGCGGCATTCGTCTGCTGGGGCCAGCGTTCCTTTATCGAATATTTGCTGCAAAGCCCCAATGAGCGACTGCGCGAGCACCTGTTGCCGGACTTGCTCAGCGGCAAGCTGGCCGGGGCGACTGGCCTGTCGAATGCGATGAAATTTTTGTCGGGCATCGAGACCCTGCAAATCAGCGCCGAGCCGACCGAAGACGGCTGGACCCTCAACGGCCGCCTGCACTGGGTGACCAATTTACGCAAGAACGGCTTTGTCGCGGCGGCCGCTATCGAGCATGCCGCGGGCGGTGCGCCGTTTATCCTGGCGATTCCCGATTCGGTTGCCGGCTTGCAACGCTCGCGCGACCTGGAACTGATGGGGTTGCAGTCGAGCAACACCGCCGCGTTGGGCCTCGAAGGCGTCGAGCTGAGCCGTGAGTGGTTGTTGCATGAAGATGCGCGCAAGTTCCTGCCGGCGGTACGCCCGGCGTTTCTGGGCTTGCAATGCGGCATGTCCATTGGCCTGGCCCGTCGTTCGCTGGCGGAGGTGGCCAACCACCTGGGGTCGAGTCGTACAGTGTTGCGCGATGAGTTGGAAGCGCTGCGGGTGACCCTGGATCACTTGGTCAACGACCTGAAAAAGGGCCTGCTCGCCGGGCGCTTTGCGGCCGAGCCAGTGCCGCTGTTCAAGCTGCGGATTGCCCTCGCCGAAACTGCCGCCAGTGCCGTGCAGCTGGAACTGCAAGCCAGCGGCGGCAAGGCCTACCTCACCGCCCACGGCAGCGGTTTTGCACGCCGTTGGCGTGAATCGGCCTTTGTGCCGATCGTGACGCCAAGCCTGGTGCAGTTGCGCACCGAGTTGCATCGCCAGGCCAATCTATGAACCAGGCGGTATTGACGGCCCAGGGCATTTGCCTTGGGTATGCCAGCGGCCCCGTGTTGCAAGGGTTTGATTTGCAGCTGCAACCGGGCGAAGTGGTATCGATCCTGGGCCCCAGCGGCGTCGGCAAATCCAGCCTGTTGCGTGTGCTTGCCGGTTTGCAGGCGCCCCAGGGCGGTAGCGTGCGCGTGCTGGGCGAGCCCTTGAATGGCCCGCATCCACGCGTTGCAGTGGCATTCCAGGACCCCAGCCTGCTGCCCTGGCTGAGCCTGGAAAACAACGTCGCATTTGGCCTGGATTTCGCCCGCCAGCCGCACTTGAGCACCGAGGAGCGGCGCCGTCGCGTTGATCACGCCATTGCTGCGGTCGGGCTGGAACATGCCCGCCAACAGTTTCCGGCGCAATTGTCCGGCGGCATGGCCCAGCGCACCGCATTGGCCCGCTGCCTGGCACGCCAGCCACAGGTGCTGTTGCTGGATGAGCCGTTCGGCGCGTTGGATGAAGTGACCCGCGCCGATATGCAACACCTGCTGCTCAAGGTCAACCGCGAGCAAGGTTCGGCGGCGGTGCTGATCACCCACGACATCGATGAGGCGCTGTTGCTGTCCGACCGCATCCTGCTACTGGGCAACCGCCCGGCGCGGACTTTGGGTGAGTGGCACATTGACCTGCCACAGCCGCGTGAAGAGCAGGTCGAGGCCATCGGCGCGCTGCGTATCGACATTCTGAAAACCTTACGGCAGGCGAGCCGCCCTCAACCCAACCCCCTTGAACTGCTGGAGCCCAACCATGTGTCTGGATGACCTCACTCACTCGCGCCGTGACTTTCTCAAACTTTCGGCGGTGCTCAGTGCCGCCGGTGCCATGCCGCTGCTGAGCAGTTTGCAGGCGCGCGCCGCCAGCGAACCGGACGCGCCGGTGCGCATCGGTTATTTGCCGATCACCGACGCCACGCCGCTGCTGGTCGCACACAACAACGGCCTGTTCGAAGCCGAAGGCATCAAGGCCGAGCGCCCGGTGCTGCTGCGCAGTTGGGCCCAGGTGATCGAGGCGTTCATTTCGGGACAGGTCAACGTGATTCACCTGTTGTCGCCGATGACGGTGTGGGCGCGCTATGGCAGCAAGGTGCCTGCCAAGGTTGTGGCCTGGAACCACGTCGGCGGTTCCGGCCTGACGGTGTCGCCGGGCATCACCGACGTCAAGCAACTGGGCGGCAAGTCGGTGGCGATTCCGTTCTGGTACTCGATCCACAACGTAGTCGTGCAGCAGTTGTTCCGTGATAACGGCCTGACCCCCGTGGCGCGTGCTGCCGGCAGTGCGATTGCCG
This sequence comes from Pseudomonas sp. MF08831, assembly GCF_059862645.1. NCBI lineage: Bacteria > Pseudomonadati > Pseudomonadota > Gammaproteobacteria > Pseudomonadales > Pseudomonadaceae > Pseudomonas > Pseudomonas sp. MF08831. The sequence continues at coordinate 102,157 of NZ_JCBCUX010000015.1, read as the reverse complement.
CCAACGAGGTCAACCTCATCGTGTTGCCGCCTTCCGACATGCCGCCGGCCCTGGCCAGCAAGCGCATCGACGGCTATATCGTCGCCGAGCCGTTCAACGCCCTGGCAGAAAACCTCAAGGTCGGCCGGGTGCAGCGCTTTACCGGCGATGTGTGGCGCAACCATGCGTGCTGCGTGGTGTTCATGCACGAGCATGACCTGACCAATCGCCCCGAATGGTCGCAAAAGGTCGTGAATGCGATCGTCAAGGCCCAGGTCTGGACGCGCGACAACCGTGAAGAGGCGGTGAAGCTGCTGTCCAAAGACGGCCCGAACCGCTACACGCCACACGCCGAGCCGGTCTTGAGCAAAGTCCTCGCGCCCGCTGCCGCCGACCGTGCTGCCTACCTGGCCGACGGGGCGATCCAGCATGCCAATTGGGATGAACACCGCATCGACTTCCAGCCTTACCCATTCCCCAGCTACACCGAGGAACTGGTGCGGCGCTTGAAGGACACGCTGATTGAAGGCGACAAGAAATTCCTCGCCAACCTCGATCCGGCGTTCGTTGCCAAAGACTTGGTCGACGACCGTTTTGTGCGTAACGCCATCGAGTCGGTGGGCGGCATGAAGACCTTCGGTTTGCCGGATGGGTACGAACGGCACGAGGAGATTGGCGCTTGAATAAAGGCAGAATCCCGGGCTGGTTGCTGGGGCTGAGTGGCTTGGCAGGCTTGCTGTCTTTGTGGTGGCTGGGCGTCAAGGTATTCGGCGACGCCGACGGCTTGTCGGCGCGCTTTTCAGTGGCGGCGACCTTCAGCAGCTTGTGGGAACTGCTCGGGCGCAGCGAGCTGTACCTGCACATCGCGGTCAGCCTGAAACGCATTTTCGTCGGGCTGTTTCTGGCGTTGTGGGTAGGCGTACCACTGGGCCTGCTGGTGGGCAGTTCGCGCAACCTGGAGGCGGCCACCACGCCGGCTTTCCAGTTTCTGCGGATGATTTCGCCGCTGTCGTGGATGCCGATCGTGGTGATGTTGATGGGCGTAGGCGACCAGCCGATCTATTTCCTGCTGGCCTTTGCGGCTGTGTGGCCGATCATGCTCAACACCGCTGCCGGCGTGCGTCAGCTGGACCCGCGTTGGCTGCAGTTGAGTAAGAGTTTGAGCGCTACACGCTGGGAAACCTTGCGGCGGGTGATCATCCCCGGCGTGGTGGGGCATGTGCTGACCGGCGTGCGCCTGGCCATCGGTATCTTGTGGATCGTGCTGGTGCCGTGCGAAATGCTTGGGGTCAGTGCGGGGCTGGGCTACTACATCCTCGACACTCGGGACCGTCTGGCCTATTCGGAACTGATGGCCATGGTGCTGCTGATCGGGCTGTTGGGGTTTGCCCTGGATGCGTTTGCGCGTTGGTTGCATCAGCGCTGGGTGCATGCTGGCTGAGCGCCCCGGTTTCCGGCCTGGAAAGCGGGGCGCAGGCGCGATCAGCGGTGCTCGTAGCCTGGGCCGCCGTCGTAGCGATGATCGTGCCAGCCGCCACCGCCGCCGTGTGGGAAAAAGAAGCAGCCGCTCATGCTCAGCATGATCAGCAATGGAATCAGCAGTGTGATTCGACGTAACATTTGAAAATCCTCTAGGGTGCTCACAAGGTCAATCAGGCGTGGGACAAGCCAAACTTTTTCATCGCCTGTAACATACGACCCTGCCGACCCTCATCCATCCCCGTCACTGGGTATGTGCTTGGCATGTTCGGCGATACAAAGTGGATACATTTATCAGGTTCAGGAACCCCGTCATGACCCAAAAGCAACGTTTGAAATATTCGATTCTGATTTCCCTTGTGGTGCTGGGGACGATGTTCGGCCTGTCCTACCTGCAGAACACTGGGGTCATCAGCGAAAAAACGTTCCAGTACATCGCCATTGCCGTGGCGGTGACCGTGGTAGTGATCAACGGCATCATGCGCCGCAAGGTCAAGCCCAACTTCTGATCGCGTCAGTCAGGCGCGACCATCGAGCACTTTGGCAGCCTCTTCATGGAGGCTGTAGCTTTTATCGGCATTGAGGGTGATCACGCCCTCGCTGCACAGGCGCTTGAGCACCTCACGCACGCTGAGAAACGACAACGGAATGCCCAGCTCCAGCAAATGGCTGTGCACGCCGCGCACCCCGAGGGTGCGCTGGTTGTCGGCAGCGGTGAGGAGGGCGTCGATGACCTTCAGCCGAATCAGGCTGGTGCGCAAACCGAAGCACTTGAGCAAATGGCGTATACGCTGGTTGCCTTGCTGTTCGGGCGCTTTGCCGAACGCGTGTGCGCCGCCGCTGCCGTAATTGGCGTCGGCGGCCGGTGAATGTCCGTCCGTGGGCAGTTGCGAGTTGTACATGCAAAAAACTCCTTATCAGAGCCTGATCAGGAAAATGATGGCGCTCTTACCTAATAAGACGAACGAGCGACAGAAATCATGAAGTGCTGGATGTAGAAATTTTGTCGGTATCGACTTTGTCACAGCGCGCACGCCTTAAATAAACGCGTCCGGCGGCTAAATTATTCCCGGTTCATTGCGTCCTTACGGTGGGGTAGTTGCCCCTTGTGAGGGTGTTCAATTTGACTGTGGAGCTTGCGTGATTATTTCCAACCGGTTGTCCAGGGTGTGCGTGGCGGGGCTGTTGCTGGGGGCGAGTCTTGCCGCGTCGGCGCGCGAGCAAGTGACGCAGGCGTCGGCGGACATTCGCCGCACCACGTTTGGGGTGCCGCACATTCGCGCCAACGACGAACGCGGCCTGGGCTATGGCATCGGCTACGCCTATGCCCAGGACAACCTGTGCCTGCTGGCCAACGAAGTGGTCACGGTGAGCGGCGAGCGCGCCAAGTATTTCGGCCCCGAACAGGCGACCCTGGAGGAGCGCAACAACCTTGTCAGCGATGTGTTTTTCACCTGGCTGAATACACCCCAAGCGGTGAGCGCTTTTTGGAACGCCCAGACGCCACAGATACAGCAGCGGATTGAAGGCTACGTCGCCGGCTACAACCGCTACCTGAAAGAGCAGGGCGCGCCGGCACAATGCCAGGCGGCGTGGGTTCGACCGCTTGTGGCGCAAGACGTGATCAAGCTGACGCGCAGGCTGCTGGTGGAAGGCGGTGTCGGGCAATTTGCCGACGCCCTGGCTGGCGCCACACCGCCTCAAGCCACTGCCAGTGTGAAACCCGGTTTGAAAGCCTTTGAACAGGCATCGGCCAACCAGCAGCGTTTCAGCCTCGACCGCGGCAGTAACGCCATCGCGGTAGGCCGTGATCGTTCGTTCAATGGCCGTGGCATGCTGTTGGCCAACCCGCATTTCCCGTGGGTGGGCGGCATGCGTTTTTATGAGATGCACCTGACCATCCCTGGCCAACTGGACGTGATGGGCGCCGCGCTGCCAGGCTTGCCGCTGATCAACATCGGCTTCAACCAGCATGTGGCCTGGACCCACACGGTCGACACGTCCAAGCATTTCACCCTCTACCGCCTGACCCTTGATCCCAAGGATTCGACGCGCTACCTGCTCGACGGTCAATCCATTCCCCTGGAGAAAACCTCCGTCACCGTGCAGGTCAAGCAGGCCGATGGCAGCCTGAGGCCGCAGGCGCACACGGTTTACAGCTCGCATTTTGGCCCGGTGGTGCAATGGCCCGGCAAGCTGGATTGGGACAGCCACTACGCCTTCAGCCTGCGCGACGCCAACCTGGGCAACGACCGCGTCCTGCAGCAGTGGGACGCCATGAACCGCGCTACCAGCCTCAAGGCGCTGCAAACCTCGGTGCACACCCTGCAAGGCATCCCGTGGGTCAACACCCTGGCCGCCGATGACCAAGGCCAGAGCCTGTACATGAACCTGTCAGTGGTGCCCAACGTCAGCGCGGCCAAACTTGCGCAATGCAGTGACCCGCGCGCCGGCCTGCAACTGATCGTGCTCGACGGATCCCACAGCGCCTGTGCCTGGGACATCGACCCGCGTGCCGCCCAACCCGGCATCTTCGCTGCCGCCGACCTGCCGCAACTGGAACGCACCGACTACGTGCAACACGCCAATGATTCAGCGTGGATGGCCAACCCCAAGGCGCCGTTGACCGGGTTTTCGCCGGTGATCAGCCAGGATCATATCGGCCTGGGACCACGCGCCCGATTCGCCCTGCAGCGCCTGCAATCTCTGGCCAAACAACCGATCAAGGTGACGGACCTGCAAAACATGGTCATGGACAACGAGGTCTACCTCGCCAGCCAAGTCATGCCCGACCTGCTCGCGTTCTGCGCCAACCGCCTCGGCGCGGATGCGGCAACATTGCAGCCACTGTGCACCAGCCTTAAACACTGGGACCAACACGCCAACCTCGACAGCGGCGTCGGCCTGGTGCACTTCATCAATCTGTTCGAACACTTGCAGGCACTCCCCGACGCCTGGCGCGTCGCCTTCGACCCGGCGCACCCCCTGACCACTCCGCGTGGGCTGGCCATCGAGCGCGAACCCGTGGCCAACGCCCTGCGCGAAGCCATGCTGGCCTCGACGGCGGCGGTGAGCCAGCTTGGGTTGACCCGCTGGGGCGACATCCAGGTCTCCGGCCAAACCCCGATGCACGGCGGCCCGCAGCAGCTGGGCATCTACAACGCGATGCAAACCGTGCCACGTGCCGATGGCAAACGCGAAGTCGTCAGCGGCACCAGCTATTTGCAAATCATCACCTTCGACGACAACGGCCCGCAGGCCATGGGCGTATTGGCATTCTCCGAATCCAGCAACCCAGCCTCTGGGTATTCGAAGGACCAGACCCGCGCTTTCTCCGAGAAAAAACTACGCCCGCTGCCCTTCACCGACGCCCAGATCCAGGCTGACCCGCAGTATCAGCAACAGCTCATCAAGGAGTAGGGCAGGTGCGCAACCCCTTGATGCCAATACGAAATATTTTTGAAATCAAGGGGTTGCAGGTAAAAGCAAATGAGTACATAATGGCGCCCATCGAACGCAACGAAGCATTAAAAACTTCAATGTATTCAATGAGTTAGAGTAGAGGCAGGGTTCTATAGCCCACTCAAGTTTTTATGCGGTGAATGTTAGCGGTCAGAGCATTTATCGTTTGAGGCCGAGTAGCAAAATGGTTATGCAGCGGATTGCAAATCCGCCTACGCCGGTTCGATTCCGACCTCGGCCTCCACTCTTAGAAACCCCGTAGATTAACGTCTACGGGGTTTTTTATTGCCTTCAAATTGACTGCGCTCAGCCTGTCATCCGGTTCTTGTGGCGTGCTGCTACCACCTCCCATGCCTTACAAAGTTTTTGGAACCTACAAATTCCCCCGTCCGTCACTACCCTATCGACGCAATGCTGAGGTGCTGTGACGTGTGTCGGTTTTCTTCATCGACGCTGTGTGCGCTGTTTGCGTAGCCGGGTGCACCTCTGGGGTGATCGCTGCTGGGCTCGATTGCGTCTTTTTCGGGCTAGACAGAGGACAGGTCAATGACGACAAAACACATACTGTTTGCCGGTGGGTCGGGCATCGTTGGGCGTGCTGCCATCCGGTGGTTTCGTGAGCGCCAGCCCGGTATGCCCTTGCTGGTGGGCGGCCGCAATCTGGACGCGGCGCGCGAGGTTGCGCGGGAGGCGGGTGCTGCCCACGCGGTGGCAATCGACCTTGATAAACCTCGCCTGGGCCTTGATGACGGCGTCGCATTAGCGGCGGTGGTCATGCTGGCACCTGATGATGGACTCCGGGGTTTGCGCTATGCCCAGGACTTGGGCATTGCGTACCTGAACATCGATAACGGGCTGGTAGAGGTAGGGCCGGAGATGGCGCTGTTCGCGCACCGTGCGACGGCGGCGCCCGTGGTCCTTGCCAGTCAATGGGGCGCCGGAGTCGCGGTGTTTCTTGCGCTGCACGGTGTAAAAGGCTTCGAGCGCGTGCGATCCATCAGGATCGGGGTTGTACTGGATGAACAAGACGCTGCAGGCCCACTGGCGCTGGAAGATATGCAGCGGCTGAGTGCGGCGGCGCCTGCCGCGTTGGTGTTCACAGGCGGGAAGCGTTCATGGGTGTCCGGTGACGCCGCCAAAGCCAGGATCAAGGCCATTGACGGTCGGGAGCTTGCGGCTGACGCGTACTCTCCGTTCGACATTATCAGCCTCTACGCCGCCACGGGCGCGCCGGATATTCGCTTTGACCTGGCGAGTGGCGAATCATCGAGCCGTCGTCGCGGCGACGCCGTGGCGGCCGAGATCATCGTCGAGATAGAGGGCGAAGCTGAGGGGCGGCCACGACGGTCACGCGCTACCCTTGAGTTCAAGCATGGCCAAGCGTCGCTCACCGGACTGAGCGTGGTGCTTTCGCTGTCAGCCGTGCTGGGCCTCAACGGCGGTTCTCCCTTTTCCGCCGGACTGTATATGCCCGAGCTGCTTGAGGACGCCGAGGCGTATCTGGATGAATTGCGCCGCGCGGGCGCGGTTATTCACGAAGACATTGAGTAACCGTGCCCTGATAACAACACGGTTCAACTTCCAGCGTAAAAAAGGAACGGATTTATTCAACTCAATAGGTCCGTTCCCTTTTCAGTCATCGCAGTACATGACTCGATTTATACCGAAGTTCGACTATATAAAAGCTGACAGTGAGAGCCGATTTGATCACGCCCTGCGATGTTGGCGTGACAGTTATCCACCAAACGGCCCGCTCTTTACCTGCTCGCCTTTTTTCGCGCAAGAGGGCGGGTTGGACATGCCGAAGGTCATGATATTGCCGCCGTTGATGATGCAGTTGAATTGCTTGTTGTCGTTGGTTTTCAGCAATACGTAGGTATTGGTGCCCTGGGTTTGGCGATTGACAATAGTCAGGTCCGCAGGGGCGTAGCCCAGTGCGCCGGCGCTTTGCGATTTCACGTCATCATCGCTCAACATGTTGGTCTTGCCTGCGAGCGCATTGCAGCCGCCCAGCAATGCCACAGTGATGACCAGTGCAAATAACTTGTGCAGTGACATGTTCCTTATCCTTTTGCCTATAACACGTGAATTAAGCGCTTGTGCGGTTCAGCTATCGTCAATTAACAGCGCAAGTGATAAACCTGCGCTGTTGTTTCGCGATGGCTGTTAACAAGCGTTAATTATAAAATGTTACAAAAAGTTCCAGAGAGAAATCTCTTGCCTCTCAGTCTCCATTACTTGTCTGTGTGTCTCGTCGGTGACCCCCGCACCGTTATCGCCTGCGAACCCTCGCAGTTGAACCTGTAAGAAAATGTAACCGTTCGTCGGAACCCACGCACTATCAAAGGGATACAGAGGTCGATCTACAGAACAAATAAGACAGGTAGCTATGCGATCTCTAATTTTGGATATGCCTAACGGGCGTCAGCTCGTAGAAGAACTGGACCTTGCAACGGAGCAGATGATGGCGACGCCCGTCGAGCAAATCGGCGGCGAAGAGTGGCAAGCGGCATTTGCCAGGCAGCAACGGGCGTTCAGGCTGTGGCGCGATTATCTGCATTGCAAGGCTGACGGCAGGGGGCTCGCCTGCCCTCGTAAGGTTGCTTAGGGATTCGACAGTCAGTTACAAGAAGGGCATGCCTTGCGCTGCAGACAGGCGGCCTGGCACCACGCATTCTTGGAGTAACAAGCCCATGTCAAACGCCGCCGGCATGTTTATACGACAGTACTTTCACGGCACTCGCGCCGACCTCAAGCCCGCAGACATGATCCGCGTCGGTTATCCGTCCAATTTCACCGAAGGGCGAGCGCTGTCCTGGGTTTATTTTGCGGGCACGCTGGACGCCGCTATCTGGGGCGCCGAACTGGCGCTAGGTCATGAGCGCGAACGCATTTATGTCGTAGAGCCCACGGGCCCGATCGTGGACGACCCCAACGTGACGGATAAGAAGTTTCCCGGCAATCCGACGCTGTCCTATCGCTCCTGCGAGCCACTGCGGGTCGTTGCCGAAGTGACCCAGTGGCAAGGGCATTCGCCGGAGCGGTTGCAGCAGATGAAGGACAACCTCGCTCGTTTAAAGGCCGAGGGCGGCGATGTCATCCTCGACTGATGGGCCGGCTCCTGCGCGTTGAGCACCGATCAAGCCCCGACCTCGGACCTGGTGATGCGCTGCGCTTTGACCTCATCTGCATACAGGCCAATTTTCCCCTGCTGAGCCGTCAGCAACGCACATATTTTCATCAGCGCCACCGCTTCGGCCGGCGTCCTGCCAGTGCCGGCCAGGGCCGTCAGTTCAACCACTGACCAGCCGATAACGGCGGCCGCATCTTCAAGGTCATAAAACAGTTCTTGCTGCGCAGTCCTGAGCCCGTCGAGCCCCTGCATCAATTCTTCCATCTGCCTGCCTACCTGATGTTGCTTGAAGTCCAATCCATTAACCCCCATCCCCCTCTCAGCCAGGTCTGGGGGATTACCCAAATGCCTCAAAAAAAACCGTGCGTCCTGCCCTTACTTGCCCCCGGTGACGTCAAGAAACGTCCCGGTAATGAACGACGCTTCATCGCTCGCCAGCCACAGGATAGCCCGCGCAACTTCTTCGGGTTGTCCGCCGCGGCCCATGGGGATCGAGTCCTTGACCCGATCCACCCGACCCGGCTCTCCGCCGCTGGCGTGCATGTCGGTGTAGATATGGCCGGGCCGGATGCAGTTGACGCGGATGCCGTCTCGCGCCACTTCCTTGGCGAAGCCGATGGTGAACGTCTCCAGGGCGCCTTTTGAGGCAGCGTAGTCGATATATTCGTTCGGACTGCCGAGCCGGGCCGCGCCCGAGGACACATTGATAACGACGCCGCCGCGGCCGTTATGGCGATGGGACATGCGTTTGACCGCTTGTTGCGCGCACAGCATCGGGCCGATGGCATTGACCGCGAAGATGCGCTGCATGCGTGCAAAGTCGAGGTCTTCGAGGCGCGATTGTGGTCCGAGTATGCCCGCGTTGTTGACCAACACGTCGACACGGCCGAACTCGCGGTCAATCGCGGCGAATAACGCCGCGACCTGCTCTGGCTCTGCGCTATCGGCGCGTACCGCCAGCGCTCGCCGTCCGGCGGCTTTCACGTCATTCGCCACGGCCAGGGCGGCGGCCTCGTCGGACACGTAGCTGATCGCGACATCGTAGCCGCGTGCGGCGGCCAGTCGCGCGGTGGCTGCACCGACGCCGCGGCTGCCACCGGTAATCAGGATGACAGGGGCCTGGGGATGGGGGCTCATAACGCGTAAACCTCACTGTGTGACAGCCATGGACGGCTTCAGCCGATAAGTACAGCGCCGAGCGCAATCACTGCGCAGGCCAGAAACTTGCGCAGCGTGAATGCCTCGCCGAGAAACCAATAACCGATCAGCGCGGCAAATAACACGCTGGTTTCGCGCAATGCAGACACCGCGCCCATGGGCGCATAGGACATCGCGTAGATAATGATCGCGTAGGCCAGCAGCGAGACCAGCCCGCCGCCCAAGGCTATCGCGACACCGGGTCGCCAGCTGAACAAACTGCGCGTCCCACTTAAACCGATATACACCAGAGGCATCAACACGCCCCACAACGCGCACATCCACACGGATACGCCAAAGGCGCGCCAGACAGCCGTGCGCCAATACCGTCGGTCACGCTGTAAGCCGCAATAAAAATCCCAGTGCCTAATGCGTACGGCAGGCTGGGAACGGCAAGCCTGCGGTTGTTGAACGCCAGGGAAACGATGCCGCCAGACACCAGCGCAATGCCCAGCAGCGCCACGCCGGTGACTGCTTCCCCGACAAAAAACGCAGCGCTGAGGGCGATCAGGATAGGCGAGGCACCGCGGGAAATCGGGTAGGTTTGCCCCAGGTCGCCAACCTTGTAGCTGCGAACCAGGAACAGGTTATAGCCCACATGCAGCACCGCCGAGAGGCCGGCATAGCACCAACTGGCCCGTGCGGGCGGCGTCACAAACGGCGCGATGAGCGCGCTGGCAGTGGCCACCGCCAGGCACATCACCGTCATCGACCACAACCTGTCGGCGCCGCCGCGCAGCAGCGCGTTCCAGCTGGCGTGCAGGAGGGCGGCGAACAGAATCAGCAAAACAATATGAAAAGGCATGCGCCATCCTAAGCAACGGCGCGCCTGCACTAAAGCGAAGTCCTCTCATCCAGGCATGAGCAAACGCTCATGCTTTAGCGGTAGCTCAGTTGTGCCTGCTGTGACGCTTCCATCAGCCAGTGACGAAAACTGACGACGTGGGGCTGTGATTCGATGCCTTTTGGGCAGACAAAGTAGTAGGCCACCGGGGAGTCGAACGGCACATCAAACAGCCTGACCAAACTGCCGTCGCGGATCTGCGCTTCGACATGCCCGCTGCGGGCAAGCGCGACGCCCTGGCCCAACAGCGCAGCCTCGATGGTCATATTGGTGTCTGCAAAGCGCACACTTTCCTTGAGCGCCGCGATGCCCGTGCCGACATGCTGGAACCAGGCCTCCCACTTCGGCACCAGGTCTGCGCCGTCGCGCGTCAGCAATGGGTAACGCAATAACTGCGCCGGCGTTTGTGGCAGGCCAAAGCGGTGCAGGAGATCGGGGCTGGCCACGGGGAAAATCTGTTCCCTGAGCAGAAACTCCGAATGCAGGCCCGGATAATTACCATTGCCCAAGCGGATCGCCACGTCAGACTCACTGCTGGAAAACGTGATGGCTTTGTCGCTGGTCTCAAGCGTGATCAAAATTTCCGGGTGCTGCTGCGACAGACTCGGCAACCTGGGAAGCAACCATTTGAGCGCAAAGGAGTAAGTGGTGCTGACCTTGAGGCGCACCCGGCCTTTGTGTTCCCGAAGGTCAGCCAGGGTGGCTTGCAGGTTCATGAAAAACTCACGCACGATCGGCGCTAGTGCGGCGCCGGCGGGTGTCAACGTCAGCGACTTGCCGCGCTGAAAAAGCTCCAAACCCCAAGTCGCTTCAAGGTGTTTTAACTGATGGCTGACAGCACTTTGGGTGACATGCAGCTCCTGCGAAGCCGAGGTGAAGGTAGCGTGCCGCGTGGCAACCTCAAAGGCGCGCAAGGTGGCGGTGGGCGGTAAGTCTCTCATCGGATGCAAGCCGGTAGCCATGAAGGAAGGCTCATGGTAGTTGATTTGCCGCCAATCGCCTGCTCACCGTGTCCATCCAAGCCCGAGCGCTTTGTGCAGCGACGCGAAATCCTTCAGCAACTCTGCGTCCGCGGAGATTCGGCTTTCTTGCGCCTGATAGCGCGTGCGCTCCGCATCCAGCCAATCCAGCGTACTGGCGGTGCCTGCACGGTAACGCTGACGCGTCAGGTCGGCGGCACGCACTGCGGAAGATTCCACCGAGCGCAACAGCAGCACGTTCTGGCGCTGGTGCCCGTAACGCGCCAACGCCACGTCGGCATCGCGCAATGCACTCAACACCACGCTTTTATAGTTGGCCAGGGCTTCGTCTCGTCCAGCCTCTGCACCTTTGACGCTGGCGGTAACGCGGCCGAAATCCAGCGCGTTCCAGGTGATCCGAGGCAGGATCAACCAAGTGCCGTTGTCCTTGCGTGCAAGGTGCCCCGGGTCACCGGCCGAGAACGACAGGTCGCCCATCAAGCTCAGTTTGGGAAACCAGTCTGCGGTCTTCTCGCCAATCTGGGCATTGCTCGATGCCAGTTGGCGTTCGGCGATGCGGATGTCCGGGCGGGCCTTCAAGAGTGCGGCCGGGTCGGCGACCGGCACCGCCTCCGGGATAGCGGGCAAGGGCTGCGCGGCGGCCAGTTGGCTGTCCAACTCGCCGGGTTCCAGGCCGCAGAGCAGGCCGAGCTGGTCGAGCGATTCAACGATGGCGGCTTGCAGCGGCAGGCGTTGGGCCTGGGTGTTTTGGGCCTGTGTCAGCACCTGCTCCAGCTGCAGTTGCGAGGCCACGCCGCGTTCGCGCCGTTGCTGGGTGAGGTCCAGGGCCTGGTTTTCGATGCCGACGCTGGCGTCGACCAATGCCAGGCGTGCTTGCTGGTCGCGCAGGTCGGTGTAGGCCTGCACTGTTTCGGCAGCCAGTTGCACTTGGGCGTCAGCCAACCGGGCCTGGGAGGCGTCGGCCTCTGCCTGGGCGGCTTCGACTGCACGGCGTGTGCCGCCAAACAGGTCGGCCTCCCAGCTGGCATCGAAACCGGCGAGGTACAGGCTCAACGGGCCTCGGCCACCGCCATTGCTGCCACCCAGCGCGGAGGTGTCCGGGGAGCGCAGTTTGAGCATCGCGGCGTCCCCGGTGACCTTGGGCATTGCGTTGGCTTGCGCGCCGCTGAGGCTTGCGCGGGACTGCTTGAGGCGCGCCTGGGCCGTGGCAATGTCCGGGCTGTTTTGCAGGGCTTGCTCCACCATCTGGTTCAATTGCGCGTCGCCCAGGGTTCGCCACCACTGCGCGACACCGGGAGCGCTTGCCGATGCGCTGTCAGCGTGCGGCAGGTGCCCGGCCGCCAGGGTCTTTGGCGCGACGTCGGGGGCACCGTGGTAGTCCGGGCCGACGGTGCAGGCCGACAACAGGCCGACAGTCAGCAAGAGGGGAAGGGTGCGAGGAATCATCGTTGTACCGTGCGCTTTTTCAGGATGAAGATCAGGGGCAGGCACGCCAGCATCGCGAGTCCCAGTACATAAAACGAGTCGTTGTAGGCCATCACCGAGGCTTGTTGCGCAATGTCATTGGCAAGTTGTGCGAACGCCTGCGCTTGCGCCGTCGAGGCATCGCCGGTTTGCGCGAGGTAGCTGGCGGTGTGGCTCGCCATGTGGTCCTGCGCCAACTGGCTGTTGGCCTGGATGCCTTCGCGCAGCCTGTCGTCATGAAAGTGGCTGCGCCGGTCCATTAGCACGCCGAGCAAGGCCAGGCCGATGGTGCCGCCCAGGTTGCGCGACATGTTGTAAAGCCCGGCGGCGTCCCCGGCGTCACGGGTCTCGACCGAACGCATCGACAGTTGGCTGAGCGGCATCATCACCAGAATCTGCCCAAAACCACGCAATAGCTGCGACCAGACAAAGTCGTGCCCGACACTCTCGGCGGTGAGTTGGGTGTCGACAAAGCAGCTGGCCCAATACAGCAACAGGCCGGCACCGACCATCCAGCGCAGGTCATAACGGCCGAGCATGCGCGGCAGAATGGGCATCAGCAAAAACGCCGGTATCCCCGACAGCAACATGATCGCGCCGGACTGCTGCGCGTTGTAGCCCGAGAGGATGCCCAGGAACTGCGGCACCAGATACGCCGTGCCATAAATCCCGGCGCCCACGGCGGTACCGATCAACAGCACGCTGCCAAAGCTTTTGTTCAGCACCAGTTGCAGTCGCACGATCGGCGTACTCGAGCGCAACTGCCCGACCGCAATCAGGAAAAAGCCGATCACCGTGGCGATGCTCAGCCACGTGATCAGCAGCGAGTCGAACCAATGCTCACGCTGGCCTTCTTCCAGTACCACCGTCAGCGAACTCAGGCCCATGGCCAGGCCGAGGATGCCCAACCAGTCGGCACTGATGAAGCGTTGCAGGTTCATGCGCTCGCTTGGCAGGCCGGTGATCAGCAGCGTGATCAGGGCGATGCTGATGGGCAGATTGAGAAAGAAGCACCACCGCCAGTTGATGTTTTCCGTGAGCCAGCCGCCGATGACCGGGCCAAGCAAGGGGCCGAGGATCACGGTCATGCCAAACATCGTGGTGCCGATGGCCAGTTGGTGCGGCGGCAGGCGCGTGCGCACGATGGTTTGCGCGGTGGGAATCATCGCGCCGCCGGCGAACCCCTGGCCGATGCGCCCGGCGATCATGGCGCCGAGGCTGGAGGACAGGCCACAGAACATCGAAAACGCCGTAAACATCAAGGCCGTGCCGATCAGGAACCGACGCAGGCCAAACACGCGGGTCAGCCAGGCGGCGAGAGGGATCATGACGATTTCCGACATCAGATAGCCCGTGGCGATCCACGTGCCTTCGGTGCCGGTTGCGCCGATTTGCCCTTGAATCTGCGGCAGCGCCGAGTTGGTGATCGACACGTCCAGCGTCGCCAGCAAGGCGCCGAGTGCGCCGGCAGCCACGGCGATCCAGTCGGTCAGCGAGGCGTTGCGTGGTTTTTCTGCGGCCACCTCGGCCATCAGCGCTTCAGCCATGATTGGCGTCCGCGGCAGGGGTGCGGGTGTCGACGTCAACGGTTGCCGACAGGCCAGGCATCAACGCCACGCGCACCTCATCGGGTATGTCCAGCGAGATGCGCACCGGTACGCGCTGCACGATTTTGGTGAAGTTGCCGGTGGCATTCGACGGCGGCAGCAGCGCGAACTGCGCGCCGGTGCCTGGGGACAGGCTGTCGATATGGCCCTGCAGATCACGCCCTGGCAGCGCGTCCACGTGCACGCTGACGGATTGGCCGGGGCGCATGTCGCCGATCTGGGTTTCCTTATAGTTGGCGGTCAGATAAATCGCGCTGATCGGCACCACGGTCAGCAAGCGGGTGCCGGGCTGCACATATTGACCGGCACGCACGCCGCGGTCGGCCACGCGCCCGTCCAGCGGGCTGCGAATCACTGCGTCATCCACGTCCAGCTGGCTCTGCGCCTCGCTGGCCTTGGCCACGCCGAGTTGCGCCTGGGCTTGTTTGAGCTGCGCTTCAAGCGTGCCATAGCGGGTCTGACTGGAACGCAAGGCAGCCTGTTTGGCTGCCACGGTGCTGCGGGCCTGGGCCAATTGGTTATTGAGCTGCGCCAGGCGCTCTTCGGGCTCGGCACCTGAACGCGCCAGCGGGGCATAGCGCGCGACTTCGGCCTGCGCGTGTTTCGCATCGGCCTCGGCGCCTTGCAACTGCGCGCGCGCTTCGGCAATGGTCGAGTCTTGCTGCACCAGGTCGGCCTGGGCCTTGGTGTAATCGGCCGTGCGCGCGGCGATTGTGGCCGAGGCTTCATCGCTGACGGCCTGGTATTTGCGCGCATCCAGGCGCACCAGCACGTCGCCGCGCTTTACGTTCTGGTTGTCGCTGACCAGCACTTGGGCGACGTAGCCATTGATCTTGGGCGCCACGCTGATGCTGTCGGCTTGCAGGTAGGCGTCGTCGGTGGTCTGGATGAAACGTCCGCTGAGCCACCACCAGGCGGCCCAACCCACAGCACCCAAAAGTGCGACGGTGGCGATGGTCAGCAGGATCCGTCGAGCCTTGCCGCGTTGACGGTTGACGGTGTCTTCAGGAATGACCTGAGGCGAGGGAGGTGCAGCGGACATCGGGTCACTCCAGATTTATAACAGATGGAATAAATTCTATTTTTCGCGAATTTTTGTCAACTGGTATATTTTGGTCCGGTATTCGAAAGGAGCTGCACATGGCACGACATAAACCTGCCGCCGAGGGTGGTTATCAGCGTGGTGAAGAAACCCGCGCGCGTATTGTCGACGCGGCGGTCGTGGTATTTGGCGAGCGCGGCTACGACGGCGCGTCGACCCGCGACATCGCCACGGCCGCGGGCGTCAACGCCCCGGCGATTCAGTACTATTTTGACGGCAAGGAAGGCATCTATCTGGAGTGTGTCGAGCACTTGATCGCACTGCTGTGGCGCAAGATGGCGCCTTGCGTGGAGGCCGCCGAATGCGCGTTGGCCGATCAGGCCTCGGACGATAAAACCCTGATCGACGTGTCGCTGGGCATCCTCGGTACGGTGGTTTCCACCATCCAGGACAGCCCGCAAACCACCGCCTGGCGTGCGTTTCTAGACCGCCACCAGGCCGGCCTGTGTCCAGAAAGCGCGACAACAGCGTTTGAGGATCGCTTCAAGGCGCGCATTGGCCGGGTTATCCGCCAACTGATCGCGCGCCTGGCCGGTTTCGCGGTGGAGGACGAGCGCACCGTGATTCACTCGATGGCACTGTTCACCCAAGGCCTGGCATTCCGGGTGCAAAAACCCAAGCTGCTTGAGGCGTTGAAGTGGGCCGAGGTCAACCAGAAGGAAATGGAACTGGTGCGCGACGTGGTGCTGATGCAAGCCCGGTTTACCCTGGAAGGCCTGGTCAAGCAACGCGGCGTGGTCGCTACGTGATGTGATTTTTTCAACCCCAGACAAGGACGCAACGATGTCGCTCTATACCGTTACCATTCCCTGCTTCGCCCAGATGCTGAACTCGCTCAAAGGCCTGCTCACCAAGGGTGATGCTCACGCTGCAGCACTGGCTTTCGACCCGCAAGTTCTTCTCGATTCACGCCTGGCACCCGACATGCACCCCCTGGCGACCCAGGTTCGCTACGCCTGCACCCAGGCGCGCGAGGCGGTTGAGCGGCTAAGCGGGCATCCGCTGTCGACGCTGCAGGCCCCGACCTCAATGGCTGAGGCGCTTGCACTGATTGACCAGACGCTGGCAGTGCTCGCCGGCGCTGACCGCAGCGTGATTGAGCGTCGGGCGGATGAATCCATCGCCATCGAACTCCCCGGTGGTATCGCCTTCCAGATGACCGGCAATGAATACGCCGTCAATTGGGCCACGCCGCAGTTCTATTTTCACCTGATGACCGCCTACAACATCCTGCGCCATAACGGCGTGCCGCTGGGCAAAGCGGACTATGTGCCGCACATGTTCGCGTATGTGCGTCAGGGCTGAACGCAGCATTAAGGGCGGCGGCGATTGTGGTACTGCGCAGTGTCGACACGAGCATCTGCAGCCGCGCTTTTGCGCTGATGGCTGTGCCCAAAGGCTGCGAAAATCGGGCAGCCGTTGTGAAATGTTGTGAAGCATGGGGAATGGCCCTTTGCCCATGCTAACGTCCGCATCGGGGTATCGTCAGCACGACGATTTCATTCGTTCCATTGAGGGAGCAGCGCCGATGTCTACTACCGTAACGCCCGCGTCTGGCGGGTCGAACACGCCAAAGTCCTCGCCGTCGTCTTTCGACGACAAGTTGAACATTGCCAGGTCCAGCAAGGTTATTGCCGATTACATGCGCCAGACCGGCAAGTCGGCCATCACCAAGCAGGAGCTGTCGCAACTGGCCAGCAATGCCTCAGGCAAGGTGCCAGCGAACGTTTCCGACGCTGCCAAGTACATGGAAAAACACCCCGATGTATTCACCGCCATCGAAACCCACGACGTGGCCGGTGCCGATAACCTGTCCGGCGTGTGGAACTTCGACTGGGCGGCCAATGGCGGGCTGAAGGGCACGGCGACCGATGCCATCGCCAACATGCAGGACACGTTTGACATGGCCATCGCCAAGTCTGCGCAGATCACTGAAATTTCCACCGCTAAAAAAGCCGAACTGGACTCGACCAAACAACGGCCGCAGAACTGAGGCCGCAGGTTGTCAGCCACGCCAAAAACGGTTCCCGGTGCGTCAGTGGGGACCGTTTTGTGCATCACCGGCGGTCAGTGTCATTCAGTCCCCGCAACTCAACCACCGCGCTGTGCCGACACTCATGGCTTGGCCTTTTGTGATGCATTCAGCGCAGATTCAAGCGACGTGAGCAACTATACCGGTCAGTGAAAGCAATCCAGTCGTCACTGCCGGAGAAACCTTGATGCTTGTGATCGTCGGCGTACTTGCCATCGTGGCCGTGTGGATCTGGTGGACCTATCCCCGGGTTGGCAACGTGCTGTTTGCGCTCATCGCCTGGGTAGAAGCGCGGCGCTCTCGATTGAAGACCCTCAACGTGCCGATCAAAGGCATGACCCTCGCCACTTATCAGGGGGGCGACACGCATGCGCCGGCGCTGTTGCTGGTGCACGGTTTCAGCGCCGACAAGGGCGTCTGGTTGGGGTTTGCGCGGCACTTTGTCGATGCTTACCGCGTGATCATTCCGGATCTGGCCGGCCACGGTAAAACTGCCTTTGTGACGGGCGGCGATTACAGCATCGCGGCCCAGGCGCGGCGCATGGTGGCGCTGCTGGACGCCTGCCAGGTCGACAAAGTGCACGTTATTGGCAGTTCCATGGGCGCGTATGTCGCCAGCTGGTTGGCCACTCATTATCCGGAGCGCGTGCTGTCGCTCGGTTTGATTGGCGCCGCGGGCGTGAATCTGCCGCAGCCCAACGAAGTCGAAGCGTTGGTCAATAGTGGCGATAACCCGTTTCTGATTCGCACCCGTCAGCAATTCGACCGGTTTTTCGCCATGACCATGGCGGCACCGCCTTTCATCCCCGAAGTGTTATTGGCGGCCGAGGCGCAAAGCTACATCAAGCGCCGCGCGGAGCTGGCGGAGATTTTCGCGAACTTCTCCGACAGCCCGCGCATGGAGCCCTGGTTGCCGCACGTACGCGTGCCAAGCCTGATCCTGTGGGGCCGGGAGGACCGCATGGTGCCCGTTGCCAGCGCGCAAACCTGGCTTGAGGGGATCCCGCATGCGCGCCTGGAAATTCTTGAAGGCATCGGCCACTTGCCGATGGTGGAGGCCACGCAGCAGACCGTCGCGCACTGTCGCGAATTTCTCGACAAAGCCAAAGTGTATTCCTCGATCCGCCCCTAGCTGTACGGGGCAGCCAGGGCTGCAACCGATTACTGTCGCAGGCATACCACCGCCGTCGGGATGCCGCGCCATGTTCATGTCTACCAGCCTGCTCTCAGCCTTTGTGCTGTTTGCCTTCGTGTCCTCGATCACACCCGGCCCCAACAACACGATGCTGCTGGCTTCTGGCGTGAACTTCGGGTTTCGCCGGTCGATGCCCCACGCGATGGGCATCAGCATCGGCTTTATGCTGTTGGTGATTTCGGTGGGGCTCGGTCTGGGCGAGGTGTTCAAGGTATTTCCATGGGCCTACACCCTGTTGCGGTATGTGGGCGCGGCTTACTTGTTGTACCTGGCGTGGAAGATTGCAACCTCGGGCGGCATGCCCGAGAGCAACAACGAACACGCCAAACCCATGACCTTCCTCGGGGCGGCGGCGTTTCAATGGGTCAATCCCAAGGCGTGGATCATGGCGTTGGGGGCGATCACCACCTACACGCCGGCCGAAGGTTATGTGACCAACGTGTTGGTGATTGCCCTGGTGTTTGCGGTGGTCAACTTGCCCAGCGTGTGTGTATGGGTGGTTTGCGGCACTGGCCTGCGCACTGTGCTGCGTGAACCGCGTTGGTTGCGACTGTTCAACGTGTCGATGGCCGGGCTGCTGGTGGTATCGCTGTACCCGATGCTCTTTGCGAGTTGACAGAGCCGGGTGACGTCACAGGTGTTGCAGCTGCGGGCCGGCGACCTCTATGACGAGGGTGAGGCGCCAGCGGCAGCGGTGGTCGGGGCGCTGTTCGAGTATTGCCGACCCACTCAGTCATGGACGGGTTGGCCGGCCACTGCGCTGATCATCAGCGAGCTGGCCACACAGGCGGCGCGCAGCTCGGCCGATACCCAGACGGTGACGCAATCACACAGGCGAGATGGTCGCCAGCAAGCCGATGCCGATGGTCAACACCAAAAAGCCGAACAGGAAAAGTGCCATCTTGGTCATAAGGCCTCCGAAGGGAAGGGGACGACAGGAATGTCGGGATGGCGCCATTGTCCGCTTCGAGGCGTTTTCGATACAGACGCAGATAGCAAAGAAAAAACCGTATCAGATGGCCCCGCGACTGCCCGGTAGCAGGCCTGGAAGGCACACTGTTTTCTCAAGATCAGGCACGCGGCGGCGTCCAACAGCGCCGCCGGTGCAACCGCACGCTCAGGCACCACGCTTGGGGAATGCCGGGGGACAGCGTCTGCATTTGCCCCTAAGATAGCGCCCACTGCATCAACAATAAGAGTGGGCCAACCCTCGATGGAAAGACGCCAATTCAGCGGTGGCATGCAAGGCAAGAACCTGCGCTACCTGAATGACACCCCCCAGCAGTCGCCGCCGGTTACCCGTGTGGGTTTTTTGCTGCTCGAACACTTCTCCCTGCCCGCATTCACCCAGACCCTGGACACGCTCATCACCGCCAACCTGTTGCGTCCCGAACTGTTTGCCACCCGTACGTTCGGTTGCGGCGACGGCGAGGTCATCAGCGACCTGGGCCTGGTCATCCGTCCCGATGCGCGCCTGGACGTGTCGGCGTTGCCGCAGTTGGACTTGTTGGTGGTGTGCGGCGGTTTTCGTACCGAACTCAAGGCCGATGACGAATTCAGCCACTTGTTACGCAGCGCCGCCGAACAGGCTGTCGCCCTTGCCGGGTTGTGGAACGGCGCCTGGTTTCTCGGCCGTGCCGGCCTGCTGCAGGGCTATCGCTGCGCCATTCACCCGGAACATCGCCCGGCGCTGGCGGAGGTCTCCAAGGCCGCCCAAGTGACCAGCGAGCCCTATGTGATCGACCGTGACCGCCTGACGGCCTCCAGCCCCTCAGGCGCGTTTCACATGGCCCTGGACTGGATCAAGGGCCTGCACGGCAAGGCGCTGGTCGAGGGCATTGAAGACATTCTGGCGTTTGAGGAGTCGCGTTACCGACGCATCAAACCCACGGAAAATGTCTGCGTCAGTGCGCCGCTGCGTGAAGTGGTGAAGCTGATGGACGCCAACCTTGAAGAACCGCTGGAACTCGACCAACTGGCCGTTTACGCCGGCCGCTCGCGCCGTCAGCTGGAACGGCTGTTCAAGGAACAATTGGGTACCACGCCGCAGCGCTATTACATGGAACTGCGGGTAACCGAGGCGCGGCGCTTGTTGCAGCACACCGAACTGTCCCAGGTGGACGTGCTGGTGGCGTGCGGTTTTGTCTCGCCGAGCCATTTCAGCAAATGTTACAGCGCGTATTTCGGCTATCGCCCCTCCAAGGAGAAGCGGCTGGTCAAGTAGGCTGCGCGCGTTGATTTTCTATTTGGACGATGTTTTATCAAGGAGTACCTATGCCTATAACACTGCCAGACCGCTACCGCGGCAGCTTGCTTGGGCTGGCCTGTGGCGACGCGGTCGGCACCACGGTTGAGTTCATGCCCCGCGGCACATTTGCCGCCGTGACGGACATGGTCGGAGGCGGGCCGTTCAGCCTGAAGCCTGGCCAGTGGACCGACGACACATCGATGGCCCTGTGCCTGGCCGAAAGCCTGCTGAGCAAGGGCGGCTTTGACGCGAAGGATCAGATGGGCCGGTACCTGAACTGGTGGCAGTGGGGCTATTTGAGTGCCACGGGGGACTGCTTTGATATCGGCGTGACCGTGCGCGAGGCCCTGGCGGCTTTCCAGCAGCATGGCGACCCGTTTGCGGGTTCTACGCACCCGTATTCGGCCGGCAATGGCTCGATGATGCGCCTCGCGCCTGTGGTGTTGTTCTTCTTCCCGGACTGGCAACGTGTGCGCACATTTGCCATCGACAGTTCACGCACAACCCACGCAGCCCCGGAGGCCATCGAGTGCTGTGTGGTACTCGCGCAGGCGCTTTGCAATGCCTTGGGCGGGATGCCCAAAGACGACGTATTGCGCGTCTCGGACGCTGCGCTGACGGCGCCCAAAGTGCTGGCCATCGCCGCCGGCGAATACCGTGACAAGTCGCGTGGCGAGATTGTCGGTTCCGGCTATTCGGTTGCCTCGCTGGAAGCCGCGTTCTGGTGCTTTCACCACACCGACAGCTTTGCCGATGCCGTGCTCGCCGCTGCAAACCTGGGTGACGATGCGGACACCACGGCCGCCATCGTGGGTCAGTTGGCGGGCGCCCACTATGGCGTCCAAGGCATTCCCGCAGGCTGGCTGGAAAAAGTATGGATGCGCGCTGAGATTCAGCAGATGGCGGATGCCTTATCAGACGCCTCCAGGGCCGGCCACTGAGGCCCGCACCCGGCAGCGTTGCTCAGAATCGCCCCAGTCGGTAGGGCGCAAGCGTGGGCAGCTCTGACAGCGAGGGGTGTGCGGCGGCCAGTTGCGCCACGATCTCTGCCGTCACCGCTGCCTGCGTCAGGCCCAAATGCTGGTGCCCGAACGCGAGCAGCACCTTACCGTCGCACAGCCGATCAATGATCGGCAATGAGTCGGGCAGGGAAGGGCGAAATCCCATCCAGGCGGTCGCGTCCTGCGCGTTCAGGTCCTGACGAAACAAGCCTTGGCTCAGCCGGTGCAATTGCCAGGCACGTTGCATATTCGCCGGGCGCTTGAGCCCTGCGAACTCGACGGTGCCGGCCAGGCGCAAGCCATCGGTCATGGGCGTCATGATGAACTTGCGCTCAAACGAGGTGACGGCAAACGGCAGGCGGTTCTGTTCCGTTGGCAGCATCAAGTGATAGCCGCGTTCGGTGTCCAGTGGCACTGTTTTACCCGTGAGTGCCGCGGTGAGTCTGGCCGAATGGGCACCGCAGGCGATCAATACCTGGCGCGCGGCGACGACGCCTTGATCGGTCATCAGCGACACGCCGGCGCCATCCACCCGCCCATCCAGCACGCGCTGCTGCACAAACTGCACGCCACTGGCCTTGGCGGCGCTCACCAGTTCGCAGACCACGGTGTACGGGTCAATAAAATGCCCAGTGCCGGGGAAAAACAGGCCGCCTCGGATAGCCTCGCTCAGTTGCGGCGCCACCTGGCGTATCGCCTCACCTGGCCAGAATTCCACTGCCACGTTTTGCTGCTGCATGCGCAGGCGCAATGCATTGATCGCCTCAGCTGACGCGGCGCGTTCAAACACCAGCAAGGAGCCGTCTGGGCGCAGCAACTGTGGCCGGTCAATGCTCTGCAACAACCGTTGCCACGCCGCCAGGCTGGCTTCATTCAGCGCGCGAATACCTGCGACCGTGCGCCGGTAGCTCGCCGGGCGCAGGTTCAGCAACAGGCGCACAAACCAGGGCAGGGCGCGCGGCAGGTATTTCCAGTCCAGGCTCAGCGGGCCCCTGGGGTCCATCAGCATCGCCGGCAGGCGCTTGAGGATCGACACGTCGGCAATCGGAAACACCTGCTCGGTCGCCAGGTGCCCGGCGTTGCCATAGGAGGCGCCCATTCCGGGCGGCTGCGGGTCGATGACCACCACGCGCCGGCCTTGACGCGCCAATTGCAACGCGCAAGCCACGCCGATTATCCCGGCGCCGATGACCACGGTGTCCGCGGTATTGGAGTCGGACATGGCCTAGGCCTCTCTCTTACCGTCGAGCAAACGCCTTAACTGCAACGGGTTGCCCTGTTGCAGCGCGCGAGGCAACAAGCCATCGGGGAAGTCCTGGTAACACACCGGGCGCAAAAACCGCAGGATCGCCGCCGTGCCCACCGAGGTGCTGCGTGAGTCCGAGGTGGCAGGGAAGGGCCCGCCGTGGACCATGGCGTCACACACCTCCACACCCGTGGGCCAGCCGTTGACCAGCAAGCGCCCGGCCTTGCGTTCAAGCACCGGCAGCAAGGCTTTGGCACTTGCAACGTCGCCATCATCCAAGTGGAGTGTGGCCGTCAGTTGGCCTTCCAAGTGTTCCGAGACCTGGCGCACTTCATCTTCGCTGGCGCACACCACCACCAGCGATGCGGCGCCGAAGATTTCTGCTTGCAGGTGCTGATTGCGCAAAAAATCATGGGCCGGGGTGACGAACACGTGCGCCTGCCCCTGGTTGGGGCCGTCGGCCGCCCGACCTTTTGCCGCAATCCGGGCATGTTCGGCCAGCGTACTCACGCCGGTTTGGTAGGCGTGAAAAATACCCGGCGTCAGCATGGTCTGGGCCGCGCAACCGCGCAGCAACTGCGTTGCGGTGGCGATGAACGCATCCAATGCGCTGCCTGCGACGGCAATCACCAACCCAGGGTTGGTACAAAATTGCCCGGCGCCCTGAGTCAACGACGCGACAAAACCCTGCGCCAACGCTTCGCCACGTGCCTGCAACGCGGCAGGAAACAGATACACCGGGTTGATCGAACTCATTTCGGCATACACCGGGATCGGCTCCGGCCGCGCCTGCGCCGCCTGGGTCAACGCGATACCAGCGTTGCGCGAACCGGTAAAGCCCACGGCCTTGATGCGCGGGTCGGTGACCAGCGCCATGCCGATGTCCGTGCCTGCGCCGTAAAGCAGTGAAAACACCCCGTCGGGCAAACCGCAGGCCTTCACCGCCTGGGCCACCGTGCGTCCGACCAGTTCACTGGTGCCGGGATGGGCACCATGTGCCTTGACGACTACCGGGCAGCCGGCCGCCAGGGCCGAAGCGGTATCACCGCCCGCCACCGAGAACGCCAAGGGGAAATTGCTCGCGCCAAACACGGCCACCGGGCCCAGTGGCACCTGCCGTTGACGCAGGTCTGGACGTGGCAACGGCTGGCGCTCGGGCTGCGCGGTGTCCACACGCACGCCCAGCCATTCACCGGCGCGCACGGTGCGCGCAAAGGTACGCAACTGCGCGCAGGTGCGGCCTCGTTCGCCCTGGATGCGCGGGCGCGGCAGGCCCGTTTCGGCCATGGCGCGTTCGATCAACTCATCGCCGAGGGCTTCGATAGCGTCGGCAATGACGTCCAGAAAGCTGGCGCGCTCGGCCAGCGAGGTTTCGCGATACGTGTCGAACGCAGCCCACGCCAGGGCGCACGCCTGCTCGACATGCTCACGACCGCCGCCGGCGTAAGCCGGTTCCAGCGGCGCGTCGGTGGCGGGGTTGATGGCCCGAATCGCTTCGCGATGGCCGGAAATGGCTTGCTGACCGATCAGCATCTTGCCCGTCAGAGTCATGGGGTCGTCCTGGAAAAATGAGGGTTGGCCGCTGTGAGAAGCACAGCGGCGCGCAAGGGCTCAGGCGAGGTTCTGTTCGGCGGACCAATTGGCATACCACTGGCGGAACAGCGCGTATTGGTGCTCGGCATAATGGCGCTGCGCATCACTGAGCACGTCGGTTTCATTAAAGTGCAGGGCGTAACCGTGGTCACCGTTAAGCACCATCAGATGTTTGTAATACAGCACCAGGTCGCAGCCTTCGTCGAAGGAGGACAGCACGCCCAGCGCCGCTTCCAGTTCGCGGGCCAGGCGCCGCGCCTTGGCGTCACCTTTGGCGGCTTGCTTGCTCAGGGCCACCAGTTGCAGCACTTCACGTGGCAGCGCATTGCCGATGCCGGTGATGGCGCCGGTGGCGTTGCAGTTGACGAAGCCGTGCACCACCTGGGTGTCGACGCCGACCATCAGGGTCACGTTATCGTCCTGGGAGGTGATGTTTTCAGCCGCGTAACGCAGGTCGGCAGCGCCGCCGAATTCCTTGAAACCGATGAGGTTGGGGTGTTCGCGGCGCAGTTCGAAGAACAGGTCGGCGCGGGTGGCAAAACCGTAGTACGGGCTGTTGTAGATCACCGCCGGCAGGTTTGGCGCGGCATTGAGAATGGCCGAGAAGTGCGCCTTTTGCGCGGTCGCCGACGCACCGCGTGACAGCACGCGCGGGATCACCATCAGGCCATGGGCACCGACGTTGGCCGCGTGCGCTGCGTGGGCCACGGCCTCACGGCTGTTCACCGCGCCCGTGCCGACAATGGTCGGTACACCGGCACCCACCAGGCGCGCCACACCTTCCTGGCGCTGGGCTTCGGTGAGCAACGGCCAGTCACCCATGGAGCCGCAGTACACCACGGCGCTCATGCCGATATCGACCAGTTCGCGCCCCTTGGCCACCAGGGCGTCGAAGTCCGGCTTGCGCTCACGCGTGCACGGGGTCATCAGCGCGGGGATGCAACCGGTGAAAATGTTGTCGCTCATTGTTTTAACTCCTTGCAGCGTTCAGTAAAAATCAGGGCTCAGATGCCCCAGGCGAAAGGGTCCTGCGCGTCGATCAGCAGGGTGCTGTCGGCGGTCATGTAGGCGCGGCCGGTGATAAAGGGGCGTACGCGCTCGCCGTCCCATTCATAACGGCCTTCGAATTGGCTGCCGGTGATGCTGGCTTGCACCCAGGTCGCACCGGGCGCGAGCTTGCCGTCGGCGGCCAGGCACGCGAGCTTGGCGCTGGTGCCGGTGCCGCACGGCGAGCGGTCGTAGGCTTTGCCGGGGCACATGACGAAATTGCGGCTGTCGGCGTTGGCGTCGTCTGCGAACAGTTCGACATGGTCGATCAGCGCGCCATCGGCGCCGTGGATGCCTTGGTTTTCCAAAGCCTTGAGCATCGTCCAGGTGTAGTCGGTGAGGGCATCGACGTTGCCCATCTCAAGCGTTTGCCCGTGCTGCGAGACCAGGAAAAACCAGTTGCCGCCCCAGGCAATGTCGCCGTGGACCACGCCATGGCCCGGCACGTCCACCGCCACGTGGTGGCGATGGCGATAGGCGGGCACGTTGCGCAGGGTCACGGCGCCGTCCTCGTGCAGGGTGGCCGTTACAGGGCCAACCGGCGTGTCGATGCTGTGAACGCCGGGCTCGATGCGGCCCAAGTGGTGCAACGAGGCGACCAGCCCGATGGTGCCGTGGCCGCACATGCCGAGGTAGCCGGTGTTGTTGAAGAAGATCACCCCGCACGTCGCACCCGCAGTGACCGGCTCGCAGTACAGCGCGCCGACCAGTACATCATTGCCTCGCGGTTCCAGCAGGCAGGCGCGGCGCCATCGGTCGTGCTCGGTGCGCAGGTTCTGCAGTTGCTCGGCGATGCTGCTGCCTGTCAATGAGGGAAAGCCGTCCAGCACCAGGCGCGTGGGTTCGCCGCCGGTATGGGAGTCGATCACGTGCAACCGTTTCATAAAACGCTCCATTCAGTGGGAGGCCGGGGACAAGGGTGCGCTGTGCCGGGGTTGGCTGACGGCTTCGCTTTCGTCGTCTTCGTGTTCCAGGCGCACAAGGTGGGCAGGCACGCCGGTGGCCGCGCCCCAGTAATAAATGCCCAAGGCGCAGGCCGCGACGATCAGCGTGTCAAACGGGTGGCTGAGCACGCCGAGGCCACCAAAGCTGCCGAGTTTGGAGAGCAGGAGGGTCGCCGCGTAAAAGCCGATCAGCCACGCCGACGAGCGCACTTGCTGCTTGATGTTCAGGTGCGCGGTCGGCACCCAGCGTGCGCACAGCAGGTACACCCCAAACATCAGGATTTGCAGGCCGAGCAGCCACGACACGGTGCTCCAGCCGGACCAGTACACAATCAGCGCGGCGATGATGAACGACAGCGGGCCGAGTACCGCCATGCCCTTGACCCGAAATGGCCGTGGCATGCCCGGTGCATTGCGGCGCAGCGCGGCGACGGTCACCGGGGCGACGGCGTAGCTCAGGATCAGCGCGGCCGACACCACATTGATCAGCGCTTCCCAGGATGGGAACGGCAGGGTCCAGAACACCGACAGGCCAAAGGTCAGCCACAGCGCCGGGCGCGGAATGCCGGATTTCTCGTCAATGCGCGTGAAGATCTTGAAGAACGTGCCGGTCTGCGCCCAGCCATACACCACGCGCGGCGTGGCATTCATGTAGATATTGCCGCAGCCGCTGGGCGAGATCACCGCGTCCGCCACCACCAGGTACGCCAGCCAGCCCACACCCAGCGCCAGGGCGATATCGCGATAAGGCAGCGCGAGTTCCTTGCTGATCCCCGCCCAACCGTTGGCGAGCATCTCGGTGGGCACGCCGCCGAGGAACGCGGTTTGCAGCAGCACATAGATCGCCGTCGAGAGCAGCACGGAGAGGATCAACGCGATCGGGATTGTGCGTTGCGGGTGCTTCACTTCACTGGCCACCGAGATGATCGGCGTCAGGCCCAGATAGGCAAAAATCACGCCGCCGGCCGACACCGCCATCTCAATGCCCGACAGGCCGAACGGGGCAAAACCCTGGGCCTGGAAGTTCGCCGGTTTAAAGAAGGTGAACAGCACGCCAATCACCAGCAGCGGCACGATGAACTTGAACACACTCACCAGGTTATTGGCGATGGCGAAGGTCTTCACACTGCGGTAATTAAGCACAAAGAACAGGCACAGCAGGGCCAATTGCATCAGCCAGCCCAAGGGGGTGGGGTCGCTGGAGCCGGCCTTGGTCAGCCCGGGAAACCAGGCAGCGGCGTATTGGCGCGAGGCAACCACTTCAATCGCCACCAGGCTTGAAAACGCAATCAGCGTGATAAAACCCATCAGGTAGCCCAACAGCGGGCCGTGGGAATACACCGGGTAACGCACCACCCCGCCGGCACGGGGCAGGGCAGCGCCGAGTTCGCAATAGACGATGCCCAGCAGCAGCACGGCGAACCCACCGATCAGCCAGGAAAAAATTCCGGCCGGCCCGGCGATGGCCGAGACGTGACTGGCCGCAAACAGCCAGCCCGAACCGAAGATGGCGCCCAGCCCGATGAAGGTCAGGTCCATCAATGAAAGTTGTTTCTTGAACTTGCCTTGAGCAGACATGGCGGCGCCTTCTTGTGAGTTATTGGATAGGCAGGTAGTGGCGCTATCCTGAACGCATCAAGGGCGTGGCGATTGATGTTTTGCGCCTGCGTGGATGACGAATTGGGCACAGTTGGCCGCGCTCGACAGTCACATCGGCATGCGGCAATCTGCTCGAAAACAGGGGAGTCCAGTTCATGCTGCCGAGCGCATTTGCGAGCCTTTTTCAGGCCAATCGTCCCCACGACATGCAGCAGCTATTGGCCGGGGTGGCGCAGCTGTTGCCGATGCTCGACGTGATCCCCAATGCCGCGATCTTCATCAAGGACATCGAGGCGCGCTACGTGCTCGCCAACCACACGCTGGTGCAGCGCTGCGGCCTCAAGCAGCTGCAACCGCTACTGGGCAAGACCAGTGCGCAGGTGTTCCCCGCGCAACTGGGGCCGGGCTATACCGAACAGGATCGGCGCGTGCTGGAACAGGGCTTTGTACTTGAGGATCAGCTGGAACTGCACCTGTATGGCACGCGCGAACCCGGCTGGTGCCTGACGCACAAATGGCCGCTGTACAGCGATGTCAACCAGATCATCGGCCTGGCGGGCATCTCCGTCGACTTGCAGTCAGCCAGCGAAACGCACCCGGCGTATCAGCGCCTGGCCGCCGTCGACGCGCACATCCGCACGCATTTCAACCGGCGCGTCAGCCTCGGTGAACTGACGCGCATCGCCGGCATTTCCGTGGCGCAGCTGGAGCGCTACTGCAAACGCGTGTTCCACCTGACGCCACGGCAGATGATCCAGAAAGTGCGTCTGGAACACGCGCACCGGTTGCTGCATACCGAACTGCCGATCACCGAGGTCGCGCTGCAATGCGGCTACACCGACCACAGCGCGTTCACTCGCCAGTTCAAGGCATTGACCGGCTTTACGCCGAGGCAGTATCGGCAGGCGCCTCGCTACCGGCCACCGGCTTCCAGTGGGGCAGCGGCGTGAGGTAGTGCAGGTCGAATCGGCGCTCGACAAAGGCCCAACGCCCACCCCGACGTTCGAGCCGGTCGTGGTAATGGCCGCTGATTTGCACCTGCCCCAGCTCACGGTGTAACACCATGCAATCCACGGCGGCCTGGGCGGTGGCCGTTTCACCCTCCAGCTCGATCAGCGTATTGGCCATCCAGTGATGCATGTGGGGCATGTGCGCCCAGTTCTGGTGAGCGGAGTCGACAATCGCGTCGACACCCACGAAGTGGCCGAACGCAGCGCCCAACGCCAGCACGGCATCTGCATGCCAGATACTGCGCAGCAACGCTTCATCGCGACGATCAAAGGCGTGTGCGTACTCGGCGATCAGACGTTGAATCGCCATGTGGCTTTCGAGGTTATCCAGGCGCGCGCTCAATGCTTGAAGGCTCATGCTGTTGGCTCCTGATGGGTGGGGAAATCGGTACTCAGGCTGAGTTCCAGCCACGCGGCGGTTTCCTTGGCGACCGCGGCCAGCTTGGCATTGACCACGCTCAGCGCGTCGGCGCCGGCGATAAACCGCAGCGGCGGCACCGGCTCATTGACCAGGCGCACCAGGGCGTTGCCCAGGCGTGCCGGATCGCCGGGCTGTTGGTGGTTGCGCGCGGCGAACACGGCCAGCGCGTTGGCCCGGTAGTCGTCGTAGTCGGGAATGCTGCCGCTGGCCAGCTTCAGCGCGCGCGGGTCGAGGAAGTCGGTGCGAAAGGCGCCGGGCTCGACCACGGTGAGGCGAATACCGAGGCTGGCGATCTCTTGCGCCAGCGACTCAGAGAAACCCTCGAGGGCAAATTTGCTGGCGGAGTACATCGACGCACCGGCCACCCCTTTGAAGCCGCCATTGGACGACATGTTCAGGATGTGCCCGCTGCGCTGCTCACGCAGGGTCGGCAGGGCTGCACGTGTCACGTTGAAGGTGCCCAGTACGTTGGTGGCGAACTGGCGCTCGACGGCGTCGATTTCCTCGAAAGGCCCGAACTGGCCATACCCGGCGTTATTGACCAGCACGTCGAGGCGGCCAAAGCGCGCGATACACGCGCTGACGGCGGCATGTGCCTGGGCCTGGTCACGAATATCCAGATGCAGGCTCAAGACCTGGTCGCCGCAGGCGCCGAAGACGTCGTGCAAGCGCGCAAGGTCAAGGTCGGTTGCCACCACTTGGTCGCCCGCTGCCAGCGCGGCGTGCGCAATACCTTTGCCAATGCCGCTGGCACTGCCAGTAATCAGCCAGACCTTGCTCATAGCACCATGTCCTGTTCAATCCACTCCAGGACCGATGCGTGGATGGGCGCCCAACCCAACTCCTGGCGTGCGCGTTTGGCCGTGACCCGGCTGTTGGTGCCGAAGGTGTAGTGCGCGTGCAAATAGCCCCAGCGTTCGGTCGCTTGCTCCACGCTCCAGAACCCCAGCGGTTCGAGCTTGAGGCGACGGGCTAGCGCCTGGCCGATCTCAAGGAACGACGCCTCGCCGTTTTCGACAAAGTAGAACGCGCCGGCCGGGGCGTTTTGCAGGGCCAGCAGGTAAAGCTCGGCGACATCGTGGATGTGCACGTTGGACCAGCGATTGACGCCAGTGCCGACCACGCGCACCACGCCACTTTCCTGAGCCTGAGTGATCAGCCAGGGAATCTGCACGCTTTGCGTGTGCACGCCGGTGCCGGTGCCATAAATGCTGCTGGGGCAAATCACCACCGCGCGAATGTTTTGCGCGGCGGCGCCGAGCACTGTGAGCTCTATGTCGCGGCGCGGTTGTTTGGAGGCGGCCACCACGAAGGTGCTGTCTTCATCAAATACGGCAGGGTTGACGGCTATACCCTGGGCATCGTCGCCGATCACGCTGGAGCCGCTGGTGTGCAGGAACGGTTTGCCCGAGCCTGCCAGCGCCTGGATGAAGGTCTGCACGGCGCCGAGATGGTCGCTGTCAGCCGTGTGAATGACGCCGTCGGCGGCGCGCGCTTCCTTGGCCAGCAGTGCCAGGTCATCGAGGTTGCCGATGACCGGTTCGATGCCCAATGCCTGCACCTGGCGCGCTTTTTCTTCATCGCGCACCAGGCCTCGAATGGCGTAGCCGGCGTTGATCAGTCGCAGGGCGACGGTGCCCCCGACATACCCATTGGCGCCTGTCAGAAATATGCTCATGAATGCCTCGCTGATAGGTGGATCAAGTCAGCGTGCAATCTAGCGGTTGCCTGAGGCCGGAATAAGTGGGATAGGTGTCAGATCAGTAGTGACAGTTTTGTCATGAATGGCTCAACGATTAAGGACGTTCATGGACAGTTTTGGGGGCATGGCGGTGTTCGTGCAGGCTGGCGAAGTCGGCAGTTTCGTCGGTGCAGGGCGGAACCTGGGTATCTCGGCCTCGGCGGTCAGCAAAAGCATTGCGCGGCTGGAAGCGAAGCTTGGCGTGCGGCTGTTTCACCGCAGTACTCGCAGCCTGACGCTGACGGCTGAGGGCACACGTTTTCTGCAACGGTGTCGGCGGGTCATTCAGGAGCTGGAAGCGGCAGGGGAGGAGTTACGCCAGACTGCCTCTTTGCCTCAGGGGCCTTTGCGGGTAAGCCTGCCGATGATCGGCAAGCCATTTCTGCCGGTGTTTGCCGACTTCCAGTTGCTGTACCCGGATATCCAGCTGGACCTGGAATTCACCGATCGCCTTGTGGACATCATCGGCGAAGGTTTTGATGCCGTGGTGCGCAGCGGCATGCCCAAGGACTCTGGCTTGTCGGCCCGTTGCCTGGGCCGTTACCGCATGCTCGCGGTCGGTTCGCCGGGGTACTTTGCCCGGCACGGTCTGCCAACACGGCCCCGCGATTTGCTTGAACACCGCTGCATTCACTTTCGCTTTCCCGACACGGGCAAGCTGCAGCGCTGGCTGATTCGAGAGCCTGAGCAACCTGAGCTGGAGCTGCCGCGCACGCTGATCAGCAACTCGGTGGAGGGCCGCGTGTGTTTTGCGCTCAAAGGCTTGGGGATTACGTACGCGGCAGACTTCATGGTCAGGGAATACCTGGCGTCGGGTGAGTTGTGCGCGGTGCTGGAGCCGTATAGCGAGGAGACCAGCACCTTCAACCTGTT
Organism: Pseudomonas sp. MF08831; assembly: GCF_059862645.1. Classification (NCBI taxonomy): domain Bacteria; kingdom Pseudomonadati; phylum Pseudomonadota; class Gammaproteobacteria; order Pseudomonadales; family Pseudomonadaceae; genus Pseudomonas; species Pseudomonas sp. MF08831. The sequence goes on along the minus strand of NZ_JCBCUX010000015.1, from coordinate 69,960 downwards.
GTGGCCGTCCGGCAGCCAGGTGCCGCTCAAGCTGCGTGTGCTGATTGATTTTCTTAGCCGTCGAATCGGGTTTCTGTCTTAGCCCAACAGTATCAATGCAACGAATCGCCCTCGTGGCCGCTCCTATGCTTACGAATAACCTTTTCACGCACACAGGTAACGGGCTTATGACGGCGGCGGACAACGATCATGTGAACTGGCTGGTTGAGCAATCGATGCTGCACGCGGCGCGCCAGCGCGCCAAGCTTTATTCGGGGCAAGGGCGGTTGTGGCAGCAGCCGTATGCGCATACCCGGCCGCGTGATGCGTCAGCCTTGTCGTCGGTGTGGTTTACCGCGTACCCGGCCTCGATTGTAACCCGTGAAAACGGCACGGTCCTGGAGGCGCTGGGGGACGAAAGCTTGTGGCACGCGTTGTCGAAGATCGGCATCCAGGGCATTCACAACGGCCCACTGAAAAAATCCGGCGGGCTTTCCGGCACGCGGCATACACCGACCATCGACGGCAATTTTGACCGCATCAGTTTTGAAATCGACCCGCAACTGGGCACCGAGGCACAGTTGCAAGCCCTGACACGCATGGCCGCTGCGCACAACGCGGTGATCATCGACGACGTGATCCCATCCCACACCGGCAAAGGCGCGGACTTCCGCCTGGCCGAGATGGCGTATGAGGACTATCCCGGGCTCTACCACATGGTAGAAATCCGCGAAGAAGACTGGCCGATGTTGCCCGACGTCGCCGATGGCCGGGACGCGCAGAACCTCAGCCCCGCGCAGGTGGATGCGCTACGCGACAAGCATTACATCGTCGGCCAGTTGCAGCGGGTGATTTTCTTCGAGCCCGGCGTGAAGGAAACCGATTGGAGTGCTACCCCGGTGGTGGTCGGCGTGGATGGCAAGCCGCGCCGTTGGGTCTACCTGCATTACTTCAAAGAAGGGCAGCCGTCGCTGAACTGGCTGGACCCTTCGTTTGCCGCGCAGCAAATGATCATCGGCGACGCCCTGCATGCGATTGACGTGATGGGCGCCAAGATCCTGCGCCTGGATGCCAACGGCTTCTTGGGGGTGGAGCGCAAGCTTGAAGGCGGCGCCTGGTCAGAGAGCCATCCGCTGTCGATTACCGGCAACCAGTTGCTCGGCGGCGCGATTCGCAAGGCCGGGGGGTTCAGCTTTCAGGAGCTTAACCTCACGGTGGATGACATCGCCGCCATGTCACACGGCGGCGCGGACCTGTCCTATGACTTCATCACCCGCCCGGCGTATCAGCACGCGTTGCTGATGGGCGACACCGAGTTTCTGCGCCTGATGCTGCGCGAGATGCACAGCCAGGGCATCGACCCAGGCTCCTTGATTCATGCGTTGCAGAACCATGATGAGCTGACTCTGGAACTGGTGCATTTCTGGACCTTGCACGCCCACGACAATTACCTCTATCAGGGCCAGACTTTCCCCGGCAACATTTTGCGTGAGCATATCCGCGAACAGATGTACGAACGCCTGGCCGGCGAACATGCGCCGTATAACCTCAAATTCGTCACCAACGGCGTGTCCTGCACCACCGCCAGCATCATTACCGCAGCGCTGGGTATTCGTGACCTGGAGGCGATTACGCCGACTGACATCGAGCAGATCCGGCAGATCCATTTGTTGTTGGTGATGTACAACGCCATGCAGCCTGGGGTGTTTGCCTTGTCGGGTTGGGACCTGGTTGGCGCACTGCCGTTGGCAGCCGATGAAGTCGCGCATTTGATGGCCGACGGCGATACCCGCTGGGTGCACCGTGGCGCCTACGACCTGGTGGACTTGAACCCCGAGGCCGAGCTGTCGGCGGGGCAGATGCCGCGCTCGAAAGCCCTGTACGGCAGCCTCAATCAGCAGTTGCAGGACCCGCAGTCGTTTGCCTCGCAGCTGCAAAAAATCCTCGCGGTGCGCAGTGCCTATGGCATCGCCGCCAGCCGGCAGATTCTGGTGCCGGACGTCGAGCATCCCGGCTTGCTGATCATGGTCCACGAGTTGCCGGCCGGGAAGGGCACGCAGATTACCGCGCTCAACTTTGGCGGCAGCGCGATCACTGAAACCCTGCACCTGCCCAATATCGCGCCGGGGCCGGTGGTGGACATCATCAATGAACGGGTTGAGGGCGACCTCACTGCCGAGGGTGAATTCACCATCACGCTGGATGCCTACGAGGGCCTGGCGCTGCGCGTTGTCAGTCATTCGCCGATGGTTTGAGTGCCGACAGGGCTGATTGACGCATCGATCAAGTGCCGCATTAACGCGGCGTTTGAGCGTGAGGCTTGCGATGAACTGCATCCTCTGCGTCTCGCTGGCGCAAACCCTCTGTAATGCCTTGGGCCAGCAATGCGTTGGCCTGGCGCAGATTGCCTGGTTGCTGCGGGTGTGCCAGCCAAACGTCCATTTTCAGCTGAAAATCACTCAGCTCGACGGTGGTCAGCTCATCTGCGTGAGCACTGCTGGTTAACAGCGTTGCCGGAATTAGACCCAGCCCGAAACCGGCCGCGACCATGCGCATCTGCATCGCCGCGCCATGGGTGTCCAAGGCCAGTTTGAGCGTGTGGCCGTGTCCGCCCATGGCCGCTTCCAATGCCGCGCGATACCCGCAGCCTTTGGGGTTCAACACCCACTCGACGGCTGCCAGGTCGTTGATCGTGGCGGTCGGGGCCACCCGCGGTGTGCGCTTGCTCTGTACCACCCGAATGTCGAGTGTGGTGATCAGTTGCGCTTGCAGCGAGGCGGGTGGGCTATTGGCGGCGGGCAGCATCAGCGTGGCTGCATCCAGTTCGCCGAGGAGCAAGCTTTGCTCGAGCTCGGAACTCCAGTGGGTGACGATCTGCAGTTCGAGCCCGGGCAGCTGGTCGCGCATACGCGTGACCACCTCGAGCGCCACCGCGTCCGCGACGACCTGCGTCAATCCCACACGGAAGCGCCCGCTGGGTGGGGCATTTTCCTGGGGGATACTCAGCAGGTGCTCCGCGTCCTTGAGCAGCGCCACGGCTTTTTCGTAGACGCGACGCCCGATGGCAGTGGGCGAGGGCGGACGCGTCGAGCGATCGAATAATGCGTCGCCCAAGGTGTCTTCCAAGTGCTGAATGCGACGAGACACCGCCGACTGCGTCAGGCAAAGCGTTTGCGCTGCCTTGGTCAGTGACGCGCTATCGACCACGGTGACGAAGGCCTTCAAGTCTTGAAATAGCATGCGAAATACTCATCATCTTCTAGAAAATTATGCGCTTGATGAATCTTGTCGTCGCGACTAGCGTGGTACCACTGGCCGCCGGTGTGGATGGCCGCTCACCCTGTGAAGGATATGTTAATGCCTTTAGTCCGAATTGACCTCGCCGCCGACACCTCCACCGACACCGTAACCGCCATCGGTGAGGTGGTATATGCGGCGATGACCAGCGTTGCCAACGTGCCTGAGCACGATAAATTCCAGATCATCAACCGGCATGCCAAGGATGAACTGGTGTACCCGGCGGCCGGTTATCTGGGGATCACCTACACGCCCAGGATTGTGTTTATCCAGGTAACGTGGAACGCCGGGCGCAGCATTGAAGTGAAAAAGGCCTTTTATACATTTATCGCCGAAGGCATCCACGCCAGGACCGGGTTGCGCAAGGAAGACGTGTGGATCAGCCTGGTCGATGTGAAGCGCGAAGACTGGTCATTTGGTAACGGTGAAATGCAGTACGCGCCGACCGAGTGACCCAGGCACTAAAAAAGGGGCGACTCAGTCTGAGTCGCCCCTTTTTTTTATTCGGCGTTCAGCGCCTGCAGAAACGCTGTGTGTTGCAGGGTTTGCGAAAACATCGGCAAGGTGAACTGCTCGGCTGCGTGCTGTTGTTCTTCACTGAACGTCGCGGTGCAATCGGTCAAGGTCACCACGTCATAGCCCTTCTCGTAACCTGATCGAACCGTGCCTTCGACGCAGCAGTTGGTCAAAAAGCCTGCGACGACCAGGTTCTTGATGCCATTGTTGCGCAGGACCAAATCCAGGCCGGTGGTGGCGAACGCATCCAGCCCGCGTTTGCCTTCAATCACAATATCGGCGGCTTCGCGCGTCAGCGCGTCGCTGATCTCGGCGCCCCAGGAGCCGGCGCGAAAGGCGCTGCCGTCGGCCACGCCCTTGAGGATGCCGTAGGAGCGCGTGGTCAGCTCAGGGTAGCCGGCGGCAAATTGGATCGGTAAGTGGATGATCTTCACGCCCAGCTTGCGTGCCTGCTCAATCGTGGTGGCGGTGTTTGCCAGCATGTTGGAGGTGTGCATGACGTCTTTGACGGCGTCATGGAACACTCCGCCGGGAGTGGTGAAGTCGTTCTGGTATTCAATCAACACAATCGCGGTTTTATGCGGGTGCATGGTCGCTCTCCGATCAATAGGGTTTATTCGTTGCTGCTGTCAACCAGGGCGACGCTGTAGGTCGCACCCTTCAAACGGTGTGCAGCGACCGCCTGATACGCGGGGCTGTCGTACCAGGCGCGCGCCGCCGCGGGGGTGGGGAACGCCAGGATTACTATACCTTCTGCCTGTGCGCCCTCGAGCGCGTGCGGCGTGCCCTTGACCACCAGGTCAATGGGGTGCCCGTCAAACGTATCGCGGACCTGGCTTTGGTACAGGTCCAGCTGTGACTGGTCGTGGGTACGTTCTTTGGTGAACACAATAAACGCGGTCATGTCAGTGGCTGCTTGGGGTAGGCGCATCGGGGGCAATAAAGCCCTGGTCTTTCAGCGCTTGCCAAAATTCGCGCGGGACGCGGGCCTTGATTGCCTGCGTGTCTTCGGTAATACGCGAAGGCCGACTTGCGCCAGGGATGACGGCGGCGACCAGCGGGTTGGCCAGCACAAATTGCAACGCTGCTGCCTTGATATCGACGTGGTAGTGCTGGGCGATCGCGTGGATTTTCGCCACCTTGTCGAGCATGGCGGCAGAGGCAGGTTGGTACTCGAAGTGCTTGCCGCCGACCAGCACGCCGGAGCTGTAAGGGCCGCCCGCGACAAACTCGGCGCCTTTGGCCTGAGCTTTGGTGAACAGGCGTTGCAGCGGCTGCTCATGATCCAGCAGCGTGTAGCGACCGGCGAGCAGGAAACCGTCGGGCTGAACCTCCTCCAGATCCAGCAGCAGTTCGCAAGGCTCAACGCGGTTAACGCCCAGCCCCCAGGCCTGAATCACACCTTCTTCTTTGAGACGCGACAGCGCCTTGAAGGCGCCTTTGCGGGCAATGTTGAAGTGTTCGATCCACTCATCACCATGGGTGTCCTGGGCCACGTCGTGCACAAATACGATATCCAGGCGGTCGGTGCCCAAACGCTGCAGGCTGCTTTCGATGGAACGCAAAGTGGCATCGGCCGAGTAGTCGCTGAGCATCTTGTTCGGGTTGCCCCGGCTGAACGGGCCGGAGCCTGCGTTTGCGTGCACTTCGTCAGACACCAGGCGGCCGACTTTGGTGGAAAGGGTGTACGCATCCCGAGGGTGATGGGCCAACGCCTTGCCCAGGCGAGTCTCGGACAGCCCGGCGCCGTACAGCGGCGCGGTGTCAAAGAAACGGATGCCTTGAGCCCAGGCGGCGGCGACGGTGGCGGCTGCCTCGTCTTCATCAATGGCGCGGAACATGTTGCCCAGCGGCGCCGTGCCGAAGCCCAGTTGCCCGATAATGTTGTCTTTCAAACTCATTGCATCACCTCGGCCTCATCAGGCCTTTAATCGTAGGTCAAGCACGACGGTTGGGTCGTGTTCGTTGAGGAATTTCTCAAGCGAGAGTGAAGATACATGACTGTAAACATCTATTAAATAGATTCTATATAAAATCTATTAGGGTTTTTTTGAGTGTTCAAGCGTGAGTGAGGTTTGCCTGGCTGCTGATCGGTCTGGCGCAAACAGGCTGGTTATTGCGATGCTAACGGCCTACACGGTCATGACCCGCCCACATCGAATTCATGGAGAAATATCGATGCAATCGCTGCCCATCCCGCCGTCCATCGTCGGGCACACGCTTGAGTTACGCCCTTTGGACAGCGCAGATTTCGAAGCCCTGTACCGCGTCGCAGCCGATCCGTTGCTCTGGGCTCAGCACCCGAGCCCAACCCGCTATCAAGCGCCGGTATTTCGTGAGTGGTTTGACCAGGCATTGACGTCACAGAGCGTTGTGGTGGTGATCGACCGTGCCAGCAACGCGTTGATAGGCAGTTCTCGCTACTACGACTTCAGTGAAGAAAAACGTGAGGTTGCGATTGGGTACACATTTTTAGCCCGCGAAAAATGGGGCGGCGCAGCGAATGGGGAACTCAAGCGCCTGATGCTCGACCACGCATTTCGCTGGGTCGACACCGTGTGGTTCCATATCGGCGCTCAGAACATTCGTTCACAACGGGCCATGGAGAAAATCGGCGGAAGGTTGTCGCATTCCGCGACGAAGGATGTCGCCGGGCGCACCCAAGAGAACCTTTTTTATAAAGTTGAGCGTGATGCGTTTGTGGGTAACCAGTTGTAGTGGATCAGGATGCGAGTGTGATTGTCGGTCGGCAGGATGCGGGGGGATTTGCGGAGGGCAAAAAAGAGAAGGAACGGCAGCTGTGATTCGATCTCCAACAGAGACCTGCGTGCACAATTGCTTTGAAGCGTTGATCGTTGATCGTTGATCGAGAGAGTGAATTTACTTCCCGAAAAATGTAGAGGTGCCACCTCTAATACATCAGTTTTCGACACCGGCGATGCATTGGGAAAATATCCTTCCTGGGCGGCTTCGATGCCGCAAATGCTAAATTGCCGCCCAATCAAAGAGGCGACGACATGCGGATTTTGATAGCGGCGGTAGGGGTTCAGGAGCTTCAAGATGAGATTCGCAACAACACTCTGGGAATGGTATGGGGAGGGGGAGCACAAGCGGGTGCTCGCCGTTTGTGAAACGTTTCCTGCCCTGGAATTTTTGGCGATGAGTGCCGATGAGCAGCGAGGAGCTATTGCGTCTTGCCCTGCCTGTGAAGCCTGGTCAATGACAATGCTGCCGTTGAACGATACGTTGGTCGTCTGTGGCACAGCAATGCCCAGCGAAGTTACAAGCAATCTCTACAACCTCTGGCAACTCTGCAGCAACCTGCCTGAACACGCTTTTCGTTGTGGCGACTGGATGTTATTCGATCATCAAGAATGGCAGCCCATTCGTGATTCCGCCCAGAACCTGCTTGGTCTAATGGAGTGCCTGGAAATACAGCCTTACCTGGACGACCTTACAGTTGATTGTCGCAACGAGGTAAATGGGTGCATCGTTGCCAATTTTAAGCGTACATAACAGCCGTCAATGCCCAGCCCCGCGCTGGGCTTTTTGCATCTGGCGAAAGCATACGTATAAGAAAGGCGCTCCGTAGAGCGCGTTATAGCTACTTGATCCAGGCTTACTTTAACGGAAAGGTAGCCATGAATGCTGTCCCACTTTCAATGGTTGAACTAACCGAAACCGTGCCGCCGTGTGCCTTCACGATTTCGCGAACAATGAAAAGCCCCAATCCAACGCTGCGGCTGTCTTGCGCAAGATTGACACCACGGGTCATCGGACTGAAGACCGTGGCCAGAAAGTCTGGAGGAATCGGTATACCCCAGTTGTGCACCACCAACTCGAAACCTTGCTCTGTAATGGAGGAGGTTACTGTCACCGGGCGATCCACCGCTCCGTACGTAACAGCATTGGAAATAAGGTTGCCTGCAAGCTGCGTAAGCCTATCGCTGTCAGCCATGCATAGACCCTGGCCATTGATTGAATGCAGAAACTCTCGTTTGGGATAAACGATTCGAAGCTGCTCGACAGCCGCAGCGATCAGCAGGTGTAGGTCGATAGTCGTTTTTGTTACCCCAATACCGCGCCCTATTCTGGCCTGCGTGAAATCCAACAAATCGTTGATAAGCCTGCGTGCCCTTTGCGCCGCTTCCTGAGTGTGCCGAACCAATTGTTGCTGCTTAGGGGACAGATCATTGCGCTCAAGCACCTCGGTGGCCATTGAGATCACCGAGAGGGGATTACGCAGATCGTGACTCACTATCCCAATCATTTGCTCAGAGAACAGAGCACGGTCTTCTGCTGCTGCCTGCTCCCGTTTTACGTCTGTAATGTCATGAAGAATACCGACAAACTGAACGAGCTTGTTATTTGGGTCGAATGCCGCACGCCCAGTGGAGAGTACCGTGCGCTGAACGCCATCAACGCCGTTCAATCTATAAGTGCAGCGATACTCCTGAGCAACCGATCCGAGAGCCGCCGAAAATAACTCGGCCTCTCTTGGGCGGTCATTAGGGTCTATTAGGTCTGAGTACACTGAGGCCGAAACATCCTGGTTTGACGGATAACCGAGCAATTGCGCCACGCTGTTATCGTAACGACGCTCAAGTGTCACCGGGTCGACGTCCCAAACGTGCATTTTGGCCGACTCCAGAGCAACCCGCAGCCTGGCATCGGCAACCGACAAATCCCGCTGAAGCGCCAGGTGAGCTTCGAGCGATTCCTCAGCTTGCCGTTTGGAAATCAGCACTTCCTGCTCGAATCGATGCCGCTCGATCACTACAAAAGCGCAAACCTCATCGAAAATGCCTCCAAGGTGCTCCCGCCTTGTTGCGTTGAGAATCATGGGTAATTTTTTACCCTCAGACGTCGCAAACTCAAGCTTTACCTCGCAGATGGAACGCTGCATCTCAAGCAAAGGCATCCAGTGAGTTTGATGGAAAATCCGTCCTCCGATAGTCAGCAACTCTTGAAGTTTACGTCGGCCAACCAACTGATCTTTGGAGTACCCCAGCCACTCGCAGAAGGTGGCATTTGCCCGAAGGATTAAACCGGCCTTGCTGGTGATAATGAGGGCGCAGGGAGCGTGCTCGTAAAGCAAGTCGGCATCAGGGAGTGGGTCGTCATTAGCCCCCATGAGCAATTCGACCCTGAACGCTTGCAATGAAGCTTTGGATCGCATTGATGCATAGATCAGGAGCACTCAGGTGCGGGCAATGCCCCACGTTTTCTATCACCTCAAGACGATTATCCGGGATCACCTTGTTGAGGTAACGACCGACTTCGACAGGTGCAATGATGTCGTCGGAGGACTGAATAATCAGCGCCGGCGCCAGTAACTTGGCCACGTCATTGCGGTTATCAGATAGGAAAGTCACCCTGGCGAATCGCTTCGCAATATCAGGGTCTGTCTGGCAGAAGCTATTGGTTAATTCGACACCAAGATGGGGCTGTCCAGGCGCGCCCATGATGGCGGGGGCCATGGAACTCGACCAGCCAAGGTAGTTGCTTTCCAACGTCTCCAGAAGTGAGTCGATGTCCTCCCTGCTGAAACCACCAAAATATTCACCATCGTTGATATACGACGGTGAAGGCCCAACCATGACATGCGCCCCAAATAGGTCAGGACGCTTATTGGCGGCGATTACGCCAGCCATAGCGCTGACAGAATGCCCGACAAATATGACCGGGCAGTCCGCAAACTCCTCAATAATCTCCACGATGTCTTGCGCGTACCCTTTTAATGATGAGTACCTCACAACCTCGTAGGCTGAGAGGTCTGACTTCCCACAGCCTACGACGTCGAAAAGAATCGTCCGAAAGTTTTCGCGGAATGCCGGCTCGACCAGTCTCCACATATTTTGATCACACCCAAAACCATGCGCAAACACTAGAGTGGCAGGGCCTGAACCGTGGACGCGTACATTGTTGCGAATTAGGACAGACATTTAAGCCTCCTGCGCTGATCACACATGGAATTTGAAAGGGCGAGTTTAACAGTCTATGTCATTAAGTGCCGTCGTCCGTCTTGCTTGGCAGCAAAAACCTGGACGATAGCAAGTCTCAACGGGCATGGTCCGGAGGCTTATCTGAAGGGGGCGGGCGAGCCCTTGGCTGAACGCTACATCGCTGACGAACTGCCGGTTGCACAGGCGGTCGAAGGCGGCACGCAAGGTAGGCATGCAGCGCCACCCATTTCAATCCTTAGGTCTCGGCGGTGTCCAGTATGTTGATACGCTGCGCAAGGACCGTCATTCGACAAATAAAGGAAATATTCGATTTGCCAAATTGATAGGAGTGTTTGCGGGTGAACGCTACGGTGGATTCGCACTTCGACTCGATCCCAGTCTCCTCCAGTACTTCGCGCTCCATAAAAACAAGCGCCTGGCCATCGATCAGGACCTTGCGGCCCAGGACCAGAAACACACTCGAGTATTGCACGCTGACGATTAAATCAATGAGTTCTACGTAGCCTGACAAGGACTTGCTGGCTTTTGTTCAGCAGCAAGGTTGGTGAAAAAAATGCAGCCTATTAACTTGGCGAATAAAACTAACGTCTCCTCAAGATCCGGGTCTTCAAACAAGATTGAGCGTGAGTCCAGCGCGCATAAAGCGCCAAAGAGGCGTCCATCAGGAAGGAAGATAGGCGCGCCTGCATAACTTTCCAGTCCGTATTGCTTGACGACATGGCGATCTGAATATCTGTGATCGCCACTGATTTTTGGAATGAAGAGGGCTTTGGGGTTTCTTCTCAGCTCGCTGCAGAGGGTGATTTCCAACTCCAGGGTATTTCCAGCCTCTATCCCTAAATGCGTTGGGTCGCACACTGAGCAAACTATCCAGTCCTTTTCCGTGAATTTGGCAATGCCTGCAAATCGCATCCCTGTCAGGCGCGTAACAAGCTGCAAAATAGTGCTCGTGGCCTCCAGTTCAGCTATTTCAGAGCGTTCATCTGCGCTCAGCACAGAGTGCAAGGCAATCTCATGAGAAGCCATTTTTATCCTCTGCTGTCTGTCGCTGAGCGTGTCACTGTTGATTTGTGAATCTGTGCCATGAACCCTGCACTGTGCTTGATCCAGCTTTTAAGTCCGGAATCGGAGAACCAAGTCGTTCAAGTTCACGGCTAGACGTGATAATTCATTGCTTGCAGTCAACGTCTGGCGAGTGCCCTCAGTGCTTTGAATTGCCAAGTCACGAATGCTTATAAGACTGCGATCTACGTCACGTGCAACGTGAGCTTGTTCCTCGGAAGCGGTCGCGATCTGAATATTGCGGTCGTTGATTTCCAGCACGGAATCAATAATTTGGCGCAGCGATTGGCCTGCTTGCTCTGCCGTATCTCGCGTGGTGTAAACCTCAGAAGTGCTCTTGTGCATCAACTCCACTGCGGCTGAAGAACCGGCTTGAATGGTGGATATCATCTGTTCAATTTCCTGGGTCGAAGTTTGGGTGCGGTGCGCCAACGCCCGAACCTCATCGGCCACCACTGCAAAACCACGGCCCTGTTCACCCGCACGTGCCGCTTCAATTGCTGCATTCAACGCCAGGAGATTCGTTTGCTCGGCAATCGCCCTGATCACACTCAGCACTTTGGTGATGTCTTGAGCCTGGCCTGCGAGTTCTTTCACCTGGTCTGAGGAGACTTCGACCAGTTCCGTCAGTCCGCGCATGGCCGTTAACGTTTCAGTCACTTTTTGATTGCCCAGATCAGCCGCCAAGCTGGACTGCATGGCCGCTTCAGATGTGGAGTTGGCATTGCGCGCGACCTCTTCGACGGCGACGCTCATTTCGGTCACTGCTGTGGCCGCTTGCTCGATTTCGCTGTTTTGCTGCTGAAGGGTGCGATCGGCACTTTCTGTGATCGAAGTCATTTCGACAGCTGCGGTACTCAATTGAGCAGACGCTCCCGAGATTTCTAAAATCGTGCTTCTGAGATTTTTCTGCATCCGATTGAGTGCATGCATCAAGCGCGAGGCTTCGTCTGAACCTGTCACTTCAAGGTCGTGGGTGAGGTCGCCAGACGCGATATCTTCCGCCAACTTCAGCGAGGCGCTGATGGGGCTGACGATGCTTTTAGTGAACAGGGTCGCCAGGACGATGGTTAAGATAAATGCGACTACCAGTACCGAAATCAAGACGTTAACGCTATGGGTATATACATCTGTCGCGTCTTGCCCCGACACCACCGCCTGACGCGCATTTTGCTCACGAAGAATGGTTAGCTGCTCCTGATAGGCGCCTGCTCGCTGTGCCTGCTCTGTGTTCGCAAAAAGAACAGCTTGGTCATGATCAGCAATATCGAGGGCAAGTACGTTCTTGAGGCCGTCGATGTAGACATTCATAGCTTGGCTTGTCTTCGAAAACTGCAGTTCATCCTGCTGGCCAGAAATCAGGTGTTCACGGTAAAACTCGGTCTTCGACTGGAGCGTCTGTATGGCGCCTTCGACCAATGACAGCGATTTATCATGCACATCCTTGGTCGTGCTCGACAGCATGCGGATACTTTCAAGGCGAGCATGGAGCAGGGCGATTTGAATGTCGTCAATGACCTGGATGCTGGGCAATGAGTTTTGCTCGATGTCCTGCTCTGCATTACGCAGGTGATCTATCTGCAGATACGAGAAGCCCGCCAAGCTGATGAGCAGGAGTGTGATTAGCCCAAAGCAGACGAAAGCCCTGCGCGCGATATTCAAGGATCTTAATTTCATATAGGCCTCCGAAGGCCGGGATTTATTGGCGTGGCAATCCACGTCATTTTGTTGAGCGCGAACAAAACAGACTGTTCATGCAGCACAGTGACTCTCGGCTGCAGCTTGGGGGGGCAGACGTAAATCCAGGAATACAAAAGAATGAATCGAGATAATAGGCGCGCTAAATAATTGCGCGCTTATGAGTTTGAGGTGCTCATGCCGTAAGTGGGCCGGAGGGGAGTTTTCGATTAATCCAAGCGGGGGTGTGCCGCAACGACGGGCTCACCGTTGCAGGCTTCGCGCATTGAACTACGCTTGCCGGGAGCGCTCTGACTTCGATCATTTTGGTAACTGATAGGGCATCATGGACAAGCGGCTTGCGGGTCTGTCAATACTGCTGACCCTCGGGTGGGTCGTCACGGTGGCGGCCGTCATGTGGTATTTCTACGACAATTAATCTGAAGGCCGAATCGATTCAGGCCTTTTAATCCTGACGTTCCCCAGGGCCGTATCGCCTTTGCACCCCGCGAAGACTTCTGATGGCATATCCCTGATGCAGTCACAACCTTACCCGTGGAATGGCTCGGGCTGCTCAACCGTGACCCTGAACTGCTTAACAGAGCGCTTTCTGGGTTACCCGAAGATATGCCTGTGCGCAGGATGCTGATCGACTTAGCGCTTGGCGGGGTTGGCCATGCCACCCATCATCTTGACGAATCTTCCTTCTTAGGCAGCGTTGACGAGGCGACCTCAGCGCTGGAGCGTGCCAGACGACTCATAGCAGAAGCCCCTGATCCCGAAGCGCTGGCGTATCTGACATCTGAAGTGCAGCATTTCGACCGCCTCATCGCGGACTGGAAAGCCTATTCGGAAAATCCCGTAGGCGGCTTCCCCGAATGGTGCGCGAAACTGGGACGAGACTACACAGATTCCGCCAAGGTCTACTACGAGAGATGAGGCGGCGACAGATCCAGCGCGCATCAGGTTTCCTCAAGAGCGAGTAGGTTTTCATAGCAGTTTGAGAGCGGCGAAGGATCACATCTGAATGTGGCATCGGTGTTCCTCCCTGAGGCGAACAGCGTAGCAGGGAGCTTCTTCGGTGTGGCGCCGTAGGTTGCCGCAGACACCGCAAAGAAATTGAACACGCCCTGCCAAGCGCAGGGCGTGTCTGACACTACTTGCCTAGCTTTTTACGAACGTCAGTCACCATCGGGCCTACGGCCTTAACCGCGTCTTTGAGCTGTTGCTCTGTTACCCCGAACGCCTTCGTCCAGTGCTTTAGCTCCCAAGGTTCTGATGTGTTCACTCGAGCACGATCTTGAGGCCCACGGTTTTTCAGATCATCAGACATACTCCACTCCCTGCGGGTTGGCCTGGAGGGCCCAGGCGACTCTCGATAGAGCATGGGAAAGTATGGGTAGTTCGATTGAGGTTACAGGAGGGTAAATTGCATTCGGCTGGACGCCGCAGGAGGGCAATTGCGGAACAGGTGTGTCAATTGCGGAAAAAAGAAAAGGCCTGCATGAGTTTCCTCATGCAAGCCCTTGATATCTATGGTGCCCGAACCCGGAATCGAACCGGGACGCCCTTACGAGCGGGGGATTTTAAGTCCGCAAGGTATTCTTTTAAATGAAATAGGTTAGCGTATATTCTGCACCGCTATGGGTAGTTTTTACCTTGCTTGCAGCCCTTTGTTTTCAAGGGGGTTAAAACTATTGCGGTGCAAAATTTACTTGGTCGGCGTGACCTTTTTGCCGATCCTCTTGCGGATGTAGTTCTCTGTCATAACGACAGTTGTGTGCCCAAGTTGGTCGCGAGCCTGCAGGATGTCACCGCTGGATTCTGCCTTGTCGGTGCCAGCTTTTGCGCGCAGATCGCGCATCTGAAAGTCCCCTTTCTCAACACCAGCCGCCTCACGGGCCGCGTCAAACCTACCTCGCAACATGCTGCTGGTCATTGGCTGCCCGTTATCCATAACGATGAGCCTGCTAGTGCGGATCTTGTGCCCGTCCTTCCTGGCCATGATTCGATCAATCACCACCTTCAGCTCCCCGGTTATCTCAATCCTCCTTTTTGCATTCGTCTTGCCTTGCTTCACGGACAGCCTATTGTCGCGGATATCTCGCTCATCCATTTTTAGGGTGTCCGCGATGCGCTGGCCGGTCAGATAGAACAGATCAAGTGCATCCCGTAGCGGCTGCTCGGCGTGCTGGTACACCAGGGCGAACATCTCATCCTCGATGTATTGATCGCGACCCGATTCCTTGTGTCCCTTCACGCCGGCGCACGGGTTGGCCAAGGCCGTATAGCCGCTGCTCCGGGCAAAGTTCCAGATGGCGCTAAGTAACGCCTTCTCGCGATTGGCGCGCACTGGCGCCGTCTTGCCGCGCTGGCGCAGGTACTGTACGACGTGTTGAGGCTCGATCGCTTCCAGTGGTGCTGGCGGATCGTCGAAGAACTTCAACAATTGCTTCAGCTCTCTGGCGTTATCCTTCTGCGTCGCTAATCCTTTGGTGGGCACCACCTCGAGCATGTAGATGTTCGCAACGTAGGCAAAAGTGAGTACGTCCTGTACCAAGGCCGAGGACACGCGGCTCTTCTCGAGCTTCGCGTACTCCACGATAGCCATTCCGTAATCGCTGCCCAGGGCGATCTCTTTTCTGGGCGTGCCTCCGAGGTCGTAGTAGTAATAGATTTTCCCGCTGCGCTGCTTGCGCTTCCTGAGGCGTGTGACGCTATCAGGGTTTGTTGGCTTCCTTCCCATTTAACTCACCAGGCGTGGCTGCCATTTTGGTTTTTCTGCTGATGCTGCGACCGGTTCGCCGGTAAGGGCGTTGGCGATGACGCAAGGCCAACCGCTGCGCTTGATGGTGTGCCGAATACCGTTTCTTTTCAGAACCTGCACCTGGCCGGCTTTCGTTTTTGCGCCTGTGAGCGTGCAAACTTCCTCGTGCGACAGAAAATGAATATCCATGTTTACCTCCCGCCGCCAGCTGTAGGGCGCGCCGCCTTGATGATGTGGATGACCATGCCGAAAGTGATCAGCAGCCAGATGCAGGTTCCTGCAAAGGCGCCGAGGATATTTGCCGACTCGCCATCCATGAGCAGGCAGGGGCCGATCCAAAAGAACCAGCATGCCGTGGCTGATACATAGAGCAGAACGCCCAGCATCAGCAGGGTGAGTTTTATTGCGTACATGGGGTGTCCTTGCCGCGCTGGGCGGCAGAAGGTGGGTTAGGTCGTGGCTTTCTTGATTGCGGCTCGCGCGTCGAACATGGCGTAGTACAGGCGATGGAAGATCGCGCAGCTCGGGTCTTCGTGGTCGTCGCCGCCGTGCTCAAAGATTCCGTCGATGGTGCCGCTGTAGTTGCTGGCGATCTGCTCGCATTCGCCCGCTATCTGGGCGAGCGCCATGAGAGCTTTCAGCAGTTGCTCGCTGCTGGCGCGTTCCTCCCGACCGATATCCCAGAAGCGCTGGCCCCAGTGCCCAGCTGGTGGCGGGTTGGTGTTTTGCACGCCCGTGGCCAGGGCACCGACAACGCAGTCCAGCAGGTCACGCTTGTAGGCGTTGTCGCCGTCGATGCTCAGGCCGTTACGGCGAAGCGCGTCGAGGGCGTTGTTCAGGTTCGACTCAGGCGAAGGCAGCACCAGGTCAAAGTCTTTCTTGCCTGGGCGGCAGGCCACCACCAGCAGTTCGCAATCGAGCGGCAGGTGCTGCGCGATATCCGAGATCGCTTCGATAGCGGCTTCGCGGAATGCATTCTTTTCTTCGGACATAGTAATACCTCGCCCGCCGCTCACCGGCAGGCACTTGTGATTTAATGAAATGAATTCTTAAAGGTAACGCGAAATGGATAAGGCGTTTAGAAACCCGCTGTTTTTGACTGGGATCCCGTTGGCAGTCTGCGGTCTCGCGATAACTGCGCCGGCCCTCTGGATTCCCGGTTTGGTACTGATGGCGTGTGGATGGGCGAAGGGCAAGAAACAGCCTTGATGCTCACCGGCAGGCATGTAGGGGGATTGGGGTTAGATGAGTTCGGCGGGTACCTTGATGGACTTGCCGGCGGTCTTCGTCAGCACAGCCCGGCATACCGCGATTGCTCGGGTTTCGCCGTCCATGCGCTCAAGTGGATCGCAATTCGTATCAGCTACCCATGCGAAATCGTGGCCTTGCTCAACCCATACGGTGTACTTGGCTATCAGTCGCTCGCATTGGCGCCTATCCACTGGGTCTGTATCGAAGGAAAGCTGCAACTGTCCAGTGTCTGTTGGGACTGGAACCTGACCCTCGATCGACTCGATGGCCCAGCGGAGTGCAGGTCCGGACAGCATCGTGGTTGGAACGCTGACCATCCTGCTCATGGCCTCGGCCCTTTGTAGATGAAGACGTAGGCGAACCAGAGGGTGGCGATCATGGCGTCACCCGCTTGAACTCGACGCCTGGCGCCAAGTAGCTCCGGTTGTAAATGATGGATTCGATGGTGCTTACGCTCACGCCAAACTCGGCCGCGAGATCCTTGACGCGCGCGCCGGCTCTCCGCCTTGTGCGAATCGCCACAGCTTGGCCACCGGTCAATTTGGCGCCGTGATGATTGCTCCCGCCGAGATACGTGCCGTGTCGTTTTCGATCCTCGGCGTTTTCAGTATTGGTGCCGTACTTCAGGTTTTCGGAGGAGTTGTCTGAGGACACCCCGTTCAAGTGTCGAACTACCAAGCCATCTGGGCATGCGCCGTGAAAAGCATCCGCCACCAGCTGATGAACTCCGATAGGTCGAGACTTCCCGTTAGGCAGCATGACCGACGCGGTCTTGTAGCCCTTGCTGGTAGTCTGCTGCGCGAGCTCATACATAAAGGCAGGGTCAATGGTGGAAACTGATCCACGCTGAGCCCCTTGCCCGCGACGGCGGTGGGAAAACACTCGGCCATCATTGGTTGCTGAGTATCCGGGGAATGAAGGACACGGTTTCATTGCTCGACCCTCCGAAATGAAACGCACCAGACCCATGGGTTGGCGCCCCAGTCGCCGCCGACGGAGTTCCAGAGGTTGCGGAACGCGGATACGGCATCAACTCCAGAAATCCCGAACTGCTGATGAGCGCCAGGCGGGTACTTCCTTTCAGCATGGGAATAAAACACCTTGCCGTTTTCCTGGCCCTGCCATATCAAACCCTCGGCAACGGCCTGCTCTTCGCTGATGTCCTGCAACCGCTCGATGCGCACGTCGGTGATCTCCAGCAGGATGCGGCTGACCCAGCGGGGCATATGGATGGATGGGCGGCCCTTGCCTGGCTTGATCATCGCGCATCCGGTTTGCCTGGCAGCCCCGTCCGCTGCGTAATGAATCGGCTCGCCTTGGCTCAGGTCTCGCGGCGCGACCGCATCAACCTGTTCATCTGCCGCCCAGGTCTCGCGCACCCACAGCCGATCGCCGCGCTGGCCATATGGGCATCCGCCGTACATTGCGAGCTCGGCGGCGCACTCCTGCTCGGTCGCGCCAAACGCAGCGAATCCCCAGCGCGGATGGTCCTGAACAACGGCAATCCACTGATGATCCGGTGAGTCGGATTTGCTGCGGCTCGGGATCTGATTGCCTTTGACCGGGCGGCGCGTGACGGTCTTTTGTCCGCACAGAATCGCGCGAACCATTGCACCGCTGAAAAGAATGGGCCGCTCTTTATGGAACGGCTCAGGCGCCGGACGCGGCTTGGCCATTTTCGCCTGGCATCGCATGCAGCTTACAAGTTCACGGTTGTGGGTGCCGTCCCACTCAACTTCGGATTCTTCGTTCAGCCCGCAGGCCGAGAGCGACCAGCGCTCATTGTCTTGTGTGCAACCTGAGTCGACGATCAGGTGGTTTTTCCTGGCCATGGGTCGTCCTTGCCGCTATAGCGGCTGACTTTGAAGGGGGAGGGGTTACAGAGAGGGGTTGAGGCGTTTCAGTTCGTCGAGGCAGGCGTTCCAGCCGACAGGGATGTAATAAGCGTGTCCGCCTACGCCAGCCACTTCGCGGCGCTCAGGCAGCACCACCGCTACCGGCGCGGGCTGCTCGAGACACAACCCAATTTTGCGAACAAGGCCTGGCGGCGTTGGCAAGTGCGACCATTGCAGCGCAACGAGGCCGCTTCCCTCTGGCCCGTGACAGATCCACGCCACCGGCTTGCCATTGGACTGGGCGGCTTCAAGCTCAGCGATACGCTTCTTCAGATCGATATTTTCATGCATGTATTGCATGTGCTTGTCGAAGCTCCCAACTGGATCGCCCTGGGGCTGGGCGGCTGGGTTCTGACCAGCAATAGACCAGTCCTCATACGCTTTGCGTGCCGCGTCCTTTGCATCGCGCAGTTGCACGGCATTTGCATTTGGCGCAAACAACGCACGCAGAACATCAGGCTTAACGCTGATCAGGCTTCCAGCTGACTTCTCAGGTGCATCCAGCAGGGCGCGCAGCTCGGCGCGGGCCCTCTCTTGTCCGTTGGGCCTGTACGGGTCCGAAACTCTGTACAGAAGCTCACGCGGCACGCCGTCAATCGTTTGGTTGGTGGTCATCCGCGAACCTCCACGTCTGTTGTGATGGCCTTGACGACAACGGGGCCAAGAATTCGGACACCGCGCTTGTCATCCTTAAACGCACGGTTAATCCGGCCGATGGCCTCCTCTCGGGCTTGGCGGTACACCTGGTCAATCTTGCAGTCAGGCCCCCAACTGCCAAGCCCTGAAAGCTCAATGGTCAGAGTTACGGTTGCGCCCGTCGTAGTGCGCGCTATCGGCTTGCTCATAATCACCTCAACGAATCAGTTGTCTGTGCCGGTGTAGGTGCGCCATGGCACCTTCGCGCCGTTGACCAGAAAGCCCCAGTCACCACGCCATTTGCTGGTGATGAACAGGGTGTAGACGCCGCCTGGCGACAGTTCGTCTATTCGGTGGTACTCGCCATGGTTGAGGCGGGCGGTGTCGCCGGCGCGCCGGTCGATGTATTCGGTGGCCTGGGCTCCTGTGGGAACGTTCAGACCGGACAGCACAGGGTCTTCATGATCGAGCAGCCGCTGCTCGGTGTACCAACCCTGCAGGATGATGGTTCGCGCGTTCCAGGGATGGTCATGCAGGTCCCGGTCTTCGTCCGGGCGCATGATGTGGTGCACACGGAACGACCACGGGCACCACCACAGCGCCGGCTTGTGCGTGTCGCGGGAGTAGGGGTTGAACAGCCACCAGCGGCCCATGTACATCTCGGCGCCGTCGGCGGACATGATGTGCAGGTACGGTGTGCGCTGGGCGCGGGTGATGAGCCAGGCGGCAACCGCCGGGCGTGCAAGCAGTTTTGCGACCAGGCGCCAGAACAGGTTGATCACGGGGAGTCCTTGCCGGGCCATGCCCGGGCGGTAGAGTGGGGGAGTCAGAGTTGTTGCAGAAGGCGCCGACCTATCCAACGAACCACGGTGACAGCTTTGGAATTGCCGATCGCCTTGTAGCGAGGACCGTCAGGGCATTCGCTGGCAGGCTTGCCGCGCCAGGGGATCAGCGTGTAGTCGTCGGCCATGCCCTGGAGGCGTTCGCACTCGCGCGGAATCAGACGCCGGACGGATGAGCCAATCTGAGCTGATGGCATTCCCTGACCTGCTTTGCCACCGCCACCGCTCAGGGCGCCGGTGATGCCGCCGTCACCATCTTCGTATCGCAATTCGGCCCGTGAGTTCTCAGCGAATGCAGCCACAATCGGCTGGCCTCGCCCGGCCCCGTCCTCGCTACCGTCGAACCCTTCAGCCTTCAGCGTGTGCGTGATGTCTCCAGTGATGCAGACGGCAACCTGGCCGCCGGCGTTGGCGTGGCTTCGTGAGTGATTCATTGCGCGCAGGGTAGGGGCGATCTCCCCTGCGTCAGCGCCGTGATCCTTGCAGGAGAATGCCAGCACCGCGTTTTCCTGGCCGTTGTTCCTGCCCAGGGCAAAGGCGAGCTTGTCGCTGACACCGGGGTCTTGCGTGCCATGCACTACCAACAGGCCTTGCTCGGCATCCTGTGTGGTGGCGCTGCCAGCCGCCTTGCCGTTGGCGTTGAGCGTTCCGGCGATCAGATGTCCCGCCTGCGCGCAGTTGTCATCCGGACCGCCGCATGAGCTTCGGAGCGCACCAACTACAAGATGCCCTGCAGCCGCCTCATCGGCGCCTATCCGCCAACCTCCACCAGGTGATGTTCCGGCAAGAGTTCCAACGGTTTCATGGGGCGACTGAACAAAGAACGTCTCGCTGTCCAGATCGTTCCGGCCTTCGTGGTGGGTGAGGGTGCCAGCCTTTTCGATTGAGCCGGACATGCGCCCGGCGCCGAAGGCTGGGATACCGCCGAACATCGATACCGCCGGCCCGAAGTCGCCTTCGCAGTTCGGGCAGCCATAAGCGCCTAACTGCTCTGGAAAGACGTACTCGCATCCTTCTCCGCACTGGAGCGCAGGGCCGAAAGGAGCTGTTCCGGTAACGTCCTGCCCCTGGCCCCGGCTCGGCGCAGTATCCCGGCGCACGCCTTCGCGCTCAAAAAGTACCTCGGTGGGATCGAACCCGTCTCGAGCACTTGCGACAACGAACACACGACGGCGTCGTTGGGCCAGGCCGAAATATTGGGCGTCCAGGACCCGCCACGCGATTGTTCTTTTGGGTCCATACACACAACCAGCGTCCTGCCATTTCTTCCCTGGAGGCTGCAGCTCGCAGTCTTCCCCAGCAAGCGCGCCAAGAAAGCATCCGAAGGCGTTCCCTTTGTCGCTGAGGACGCCGGGGACGTTTTCCCAGACGATGACGCTGGCGGGCTTTCGCTGGCCGGCGCGAACATAGTCAACTGCATCTGCAAGCTCCACGTATTTGATGGTGAGGGCGCCGCGCGGGTCGGTGAGTCCTTCGCGCATGCCGGCGACCGAGAAGGCCTGGCACGGGGTGCCGCCGACCAGCACGTCCGGCGCCGGGATCTTTCCGGCCAGCACCAGGGCGGCCAGCTTGGTCATGTCGCCGTGGTTCGGCACGTCGGGGTAGTGGTGGACCAGGACCGCCGAGGGGAACGGCTCAATCTCGGCGAACCAGGTGGCGCGCATGCCCAGCGGGTGCCAGGCCTGTGTCGCGGCTTCGATGCCGCTACACACTGAGCCGTAGGTGATATCGGGCATAGGGGATCCTCGCCGGCTGGCGTGATTCGTTGATATGGGGTATTGGTAAATCTATCCAAAGCGCTTGAGGAGTGGACATGTCGATCTGGGTTTTGGAGTCCGCTTACAGGTACGCGAAGGCATCAGCAATCCTTCTTAACGCGCATCTTTCTTACGAGAGCGAGGTTAACGCTGCCTTGGCCATGGAGCTTTTGATCAAGAGCCTGCTGGTCGAAGCAGTGGATAATCCGAGAAGAGGAACGGTACTCGAACAGTACAGCACCAGGCATATAAAGTTGAAAGATGGGCACGATCTGATTGGGCTTTACAATCAGGTTCCCGCTGATGTTGCGGAAAAGGTCGGACTGGCCTCTCAGGTCGGTCTGTTGGAAAGCAAGAAGGACATTTTCAAAAGTCTTCGCTACATTTACGAAGAAAAAGCGCCGCGAGGGTCAGACAACTTACTGCTCCAAACGGTGTGCTGGTTACTCCCTCAGGTCGTTGCCCACTTCGTCGACGCCGGCATTGAAGACAAGTGGCTGATGTATATGAAAGCCAATCCGCATCTAATGATGGCTCATTCAATCGGCACCTATTGAATTCCGTCATGAGTTGGTGATGGCAATTCAGGCTTTGCTGGGGTATTACGGGTGACCGGCATGGAGCCGAATCAATGAGCGTGCTTGATATGAGTAAACAAAGTAAATCTTGGAAACCTATAATTTTAGGGCTTCTCGCCGTTTTTTTTGTGATTGGTGTATACACCGCTTACTATATTTTTCTGTATGCGGGGTACGAAACATCAATCGATAGTAGTGGTAACTTAACCGGCGTTCGCTCGGGCGTGTTTGGTGACGCATTTGGAGTTTTGAATGCTCTTTTTTCGGGGCTAGCGTTTTCTGGTGTATTAATTACTTTATTGCTTCAGAGGAAGGATTTGGCTGAAAGCCAGTTGCAAAATGCCAAGCAGCAAACCGAGTCGCAGTTTTACAGTATGTTGACGCTGCAGCAGCAAGTGATTCAAGGATTTGATCTGCACGTAAATAGAAACGATCTTCAATATACTATTGAAGGGCGAGACTGTTTTAGGGATTGGCATAGAAAATTGTGTCGTGAATATAATGCGAACTATGAAGATGGACGGAGCAAGAGCTTCCGGGCAGGCATGGCATACGAGCACGTTTTACGATCTCACCAAGGTGATTTAGGGTTGTATTTTAGAAGTTTGTACTCCGTTTTCAGGTTCGTTGAATTGGCTGAGTATGGAGACGAAAAACACTTGGCACGGGTGGCGCGATCGCTTCTGTCGGACTACGAGCTAGTCTTTCTGTACTATAATTGCTTGAGTCGTAAAGGTAGTAACTTTCAGAAGTATGCAAATACCTATGAGCTATTCGACAATCTAGATATCAACTTGCTATTGGATGTTGGTCACGTACTTTTCATGGAGGAAAGGGCGTTTGGTAAGAATATGGAGGCCCTAGCTGCACTTAAGAGTTTGAAAGCGCCGGCGCAATGATTTCATCCCCTGGATCGCGCTTCAACTCAGCTAAGGTTTGATTCCGAAACTCCAGCGCCACGTTTTTGCTAATCACGATTTCGTGGCGCTCTTTCAATGCTTCCCGCGCACCGTCTGGCCCAAGCGAATGAACATAGCGTAGACAGCCTTCAATCACAGAAGCTTGTTCGGTGTCCTCACTCCAAGCCATGAGCTCCTCCAGCTTCTGCCGCGTGCCGAGCCTGCAGCGGTGCCGCAACTCCTTCTCGTCGAACTCGATCCGCTTCAGCGCGGCTTTCGCTGATCGCTCTCGTCCAGTCTTGGCCATGGCCTACCTCTTCTATTCCGCTGGCCGGCAGTGCGAGCCAGATTTGTCGTTTGCGTTGCTGGATGCGGGCTATGCGGCGCATGAATCGACCTTCACCTGGTGCCAGGCGCCGACGGCTTCGAAGATGCGTGCGGCGTGTACCTCGTCCAGCGACATCGCTTCAGGAATGGCAATCCAGCCCGACGCTACCATCTGGCTTTGATTGGCCTCGTCGCGCAGCTTCTTGTAGCAATGCTCGATCACGTCTTCCAGGTGGTCGGAGAGGTAAACGCCATCGGGCGCGACCTCCACCGACTTGCTGTAGCGGTCGCCGCGGGCGTCGATGCAGAGGGCGCTGAGGTAGATCGTCCAGCGGTGGGGGATACCGCAAACGGCTTGACCGATCTTCCCGGGCGCGATGTTCTTCAGCGACTTGTAATTGATCATGCCCTGGCGGCCGCTGGGGTCGATGTTCACCACTGCGACGTGGTTGGCGGCCAGCAGCGAACGGCAGGACCGGTCAATGCGGGCTTTGAGGTTGTGGGGTTTGCGCTTGCTCATAAAGCCTCCGCGAGTTTGCGCAGCGCTTCACGCTCGGCCCGGGTGATGAGCGGCTTGCGGCGCTTGAGGATGGTTGTCGGATCGACGAACTCCGAACGCTTCGCCGGGGCTGGATTGATCGCCGGGCTCTTGCCGATTGTGAGCTTGCCGCCGGCGGCCAGGTGCTGATGTACCTGGCTGGAGAGCTCCAGCGCTTTCTCGCGCCGGAACTCGATATCAGATCTGAGGTTGCTGATCATGCTGCCGCCTTGCCGAGTGTCACCCCGGCCATGCTGAAGTTTGCACCCTGCGACGCGACCATTGCGTCGAGCGCTTCCCAGTTGACCAAAAGGACAGTGGTCGGCGCCTGACCGTATGCCACTGCTTTGATCAGTGCCTCGAAGTCCGTCACGTTGGCCTGCAGCTCTACCTGCTCGCCCGCGTGGCTCGTTACTGGCTTTGTAGCCTGGGCGACGGGTGCCGCTGTCTGAACTGGCGTGGCGCGGACTGGCTCGGGCGCCGCCACTTTCTCCACGACTGGCTCTGACTTGATGGCTGCCAGTCGCTGGGCTTCCTGCTCTTCGGCGATGCGCTTCGTGTCGGCCTTTGCCTGCTCCGCCTTCTGGTGTTCGGAGATGCGGAATTTGATCAGCGTTACCAGGTCATCGTTTGCCTTGGTCACCAGCTGCTGCACGTCGCTGAACAGGAAGGCATGATCAACGGCGAGCTCCGCCAGGCTGGTCAGGTTCAAGCGGATGCCGTCGGCTGTCTGACTTGCATCGATCTTCGCCCGGGCCAGCTCGGTATCTACCGCGTCCTGGAGGCTGGCGATAGTGCGCTTGTTCTTCATGGCGCCGGCGAAGTCCGAAACGACATGAGGCAGGGTGACTTTGCCAAGGGTCTTGTTGATTGCGGCGATGTGATCCGCCAGTGCCAGCTCGGCTTTCTGCTTGATGTTGGTCTTCACCAGCAGTTCCTGAGCCTTAACCAGCTTGTCGACCTTTAGGCGGGTCTCGCGGGCATGGGCGCTGATGCGATCCAGTGACGAAAACAGCTCGTCGATGCTTTGGGTCTGTGACAGGGCCTGTTTCTTGGCAACCGACACGGCCTCTTCGACATCACCGCACCACTTGACTGCCTTCTTGGCGTCGGCGAAGTCCTGGTCGGTGGAGAGTGTAGTTTTTACCGAGTCGATGACCGCCAGGGCCGAGTCTTCAAACACCTTCAGGTTGCTGGCGGTAACCATGCCGGTCAGCTCGATGCGCAGCGCTGGCAGCTCATCAGGTGCCTTGCCGACGACGATTGAAGGCGCGTCAGCCATCTCGAAGTTCACCAGGTCAGCCTCGAACTGTTTCCAGCCCTCGATCAACTGGGCTGCGCGCCCGGCCACCGGCCGGTACTCCATGTGCACGAAGTTCTCCGGCGTGCCGTCCGAGCAAACAAATATGACCCGCTCAGCGCCGCTCACCAGCAGTTGCTGCTCAAGCTGCCAGTAGTAGTGCGGAGCCAGGTCGCCCGCTTTCACCTGGGCCACGACTGACTCATTCCACAGTTTGTGCTCGAACAGTGTCTCGCCGAGCATCGTGGCGCCATCCATGGATGCCAGCAGGTTGCCCTCGGTGGCAACGATCGGATAAAGCTCTTCGCCGATCAGTGCTTCGGCCAGTGGGCGGGCCAGGGCTTCAGTAGCGTGGCCTTTGTCGAAGATAAACTGCTGAGAGGGCGTGACGTCCGGCGTGATGCCGGTCTTTTTGGCTGCCAGCAGGTCCGTGCGGGTTTGGTACTTCGAGGCACCCATCATTGCCGGGGCTTCGGAGGCGGTGCGGAACTTGGCGCGAAGGGCGAGCCACTCGGCGGAGCCTTGAGCTACGTTGTGAATTTTCATGCTGAATCTCCATCGAGGGCTTTGAGGTTGGTGATTTTTTCAATCTGCGCCGGACTCAGCGTGTACTTGCTGCTGATGGTCGCAATGAGGTGTTCAGGGCTGGTTCGGTTCGAGTCGATAAGTGGCTGCCACTTCACGATGTTCTCGGTCAGCAGTTCGTCGGAGTAGGCGGGCAGCGCTTCCGGTTCAGGCTGGGCTTGCTGTCGTGGGCTGACATCGCGCGCCGGCTCCTCGAACGCCTTGCCTTCCATCTCGTCGGCCGTTGGCGCTGATCCGACTTCAGGAAAAGCTTTGCGCAGGGCTTGGGCCTCGGCGCATTTGGCGAGCTGGGCAAATGCTCGACGCTTCCACATGGCATTGGGCGCCGCGGTGTCCTTGCTTGATGTCGCGTAGTTCTCAAGCCAGCGCTCGTTGGCGGTGTACTCGGCAACCAGCCCGTTGCTCATCTGCCGCTTGACCGTCACGCGGCACCATTCGGGATACGTGACTTCTACACCGCTCAGCTTCGCCGTTACTGGAGGGCCATATTCAGGCTCGCTGATACCAGCGTACTGGCCGGTGCGTGCCGCTTGAATGCGGTACAGGCCGATGCCCGGCATCACCGTGTCCTGCATCTTTTTCGTCTTCGAGTTCCAGATCGGGACGATGTGCACCGGCTTCAACATTGGGTCCAGGTGCGCCGCCTGGCAGTAAGCCAACACCATCACAACAGAGTTCTTTTCTGCGCCGGGGTAGAGGCTGCTGCTCAGCACTTCAACGAGCGCGGCCTCCGACATAGCAGGCGTGTTGTCGTCCTGCTTCATTACTGCGGACATGGGGATTCCTTGCCGCGATGCACGCAGCGATTGAAGGTGTTGGTTATTGAGTGATTCGATCAGCGAGGGCGCTGAGCAACATCAGGAAGGTGCAGACAGAAAGGGCAGAGAAGGAGCCGCGCCAGATGAGTAGGCGCCGGGTACGCTGGCGGGTGGTCATGGCCAGGGCCTCAACTGCTGCAACACCAATTCGTGCAGTGCCTTACCGTTTCGGCTCACGCGTTGCCCGCGCAACTGCCATTTTTTCGTGCTGGGCCAGCAATCGATCATTCGCCCATCGGGAAGCGTAAGCACGACGTGGTAGCCGTTGTTGTGCTTTTTGTGAGCGATGCCGGTGCGAGACAGCCAACCGTCAAAGCGCTGCATGGCTTCGGCCTTCATGCGTTTTTTGTGGCCTTCTGGATTCGACTCGCTGCCTTCGCCGCCACAATTACGGCAGCAGCGCGTGTAACCCACATCCTCGCCGATGAACTCGCAGCAGCTCATGCAGTGGCTGCCGTCTTCGATGTTATCTTCAAAGAAACTCACGGCCGAACCCTCACCGCAATGCGCCCGCCCTTGATTGCAGCAGCAAGCTTGGGCGGCAGTGCCGATACCGGTAGGTCGCGCGGTAGGCCGGCGCCGAGGATGGTCAGGCTGCGTTCGATCTCGGCGATCTGCTCGTCGATCAGTGATTTAACCGGTGCAGTGGTCATGCAGCCTCCTTGCGGTGCCTGGTGATTTTCAGCAGGCGCTGGCAGTAGTGGTTGAACTCTTCGGTGGTGATCGCGTCGCCGGTAAGCATGTTGGTGATCATCCGCGCCACCACCGCCTGGGCACCTGGCTCGCTGTCGGGATGCTCAAGGCTTTCTAAGGCCTCATCGATCAGGATGTGCGGGCTCATAGGTCTGCATCCACGTCGTCTTCGCGCTCTTCCCTTTCCGCTGCTACCGCGTCTTCGGCATAGGGCCTCAGCAGCGCTACAGCGATCTTCTCGACCGCTTCAATGGGCCGTTGCTGGCCCAGCAGGTCAGCGGCGTGGGCCCGGGCATCGCTCTGGCTGCCGAGCATTGCCGACAGCAGCAGGCGGGCAAACGAATCGCGCGGGTCCAGGCCGTCTATCTGGCGCTGGTTTAGGTGGCCCTGCAGGACCGTGCAGAACCGGTCGAATGTCACGACCTGCGGTTGGCCGTAGCGGCGCTTCCACTTGATGTCGACGCCGCACACCAGGCGCTCCGCCGAATGCGCAAGCCAGTCCGTCACCTCGTCGCTCTCGCTGACCTCTGGAGGCAACTGAGCGTCGAAACGCTCCTGGCAAATATTCAATGCTGCGTTCATGCTCGCCTCCAGGCTGGCGGGTCAGTCGTGGTAGCTGATAACTCGGTCGATGCTGTGCACTTCCATCACATCGATGTGTTCAAGCTCTTCGATGGTCTCGACGAACTCATCAAGGTTGCCGTTTCGGTCGAGAGTGACGATTGCCCACTCAGTTACGAGGCGAGTGATCTTCGCTTTGACCCGGCGAGGCTTTGCGGAATCGCTCATGGCGACCTCCAGTGTTTGGGGTTACGCGGTGGCTTTGGCGATTGCGGCTTTTGCCAAATCCCGAATCTCATCAACGGTGATTTGAAGGGCCTCGTGCGAAGTGCAGGAGCCAGTGCATGGCCCGCATCCACAGTCATGTGGTCGAGCAATGCGCTCAAGCGCCTTAAACAGATCCGGCGCGGCGGCTATTAGCTTGGCGTTGGCCCATTGCATCTCTGGCCGCCTGCCAAAGAGCACGTCTCCAGCACTAACGGCGTTCAGGGCGTCCGCAACCACGCATCGTCCAGCTGAGATAGAAATCTGGCCGGAACCTTCGACCACGCCGTTAATATTCCACGGCCCCGGTGTGTGCTTCGTTTCCATGACTCTCTCCATTCGTTGGTTCACCTGTATTCGTCAACACTCATGCCTCCCGCTGGTTGCCGATGGGCGCGGGGGAGGAGTGCTGACGTAATAGAGGTGGGGAAGGGGGCGCAGGCCCGCAACTGGCGACGGCCTGGGTTTGCAGCGTCAAGTTGTCCTGGTGCGCTGGGGTGGCCTACCGGAGTTCCGGCCGATGCGCGGTGACATCGACGACCTACTGTCCGCTGCCTGTAGGAGTGTTGGACGCAGCCTTCAGGCTTGCCACGCCGCGCGGGTAAATCGATGATCTACTTCATGGCCGTATCTCCTGTTGTTCGCTCACTGGGAAGGCAGTGGCCACCTATTGAGTCTGCATCGGAGATCGCTCGAATCTGTCTGGCGAGTAAACCGTCTTCGCCGCGTTGTTCGTCGCTCTGGCTCGGGTAAAGGTGGCCACCCTGCTATCTCGGGGCAGTCAGCCGAGCGATCTCCGATACAGCCTGCTCCGTCACGCAGGTGGATCGGGCAGTTAACGACAGGCTGTCGTAGCGCTGGTTGTTCAGTGGTGCAGCGTGCCCCGGCCGAAGGGCTTGAAGCAGCAAGCGCAGACTGCCACGCCTGTTTCCTGTTGGATCTCAATGCTGCGGGCGGTGCTGCGGTACATGTTCGCCGCGAATGTCAGCCCGGCGCGCCCAGCTTCATCCGCAGCGAGAAGCCATTGCGCGATTGCTGGGTTCGGTGTGGCTGGTGCGGCCAGCTCGATCTCGATTTGCATCGTCTTGCCCTCGGTTGTTTTCCCAATGCACCCGACCGAACTGCAGTTGGGTGCATCAGTGAAAATTTCCGCCGTGACCCGCTACTGGCGTCGGTCACCGGCTTGAATCAAATGTCACTCCAGCCGCGGGCCTTTCGGCTTGTTCTCCCGCTGGATAACTGTTCTTGGCGCTTTACGCTGCACGCCCGGGTCAGTTGCCAACCCTCTGAACCGTTTAGGCCGGTTCATCGCTGCCTTTGAATCTGGGCCGGTGGTGATCCGGCAAGTGGTGTCGCTAAAGAGCGGCGCAGCTTTCGCTGCTGGCCGGCGGTGTTCATTGCTGGCTTGAGTTGAATTTAAGCAAGCTGAAATTAAAGTGTCAAGCATACTGAATGAATAAATTCAGATTGCTGAAATTTATAGGCGATAAAAAGCCCGCTCACTGGCGGGCTCTTTTATGAGTCGCAGTACTCGCGCCAGCCGATCCGGACGCCGCCGTCTTCCAGATGCTCGATCCTGATGCCGGCGGTGTCGCTGATATCCTGGATGATCTGGTGCCAGGCTTCAGGGCTTTCGTCGTCGCGCCTAGATACTTCCACCAACTGGATTCTCTGGACCCGGGGAGATGCGATCAAGCGCTGCAGGCGATGGCCCACAAGCTCGTAGGAATTTCTCGGTTTGGGTGTGGGGTAGGGTGTCTGATTCATGTCTCGCTCCTTGCGAACTCTGTATGCATGCACAGTATTTGCACTGACATATCTTGGCAATAGTGCGGTACGAAGTTTCATGCATAAATGCATATTTTTAAGGAGGTATTTTTCGGCGGGCATGAAAAAGCCCGCGCTTGGCGGGCTTGAGGTTGATCGGGAGAGCTACGCGTCAGGTGCCACAATATGGATTTCGCCGAGAAGGTCGCTCACTGAGCGGATGTTGTCGCGCGCACCTAGCGCCTCAGCCTCCGAGGCAAATGGTCCGACAGCGACGTATTTCGCCGATCCTTTCGTGGTCGGGAGCCCCAGGCGCTTCACTGACCGGGTTGCCTCTGCGTGAGCCCATGGCTCGCATTCCACCCGCACAGTCCATCCTGACATCAAGGGTGCTTGTGAGGACAGTACTGGGAGCACGTCACCACCACAATGTTTGCACTTGATGGCTGCTCTTTTGATGTTCTCTGCACAGAGCGGGCAGGGGCGGGTATCTGTCTCGGCCGCTGATTGCGGCGCAGTGGATTTTCCGCCGAGAAGCACCATAAGCAAGCCGGCGAGTATGATCACTCCGCCGACAATCGTGTGCACCTGGCGGTCTGCCATGAGGCCCAGGTTGTTTACCCGGCCACCCGCGCCGGTCGAGACGGACACATCCATACTCAGCGCGAATATGAGCCAGCAGATGCCGGCTATCAGCGCGAACGTCCCAAATCCTTTCATTGGATCCCTCCGTAATTGAGCTCGCACTTTACCATTCGTGGCGTACAGCCACCATTGGCGGGAAGCCTGACGGGAGTGTGGCGTGTGCAAAATCACCATAAAAGGTTTGATTGAGTGACCTGCATTGCTGATCATAAAGCGCTTAATCAGAATGGAGCGGTTATGACACGGGTATGGAAGGTTTCAGCATTTCTCTGGTTGGGGCTCCTCAGCTCCTGCACGATGACAGGACCAAAATTCACGCCACTTGAAAACGTTGACTCTCAACGTGGTGTTCTCTACGTATACAGGCCCAGTAATTACGAAATGGGCCTAATGACCGCTTTGATTTCTTTGGACGGAAAGCAGATAGCGTCTCTAGAGAACGGCGGTTACGTAGCTGTGCCTATTACGCCAGGTGAGCACACGATCACCCAGAAATGGAAGGCCGGAATTTTGGGCAATTCCGATCTTGAGGGGGGCACCACGACCACTGTAGTCGGTGTTAAACGATCAGATGCCTCCTACGTTAGCCTCACATCCAATAGCACGAGAGTGCAGGCAAAGCGATTCAATGCTGTCGCTGTTGACCTGCAGTGGCAGCTCAATAAAGTGCCTCCGGATCAGGCATTGCCCGAGATTTCTCAATGTAGAAAGGTTGAGGCGATCTAGCCCGACGGCGGGCGATACCTGGAGCCAAATCGCAGACAAAGAAAAGCCCGCACTGGGCGAGCTTTCTGTAACACCTGGGGTGCCGATCCTTCAGCGCACCCAGTGTGCAATCTCGCGGATTGCCAGCTCAATGGTGGCACGACGAAGGGCAGAAACAAGAAACCCGGCGCTGGGCCGGGCTTGTTACTGTGCATTAAATTAGCTCAGGAAATGTTTGGCTGCAGCACCGAGCGCGGCTGAAGCTAATGCGCCGATAACCACGGCAGCTCCGAGGTATTTAGCCATAGTAACCTTAATGCCATTTACATCTTCAGAAACCTTTTTGGTATCGGTTTTGATGCTGGACACATCTTTTTCAATACGATCAAAACGGGATTCTGAGATTTTTTCCCAGGCTTTATCTCTCTCTGCCTGCGCGGCAAGGAATCCGGCGAATTTTTCGGAGAGCGCAGCATCTCTGGCAGTTTGTTCGGCGCGGAATGACTCCTGACGGAGATCGAGTTCGCGGCGAAGCTGACTGTCACGAAGCGCAATCTCATTTCTGTAATCAAAAACGCGCTTTTCTGCCTCGTGCTCCATCCTGTCGATACGCTTATCCATCCGCTCTTCAATAGCAGATAACGTTGAGCTCAGTTCTTCACGCGTGATGTCGTTCATAGCAGCAGTATTGGACGTTTTTGTGCGATTGTCACCCCTGACGAACTGCGCCCTAGGTAAATGTGCCTCAATGAAAATTCCTTTTTCAAATTTACTCATCTTCGATTTCTACAGATTTGGGGTTATCTATCCACTCTTTTATTCTCGCAGCGCGATGTGAACGTAGCAGCCCGCAATTCAGACATTCAATTTCTAGATTGAGAATTGATCTTCCACTAACACTTAGGCCTGACTTTTTAAGGGCGCAAGTGTCGTCATCACCTTTTATGGTTGGTATTTCCCACTCTGCCGTGCCGCAAGCCGAGCACAAAGCTTCATCGCATACCGACTCGAAAAAGCTCACGGCCTCATCAAATGATATTCTCAATGGCTCATTGCCGTCCGGCGATGCCACTGGCTTATCCTCGCTCACACGTATCTCCATGCGCTCCGCGCTCAATTGAACTGCTAAAGCATCCCGTCGCGCCAAACCACGTGCCCAGTGATGCGAATCTCGTTTATCTCCCCATCAGCGTATCTTCGCCGTGGCGCACCTCAGTAAAACTTCTGCAGCGCCTGGACAACCACGCCCACGATCCGACAGTTCTCGTCGACTGCCTCAATCGGGTAGCTTGGGTTCAGTGGCTTCAGGAACAGCCGTCCGCCATCGCTGACCAGCTTTTTGAATGTGGCTTCGTTGCTGTCCGGCAGTTTGGCCACGACCAGCTTACCTGGTGCAACTTCAGCCTCAGTGTCCACAAGGATCAGCGTGCCCTCGGTGATGCTCTGGCCGGCGGGCGCTGTCATCGAGTCACCTTTGACCGTCAGCCAGAACGCCGGGCCTTTGGAGTCGTACTCCGAAAACTCGTAGGTGTCCGAGATTCCAGCCGGGTAAGGCTCCACTGCTTCCGCCCAGGCGCCGGCGGCAACCCAACTCACTACCGGATAGCGGAATGATTTGGTGGGCTGGACGGCGGGGGAGACATTCGACTCTGAAACCTCGCGCTCTTCACCTTCACCGATAGCAAGCCACTCGGCCCGGAAGCCAGTCGCTTTCGCCAGCGCGTAAAGGTTCTCCGGTCTGAGGCTTTTGCTCTCACCAGTAATCCATTGAGTAACGGCAGAATTTGCAACGCCGCAAAGCGATGCAATTTCCCCTTTCTTTTTTCCGCTGACCTGTATGGCGCGGGCGATGCGTGCGTGTCTTTCCATGGACTCAATATTAAGTTAACTGAATTTAAGCATGCAGTAGGCAGAAAACACCATTGATGCCATAACTTAAGCATGCTTAAATTGCGGCAGGCTCGAACGAGGATGCGCAATGAACACGCATGAAGTCGCCGAATTCTTCGGCAGCAAGACAAAGCTGGCGCTAGCCCTGGGTATCCGCCCAAGCGCAGTGACCATGTGGGGAGAAACAATCCCTGAATCCAGGCAGTACCAGATTCAGGTTCTCTCCAAGGGCAGGTTCAAGGCAGCAAAGAAGGCTCAGGCCGCCTGATATCCGTGTCCGCCGATCCATTGAGCAAATGATCGCTTCTGCATCGGCAGGGCGCCACGGAAACAAATTTGAGGTTTTACGAATGGAAGACTTTTTGGATGCATGTCAGGCCGCAGTGAAGGGCAACGAGCCCAAGACCCTGGCTACAAAGATGGGTATTCCGCACGTTGGCCTGCTTCAGCGCGCCAACCCTGACAACGAGGCTCATCACCTGACCGTGGAGCATCTGTTCGGGATCCTGCTGCACACCGGCGACATGCGCCCGTTGATGGCCCTGGCAAATGAGTTCGGCTTTGACTTGGTATCGAAGTCGGCGCCGGAGCCGCAAGCGCTCACCAAGTCGCTGATCAACGTGGGCAAGGAAGTCGCTGACCTGACGATCGCAGTGCACGAGGCACTGGACGACAACCACGTCAGCACTTTCGAAAAGAGCCTGATCCGCCAAGAGATCAATCACGTACGGCAGAGCCTTGACGTGATGGACGCGTCCGTGAAGGCGGCCTAGGACATTCCGCATGCGAAATGTTTCTTTTGCAGAAAACGCCAGATTTGGAGCAGTCGCTTTCCACTATTGGAGGAAGAGCTGAACAAAAACCCAGGCACAAAAAAGCCGACGGTCGAGGTCGGCTAATTCGATAACACTTTGTGAGGCCGATTATATGCAAACCCCGCCACATATCAATAGCGCTACCAATCTCGCGCCACGTTTTCCGCACTCTGAAAACGTGGCGCGCAATTCTTCAGTTATTCCGTTCGACTTCGACGGCGCCGCAATCCGGGTCATCACCGACAAGCTCGGCGATCCGTGGTTTATTGCGCGCGACGTCGCTGACGCCCTCGGCTACTCCAAACCGGAGAACGCGGTGGCCCGTCACTGCAAGGCTGCGACCACTACCCCGAAACAGGGTGGTGGTTTCATGACCATCATTCCTGAGCGAGACCTGTACCGGCTGGTGATGAAGTCCAAGCTGCCGGCCGCCGAGAAGTTTGAAGAGTGGGTGGTGGGCCAAGTCCTGCCGAGCATTCGCAAGACCGGCACATTTTCCACACAGGGCCCGAACAACTCCAAGATCGTCGGCGAGCTCGCCATCCTGGAATGCTTCGACCGTCTGCTGAAGCCTGCGAACTCCAGCAAGATGTTGATGCTGGCAAAGATCGCCGCCAATAACGGCCTGGATGCAAAGTTCCTCCCGGGCTACGCCGTTGACGCCGCGCCAGACGCTGCTGGTGGGTCTTCGATGCCTACCAAGGCAATCACCGCTCTGATCAAAGATCACGCCATCGCCAGCACGGCCCGCGCCTTCAACCTTGCATTGGAGGCCCACGGCTTCCTCAAGGTCCTCCAGCGCAAAAACTCCAAGCAGGAAATGGTGGACTTCTGGTCCGTGACCGAGAAGGGCATGGCCTACGGCAAAAACCTCACCAGCCCTAAATGCCCCCGCGAGACGCAGCCTCACTGGTATGTGGATCGCTTCCTTGAATTGGCCGCAAAGGTCGGGAAGGCCTGACATGCAATACACCGTCACGATTAACCAGGTGAAGGCGCTGGAGTGGGGGCTGAACTCTCAGCAGGCCCTGCTGTTCGCGTTCGTCTACGGCTGCCCGAGCTGGACAAAGCCAATCAAGACCGATGACGGGATCTTCTTCGCGCTGAGCAAGGCCAAGATCACTGAGGAGCTGCCGCTGCTCACTGATAAGCCGGACACTGCTTACCGCATGTTGAAGGCCCTGGAGGAGGCCGGTTTGATTGAGCTGCAAACAGAGGCATTTCGACTAACCGAAAAAGGCTGTGAGTGGAATCCGAACCGCATGGGCCACGTCACCGCCCTCCAGCCTCCCGTTCTCCCGCCTCGGCGCCGGACGAAAAAGAAACCCATTCCTCTGCGCGCGCAAATATTCGCTCGCGATGGTCACGCCTGCCTGCGCTGCGGCTGTTCGGTGCTGATGCGCTTGAGGGCTGATCACGTCGTACCTGAGAGCCAAGGTGGAGAGGCTTCTTTGGGCAACCTCCAGACCCTTTGCATGTCCTGCAATAGCTGGAAGGGCGTGCGGACGATTGATTTCCGCGCGTTCGCCGGAGGTGCAGCATGAGCATGGGCCTTATGGTTGCCGCAATGAAGCTTCGCGTTGGTAATCCGCTGCGCAAGCTGGTGCTAATCAAGTTGGCCGACAACGCCAGCGACGTAGGCGAGTGCTGGCCGTCCTACCAGCACATCGCCGATCAGTGCGAGATCAGCAAGCGCTCCGTCATGAACCACATCACCGCGCTTTGTGAGGCAGGACTGTTGCGCAAGGAGATCCGGAAGGGTGGACCAAAGGGGAATTCGTCGAACGTTTACTTCCTAACCCTCGACGGTGGTGGTGCACCTCCTGCACCAGGGGTAGTGCAGAAGATTCACCCGGGTAGTGCAGCAGGTTCACCCCCTAGTGAATCTCCTGCACCAGGGGGTAGTGCAGCAGTTGCACCCAGAATCGGTAACTCTCTTGAACCAGTCATGGAACCGGTCATTGAACCAATTGCACCCCCGGCTCCCGCCGAGGTCGTGCCGGCTCAGCCCCGCGGCTTGGTGCTGGTGGTTGATCGCACCGACACCCCACGGGTCGAGATCCCCGCCGACATGCCTGGCCCCAAAGACCAGACCTGCAAAACCTTCAAGGTCTGGGCGAACTACGCCATGGCTTACCGCAAGCGCTACAGCGCCTGGCCTGTGTGGAATGCCAAGGTCGGCGGCCAGCTCGGACAGTTGGTAGACCGTCTCGGCGCCGACGTCGCCCACCACGTCGCTGCCCACTTCCTGAAAACCAGCGATGCCGCCGTCCTGCGCAAGTGCCACAGCCTCAACGAGCTGCTGGCCAACGCCGAGAGCTATCACACCCAGTGGGTGACCGGGCAGCGCATCAACGGCACAACCGCCCGCCAGATGGAACGGACAGAGGCGAACCACTCCGCAGCGGAGCAGGCCGCCCAGATGGTTCTGGCCAAACGCCAAGCAGGTGACCGCAATGAATACCTTTGAAATGAATGACCAGCAGGTTGCCGGGCTGGCCGCCGCCATCTGCGCCACCGCCGAGGCCATGGGCCAGGAAATGAACCCGGGCACTGCCGCGATGATGGCTGAAGACCTCTGTGCGTATCCGGTGCCGATCGTCAAAGCCGCGTTGAAGGCCTGCCGCTTTGAGGTGAAGGGAAAGCTGGCTATGGCTGACATCCTGCAGCGCGTGCAGTCCTCCGACGGCCGTCCCGGCAAGGACGAGGCCTGGGCAATCGCCATGACCACCAACGATGAATTCGAAACCGTGGTGCTGACCGACGAGATCCAGCTGGCACTGGCTGCCGCGAAACCCATCTTGGATGGCGGCGACAAAATCGGTGCGCGCATGGCGTTCATCGACGCCTACCAAAGGTTCGTGGGCCAGGCCCGCGAGGATGCGAAACCGGTCAACTGGCACGTGTCCGTGGGCTTCGACGCCAACCGTCGTATCCAGGCCGTCGCCAAGGCGGTGGAGTTGAAGCGTATCCCCCAAGAACACGGCCAAAAGTACTTGGCTGACCTGAGCATTGTTCCAGTTACCGAGGATGGCCGCGCCATTGCCGGTTTGCTCACCGGCGCCGTCACCCAGCCCGCGCCAGTTCTGCGCCAGAAGCTGGAACTGGTCAAAAACTCGATGTTGGAGATGCGCAAGGCCAGCGCCGAACGAAAAACCGAAATGCGGATTGAAGCGGCCAATGAGTTGGCGGATCGCCGGGCGCTGCTGATCAGACAGGCACAGGAATTGGAGCAACGGACATGACCATCGACAAGCAGAAACTTCAGAAACTGCTGTGGAGTGAAGTCGCCTCTTGGAAGGCTGACTGCAGTGAGTGGAAGCATAGCTCTGACGCGCTTGGTGAATTCCTCGGCGAGAAGACCGTGGAGGAGGTGGCGCTGGAGCTGCTGGCCGAGAACGAACGTCTGCGCGACTTCCTATCCGACATCAGCAAAACATCAGGCGACAGAGGGGCGGTCATGGGGGCGCGACAATTGCTGGGGGATCTCGAAAGATGACCAGTCTCCAGATACGCACCGAATCAGACCGCAATAAGGCCATGGGCTACATCGCCGGCCTGGACCTCGCCAAGCCCAAGAAGCTGGCCATCACCGAAGTGGACCGCAGCGGGGAGCAGAACAAGGCCCTGCACGCGGCGCTGGCAGATATCGCCGGCCAGGTCGAGCACGCCGGGAAGAAGTGGGATGTCCTGATCTGGAAGCGCCTGCTGACCGCCGCCTGGCTGCGCGAGTCGGGCGATCAACCGCAGATGATCCCGGCGGTGGACGGAAACGGCTTCGACGTCATCTACGAACGCACAAGCAAGCTCACCGTGAAGCAGTGCGGCGAGTTGATCGAGTGGGTGCATGCCTTCGGCGCCGAGCACCAGGTGCGCTGGACGCAAAAGGACAATTGGGGAGGGCGCTACTGATGAGCCATAACTTCAAGCCGGGCGACCTGGCGCTCGTTATTTCGGGTGGGTATCTGGGCGAGACCGCAGAACTGGTGCGATTCGTAATGCCTGGTGACCTGATCGTCTCACCCACCACGGGCAAGGTTTACGAGTTCAGGCCGGCGGCCGGTGTTGGTGGATGGCTGTGCAAATTCAGAAGCATGCATGCGGTAAAGCACGAAAAGAACCTGATGCCCCTGCGAGGCGACTTCACCCATGAGCAGCAGAAAGCCAAGGAGGCTGTATGACCATCGAACGGAAGCCGGCCAAGCCGAAGAAATGCCGCATTGCTACGTGCAGGGCCTCATTCGTCCCTTCCCGGATGGGTCAGGCGGTTTGCAGCCCGGCCTGTGCAATGATCGACGCGCCCAGGCATGAGTCGAAGGCGCGTAAGGCGCTGGCCGAGATTGGCCGCAAGGAGCTGCGCGCCGCGAAGGTGAAGATCAAGTCACGCGCCCAGTACATGAAAGAGGCCCAGACCGCATTCAACGCCTGGATTCGCGAACGGGATGTCGGCTTGCCGTGCGTGAGCTGCGGGCGGCACCACAACGGGCAGTGGCACGCCGGGCACTACCGTACCGTCGGTGGCAACCCAGAGCTTCGCTTTGAGCCACTGAATGTGTGGCGCCAGTGCGCGCCGTGCAACAACCACAAATCGGGCGACATCGTGAATTACCGGCTTGAGCTGGTGAAGCGTATCGGCGCCGACAAAGTGGATTGGCTGGAAGGCCCTCATGAGCCCCAGCGCCACACCATCGAGCAGCTGCAGGCCATCAAGGCCAAATATCGTGCAATGACCAGAGAGCTGAAAAAGGGGCAGGCAGCATGAAAATCAACTCCGCACGTCAAGCGTGGCATGACTGCAAGTACAACCCGGCCCCCGGCCAGTCCTCAGATGCTGCTGAGCTCGGCGTGGTGGTGCAGAACACCGAGCGCGGCCCCACTGCAAACCACGCGGTGCACGGCGCCCTGGCCGGGCATATCCAATCGGCAATCGCCCGACTGCACCCGCAGATCCGCGTTTTCGGTGACTTCATGTACGCCGCAGAGCAGAGCGACGACATCCGCGAGGCGGCGGAAGAGGTCGTATTCCTGATGGTGGTTGGCAAGTCGCCGCGCATGACGGCGGCCAAGCGCGAGAAATTGGAGTTCGTCGTAAAGGGCGTGATGCGTCGGTACCAGCACATGCACCAGGGCGGGCAGTCGGCCAACGAAGATCCCTTCGCCAATGCCGAAAAGTTCCGGGCGTGGATGTGGCAGTTCTACGGTGTGCGTCTGGAGTCGTGCAACTGGGAGCGAGATTGGGGTGGTGTGCTGCAGCTGATCTTCGAGTGCTGCGAGGATCTGGACCGTCGTGCACTGAGCCCCGTTGCAGCGGTAATTTACGAAATGCGCGAGGCCGCATGAGGGCCTATTGCGTTCCCGTGCGGCTCATGGCATGATTTCGCCACTGTTAGAGTTTTGCCTTCGGCAACTTACTCGATGATCCAAGAAAACCCGGCCACTGCGCCGGGTTTTTTATTGCCTGAGTTTCACCTGTAGCCAGGGCAGCCTTCGGGAAGGCCTGGACGTCGATAGCCGGACAGTGCGACGTACGGAACAACCCCGGCAGCCCGTGCACCCTTGCTCCAACCATGCGTTAGGGTGGCACGAGACAGGAACAGCGAGATCGATGCATTGGGGCGTCGACGCTGGAATTGTCTTTGGCTGGCAGCGCGGAAAGACGCGCACACCTATTCAGGGCCTCAGCATTTGCTGGGGCTTTTCACGTTATGAGGCACAGCAAATGTCCGGCTCTATCCAATCAAGCAACTACGTGCCGGGCGTTTCCGGCTGGAAGCTCAACCCTGGCGGTGACTTCGAGATCAACTCCTGCACCCTCGGTAGCGCGGCGAATGCGCCAGAGCGCCAGATGGTGTCGGTCGAAGTGGCCAGTTGGAGCAAGTACGACTTGCCCAAGAACGCTGCCAACCTGCTCCAGTTCATGCAGGCCGAGCTGCAACGTGTTCCGGAAGAGTATCGCCACGCCGCCGAGTTCGAAGAGTTCGATGCAAGCTACGGTGATGAGTCATTCAATGCTTGCCTGTTCCTGAGCTACTCCCGTCTCGAGACGGAGGAAGAGCTTGCCAATCGGCTCGCGAAGGCGAAGTGCGCCGGCACGCGGATCGTGCGCGCGGGTGGCTGCACTACGGTGATTCATGACGGTGTCGTTCGCTGGAAGTTTGGCAACTTAGACGCACCGCTGCCTGATCCCGAGCAACCTGAGCCCTTAAAGGTTGATGGCGATCAGGGCTACATCAACAAGGCCTTTGTCGATGATGGTTCGGTCACGAACGCCAAGATCGGCGCTGGATTCTACGTTCCTATCCTCGGCGTGTATGTCGATACGGATGGTCGACTCCGCGTCAAACGATATGATACTTCCAGTGATGAAGGTCTCGACAGCAAGCTCGCCGCCAATTGGTCGCTGAAGATGCAGGTGGACACCAGCGGCCAGTACGTCGCCGCTGGCATTGGCCTGGGCTTGTCGTCGCAGTTCGTTGTGTCGGCAGATCGCTTCGCCATCATCGACCGCAGCGCCTTGGACATCCGCCGCGACATTGCCGACAAGATCGGCGAGACCAATCTTGGTCAAGACCTGAAAGAGCAGGTTGAGAAATTGACTCTGGCGCAGGCCGGCCAGGTCAAGGAAATCATCCGCGCCGAACTTCGTCAGGGCGGTCTGCTCTGGCGACGCCGCTAATCCATTCCTTCACTCCCTCACCGGGAGAATTCGGGTTTTTTATTGCATAAGTTTCCCCAAGCCCTCAGAGCCTCTGACTTGTCACGCTGATGAGGGCCCTATTCAGAGCCTCTGCATACGCAGAGGCTTTTTCGTTTACGGAGGTTCGACATGG
Source organism: Pseudomonas sp. MF08831 (assembly GCF_059862645.1). Classification (NCBI taxonomy): domain Bacteria; kingdom Pseudomonadati; phylum Pseudomonadota; class Gammaproteobacteria; order Pseudomonadales; family Pseudomonadaceae; genus Pseudomonas; species Pseudomonas sp. MF08831. The sequence continues at coordinate 29,100 of NZ_JCBCUX010000015.1, read as the reverse complement.
CGCTGAGAAGTCTCGAAGAAACCAAGCCGTTTGTGGTGGTCGATACCATCGTTTTCATCAACTACGCGACGATCAGTAATTCCATGATCGAAAACGCAAAACATGCCGACTTGGTTACTCCAGAGCAGCGCTCTTTCCTGAAAGGACTCACGTTCGGGCCTATCAATCGTTAATTCACGGCCTGCCACTGTGCGGGCCTTTTCGTTTTCGGCCCCACCACACCCATCGCTATGGCTGGGAGTGCTGCTGGGGCTGATCTATTTCTGGCCAAGGCCATTTTCTTCATGGAGTGACGATGGATCCTACTGACCTCGGCCCAGGCACAGCTACCTGGCTGGGCGGTAGCGCCACCGTTGTACTGGGCGGCTTGCTTTGGCTGCGCCGGTTCCTTTCCAAGGACGCGACCGACCGGGCAATGGACAGCGCCGATATCGGCACCCTGAAGCGCCTGAACGAGCTTCTGAACCAAGAGCGCGCTGCGCGCAAAGAAGCCGAGGCCCGCGCCGATCAGTTCGCGAAGGAGCGGAACGACCTGGCTGCCGCCGTTGGGCGCATGGAAGGCAAGATCGAAGCGCTGACCAGTCAGGTCGCTCAACTCACTGACCGCGTGACGCAGCAGAGCGACGAGATCACTCGCCTGCGCACCAAGCTGGGAGGAATCGCCTGATGGACAGATGCGCACTGGAATTTATCGCGCGCCGCTGGTGGCGCCGGGCCGAAGTCTGGGCGATTGCCGTCGTGCTGGTTGGTGGTGGAGCTGTTCTTGGGTACCAGGCCGCTTATTGGTCTCTCGCCGAGAGCCAGAGCAACCAGGTGAAAGGCATTCGCGAGGCGTACGACACGGCCATGACTGAGCGTGATAAGCGCCTTGAAGAGCTGACCCGCAAGACCGGCACCGCCGCCGACAAGGCCACGAGGGCTGCAACTACTGCGGCCCAGGCTGCCGACAAAGCGGACGAAGCCCTAAACCGCGTATCGCAGTAATCCGCGCCACGTTTTCGAATGCGCCAAATCGTGGCGCGAGATACGTCACATGAAAGTAATCCTAACCAAGCTACTTGGATCGGCCGAGGTCGAGTTCCTGCGTGAGGGTGTGGTCGTTCACCGCGAGCGGTTCACCGGCAAGGTCACCTCCGAGTACCGGCGCACCATTGCGTTCAATGAACCGTTCGACCACCACCGATGCCGGTTTGTGACGGCCATGCCAGCTGATCGGGCATTCCAGTATGAGGTATCCCCATGAGTATCAAGAAACAGCTGATTCACTTCAACAACATCCAGCTCACCTTGTTTGCGGATGAGCTGAAGGCTGCGCTGATCGCCAAGTACGGTGATGCAGCTGCCGAGATGCTGGTCGATGACGTGATACTCCAGAACGCCACCTACTCCACTTATTACCCAAGTGACGGTGTGAAGTTCACCTTTGCTCAGCCTCTGGAAGGGCACAACGCATGAGCAGCGTCACCCGCTTGCGCCACGCGCTCCCGATGAGCCCTGACATCAACGCAGCGGTAAGCGCTCTCGACAAGGCCATTGCTGATGCCGTGGACGCTGCCAAGGCTGCCGGACTGCCTCAGGGCCTGATTGTTGGATTGCTCCACGGCCATGCCCACGCACAGACACACCAGATGGTGACGCAATGACCGCGAGCATCCACGACATCGCCGACCAGCGCCCGCACCTGATGGTGGTAGCCAGTGATGGTGCCCACGTAATCCCGCACGCCCTGGTTCAATCGGTGATCGCTGGCGACAAGCCTTCCTCGATCCTGACTGAGCCCGTGGTGAAGCGGATCATTGAAGAGTGGCTACAGAAGCTCACCCAATAAGGATTCCTCATGACAACCAAGCAACCCGACTGGGAGGCAATCGAACGCGCCTACCGGGCCGGACTGCTTTCCGTCAGAGAGATTGCCGCTTCCTGTGGCGTCTCACACACCGCCATTCAGAAGCGTGCGAAGGCCAATGGCTGGGAGCGCGACCTCAAGGCGAAGATTAAGGCGAAGGCTGATTCGCTGGTTGCCAAACGCGAGGTTGCCACACAGGTTGCCAGCAAATCGGTGGAAACCGAGCGCGAGATCATCGAGGTCAATGCTGAGGTCATTGCGAATGTGCGGATGGCTCACCGTGGCGATATCTCTCGCGGCCGCCGGCTGACCAACATGCTGCTGGATGAACTGGAAGGTCTGACCGAGGAGCAGGGGACGCTCAAGGAGTTGATTGCCCAGCTGAAGGATAACGATGACGTTGATTCGGCGATGTTGGAACTGGCAAGCAAAATGGCCAGCCTGCCGTCCCGGACCAAGACCATGAAGGAATTGGCTGAAACCTTGAAGACTCTGGTTGCCCTGGAGCGCCAAGCCTACGACCTCGACACCAAATCCGGCGGCAATGACGCTGACGAGCTGTCCAAGATGATGGACGATCTATCGAAGGAAGCCTGACATGAAGCCCGAGCACTTGAAGCTGCTCCGGGATAAGCGCTGGCGGTTGAACAATCTCTACTTCATCACCGACAAAGCCGGGAAGAAGGTTCGCTTCCGGATGACGGACGAGCAAATCGAATACTTCGACGGGATGCACACCCGCAACATCATCCTGAAGGCCCGGCAGCTCGGCTTCACCACTGAGTGCTGCATCATCCAGCTGGACGCGGCGCTGTTCGAGTCGGCCAAGTGTGCCTTGATCGCTCACACCCTGAACGACGCCAAGCGCCTGTTCCGGGAGAAGGTCAAATACGCCTACGACAACCTGCCGGCCGAGATACGCGCTGCCAACCCGGCGAGTAACGATGCTGCTGGTGAGCTGGTGTTCAGCAAGGGTGGCTCGCTCTACGTCAGCACCTCCTTCCGGGGCGGCACGCTGCGTTACCTGCACGTATCTGAGTTCGGGAAGATATGCGCCAAGTTCCCGCACAAGGCCCGCGAGATCGTCACCGGCGCCTTCGAGGCCGTGGCCACCGATTGCTTTGTCACCATCGAATCGACGGCAGAAGGTCGGGCCGGCTACTTCTTCGACTACTCGCAGAGCGCTGAGAAGCAGCAACTGTCTGGCATGGCCTTGGGCCTGCTGGATTGGAAGTTCTTCTTCTTCAGCTGGTGGAAGAACAAAGGCTATTGGCTTGACCCCACTGACGTGGTCATCCCACAGCGCCTGACCGACTACTTCAACGAACTGTTCGCCAAGCACGGCATCGACACGAACCCAGGCCAGCGAGCCTGGTACGCCGCCAAGGAGAAGACTCTCGGCGACGACATGAAGCGGGAATACCCGTCGATTCCCGTCGAAGCCTTCCAGCAGTCGGTCGAGGGCGCCTACTACGCGCATCAATTGACCAAGCTCTACTCGCAGCAGCGCATTGGCGTGATCCCGGACAACAGCCACCTACCGGTGATGAGCTTCTGGGACATCGGTGTCAGCGACTCCACGGCCATTTGGTTTGTGCGTCAGGTTGGCGAGCAATACCACGTCATCGATTACTACGAGAACTCAGGCGAAGGTCTGCGGCATTACATGAAGGTGCTCAAGGATAAGGGTTACACCTACTCCGAGCACTGGGGGCCACACGACATTGATAACCGGGAGTTTGGCAGCGATGCCAAGACTCGTCGGGAGCTGGCCCAAGAAGGCTACGAGATCGACGGCCAGATTTACAGCATGACATTTCAGGTGGTCCCTAAGATTGGTATCAACGACGGCATCGAGGCGGTGCGGGAGATTCTTCCGCTCTGCGTGTTCGATGAGTCGAAGTGCGAAGAGGGTATCAACTGCATCGAAAACTACCGAAAAGAGTGGGACGACAAGCGCGGCTGCTGGAAAGACAGGCCGCTGCATGACTGGACCTCTCACGGCTCCGACGGATTCCGATACTTCGCAGTGGCGAAGAGCGCCAGGAAGCCGGCCACCTCTATCAAAATGGGATACGCCCGATGAGTAACGACGTCTCCTTCAAGCGGGCGGAATACACGGCAGTGCTGGACCGGTGGGCGACCGTTCGCGACGTTTGCGCGGGCCAGCATCGGGTTGTCGATCGGCTGCCGTACATCAACGCTCACGACAAGTCCCCGGAGAACGAAGATCGAAACCGGGCTTACCGCGAGCGGGCGGTGTTCAAGAACGCCACCGGGCACACCCGTAACGGGCTGCTGGGTCTGGCTTTCCACAAAGATCCGACGCTCGCGGTACCGAAAAAGCTGGAGTACCTGCAAGACAATGCCAACGGCTCCGGTGTGAGCATTTACCAGCACTCCCAGGGCACGCTCGAAAAGGTACTTGAGGCGGGGCGGCATGGCCTGTATGTCGATTACCACCAAGATGCTGGTGTCGGCGGCCACTCGGTGATCCTGTCTTACTGTGCAGAAGACATCATCAACTGGCGCACCGGCATGGTGAACGGCCATAGCGTGCTGACGCTGGTGGTGCTGCGCGAGTCTCCGGAGATTCCTGACGGCTTCGGCTACAAGACAGCTGAGCAGTACCGGGAACTGGCGCTTGAGGATGACGGCTTTGTGTGCCGGGTCTGGCGCCGATCCGGTCCGAAAGGCGGCGGGCCGCTGGCGGTCATCGAAGAGTTCAGGCCGGAAGGCGTCACCGGGCGTCTCAAGGAGATCCCGTTCACTTTCGTAGGCGCGCAGAACAACGACCCAAGCATTGACGAGTCGCCGCTGTACGACATTGCCATGATCAACCTGGGGCATTATCGAAACAGTGCCGACTACGAAGACAGCGTCTTCTGGTGTGGCCAGGCTCAACCATGGATTTCCGGTCTGAACGAGCAGTGGGTCAAGTTGCTAGAGGCAAAGGGCGTCTATGTTGGATCCCGTGCGCCGATGCTTCTGCCGGCAGGGGGCGCCTTCGGTTACGCCCAGCCTGCACCAAATACGCTTGTCAAAGAGGCCATGGGCGATAAGAACCAAATGATGATCGAGCTGGGCGCCCGGATGGTGGTTGCGTCTCTGTCGTCCAAAACGGCGACCGAGGCCCGTGGTGACCAATCGGCGTCCACATCAGTGCTGGCCGGCTGCGTTGCAAACGTCAGCGAGGCATATACGCGGGCAATCATGTGGTGCTGCGCCTACATGGGTATCGCTGACAAGAAGGTCGCCTACCAGGTGAATCAGGAGTTCGTCGAACTGACGGCTGATCCGCAGATGATCACGGCTTTGGTTAGCTTGTGGCAGCAAGGCGGCTTCGCCAAGGCAGACCTTCGGGCCTACCTGCGCAAGCTGGGCCTGATTGCGCCAGAGCGTACGGACCTGCAGATCGACGGTGAACTGGAAGAGCAGAGCGACGGCCTGGGCCTGGATGACGAGGACAAACCAAATGGCGGTAAATCCGGCAGTACTTGATGCCACGATCCGGCACGCGGTCTTTCTCGAAAAGCTCAAGGCGGGGGAGGTGGGCAAGTTTGCTCCCTTCCTCAAGGAGATTGATCGCTCAATCCGCGACCGGCTTACCCAGTCGGATCTGACCGAATACAACACGAAGCGCCTGGAAGCGTTGCTGAAGGAGGTGGACAGCCTGTTGCTGGGCATCTTCGACCGCTACAGCGCGCAACTGAACCTTGACCTGGTGGACATCGCCAACTACGAGGCCGAATTTGAGGCGACCAGTCTTGCCAGGTCGGTGCCGGTTGGTGTGTCGTTGGATGTGGTCGCGCCGACGGCCGCTGCAATTCGTACCGCAGTGCTGACTAACCCGCTCAGCGTGCGCGGTACCGGCGGCGGCAAATTGCTGAAGGCCTTCATCAAGGGATGGACCGGCGCAGAGCGTGATCGCGTCACCGGCGCCATACGGCAGGGCTTCTTCGAGGGGCAGACGAACTTCCAGATCATCCGCAACATTCGCGGCACCAAGGCTGCCGGCTACAAAGATGGAATTTTCGCTACCACCAACCGTAATGCCAGCACGGTCGTGCACACCGCGATTCAGCATGTGTCGTCCCAGGCGCGGATGGAGGTGGCCAAGGCCAACACTGACATTGTGCAAGAGATCCAGATGGTGGCCACGCTGGATAGCAAGACCAGCCAGTTGTGCCGCTCTATGGACAAACGCAAGTTTCCGGTGGATTCCGGCCCAAGGCCGCCGTTCCACCCGAACTGCCGTACCACATTCATCTTGCTGACCAAACTCAGCGCGATGTTCGCTAAGGGCGCTACGCGCGCCTCGGTGGGTGCTGACGGCGGAAAGCAAGTCAGTGCTGACCTCGATTACTACCACTGGCTCCAGCAGCAGCCAGCAGCGTTCCAGGACGTTGCCATCGGCCCCGTCCGCGGCAAGCTGTTCCGGGAGGGAGGCTTGACCGTGGAGCGATTCGCCGAGCTGCAGCTTGATCGCAACTTCACGCCGCTGACCCTGGTGCAGATGAAAGGGCTTGAGCCGCTGGCGTTTGAGCGTGCGGGGATATGATTGGCTGATTTTGATCAGCAGTCTTTTCTTTGGGTATCTAGATCTTCCATGTACTGGTAGTACGCGTCTTTCCACTCTGTTACGAGTTTCTCGTATTCCTCTTTTTTAAACACTGGCCTTTCGAATGACTTGTAGTCTGCAACCCGAATAGTCAGCCAGTCGGATAGTTCGCCGGATTTTTCTCCTAGCGCGGTTTTTGTTAACAGCATCAACGAGTAGCCAGCTCTGGAGAATGCCTCAACGTAAGCAGGTTTTTTCTCTGCGAAGCCAGGTGAGGCGCTACCAGTCGTTAGAGAAGCGAGGGACGCCATGAAGTTGTCACTTTTGATCCTGGCATATTCCTCTCTTTTGTCGAGCCGGCTGACACAGCTGAGCTTTTCACTTGATCTGGTTGCTTGTGCGCTACTAGCCAGCGTGACGACGCTCGTCGCCAACACGCCGGCCAGTGTCATTAGAGAAGAAAAGGCCGCAATTTTGAATGCGATCTTCAAGTCGGTCCCGGTTTTGTCTTTAGACCCTGCTGACATTTCAGTTATTCCATGAAAAGCGGCATTGAAAGGGTTCAGCACCAGAAACGCAACGTAACCCGCATTTGCGGGATTTTTTTTACCTGTAAAGCGGGCAAACAAACCCAAGGGGTGCATCAACGTGGCAGAAGAAAACGAAATCGACCTGGAAAACCCGGCAATCAAGGCCGCTATCGCGACTGCCGTTGAAGCATCTGTGTCTGGTCTCAAAACCAAGAACTCGGAACTGCTGGGCAAGCTGAAGGAAACCTCCGGCAAGCTGACCCAGTTCGAAACACAGTTTGAAGGCATCGACATTGAAGCCGTCAAAGGACTGCTCAACCGCGCCGGGCAGGACGAAGAAACCAAGCTGCTCACCGAGGGCAAGGTGGACGAAGTCTTCAACCGCCGGACCGAGCGTCTGCGTGGTGACTACGATAAGCAGCTGAAGACCATCAGCGAGCGCGCCGAGAAGGCTGAATCGTTCGCTGCTAAGTTCCAGGGCAAAGTCCTGGGTGACTCGGTACGCGGCGCGGCACTGAAAGCCGGCGCACTGCCGGAAGCAACCGACGACATCATCCTGCGCGCCAAGGGCGTGTTTACCCTGAACGAAGATGGCGATGCGGTCGCCGTTGATGAGTCCGGCCAGGTCATCCTCGGCAAAGACGGCAAGACCCCCCTGACTCCGCTTGAATGGGCGGAATCTCTGCGCGAAAGCGCACCTCATCTGTGGCCAAGGGCTTCAGGGACATTTGCCCCGGGCGGGGGTGGCGGCAAGGCTGCATTCAAGCGCTCCGAAATGACCTCCGAGCAGAAGCGCGATTTCCAGCGCAAGCACGGCCAAACCGCATATCTCGCATTGCCCAAGTAAGGGGATTGACCCATGGCTACAACCGTTAACAGCGACCTGATCATCTACAACGATGAGGCGCAAACCGCATACCTGGAACGTGTCCAGGACAACTTGGATGTATTCAACGCATCGTCCAACGGCGCAATGGTGCTGGACAACGAACTGATCGAAGGCGACTTCCGCAAGCGCGCCTTGTACAAGCTGAACGGCTCTCTGGAGCATCGCGACGTCAACTCCGACGGCAAGGTAACCGCCAAGAAGATCAGCGCCGGCGAAGCTGTCGGCGTCAAAGCTCCCTGGAAGTACGGCCCTTACCAGACCACCGAAGAGGCATTCAAGCGCCGCGGTCGTCCGGTCGAGGAGTTCTCCCAGATCGTCGGCGCCGACGTCGCTGATGCGACCCTGGAAGGCTTCATCCAGTACGCAACTGCTGGCCTGCGTGCCGCCATCGGATCCAACGCTGACATGGTGGTTTCGGCCAACATCGAAACCGACGGCAAGAAGACGCTGACCCGTGGCATGCGCAAGTTCGGTGACAAGTTCGGCCGGATCGCTCTGTGGGTGATGCACTCCAGCGCTTACTTCGACATCGTCGACGAAGCGATCACCAACAAGATCTACGAAGAGGCCGGTGTCGTGATCTACGGCGGCCTGCCGGGCACGTTGGGCAAGCCTGTACTGGTGACCGACACCGCGCCGGCGGACGTGATTTTCGGCCTGCTGCCTAACGCCGTGACCATTACCGAGTCGCAGGCCCCGGGCTTCCGTTCCTACGAAGTGAACGACGAAGAGAACTTGAGCATCGGCTACCGCGCGGAAGGCACCGTGAATATCGATGTGCTGGGTTACAGCTGGAAAGCCACCACTGGCGGCTCCAACCCAACCCTGGCCGCCGTCGGCTCCGCTGCCAACTGGATCAAGCACGCAGGCAGCAACAAAGTCACCGCCGGCGTGATGATCACGCTGACCACAACGCCTCCTGTCACTGGCGGCTAAGTCTCAAACTCAACGCGCGGCCAGCGATGGCCGCCTTGGAGAAACACATGGAACTGACTTACAGCAACCAGCTGAGCGGCTTCGACCCGGAGAAGCGTTACCGCAATCCGGAACACTTCGATAAGCCCGAAGCGGGTGTGACCAGCGTGCTGGTGATTGGCGATTGGCCGAGCGTGGTCAATGCGTACGAAGCAGTCGGCATCGACGTGTCGGTGAAGGAAGCCAAGCGGGCGCAGATTGTTGGTGCGGGCAACCAAGCCGAACTGGAAAAGGTGATCGCGGTTTTGCGTGCTGAGCATGGATCGATCGAGATCCTGATTGGTGGCCTGGAAGCTGGAGAGATTCACCGTCCCGAGTCAGGCGACCTGGCGTTGCGATTGTTTGACGTGCTGGGCACCATCCATGCTTCGGTTGATGAGTTGACCACTGAACGTGATGGCCTGGCCTTGACTGTCGACGCACTGCGTGGCGAGGTTGAAGCGCTGAAGAAGTCTGTCCTCACGCCGTCGGCTGATGAGGCCGGTGAGATCGCGGCACTGAAATCAAAGCTCGATGAGGCCAAGGTCCAGTACCGGGCCAACGCCTCCAAAGAATCCCTGGAAAAGCTCGTCGCTGAGCTGCCCAAGGAGTAATACTGCTGGCTGTTGGTGATCCGGCGGCCAATCTTCAAACCATTCCAGCGAGTTAACGCATGACACTCATCATCGAGGACGGCACCGGCAAGCCTGACGCCGAAAGCTACGCGAGCGCCGAGGACCTGGCCATGTATGCCGTGAAGTTCGGCACGGTCATCCCTGTAAGCGTTCCGGAGCAGGAAGCGTTGCTTCGTCGGGCCGCCTTGGCGATGGATGGCATGACCTGGAAGGGTCGCAAGTCGAACAGCGAGCAGGCCCTGTCCTGGCCGCGCCGGGAAGTGCGGCTTGATCATGAGATCAAGCCGAACAACTACCTGCCGGCGCGTATTCAGTACGGCCAGATGGCGCTGGCAGCCGAGATTCATCAGGACGATATCGACCCAGTGGAGAAGCGCAAAGGTGCTGTCTTACTGGATCGTGTTGAGGGGGCGGTGACGCGGCAGTACGCCGCGATCCCGTCCACTAGCAACCGGCTTCTACCGGCGGCGCCGGACCGTCCAAGTGCAACGCAGTTTGCCGACTACCTACAAAAACGCGGGTTGTTTGCTGTTAGGGCTTGATCAGTCGTTGGACAATTCATACATGTCCAGAAACGGATACGCATCTCTGATGGCTTGGTCCCCATCTTTAATAGTCCTCACAGCCTTATCCAAGTTATCGAAAGACACGGGCTGGTCTAACGGGAAGTCTCGCTCTGCCATTTCCTTAGAAGCTTTGGCGCCGAACCCTGTCTTCTCAAAGGCAGTTTGATAGGAATTTCTCGCCTTGAACTTGTCTTCAAGGCTTTTCCCTGTACCGCCGGTATTCTCACGAATCTCTCGCGAGGTCCGGTTTAGGTCGTCACTTATCGTTCCGTAATTCATATTTCCTCCTTGGGTAAATGAGCATGGCATTCTACGACGAAATGGCCGTGATGGCTCTGGAGATGATCACGGAGTTCGGCCAGTCCGTGACCATCAGCAAGACGGAGCTGGGTGAGTATGACCCTGAAATAGGCGGCCCAGCGCCCGGCGCAACTGTTGAGCAAATCGCGCAAGGCATCCTGCTCGACTTCACCGGCCAAGAATTCCAAAACAACAGCCTCATCAAGCAGGGCGACAAGAAGCTCAAGATCGGTGCGCAGGGATTGGCCTGGGTTCCGGGCCTGCTGGACAAGGTGGTCGCCCAAGGCCGCACCTGGTCAATCGTCCCTCCGCTGAAAGAGATTAATCCAGCCGGCACGCCGATCCTGTATGAATTGCAGGTGCGATCGTGACGAACAAATACGCAAACATGAACGGCAGCTTTGCCGAGAATATCCGCGACTTCGCCGAGCGCGCTCAAGCCGGAATCGACGCAACCATCCGCGAGATCGTGATCGAGATCGGCAGCAGCGTCATCCGAATGTCGCCGGTGGGCAACCCCGAGATCTGGGCTGCGAACGTCGTTCACCGCCAGGCGAACAAGCGAGCCGCCGATGACTACGACTTCAAGGTGGCTGTGCGCAACACGATCATCAACCTGAACGAATCGAACTTCACCAAAGCCGGCAAGCTGCGAAAGGGCGTGAAGTACGCCAAGCCCCTGACCAAGACCGAGCGCGACCAGAACTTCAACGTGAACGGTTTGGTGGCAGCTAAGGGCTACGTCGGCGGGCGGTTTCGCGGGAACTGGCAGTTTTCGATTGATACGCCGGCCGAGGGAGTGCTTGATCAGATCGATGTCAGCGGTAACGTCAGCATCGCCGTGCTCAAGGCGCAGGTTCAATCCCTGACAGCGGGGCAAACGGCCTACATCGTGAATAACCTTCCTTATTCTATCCCGCTGGAATATGGCCACTCGACCCAAGCACCCGGCGGAATGGTCCGAATCACCCTGGCCCGCTTCCAGCAGATCGTCGAAGAAGCCACAAGGAACAACCAGGTATGAGCCACGCCATTATCGCGTCGATTTACGAAGCCAAGCTGCTCGCCTGGAGCAAGGCGCGTGCGGAGCCCATCAAGGTCGTGTTTGAGAATATCCAGTATGACCCTGCAGAGGGCGAGACCTACCTTCGTGCATTCGCGCTACCAGGCGATACTGCCAGTAGCACGCTTGCTGGCGACCATCGGGCGTTCATCGGCGTCTATCAGGTCAGCATTGTGGCTCCGGCGAACACTGGGAAGACAAAGACGAACCCGCTTGTGGTCGAGTTGACTGGACTGTTCCGGCTGTATGCCCGAGACACGAAGAGCGGCGTCACAGTGGTCACCATGTCGCCGGTAGAACAGGGGCCAGGGATCACAGACGCAGCGACATACATGGTTCCAGTCTCTTTCGAGTATCGAGCAGATACTAGCTCATAGCCGGTTTGTTAGTACCCACTGAGCCTCAATCCGCGATATTGCGTATGCGGCTATAATCGGTTCCTTTTTCCCAAGGACCGGCAGATGACAAGTTTGGAAGACCTGATAGACAGCCGAGACCCCGCGCTACCCCTCATTGAAAAAACGTTGGGAGAAGCCACTTTGAGTTATCAGTTGCTCCCTCCGTCCACTGATAGAGCTCGTGTCCTTTCCGGCCTGCAGATTACAACTAGATCTCCGCTGGGGGCGATAGCCTACGAGACTGGTGGTCTTCTCATTGATCATGGCTGGTTACGCTTGATCGGCTCCGGACATCCGCAATTGCCCCGAAACCTTGTTGATTGGAACAAGGGCCGTGCCGATGGTTATTTACTGGTCGCCGACGATGCTGCTGGAGGGTTCTTTTCAATCAACGGCGGCGGTCTGGGCGATGATGTAGGAGCGATGTATTACTGGGCACCCGATACACTGCGGTGGGAGCAGTTGGACATTGGTTATACCGATTTTTTTGGGTGGGCCTTAAGTGATCGGCTCGCTACTTTTTACGACGGCCTGCGCTGGGATGGCTGGCGTCTGGACATGCGGGGACTGAGAGCAGATCAGTGCTTTTCATTCTTTCCGTTTCTCTGGACTAGGGAAGGCTCAATCGACGAAAGCAGCCGAACGCTGATCGATGTCGGTGAGCAGTTTGAGATAAACGTCGAGTTAGCTTCCAAACTCGACAAACCAGATTGATGGACAAACTGATACACCTGCGTCCTTCACTCAACGAGTGCAACTCCTACATGGAATATTCAGCTTCCGGGATGTTGGCTTACGAAGAATAGCTAGTCAGCTGTATCGGCATCCACCGCTCCTACGGTTTACCAATGAACCCGCCTCTGTGCGGGTTTTGTCATTTCTGAAAAGAGGAAACACCCATGGCCGGCATCCAAATGCCCAACGGCGCCACCTTCGAGATTGCAGCCACCTACGGCCCTGCGATCCCATTCACTGCGTTGACGAACGCTAATCCAGCCGTCGCTACCGCTGCGGCGCATGGCCTGGCCGAGGGCGATGTAATCGCCGTCAACTCCGGCTGGACTCGCCTTGAAGGGCGAGGCGTTCGTGTCGGCGAGATCGCCAGCGGCACTTTCGCGCTGGAAAACGTGAATACCGTCAACGTCCAGCAGTATCCGGCCGGCTCGGGCATTGGCTCGGTGCGGGAGGTAACGGGTTTCACTGAGATTTCGCAGATCACCGAGCTGAACTCCAGCGGCGGCGACCAGCAGTTTCTGACCTTTGGTTTCCTGGCCGACGACGATGATCGCCAGATGCCGACCACCAAAAATCCGATCACGCTTACCATCACCGTCGCCGATGATTCTTCGAAGCCCTATGTGGAGGTCTGTGAGGCCGCCGACGACGACAAGCAAGCGCGCCTGCTCCGACTTAACCTTCCTGGCGGCAGCAGCATCATCTACAACGGCTATGTGTCGATCACTTCGACGCCGACCATGTCCCGTAACAACCTGATGACCCGTGTGATCAGCCTTGCGCTGACCGGCCGCCCAACCCGTTACGCGGCCGCGGTGTAATCCATGGCCAAGTTCAAATTGATCCAGAAGCCGACCTTCAAGGCGCCGGTGATGATCCAGCGGGCGGGCTACAGCGCCGAAAAGGTGGAGTTCGAGTTCAAGTACTTGGATCGAACCGCGCTGGCGGAGCTGTATACCGGCTGGAACGAGCGGCACGATGAGCTGGGCAAGCAGATCGGGGATATGGATCTCAAAGCTTTCACCGCCGCCCAGATCGCCCTGCAAGCAGACCAACTGCTGGACGTGGTGGTGGGCTGGGATATCGAAGAGGAATTCACGCCTGAGAACGTGCGCATCCTCGTGAATTCGATCAACTCGGCGCCGAAGGCAGTGCTGAACGCTTACGCCGAAGCCTTTAGCGAGGCCCGCCTGGGAAACTCCTAAGCGCCTCGCGCGCGCTGTATGAGCCAGGGCCGTCAGATGCAGATCTGATGGCCTTCGGTTTATCGCGCCAGGACATTCCTGACAAGGAAGTAGGCATCTGGCCCGACAACTGGGACGCCTTCAAAGTCTTCGAGGCCATGAGCACCCAGTGGCGCACAGGCGCGTGCGGCGCTATAGGCATGGACTACAGCGTTCTCTCCGGGGTGATTCGGATGTGTGGTGTGCCGATCAGCCAGCGACAAGCCATTTTCAGTGACTTCCGGCGGATGGAGGCTGAAGCCCTTCAGGTGATGGCGGAGCAGCGGGAGAGCGCGAGAGGCGCCTGATCCTCAGGCACAAAGACGCAAGACAACCAACATGACGCGGCATGGCCGCAGGAGAAAACTATGGACAAGCCTTTTGCCATTGTTGATGGGAAGCTTTACATCAACGAGGCCATGATCGGCGATAGCACAGTCGGAATGGTTCGAATTACCGACGAGTGCATTGAGTCGATCTCTCACTCAATGTCGAGTTTGAGCGTTCAGGTATCCACCGAAGCGGCTGCGAGAGCAAATGCCGATAATGCACTCGCAGCGCGTATTGATTCGCTTCAGGCTTCGATCAGACCTGGTGCGTGAGATGCTTAGCGGCCTCTAGACCAAGCTTCGTCATTTCCTTGAGCGAGAACTCGTCGACGGGTTCCCTTCGAGTTTTATGTTGACAATTACTGCACGCCCATCCGGGTCCCCAAGATGCAATTGGGCTGTATTTGGTGTGTGACGTCGAGACAGCTGCAGATTGTTGAGTATCAGAGGCACATTGACCTCAAGGTCATAAACGCACCGATATTGGCGTACCTCAATCCTTGGGCTTGCAGGCGAAGGGCTGGGGGGAGTCTAGTACTAACGAGTAACTAAAGGTTTAAGTTGTTACTGAATTTTTCACCGGGTTGTCTTATCTAAAATCTCTTGAAGTGATTTGTTGGCAGGGCGAGGTGTAAGCCTTTCCAAAGCTTCGTAAAGTTTTTGTATTTTTTGGGCGGTTTGGGTTTTGTCATTTTCTACTTTGGCTTTATAAGTGCTGAAGCCTATATAAAGGCCGAAAGTGACTACTGCATAAAATCCAAGAGTTACCGTAAGTAACCCGTATCTGCGAATTCTACGGTAACCAACTTCTCCACGTTTAACTAAGTCCCATGTGCTTTTCAAAATTGGGGCTGCTGCTGATCTGATTTCGTCACAGGAATCAATGACACTGTCGAAGTCGCCTTCAATTGAAAGCTTTCGTGCGGTGAGTATAGCTCTCATAAGTCGCGCTTCCGGAGTGTCAGAGTCCTCCGCAATATGATCTGCATTTAGCCTAAGCTGTATTTTGCTTAAGCTTTCGACTGCCCGACTAAAAACTTCTCGAGTTTCTTTGTACCATTCGATGTCGAGTGCATGCTCTTCTTTTTCCGAGTGGATACGAGCTATGGAGTCAAACTTTCCTGATACTCGACCGAGCTCTTGTGCGGCGGATATATATTCAGCAATCTCGTTTCTTAGCCCGTCTACCCAGACAAGTCTAAACTCAGAAACTTTGTTTTCTTTGGAACTGACCATGTTCATAAATGAGAAGAAGCCGGTCAGTAGTGCTGCAGTGATTACGCCACAAGCAACGTATACTGTCGCCGGGATTGAGGCTATGTCCATTTCACATTCCATTGTTGATTATGAGGCTGATGTCGTTGATTGTGAGTACGTCAGATGAAATCATTATGCCATCACGGCATGCCAATAAATACTGTGGATCCATCCATGGTGATATGCTCGATTGTAGAGCTGCAGCTCAAATTTGTCAGGATGTGCTTACGGTTTGGTTTTGTACAAAAGCTAGTTGCCGGTGCTACAGTCCCGCCAAACCAAAGAGGGAACGACATGCGGATTTTAATAGGGATACTGGTATCAGTCTGTTTCGCTACTGTGGCGCATGCCGACGCACAGTCAAAATCTATTTCAATGAGCTTTGATGAGTGCCAAGCGTATCAGGCAAATACCATCGCAAAGCTCAATGTGCCAGCCTCAGACATCGAGCCGATCGTAAACTCGTCAGTGCTGACTATCACCAGAGTCTATACGGCCGACGGCAGTGTTTTGATCAGTTGCAGCGAACCCGATCAGAAAATGGTCGTAACGATGTCCAGCAAGGGTCGGTAGTGCTACAGACTCTTGCCCATTCGGACATCTTGAAGCACTCTTCTGCCCCTGATGCTTCGAATGGGAAATTGATATGAGCGAAACGTATTTGACTGGGCGCTGGGGTGTGTTCAAGAACAACACCGACGAAGAGCCGATCGCGCTTCTTATAGACGGGGCTGGCGTGCCGATTAGGTTAGGTGAGCCGGTATTTCAAGTGGTTAGAAGTCGCTTGGTTGATTCAAAGGGGTTCGGCGGACCCTTGGCCCCGTTCAATGAAGGCTGGGTGGTAAACCACGGTGTTAATGATTTGGGACATTTCCTGAAACTGCTGCCGTGATAGGGCAAGCAAAAAAGAAGCCCGCTGATGCGGGCTTTGTAGTTTCTGCCAGATATTAAAAAGCCGGCGGCGCCGGCTACTCTCGGATTGCTTCAGGCTGCGGATCAAAAATCTCAAGTAGCATGTGATCGTGCTCCGCGCGTGTTGCCCTGTAGAGCATGCACCGATCTAGCAGGATCCTCTTTATGCTTCGGGCAGAGGCAAGGTGCCTAGGCTCGACAGAGATCGTTGCTGTCTTTTCGCTGCGACTGTCGGTCACTTCCAGGTCGTAGCGCCGATCAAGTCGTCGTCTCGCTTGGTGTGGCCGAGGCATTTGAAGGTGAGGGTGGGCTCTGTCACGTTGGTCACCGATGGTCGTAGGCTGAGGTCTGCATACGCCAAGCCCCATTCTATACGTTATAGAATGGGGCTTGGCGTATGTAAGGTTTGCAGGTCAGAAGGGGAGTTCACGCGAGGCGAAGCTTTTAAAACGTGTAACAGGTAGTGATCAGATCTGTTTATCTTTTAGTGCAAGTGATTCCCGGCGTTGCTGATCCTGCTCGGACGATTTCCACAGGTCTTCGATTACACTAACACTCCAAACTCGACCAAGATCCGACTCCGCATTGATGCGTCCAGAGTAGATACCGAGAAATTCCCAAGTCGGTTCGGCGGACATTACAGATTGCATCCGGCCGTCTGAGAGCTTTCTATACCCTCCAGCCCTATAAGCAATCACAGCCGATCCTGATTGGCCTTGTCTTGTTCGACAGTCGATGAGGAAGGAAGGGTTGTCTGGATTTACGAAGCTCAAATCTTGAGCTAGGAAACCAGTCGCCCAAATTGGGAATTTACCAGCGGCAGCGACCCCGAATGGGTATCCGATAACGCTTACCGTATCCGCCGGACCGACGAACAGCCCATGTCGATCAAGCCCGAGAGGTTCTGACAGGTAATATGGGATTTTTTGGACGTCGCTACCCCAGTTAAGATTCATTGCGACTGCGTCGACCTTGCTACCCAGTTTGGAATGTTCGAACCAATAGGGAGTATTGTCATCTCGGTAAAGGGGTAGCCGTACCTTGATCCACTCCCCCATGGCGCCGTTTTTATGGAAGTAAATAGTCATTGAGTCAGGTACGGCGGCATGGGGGCTTATGCATTTTCCAGTTTCTTGGTGCCGTCCCGTCACATTGTGCCGATTTGTCAGGAGGCAGCAGTGCGACTCCCTATCGTGGGCCACAAGGAATGCAGTGCCGCTGCTTAGAAGAGTTTCCTCAAAGAACATTTCTATGTACAAAGATTTGAGAGTTGGCAGCTCGATATGTCCAGTGATATCGATTTTGACATCGTGCGTCTCATTGGCTGTCTTTGACATGATCAGCTACTCCTTCCTAACATTGTGTTCGATGGACTCAGGCATACGCAGCTGCCCAATACTCCGGGGGATCGGTGTGGGAGGCTATGTTCAGCATAGGACGTGCTTTCGCTACTGCTTTCGCTGGACGCATTTATCAAGCAGGGGGCCAGAGCCGCCATGCTTGGCTATGAAGTAGCCGTGGGAATGTCCCTGACGTCCCATGCCGGTGGTCATGGCCTCGACGGCCTCAAGTTTTTTGTCGTAGGTGCCCGTCCCTTCGTAGATCCGCCGGACATCCATTAGGAAATTCAAGTAGTCGTTGAAAGCCAGGTCAAGCTGCCCGATGTCGGACCAGGTATGGATGCTGTCTATGTTTCCATTCTGATCAAGAGCGACAAATGTCCCGGCCGGGAAGTACAGGTCGCACTTCAGCTTCTCGATTCGTCGAAACTCGTTGTCGCCGAACTTGCAGAGTGTGCCAACCAAGCCGAGGTTCGCCAGGGTGTTGGCGGCAAACGCCCTGGGCACGAAGCAGACCGTGACTGACGAAAAGGCGCTGGCGTTATCGGGTTCTGGCACTGGCTCTTTGGGTGACATCTGACTCTCCTTGTCGGACAAATCACTTCTTTGGGTAGCGCTTGCGAGGCTTGGGGCCCGTGTTTGGGATATCAGCATCTTCTTCTTCGAATTTGCCTATGCCGCGCAGGGCCTTGAGCATTGCCGACATGATCTTTTCTTCTTGTGCCGTCAGCGGGCCATCAAGCCCGGTGATCAGACGGTCCTTGTGAATTTTCGTGGTTATCTCGGGGTTGGGGCCTGGACTGTAAAGCGGGTGATCAGGATTCATCCGATCGAGGTCGCTAACTCCCATATCATCTGTTTCAGTAAAGCTTCGCTCTAGGCGATCAAGTATCTCGGCAGTAGCTGACCGCTTGTTTTGCTTGGCCGCGACCATTACCAAGTCCCGAAGATCCTCTGGTATGCGGAGGTTGAACTGTGGATCGCTGCGACTCATCTCAAATCCGGTTCCATTTAATGGAACGAAATAATGCATCACGGTGGTATTGACGGCAATGCATCACCGTTATACATTTGCGCTATGAACAACGGTGATGCATCTGGAGGGGATATGAAGGTAAGGGAAATGGCGCAGGTGGTATTTCGGGCAGAGCCGGATATCAAGGCATGGCTTGAAAAGAAGGCCCAACAAGAGGAGCGCAGCCAGAACTGGCTCGTAGGAAAGGCGCTAAGGGAGGCGATGCAGCGAGATGAACAAATCAAACAGGCATAAAAAAGCCCCAAGCGCGCCAACGCTTGAGGCTTATGAAGCAGAACGTCTAACTATCAGGAAAAACGTCATGAGCAAGAATACCACAGTAGTTGACATGCGCAAATTCGTTGAGGCCCGTAACGGCGAGGTCTTCACCTCAACTCGGCAGGTCGCTGACGCATTTGAAAAGCTGCACAACCACGTTATTGCCAAGGTCCGAGCGCTTGAGTGTTCTGCTCAATTTTTAACCGACAACTTTTCGTCGGTTCAGTTTGAGCATCGCGGCAACACCTATGAAGCCTTCGAAATGACCAAGGACGGTTTCATGTTCCTGGTGATGAGCTTCACCGGCAAGAAAGCCGCAGCTATCAAGGAAGGTTATATTGCTGCCTTCAACTGGATGGCAGCCCAGCTTGGCCTGTCGAGCAAGACTCTCGTCGCCAAAGCTGTTTACGAGGCGCTAGGCGCAGAAGGGGCGCGCACGCTCAGCAACGTCATGCGCTGCCGTGTAGCCAAGCTGGATGCCGAGCATCAGCGCAGCGCCACCGCCAAACTCGCTTCGGCCCTTCACGCCCGCTTCGATGTTCCGCGCATGGAGCTGATTCCTGTCGACCAAATGGATGCAGCCTGCAATTTCGTCGCGAGCTACGCGATCGAGGGCGAATACTTACCGAAGGGCGGCTACCAATCTGTCGACATCCCGACCGACCTTTCGGAAACCCAGCGCTACCTGGTGTTCACTGACGGTTCTGGCAAGCGTCAGGTTCAGCCTGTTTCGTTAGACGCGTGCGTGATGTCGCCGACTCAGTTCTTGGCGGCCGTCACTGAATCTAACGGACTTCACGTCCCGCCGGCGGCGCTGTTTGATTTCGCTTTGGCGGCGATGGAGAAAGTGAAGTGGAGGGTGGCAGCATGAACTTCACCCTCAAAACAGGCGGTCGCGCTCTGATCCTTTCCCCGGAGCGGCCAAATCTGGTCGGCCGCTCTGGTCAAATGATCAGCAAGATCGATGAAAACTGGCTGATGCTGGTCGAGGGCAAGCGCTATTCGGTCAGCGAGAAAAGCCTGATGCCGCTGGACGGCTTCAACTCGAACGTGGCCGCGTCGATTGAATTGAGGAAGACAGCATGAGCAACATTATCCCGTTTGATTTTCACGGTCATGCTGTCGCCTTTAATGGTGGCGGCTGGATTAACGCCACGCAGGCGGCCAAGCAGTTCGGGAAGTAGCCAAATGAATGGCTTCGACTTCCGGAGACGATTGAGTATCTGAAGGCAATGGCGCGTACATGCGGGGAAATCCCGTATGTAAAAACCAGCCGGGCTCGCGCGGATCGTGGCGGCGGTACTTGGATTCATCCAAAGCTGGCCGTTGCGTTTGCGCGTTGGCTTTCCGCCGATTTCGCCGTTTGGTGTGATGTTCAGATTGATACGCTATTGCATGGGGATATCGGCATTCGCCAGGAGTATGAAGGAGCATGCCGAATATTGGATGAGCGTGAAAAACTCGCCAGCGCCCAAGGGAAAGGGCTGGCGACATGGCGCTGGCAAAAGCCTGTGCTTGAACGCCGAGTCGAGCATTTGCTGGAGCAGCTTCAACTGACGCTGCAGCTCGACGTAGCGTAACCCTCCCACGAACCTGAAGAACCCCGCCCATGCGGGGCTTTCGTGTTGGCGTTTTTTCAGTACTGACTGATAGTGATAGCATCGCATTATCAGCCATGGACAACCCATGGCCACTGGACAGGGACTTCAGATGTTCGTAGTCAGACTGGTAGTTTTGGGGTTCCTCGCTTTTTATAGCTACTCCATGGGAATGGAGCGCGGCGGTCTGAATGCGTTTGGCCAGCTAGTGGTGTACAGCGGGATAGTATTCATTCCCGCTTTTTACATGCTCCCAACGATTGAGGCCTGGTTGCGCGAAAGCAATAATCTGCCAGCGATAGCGGCTGTTAATTTTTTTCTCGGCTGGAGTCTGCTGGGGTGGGTTGCCGCTTTGGTATGGGCGTTTAAGCAGCCGTCGCCTGTTGTCGTATCTGGGACTGCGGGAGGAAATCCGAATCTCTATGCGGAGGATAAACCAAAGAAAAACTGCAAATTTTGCGGAGAGGAAATCCTCGTGATTGCTATTAAGTGCAAGCACTGCGGCAGTGATTTACAGCAGGCTTCCTAGGCTCCGCCGAAACAAGCACACAAAACAAACCGCCTACGGGCGGTTTTTTATTGCCCAAAGAAAAGCATCGGATTGCAGGTCAACCGTGCAAGAAGAGAGAAGCCAATGAGCACAAATTTTGCCTCCCTGGGCATTTCGGTGGAGTCTTCGCAGGCAGCTAAGGCTTCCGATGATCTGGACAAGCTTGTCGACTCGGCGGTGGATGCCGAAAAGGCCATCGATGAGCTTGGAAAAACTGGTGAAGGTCTCGCGAACACGGGCAAAAAAATCTCTCAGACCGAGGCGGAAGTAGCGCAAGGGGTCGAAAAGACAACTGGCGCGATTGATCGTCAGGCAACTGCTGGCAAAAAACGCAGCGATAGTGCCGCGTACGAGATGACCATTACTCGGCAGCTTGAAGCTGCAGTCGCGGCCGCCGCGGGCTCCAGAGAGAATCTTTCTCGGGCGAATGAACTTTACGTCAAGGCCCAGGAACGTGGTCTGCTGCTGACTGAAGATGAAATTCGACTTGAGGGGCTTCTCGATAAGGCAGAGCTGAAAGTCGAATCATCGCGGATGCGGCAGATCGCCGCCGCTGAGAAAGAGAATGCTCAAAAGCAGAAACTGATTGAGTCAGAGAGCCGTCGCATAGAGGCGCTCAAGCGAACTGTTAATGGCATAGATCCACTCACCAAGAAACTGGCTGAGTTGGAGGCTCGTGAACGGGCTCTCAACGAGCTG
Source organism: Pseudomonas sp. MF08831 (assembly GCF_059862645.1). NCBI lineage: Bacteria > Pseudomonadati > Pseudomonadota > Gammaproteobacteria > Pseudomonadales > Pseudomonadaceae > Pseudomonas > Pseudomonas sp. MF08831. Next base: position 7,421 of record NZ_JCBCUX010000015.1, on the reverse strand, counting down.
CATAAATCAGGTGAGTATGACGCGCTTCGTTACAACGAGGCTCTGGCAAAGATCGGCAAGGATCGCGCCGGACTGACCGAGACCGCCAGCGCATTCGACAAGCTGAAGCTAGGAACCCGCCAGGCGCAAGAAAACGTCATGCAGCTCAGTAACGCGCTTCAGTCAGGGGACTGGGGTAGCGGGGTTCGTGCTGTGACCCAACTGGGCGTTGGCGCTGGCGCGACCATGACAAGCATGCTCGCCATCGCTGCACCTATAGGGATAGTAGTCGCCGCCATAGGCGGCCTTGCATATGCCTACCACAAGGGCAGCGAGGAGCAGGAAAACTTCAGCAAATCCCTGATTTTGACTGGCGACCGCGCCGGGGTAAGTGCCGCCCAGCTTAGTGATATGGCTCGTCAGGTGAGCGCAACCATTGGTACTACGGGGCAAGCTGCCGAGGTTTTGGCATCCCTGGCAGGCAGTGGCAAGCTCGCGAGCGGAAGCTTTGTTGAGATATCGGAAGCTGCTCTTGCCATGGAAAAGGCGACTGGCAAGTCGGTTGAGGCAACCGTCGCAGAGTTCGTAAAAATTGCTGAGGATCCTGTCACTGCGGCGAAATCTTTAAATGAGCAATATCATTTTTTGACTGCAAGCGTGTACTCGCAAATCGTCGCCCTCCAAGAGCAAGGCGACACAGTCGGTGCCGCGAAGATACTCACTGACAGTTACGCTTCGACCATTGAAACAAGAGCCGGACAGATCACACAAAACCTTGGACTCATTGAGCGTGGATGGAATGACATTCGGGATGCAGCCAAGAAAGCGCTCGATGTCCCGCTTTCGCTCGGGCGCGAGAAAACTCTGGCAGAGCAGTTAGAAAGCGAGAGAGCAAAGCTCGCCGATTTGAATAAAAAAACGTCCGGAAACAAAATTGTTGCCGGTAGTGCTTCGGTATCTGAGGAGCGCAAGCAGCTTGAAGAGTCGATCCGACTAAAAGAAGCCTATGTCGAGATTGAAAAGCGTCAAAGCAAGTACGTGGGCGACCGCAGAAAGGTCGAAGACGATGCAGTAGACGCGACCGCCAGAGCCGACGCCCGGCACTTGGCTAACTTGTCGAATGAAGGAAAGCGCGCCCTTGAGATCAAAAAGATCAACGAGGACACCGCGAAGATCCGCGCGGCAAATCCCAACGATAAGAGGGTTGATCCGAAGTACGTCGCCGAGCAGATAAAGGACGTCAACGACAAGTACAAAGACCCCAAAGCAGCCTCCACCCAGGTCGATCTGACCAGCTTCAACAACGCCAAAAATAACCTGTCCGATATTGTCACCGACTATCGAAACGCCCAGAAGGAACTGGAGGCGCAGCAGAAGGCTGGCGTGGTTTCGCTGTCGGACTATGCCAAGCAACGGTCGGCCCTGATCAACCAGGAAAAGGACGATGTGACGGCCGCGTACCAAGCTGAAATCGATGCTCTGGAGGTGGCCAAGGCCAAGAAAGGCACAACGGCCGCCCAGAGCATCCAGCTTGACCAGAAGATCGCCGATGCACGGCAGGGGATGGTCAAGGCTCAGAAGGATGCCGATAGTCAGCTGACGGTTATCGCCACAAACGAGAAGGGCCGTCTGGAGCAACTGACGGCCGCCTCAGAGGCGTACGTCAATCAGTTGGAGCGACAGCGGGCCGTACTGGAAGCGGCGGGCTCTCGCGCTGCAAATGGCTTGGGTCTCGGCGACCGCGAGGCGGGCCTGCAAGCCACCCTCGACGCGACCACTGACAAGTTCAACGACGAGCGCGCCAAGCTTCTGGATCGCCGCAAGACTGCGCCCGACAAGTACAGCCAGGAAGACTACATGCGGGACCTGGCCAGCCTGGAAGATGCGGAACGGAAGTACCGCGACACGGTGGTCGACAACTACGACAAGATGTCGGAGGCCCAGGGAGACTGGCGCAGTGGTGCTTCGTCGGCTTTTCAGAACTACTTGCAGTCTGCCAATGATGTAGCTGGCCAGACCAAGAGCCTGTTCACGAATGCTTTTTCCAGCATGGAAGACGCGGTCGCGAATTTTGCCATCACCGGCAAACTTTCGTTTTCCGACTTCACCAAGTCGATCCTGGCGGACATGGCGCGCATCGCTACTCGGCAAGCGGCGTCCAGCATTTTTTCCAGCCTGACCGGCAGTGCCTTGGGGGCGTATTTCGGTGGTGGAGCTACACCCAGCTTTGGCTCAAGCATGGGCAGCGCCCTGGTCGAGGGAAGGGCGTCAGGCGGTCCTGTCGATCCGAACACACTGTATGAGGTAAATGAAAAGGGCCCTGAGCTTTTCAGTCAGGGCGGCCGCTCGTACCTGATGACTGGTGCCGAGGGCGGTAGTGTCACTCCGCTGATGACGGGCGGCAGCTCCATCATGGCTGCAGCTGGCAGCGGAGGGGGTGGGGGAGGCGGCAACACCTACAACTTCCCCGTCTCGGTTTCCGTGCAAACCGCAGGTGGCGGAGGCAATGCAACGCAGGAGGACACCTCGCAGGCCGGAAGAAATATCCAGCAGGTCACCAAGACGGAAGCCGAGGCAGCCATCGCACGAGGTGTGCAGCCTGGCGGGGCTATCTGGCGAGCTATCAATGGGAGGTAAACGTGGCGATTGAGACATTCACCTGGGCCACCCAGAACGGAGAAGCACCCGATATTAGCTATCGGGTGCGCACCTCCCAGTTCGGGGACGGCTACAAGCAAGAGGTCGGGGATGGGATCAACAACAAAGTCGATGCCTACCCGGTAACCCACACGGGAAACACCGCGACGGCTGCGGCCATGATGGCGTTCTTCGACCGGCACCAGGGCGCCAAGGCCTTCCGGTGGACCACGCCACTGGGCCAGCTCGGCCTGTTCACCTGCAAGAACCCAACCCCCACCCCTATGGGTGGCGGCGTATTCAAAGTGACAGCGACGTTCGAGCGCGCTTTCCACCCGTAAAGGTCAATTTATGTCGCTGATCAATGCTATCCAGACTCTTGAGCCTGGGAACGAAGTCATGCTGTTTGAACTGAACGGCAGCGATTATGGCGCCGATGTGCTGCGCTTCCATGGCCATGCGATCCCGCACACGCCTGCCGAACTGATCGCTGCCGGCGTCGATGCCGATCAACTGCCGGCTAAGTCTATCTGGTGGAAGGGCGAAGAGTACGGCGCCTGGCCGATGCAGTACGAGGGCAGCGAGGCGAACGGCGACGGCACTGCGGTAAGGCCGAAGCTGTCGGTCGGAAACGTCAACGGGCGCATCACAGCCCTGTGCTTGGCCTTTGAGGATCTGCTCGAGTTCAAGCTGACCATCCGCAATACGCTGGCCGAGTTTCTCGACGCAGCGAACTTCGAAGGCGGCAACCCTACGGCTGATCCCACCCAGGAATCGATCGAGGTCTGGTATGTCGACCAGAAGACCAACGAGGACGGCGAAACGGTCAGCTGGGACTTGGCCAGCCCGGGCGATGTCGGCGGTGAAACGATCGGCCGGCAGATGACCACGCTGTGTCACTGGTGTCTCACCGGTGGCTATCGAGGCCCAAACTGCGGATACACCGGTCCCTACGTCACGAAGGACGGGGTGGTTACCGATGATCCTGAATTGGACGTGTGCGACGCCACCCTGGGGAAGGGTTGCATCCCGCGATTCGGCGAGGGCAACCCCTACCCATTCGGTGGATTTCCCGCTGTGTCACTCATTGCCCGGAGCTGAAGAATGCGCAAACACATCATTGCGGCCATCCAGGCGCATGCAGCGGCCGAGTACCCGAAAGAGTGCTGCGGCTTGGTGCTGGCCGTGGGCAGAGCGCAGAAATACTTTCCGTGCCGGAACATCGCCACGGAGCCAAACGAAGAGTTCCGGCTTGATCCTGAGGACTACGCCGCAGCGGAAGACGAGGGCGAGGTGATCGGTATTGTGCATTCGCATCCCAACGCCACCAGCAGGCCGTCGTCGCGGGACCTGGCCATGTGCGAAGCCACCGCCTTGCCCTGGCACATTCTGTCCTGGCCAGAGGGCGACCTGCGCACCATCACTCCAACGCGCAGCACGCCGCTGCTCAAGCGCCCGTTTGTACACGGCGCCTGGGACTGCTGGCAGGTCTGCGCCGATTGGTATCAGCGGGAGTGGGGCCTTGAATTTGAAGCTTTCCAGCGCGCCGATGGCTGGTGGGAGAGCGCGGAAAGCACCAGTCTGTATGAGGCGAACTATGCGGCCGCCGGCTTCGAGCAGGTCGACAGCCCACGGCGAGGCGACATGATCGTGATGGAGATAGGCCGCACGGCTCACCCGAACCACGCTGGTATTTACCTGGGCGCTGACCCGGCGCTGCCAGGTGAAGAGTCTGGCGCGTTCGGCCCCGGGCCTTTCGTCCTTCACCACCTGTATGGACGGCCGTCAGAGGTGATCGTCTACGGCGGCCCATGGCTGCAGCGCACACGTTTAATTCTTCGACACAAGGAGGCCCGATGAGCGCCATCGTTTATTCGCCGATGACCACCATAAAGCTTTCCGGCTCGCTGGCCCAGAAGTTCGGCAGACTGCACCGGCGCCAGGTTTCCGCAGGCGACACCTGGGAGGTTTTCCGGGCGCTGAAGGCCACTCTTGACGGATTCGAGGCTGAGATCCGTCGACTTGCCCGCCTGGGCCTTCGATTCGCCATCTTCCGCAACCGTAAAAACGTCGGATCGGACGAGTTCGGCATGGGCGGCGCTAGGGAAATCAGGATTGTGCCGGTGGTAGAGGGTGCAAAGCGCGCAGGCCTGCTTCAGACAATCATTGGCGTTGTGTTGATCGCAGCGTCGTATGTTACCGGTGGTTCGACGCTGGCTACGGGCATCGCGCTCGTGGCTGGCGGCGTCGTGCAAATGCTCAGCCCACAGGCTGCAGGACTTAAGCAAAGCGCCTCGCCTGAGAATCAGCCCAGCTACGCGTTCGGCAGCGCCAAGAACACCACGGCCAGCGGCAACCCGGTGCCGATCTGCATCGGCGAGCGCCGGTGGGGCGGGGCAATCATCTCTGCATCGATTTACGCCGAAGACAAAACGTAGACGCAACGCACGAAACAAGCCGGCCATGAGCCGGTTTTTTATTGCCTGGAGGAAAGTATGGGCGCAGCACAAAAGCTGGAAATTCACGGCGCCAAGGGTGGCGAGAGCAAACCAAAGTCTCCTGTAGAGTCACCCGACAGCCTGCGCTCCACCAACGTGGCCAAGATCCTGATCGCCGTGGGCGAGGGTGAATTCGACGGCACGCCCACCGCGCGCGATATCTTCCTCGACAACACCCCGATCCAGGATGCCAGCGGCAATTTCAACTTCACCAACGTGAAGTGGGACTGGCGTCAGGGCTCTGTCGAGCAGACCTACATCCCGGGTATCCCATCGGTCGACAACGAGACCTCGCTGAATATCGAGCTGCGCAGCGGAACGCCGTGGGTTCAGTCGCTGACCAACCTGCAGCTGTCCGCGGCACGTATTCGCGTTGCCACGCCGCGGCTTGCGAGCCAGGACAACGAAGGCAATATTGGTGGTTACAGCATCCAGTACGCTGTCGACGTTGCCACTGATGGCGGGGCCTATCAGGAAGTGTTGGTAGGAGCCATAACCGGCAAGACCACTACTCGCTACGAGCGCTCCTTGCGCATTGATCTGCCGCCGGCAACCAGTGGCTGGCTGATCCGCGTTCGCCGCATCACTCCAAACCAGAACACAGACAAGATCGCAGACAGCCTGTTCATTGCCGGATACACCCAAGTAATCGATGCCAAGCTGCGCTACCCGAACACCGCACTGCTGTTCGTTGAGTTCGACGCCGAGCAGTTCACCAACATTCCGGCTGTTACGGTCAAGTGCAAAGCCCGCCGCTGGCAGGTTCCGAGCAACTACGACCCGGTGGCCCGCACCTACTCCGGCGCCTGGGACGGCACCATGAAGGAGGCCTGGACGAACAACCCTGCATGGGTCACCTATGGCATCTGCACACAGGACCGTTTCGGCCTGGGCCGCCGTATCAAGCCATGGATGGTGGACAAGTGGGAGCTGTACCGCATTGCGCAGTACTGCGATCAGTTGGTGCCAAATGGTGCTGATGGCGTGGAGCCGCGCTTCCTGTGCGACATGAACCTGCAGGGCAAGGCCGATGCTTGGTCACTGCTGCGCGACATCGCCGGTATTTACCGCGGCATGACGTATTGGGCGCAGGGCCAGCTGGTCATGCAGGCTGATATGCCTCGGGCGCAGGACATTGACTACGTCTTCACCCGGTCCAACGTCATCGACGGAAAAATCTCCTACGGCAGCGCATCGGCGAAGACCCGCTTCACTCGCTGCCTGGTCAGCTACGACAACCCGCTCAACAATTACGACACCGACGTCACGGTCTATTCAGACCTGCCACTTCAGCGTCGTCTGGGCGACAAGCCAACCGAGATCAGTGCCATCGGCTGTACTAGGGCATCTGAGGCCCAGCGCCGCGCTAAATGGCTGGTGCTGAGCAATAACCAGGACCGTACCATCAGCTTCAGGACCGGCATGGAAGGCCGTATCCCTCTGCCAGGCTTCATCATCCCCGTTGCCGACTCGCTACTGGCAGGCCGTGAGATCGGCGGGCGAATTGCCGCGGCGGTGGGGAAGGTCATCACCCTGGACCGCGACACCCTGGCCAAGGCCGGCGACCGGCTGGTGATAAACCTTCCCGGCGGACGGGCAGAGGGGCGCACTGTAGAGAGCGTGAGTGGCCGCAACGTCACCGTGACTGTTGCCTACAGCGAGGCACCAGCTGCACAACTTCAGTGGGCAATTGATGCTGACGACCTGGCGATCCCTCTATATCGAGTGATGCGGACCGCACGTACGCCAGAAGGCGATTACGACATCAGCGCCTTGCAATATGAGCCTGGCAAGTTCGCCAGCATCGACACAGGGGCGCGCCTGGAAGAGCGTCCGATCAGCGTAATTCCGGTAACCGTGGTTCCGCCGCCGGAAAGCGTAACCGTAACGTCGAACGTGTCGATCGACCAAGGCCTAGCCATCAGCACCATGAACATCTCGTGGCCAGCCATCACCGGCGCCGTCGCGTACGACGTGGAGTGGCGCAAGGACAGCGGCAACTGGATCAAGGTGCAGCGCACTGGTTCGACCAGCGTCGACGTCACCGGCATCTACTCGGGCGCCTACTTGGCCCGCGTGCGGTCGGTGAGCGCGTTCGAAATCTCGTCGATCTGGAAAAGCTCCAACCTGACCAACCTGGAAGGGAAGGTAGGCCTGCCGCCGGCGGTGAGCTCGCTGACCACCACCAGCGAACTGTTCGGTATCAGCATCAAGTGGGGCTTCCCACCTGGTGCTGAAGACACTCAGCGCACCGAAGTTTGGTATGGCCCCGCCAACGACCTGGGCGCCGCCACCAAGCTGGCCGAC